>JAJDDI010000064.1 GCA_029260375.1 Phycisphaerales bacterium | reverse complement strand
CCATCTGCAACGAGGCGGGGTACGACACGCTCCCCGTGCCCGAGGGCGTGGGCGGGCGGTTCAGCGCGCTGTCGCCCGTGGGCCTGTTCAGCGCCGCGATGTGCGGGGTGGATATCGAGGGGCTGCTCGACGGCGCCGCGGTCATGGACCAGCGCTGCAGCGACCCGGAGCTGGGCAAGAACCCCGCGGCCATGCTCGCGACGCTGCTGTGCGAGCTCGCGGCCCGCAAGGGCAAGCCCAACCACGTGATGATGCCCTACGCCAACAGCCTGTACCTGATGGCGGACTGGTTCCGCCAGCTCTGGGCCGAGAGCCTGGGCAAGAAGCACAGCGTCGATGGCGAGGTCGTGTACGCGGGCTTTACTCCTATTAAGGCCCTGGGCGCGACCGACCAGCACTCCCAGGTGCAGCTCTACAGAGAAGGCCCCAACGACAAGGTCTTCGCGTTCCTCGAGGTCGAGGACTTCGGCGCCGACGTCACGATCCCCGCGGGCCTGGGCGTGGAGAACCTGGCGTACCTGGAGGGGCAGTCGATGACGAAGCTGCTCAACAGCGAGAAGCGGGCGACGGAGTACGCGCTGGTCGAGAGCCAGCGGCCCAATCTCACCATCAAGTTCCCGACGATCGACGCGGTGCACGTGGGCGAGTTCATCGCGCTGTGGCAGATCGCCACGGCGTACGCCGGGCACATGCTCGGCGTAGACGCGTACGACCAGCCGGCGGTCGAGACGGGCAAGAAGGCGACCTTCGGGCTGATGGGGCGCAAGGGGTTCGAGGAGTGGAAGGGGCGGGTTGAGGAGGGGTTGGGGGGGAATGAGTTCGTGACTGAAGGGAAGAACATCTAGTGGAATACATGAAGGAAAACAACTGGCAGAAAGCCGAGACGATTGAAGCTATTAGCTACATTTGCCCTGGATGCGACAAAGACGTTGCCTCCAACCAGGGTTGGAGGGACAAAAGAGGCAATTGCAGGATATACATATGCCCCAAATGCCAGCTTCCGGTTCCATTCCAAAATGGCCGCCCGCTCTACAGAGCAGCATTTGGCCCGCCGGTCAAGCACGCAAACGAGAGCGTTGGACGCTTGTATCATGAAGCACGACTGTGCATTATGGCGAGTGCACCCACTGCAGCAGCGATGGTATGCCGCAAACTTCTAATGGTTGTGGCTGTTGAAATGGGAATGCCAGAAAAAGATGCCAAAAGCTACGTAGCTTGCGTTAAATGGATGTTTGACAATCACCATCTGCCCAAGAACTGGGGTAAGTGGGTCGCCTACATCAGAACAAAAGGGAATGAAGCGAATCACGAGATTCCAAACATTTCTAACAAAGATGCAGAGCAGCTGATCACGTTTGTGGGACTATTGCTTCAGTCTTACTACGACGCACCTGCAAGCCTGCCTCCATCAGTATCAGATCCCAAATCCGATAACGCTCCATGAGCCGGGCGCCACGGGTTGACCCCGAAGGGGCAACCCGTGCTGACCTCGGCGACCGCGCCCCCGCTCCCGGTGCCACGGCTGACCCGCAGGGCAGCCGTGCGTTGGGGTGGAAGAGCACGGCTGCCCTTCGGGTCAGCCGTGGCGCCGTCGAGTCCTATCTCCCCCCCACCCCCAACTGACCCAACTGGACCACCCCCCGCCCTGGTCCCCTTGACCCCCTTGACTCTACATCACCCTCCGCCGCCCAATCGGGGGGTACCCCCGGCGACCGGGTTCTGGTCTACTGCACGCAAGGAGCACGCCCCGTGCGATACCCAACCGCCCTGATGACGCTGACCCTCGCCGGCATCGCAACCACGGCCCACGCGCAGCAGCTGAGCCCCCGCTTCATACGCATCGACACGGCGCCCAAGACGATCTACTACGACCAGGCCACCGGCGAGTACACCCGCGCCGACCCCCGCGGGGCGCCCGGCTCCGGGCCGATCTGGCTGGCCAACAACAACGCGCCCTGCGTCAGCAGTGCCGTCATCCTCGTGGACGATCCCGACACCGACGGCGACGGCATCAGCCAGGAGAATCAATCGCCGTGCGACCCCAGCCCGATCGGCCCCTGCGAGGGCGGCGCCATCCTCGACTGGGGCGACATCGCCCCCGACACCGTCGTGGACCGCATCGTCATCCAGATCAGCTCCCTCGTCCCGGACCTGGACTCCGCCCTCGAGTTCGAGAGCGACGGCGTCCCCGGTTGCGACCTGTTCCTCACCATCAGCGACGCCGACGACGGGCGCCACAGCCCCAGCCGCAGGTGCATCACAGAAATCCTCGTGCCCGGCGTGCCCGGCGCCGTTCCCTTCCTCGGCCAACTCCACTTCGCCCAACACACCATCGTCATCGACCTCGCGCCCTCGCAGGTCTTCGAGCTGGGCGACTCCGACGGGATCGACGACGCGGGCACGGGGCGCTCGGGCGCCGCCATCTACGGCGAACCCACCTTCGCCGACCTCGACAGCGACGGGCTCCACGACTTCTCCTACGCCTGGCGGTTCGACCAGTCCGCCCTCGCCCCGCACGAGCGCGGCGCGGTCGGCATCATCTCCGTGGCGCCCAAGATCGGCAGCCGGGGAGACCTCCCCCCCCACCCCGCCGACGCGCACGGGCTCGAGGACGCAACGGATGTGTACGCCGCCGCGCTCAACTGCCCGCCCGACACCGGCGACTACATCGGCACGTTCTATGTCGGCGGCTTCGAGTGCAACCCCGAGAATCCCGGCAGCTTCACGAGTTTTTCTTCAACCTACCTCGAACTCCACGGTCCCAACCCGGCGCTCATATGCGGGCCCGCGGACATCGCCCCGCCCTTCGGATCGCTCGACTTTACGGACGTCATCACCTTCCTGGGCGCCTTCGCCAACGAGCTGTACTGGGTCAACGCCCTCGCCCCGCCCTCGACCTTCTCCGCCAGCCCGGACTTCAACGACGTGGTCGTCTACCTCACCATCTTCGCCGCCGGCTGCCCGTAACGCAAGAAGACCAACCAACCCACCCCGGGCTTGAGCGCCTTGAGCATCTTGACCCCGTGTGCGCACAGAAACGCCCGCCCAGCGTCAGGCGGGCGCTGGACGTCGATCGACCTTGAGCAGCGAGGCGCCTCCGGGCGTGCAACGCCTGCTCGTCACCGCCGGCCCTCGGGCGTGCTCGCCGTGTGCCCGTGTGATGCCGCATACCGCAACGAATATCCACGATCCGTCGCTCCTCCAAATAGAGGGTGGAAACACCCGAACGGTTTCCGGTACGCTAGGGAGGACCAACGAGCGGGGCGACGTGTCGTGACCCCCACCGCCCCGCTCGCGTCTCCCCACACCCACACAGGAGTGAGCAATGAAACGAGCAGCACTGATCAGCACCCTCATCATCTGCGCCGGCGCCCCCGCCATCGCGCAGACCCTCGACGCCACCGACGTCGGCGCCACCACCCTGCGCGGCAACATCGGGCCCGATGTCATCTACCAGCAGGTCACCGACATCGATTCATTCGGGCCCGTCGGCGCCAAGCGCGCCTACATCGGTGACTCCTACACCTGCAACATCGGCGACCAGCCCCTGCTCTTTGGCTTCGGCGCCAACGGCAGCCCCGTGCTCGTCTTTAACATGTACCGCCTCATGAACGGCCGCATCGAGCAGATCGGCCAGTCCTGGGCCAAGCACGCCTGCTGCGCCATCCAGGGCTCGGGCTGCGGCCTGCCCTGCGTCGGCGCCGGCGGCCTCGGCGCCGGCTGCCGCGACATCTACTCCGCCGGCTGGAACTCCAGCCAGGGCAACCTCGGGCCCCGCAGCGCCATCAACGCCTACACCGGCGCCATCCCCGGCATCAGAGGCGTGGGCGGCTCGACCATCGCCGGTCGCCTCCAGGTCGAGACCGATGACCTCGGGCAGGAGGGCGCGGGCGCGACCTACCTCTTCGAGGGCGTCTACGTCGGCTCCGACGACGCCCCCGCGGGCAACGCGTTCAACAACGCGTCGTACCGCCGGGTCAGCATCAACGAGCTGAACTTCAGCCTCTCCCCCACCGGGACCATGTTCGAGGGCACGCCCGCGATCCAGGCCTGGCAGGAGGCCGACCCCTCCGTCACCTACACCACCGCCGACGTCCCGGGCGAGGGCCGCTTCCACGTCGCCGCCAAGGCCTCGGACAACAACAACGGCACGTACCGCTACGAGTACGCGGTCTACAACCTCACCTCCCACCGCTCGGGCGGCTCGTTCTCCGTCCCCCTGCCCGCGGGCGCCAGCGTCTCGGGCGCCGGCTTCCACGACGTTGACTACCACTCCGGTGAGCCCT
The DNA here is from genome assembly GCA_029260375.1 of Phycisphaerales bacterium. GTDB lineage: Bacteria > Planctomycetota > Phycisphaerae > Phycisphaerales > UBA1924 > JAJRXR01. The sequence goes on along the minus strand of JAJDDI010000064.1, from coordinate 15,665 downwards.
ACGACAACACCGACTGGACCATCAGCACCGACGCCGGTTCCGTGACCTGGTCCTCCCCCGAGACCTTCGCCCAGAACGAGAACTCCAACGCGCTGCGCTGGGGCACCATGTACAACTTCTGGTTCGACGCCGACGCGCCCCCCTCGGACGGGAGCGTCTCTCTCGGGCTCTTCCGTCCGGGCTCGCCCGCCTCGATCTCCATCGATCTGCCCGCGCCCGGTTCCATCGGCTGCAACGCCGCCGATCTCGCCGAGCCGTTTGGCAGCCTCGACTTCTCCGATGTCTCCGCCTTCCTGGTCGCGTTCAGCACCAGCGACCCCGCGGCGGACCTGGCCCCGCCCTTCGGGTCCTTCGACTTCTCCGACGTGGCCGCCTTCCTCTCCACGTTCGGCGCCGGCTGCCCGTAATCCTTCATCCCTGCTCGTCATCATCGAGGACCGGGGCCAACCGCCCCGGTCCTCGTCTTTCCACCTCGCGGGCGCCTGCCCTCTCCATTCAGAGCCGGGAGCGCCAGCGACCAGGGAACCCTTCCTTCAGAGCCAGGAGCGCGAGCGACCCAGGGCAATCGCCCGCGGGTCTGTGATGTCCTGGGTCGCTCGCGCTCCCGGCTCTGAAAGAAAGTCGCTCGCGCTGAATGAGGCAAGAAGACCAAACACCCCCGCCGCCCTGGTCGTCTTGAGCGCCTTGCGTTCTGGCCCCGCCAGGGCGGTTGTTCTCGGGCGCCCGGATTCCCCCCCTGCCCCGGGCGGATCGCCCCGTACACTCTTGGGTCACGCAGCCAAAGAAAGAGACCCCACTGATGCGCACCCGAAGCCTCCTGCTGGCCGCCCTCTGTTCGACGATGCTCGCCGCCCCCGCGATGGGCGAGGGCCTGCGCGTCGTCGCCTGGAACATCACCAACTACGCGGGCGGGCGCGACAACGCGTTCAAGACCGCGATCTACGCGCAGTTCGAGGACCGCTCGATGGCGCCGCACGCCATCGCCGTGCAGGAAATGCTCTCGCAGGCGGGCACGGACGCGTTCCTGAACATCCTCAACACCGCGCCCGGCTCGCCCGGCGACTGGGCCGCGGCGGCGTTCATCAACGGCAACGACACCGACAACGCCTTCTTCTACCGCACCGGGATGGTCACCTTCCTGGGCCAGACCGTCGTCAGCGTCGGCTCGGGCGCGCCCAACCACCCGCGCGACGTCAACCGCTACGACGTCCGACCCATCGGCTACGACAGCGACGAGGCGGTCGTCGCGATCTACAGCGTGCACATGAAGGCCGGCTCGGGCAGCACGGACCAGGCGCGCCGCCTCGTCGAGGCCCAGGCCGTCCGCGACGACGCCGAGAACCTGCCCGAGGGCTGGAGCTTTATCCTCGGGGGCGACTTCAACATCCAGTCCTCAAACCAGGGCGCCTACCAGGAGCTCATTGGCTCGCAGGCGAATAACGCAGGCCGCTTCCACGACCCGATCTCCACCCCCGGCTCCTGGCAGAACAGCGGGACCTACCGCTACATCCACACCCAGGACCCCACCGGCGCCGGCGGCATGGACGACCGCTACGACCAGCTGCTCGTCTCCGCCTCGCTCACCGACACCCAGGGCCTGTCCTACATCGGCAGCGTCGGCACACCCTTCTCCTTCACCACCTGGAACGATCCGAACCACTCCTACCGCTGCTGGGGCAACGACGGCACGTCGTACAACGTCTCGCTCACCGTCGCGGGCAACAGCATGGTCGGGCCCACCATCGCCCAGGCCCTCAAGGACACCACCGGCGGCCAGGCCGGGCACCTGCCCGTGATGCTCGATCTGCGGGTCCCCGCGTCCGTCGGCGCCCCCGAGAGCATCGACTTCGGCTTCATCCCCGTCGGCCCGCCCGTCACACGCAGCCTCCAGATCGCCAACGACGCCGACACCGCCCTCTGGGGCGCTTCGGGCATCGACGACCTGGACTACATGCTCCTGCCCTCGCCCGGCGTCACCGCCCCGATGGGATCGTTCAGCCTCAACGCAGGCTCCATGCTGGCGCACCAGATCAGCGTCGAGAGCGCCGCCACCGGCCCGTTCTCCGAGGTGGTCATCATCGCCTCAGACGACCCCGACCGGCCGGGCGTCATGGTCGAGATCTTCGGCGAGTTCGTCAACGGCTGCTCCGCCGCCGACCTGGCGTCCCCGTTCGGGTCGCTGGACTTCTCCGACGTCAGCGCGTTCCTGGTCGCCCTGGCGGCCAACGAGCCGCAGGCGGACCTGGCCGAGCCGTTCGGGTCGTACGACTTCTCCGATGTCGTCGCGTTCCTGTCCGCGTTCGGCGCCGGCTGCCCGTAGCGGGGAATACGCACGCGGACCCGGGAGTTGGGGATCAGAGAACATCCCCCCACCCCCGCGCTGCGGAGGATGGCGCCGCTCCAGCCCATGGACGCCGCGCCACGACCTCACGCGAACCACCCGGAGAAAAACCAGATGCAGGCCAAACAGACTGTTGCTGCCGCCGCGCTCACACTGATCATCGGGCACAACGCCGCCGCCGAGCCGGTCGAGTTCCTCGTGACCGAACTTCCAAGCGGCGTTGGCCACCTGGATTCGTTTACGATCTCGCTGGAGGACCCGTTGCTCATCGAGCACGCCCGCTCGCTCGTGGAGTTCGGGCCGCTGGCCGGAGACCCGATCGTCTGGGCGCGGATCGCTTCGGGCGGGGACGGGATCAACCGCGACGTGCTCGCCCCGGGCGAGCCACACTGGAACTGGCGCGTTGTAGAAGTCGAGGCCTTTGTCGGGCTGACCGCGGAGATCTTCGACGGCTGGCCCTCGTTCATCGGCGAGGACCCGCCCGCCTGGATGGACAACACAGCACCGGACGATGCCGACATGGGCTACATCGGGTTCTGGGCCTATACGGTTACGGCGGAACTGGGATCACCGCCGGCGCCCTGCCTCGCGGATCTCGCTACTCCGCAGGGCTCGCTTGACTTCAGTGACATCAGTGCGTTTCTGGTCGCGTTCGATCGGGCACAGCCCCCGGCCGACCTGGCCGAGCCGTTCGGGTCGTACGACTTCTCCGATGTCGTCGCGTTCCTGTCCGCGTTCGGCGCCGGCTGCCCGTAGGCGTTACGCCGCGCCGGACAGGCGTTTGAGCTGCGTGCACTGCGCGTCCATAGTCAGCCCGTGCAGCCCCTCGTCGAGCGCGCCCGAGTCCTCGCCGTTGATGCACAGCAGCCCGCAGCGCCAGCCGCCCTTGGTCTCGCGCACGCTCTGCACGATGCACTCTCCCGAGAACGTCCTCTTGCCGACCGGGAAGGAGACGGGCACGCAGTCGCCCACGGACAGTTCCTTGCCCGAGACGATCGCCAGTCCCATCGAGCTCACATCAACGATCCTGCACGAGTCCTCGTCACCCACGCCCGCGAAGTACTCCACGAGCACGGTGCAGACCCGGAAGAACTGACGCGACTCGCCGCTCACGGCGTCGCCCGTGGTCTCGATCAGGAATGACCGCCCGCCCTCCTTGGGCTCGACAATCCGCGCCGGCTGCTGCATGAACCCGTCGGGTCCGTTGAAGTACAGCATGGCGTACTGCCCCTCGAGCACGGACTCACCGGTGGCCCCGTCGTCAACGAATCGCAGCGCGATCGCCCCGCCGTCCGCGTTGCAGACCGTCACCGGCTCGAGCGCGTTGTCGCCCCCGCCCACACTGACGAACATCTCTTGCCCGAGCTGAAACATGCCAGCACCTCCGGAACTTTGGGGCGGGCAGCGTTCGCCCGACAGGGCCCTATCGACCGCCCCGCTCGCCCACTCCAGCCCCCCTCCCGCGTCCCGTGGCAGTTCTCGACCCGTGGGCGTCAACGCCTGCTCCCGGATCCCCCCGGAAGGGGGCTTGGGGTGGACAGCAAGAATGACTACCATTTATCGGATCGGGAGGAGAGACCCCTTCGCGGGGAGAGCCAGGAGCCATGACCAGGACGCGACTGATCTTCGGCGCAGCAACAGCGTGCCTGACGGCTCCGGCCCACGCGCAGCTCGTCGAGATCAGCGTGGATGCCCGGGACGAGGTCCTGGGCGCCGCGCACGCCGTGATCGTCTTCGACACCTCATCGGCGCCCATCGACGGCAACGCGACCACGGTCACCTTTGAGGCGTACGACGCCTCGCTGAGCGTGGACTTCCCCGACTTCTACCTCCACAACCCCGGGCTGGCGGAGGTCGGCGATCTGCGCAAGGCGAGCAGCGCGACGATCCTCTACTCGACGCAGGAGCGGGAGATCCTCATCCGCGTCGAGGCGCCCCACTGCTCGCTCGAGCTTGAGATCGAGTCCCCCGTCGGACCGTTCCACCCCTACATGACGACGCTTCCAACCAGCCCCGCCGCCTACCTCTTCGACGGTCAGGAGACCCAGCGCGTCCGCGTCGGGTTCGCTGAGCAATCCGACGAATCGCCCGCGCGCACGGGCGAGGCGCTCTGGCGACCGCTCGACGGGTTCACCGGCGCCGTGACCTACACCGTCCGCTCGCTCCCCGAGCCCGAGCCGCAGGGCTGCACGGAGGCGGACCTCGCCCCGCCCTTCGGTCTCCTCGACTTCGACGACGTCCTAGCTTTCATCAACTCCTTCAACGCCGACTGCCCCTGAGGCTTCACCGCCCGGACCGCGGCGCTCTACACTCGGGCTCACCCCGAGGACCACCGCCATGCGCACGATCGCCCGCCCCCAGGTCGCCCTGCTGCTGTGCCTGCCCGTGCTTGCACTGGCGGTGGGCTGCGAGACACTCGACAAGGTGCTCCTGGGCGCCGACCGCCCGCAGGCCTCGATCGTCGGCGCCTCGCTGAGCGACCTCGACACCCAGAGCGTCACGCTCGACTTCGACGTGGATGTCCGCAACCCGTACAGCGTCCCGCTGCCGCTCACGTCGCTCAGCTACGACCTGGCGAGCAAGGGCACACCCTTCCTCAAGGGCTCGGCGGCGCTCTCGGGGACCGTCCCCGCGGGCGGCTCCCGGACCATCACGCTCCCAGCTCGGGTCCGGTTCAGCGATCTGCTCGCGTCGCTCTCAGGCGTGCGCCCGGGCCAGGTCGTGCCCTACGACGCGGGGCTCAAGCTCAGCGTGGACGCCCCGGGCATCGGCCCGATCGCCCTGCCGCTCCGCCAGAAGGGTGAGCTGCCCGTGCCCGCGGTCCCCGACGTCAGGCTCGCGGGCCTGAACTGGGAGGAGCTCTCGCTGACCAGCGCCAAGGCCGTGATGCGCCTCAGCGTCAAGAACACGAACCAGTTCCCGCTCAACCTGAGCGCGCTCGACACGTCGCTCTCCCTGGCGGGACGCAACCTCGGGCGCACGTCCATCAGCGAAGCCCTCAGGCTCAACGCGGGCAAGAGCGGCACGCTCGATGTGCCCATCTCCTTCTCACCCATGCAGTTCGGCGCCAGCATCCTGGGCATCCTGCGGGGCGAGAGCGCCGACTACAGCCTCGACGGCGCCATCCAGGGCGCCACCCCCTTCGGCCCGATCAAGCTCCCCTTCGCCCGATCCGGCCAGACGCCACTAACAGGCGGATGATCGCATGACGCCATCGCCCACCGAGGCCATCAGCATCGCCCGCAAGCTCGCGACGATCCGCGACCACTGGAACCCGCGCCTGATCGCCGAGCTCAACGGGCAGGAGATCAAGCTGGCGCGCATCCAGGGCGAGTTCGTCTGGCACGCGCACGCGGACGCCGACGAGCTGTTCCTGGTGGTTGAGGGCGAGCTGCGGATGGAGTTCCGCGACCGCTCGGTCCCCGTGCGCCAGGGCGAGATGATCGTCGTGCCCCGGGGGGTGGAGCACCGGCCCGTCGCCGAGGCGGAATGCGCGATCCTGCTCTTCGAGCCCGCGGGCGTCGTGAACACGGGCGACGCCCCACGCTCGGAGCGCACGCGCGACCCGATCGAGAGGGTCTAGCCCGCGACTAGAACGCGAAGATCGCGTCGAGCACGCGGGTGATCAGGCCCTTCTGGGCCGCGTTGGCCACCTCGCCCGAGTTCTCGCGCAGCACCGTCAGGTTGGCGAGCTGACTCGAGCGGATCGTGTTCTGCGTGGTCACGTCGTCCGGGCGGGCCAGGCCCGCGAGCACGAGGGTCGTCTCCTCGTCGTCGGTCTTGATGAACGTGCGGGCCTCGACGACCAGCGTCCCGTTGGGCTTGACCTCGAGCACCCGGGCGCTGATGCGGGCGCTGAAACGGTCGGTCCGCTCGTAGTCGCCCTCGCCCTTGAACTCCCGATCGGCCTGGTAGTCGATGAGATCGAGGTTGGAGATATTCCCCGCCGCGAGGCGCAGCTCGAGCAGCTCCAGCGGGTCCAGCAGGCCGCGCATGGTCGCCTTCGTGTCGTATTCCTTCTTCGTGTCGAGCGACTGCGAACTCTCCTGGCGGCTCGACTCGTCCACGATGATGGTGATGATGTCGTGCTTGGCGAACATCCGCGGCGGTGGCGGCTCGAAGAACATCATGCTCTTGTCGCGCAGCTCGGCCTGCGGGTCCGGCTCCCCCGTGGTCGTCAGCTGCACCGGCGTTTCCCGCTGGTACAGGCTCTGCCCCAGGGCGCCAGACGCCGCGAGACCGACACACACGCACGCGAAGATTGGGTTCGTTCGGATCATCGTGCTACTCCGCTCTGGTGACCGCCACGCCCGGGCGCTGCGCCTGGGCGGGGGTCCCGATGTCTGTGGTGGCGCGTTCCTCGAACAGGAGCCCGGGCGCCTCGGTCTCGCTCTGCACAATCGCCCGGTCCGACGCGTCCACACGGGCCATGAACAGACGCCTGGTGCCCAGCGCCTCGAACTTGATCCGGTCGCCCAGGCGCCCGTCGCTCATCGCCCGGGCCCGCGTCTTGAGGATGATCTGGCCCGACAGGTAGTGCACCGTCACGAGCCCGCCCCGGCGCACCACGATCGGCGCCTCGACGTGATGCTCGCTCAGCACCACCCCCGCCTCCACGCCCGAGCGGATCTCCGACCCCACCGCCTCCTCGGGCGACAGCGGGCGCACGTCGGGCGTCAGCCACCGGCGCTCACGCGTCATCGCGTCCGCGCCGATCAGCTCTCCCCGGCGCATCGGCACACTCAGCACGCACACCTCACGCTCGATGAGCATCTCCACACGGATCTGGCGGCGTTCGATCAGCCGCTCACCCTCGTAGATGGTCACCGACACGGGCACCCGCGACGACGAGCCCGTGGTGTACACCTCCAGCAGACGCCCCTCCAGACCCATCGCCAAGAGGTCCGCGTCCCGCTCCTCGAAGCGGATGCGCGCCATCGCGGGGTCCGAAACGCCGAACGTCTCCAGCAGGCGGCTCTCGATGTACGTCCGGACGGACGGGCCGGTGGGCGCGACCGCGATCGCTCTGGCGGGAGACTCAGCGTTCCGGACGGTCGCGGGCGCCGGCCCCTTGAGCCGGAGGTCGCAGCGACCGCCGCGCAGGGTGAGCAGGCCCCAGTTGACGCCCCTGGCGTCGATGAGCGTGCGGAGACGGTCGATCTCGATCCGGGCGCGGGCGCCCGACAGCGCGGGATCACCGCCCTGGATCACCACCAGATCGCCCAGCGACAATGCGTCGTCGCCCTGCAGCAACGCGATGTCTCTGAGTGTCACGTCGGCGCCGGGCTCGACCCGGGCCACGCGGCGCAGCTCGACGGTCCCCGCCGAGGCGATCGCGCTCAACAGTCCAATCACGCACGGGATGAGTCTCCACTCATGCTTCACGGGCGGTGCTCCTTATCGCCTGAGCTGGCCGACGGTCTGGAGGGCCTCGTCGGCCGCCCGGATCGACTGTGAGTTCATCTCGAACGCCCGCTGCGTGCGGATCAGCTCGATCAGCTCGCGCGTGGGGTCCACGTTCGAGCCCTCGAGCTGTCCCTGACGGATCCGCCCGCGCTGGTCCTCGCCCGGGTTGCCCTCGCTGGGCGGGCCCGAGGCGGAAGACTCGAGGAACAGGTTCTCGCCGATCTGTTTGAGGCCCGCGGGGTTGACGAACGCCGCGATCTGCAGCTGGCCGACCTCCGTCGGCTGCAGCGCGCCCGCGGTGGTCGCGAAGACGCGCCCGTTCTGGTCGATATCGATCTTGGTGGTGTCATCGGGTACGGAGAACGACGGGTTCAGGCGCCGACCCTGGTCGTTGGCCAGCACGAGCTCGCCGTCGGAGTTGAGCGCGAACCCGCCCGCGCGGGTGTAGGCCGTCCCGTCCGAGGCCAGGTCAGACTCGACCTCGACCTGGAAAAAGCCCAGCCCGTCGATGGTCAGGTCCAGCTCGCGGTTGGTCGTGATCGGGGCGCCCTGCCCGAAGTCCAGGTGGGTACCCGAGGTCTTGACGCCCAGACCAATGTACAGGCCGGTGGGGCGCTGGTCGCCGTTGGCGTTCTCCACGCCCGGCTGGGACCGCTCGATGTAGAGCTGGTCCTGGAAGTTGGTGCGGCTGGACTTGAAGCCCGCCGTATCGACGTTCGCCAGGTTGTTGGCGATGACGTCGAGCTTGGTGTTGAGTGCGTTGAGCCCGCTGGCCGCGGACTGGAGGGCGATAATGGCCATGCCTGTGCTTCCTTTACCGTTACGCCGAGCGTCCGAAGGTGTTGATCGCCCGCTCCATGAGCCGGTCGTGGTACGTGATCATGCCGATGTTGCTCTGTGCGGAACGAGAGGCGCTGGTCACCTGCATCATCGCGTCGATCTCGTTGACCGCGGCCCCCTCGACGGCGCCCTGACGCACGCGCCCCAGGATGCCGAACATGCTCGAGGCGCCCGCCGCGCTGGGGGCGAAGAGCCCCGCGCCTTCCTTCTTGAGGACGGAGCGGTCGGGCACGTCGGCGACCTGCACCCGGGCGAAGATCTCGCCGTCCTGCATCATGGACCCGTCCACCGCGACGCCGATCGAGCCGGTCCCGGGCGGGGTGATGGGCTGGTTGCGGGTATCGAGCAGGGGCAGCCCGGTGGTCGTCATCACGATCTGCCCGGAGCTGTCGAGCGAGAACCGCCCGTCGCGCGTCAGGCGGACCTGCACGCCGTCCGCGCCGGGCGCATCGTTGCGAACGACAAAGAACCCGTCGCCCTCGATCGCCAGATCGAGCGGGCGGTCGGTCGTCTCCAGGGCGCCCTGGGCGAACGAGACGCGGTTGGGCGCCGAGAGCACACCCGCGCCGAGGCGCTCGATCAGGCTGTTGCTGGGCATGAAGCCCAGGTCGTCCTCGATCCGCGCCGGGTCGCGCTGCATCGTCGCCGGGATGTCGGGCTTGTAGCCCACGGTTGACATGTTGGCCAGGTTGTTCGAGAGCACGTCCTGTCGGTACATGCTCGTCAGAACGCCCGAGGCCGAGATCTGCAGGCCATAGTTCATGGTGTCCGGACTCCAATCGGGGCTCCGCCCCACGGTCCCAACACAACTGGCGTGCCGAACCGATTCGGTGTGATCAGGCGTTCACCGGCGCACGAACTGCGCCGCCCGGGCGTCCGCCGGGCCCGAACGCGCAACCCTGGCCTCGGTCGCGTTCGGGAGTTCTGGCGCCACGATTGCGTAAGGCGTGAGCGGAGGTCCCCATGCGCCGACTCACCGCCACGCTCGCCCTGCTCAGCCTCGCGCTGCTCGCCCGTCCGGGCCTCGCCCAGACGCTGCGCATCAGCGAGATGGCCCGCATCAAGGGACAGGGCATGTCCGTGCTCCAGGGGCTCGGGCTCGTCGTGGGCCTCAACGGCACCGGCGACTCGGGCAAGGAGCTGGCCGTCGCCCGCCCCATCGCCGAGGTCCTCCGTCGCAACGGAAACCCCATCCCCGACCTGTCCGAGCTGGCCAAGTCCCGCTCGGTCGCCCTGGTCATGGTCACCTGCCAGATCCCGCGTGAGGGCGCCCGCAAGGACGACGAGCTCGACGTCCGCGTGAGCGTGATCCACTCCGCCTCGAGCCTCGACGGCGGCATGCTGTACATCTCCCCCCTTACCGCGCCCATCCCCGGCTCGGGCGTCTGGGCCTACGCCCAGGGGCAGGTCATCGTCGAGTCCATGGAGAACCCCACCACCGGCTTCATCCCGGGCGGGGCCTACATCGCCAAGGACATCGTCACCACACCCGACGTCAAGACCGCCTTCGAGCTCGTGCTCGACCCGCCCTACGCCGGGTTCCGATCCGCGGCGGAGGTCGCCGGCGCGATCAACGACGAGTACCTGCTCACCACCCGCACGATCGGCGAGAAGATCGCCAAGGTCATCGACGAGCGCACGGTCCTGGTCACCGTGCCCGAGTCCGAACGGCGCGCGCCGGCCGGGTTCGTCGGCGACGTCATGGCAACCAGCATCTCGTCCTCGCGACTCGGGCTGCCCGCGCAGGTCATCTGCAACACCCGGACGGGGCAGATCATGGTCTCGGGCGACGTCCGCATCAGCCCGGCGGTCATCACGCACGAGGACCTGGTCATCACGACCACCGTCCCCGCGCCCGAGCCGACCGCCGCCGACCCGCTCGTCGAGAAGTCCCGCTGGGCCGCGATCGGCCCCGGCGCCCGCGAGACCGACCTGGCCCGTATCCAGGACCTGCAGAGCGCGCTCAACCAGCTCGCGGTCCCCGCCAACGACCAGATCCAGATCCTGCAGATGCTCCACAAGGCGGGCAAGCTCCACGCCCGCCTGATCATCAACTGACCCATGAACACCAGCACGCCTATCACCGCCTCCGCCCTGAGCGCCAGCGCGCGGGGCCCGCTCACCGGGTCGATCGCCGACGCCGGGCAGCGCTTGGCCGCGACGCAGCACCAGTTCGCCGGGGCTCTCAACAGGGCCCGCCAGGTCACGCCCGAGTCCCACGAGGCCGCGGCCCGTGACGCCGCCGAGCAGCTCGTCGCGATCACGCTCGTGCAGCCCGTGCTGGCACAGCTCCGCGAGACCAACAACGCGGCGCCCCCCTTCGGGCCAACCGCCGCGGAGAAACAGTTCGGCTCGATGATGGACGCTCGCGTCGCGCAGGACATCGTCCACGGATCACGGTTCCCGCTGGTTGACCAGCTGACCAACAGCATGCTCGATCGACTCGGAAAGGGCGCCTGACGCGCCGCACCGCCACGGAGGGCGACATGACCACCGCGCTGCCAACCCACGCACGACTCGACGAAACGACACAGGCCTCTGTGGAGCGGCTCGTTTTCGAGCTCATCGACAAGCACGAGCGCCTGCTCGACGCGCTGGGCGCCCAGCGTGTCGCGATGGCCGCGGCAGACCCGGCGCGCCTGGGAGAGGCCGGCCAGCGCTGCGCCGACCTGCTCGAGGGCATCGGGATTCTCGAGGACGAACGCCGGGCGCTGCTGGGCGAGGGCGACTCCGGGCCCCGGACCACGATCAGCCAGCTCGCCACCTCGATGGACGCGGACCGACGCGAGCGGGTCCTGGATCTTGGCGCCCGCCTGCGGAGCCTGGTCGAGCGGTGCAGGCTCGAGCAGTCCTCCCTCCGGGCCGCCGCCGAGGCGCTCACCGGGCACATGGAGGGCATGATCCGCCAGGTGATCTCCCGCCTGTCGCACACGGGGGCGTACGACCAGAGCGGGCGTGTCGAGCAGGGCGCCGCGGTTGTGAGCGCCCTTGACCTGAAGCAATAGTTCGAGTCGCAAGGAACCGGCATGAGCCTGACCGCCGCCATCCAGATCGCCCGCTCGGCGCTGACCACGAGCCAGATCGGCCTCCAGGTCGCGGGCCAGAACCTGGCCAACCTGGCCACGCCCGGGTACTCGCGCCAGGTCGCGTCGCTCTCGCCCATCCGCTCCAACCAGAGCAGCGAGTTCTACATCGGGCGAGGCGTGCAGGTGGACGGCGTCCGCCGCCAGATCAACGAAGCGGTCCAGAAACGCCTGTGGAACGGCGTCTCCGACGAGTACGCCAAGTCCCGTGCGTACGACATCAACAATCAGCTCGAGAGCGTGCTCAACGAGCTGACCGGGTTCGACCTCTCCAGCGAGCTCTCGGGCTTCTTCAACGCCTGGTCGGAGGCCGCCAACCTGGTCGCCTCGCCCACGGGCGTCGTCGAACAGGGCGACCGGATGGCCAGCTTTATCAACTCGATGCGCGAGGACCTGGGCGCGCTCCGTCGCCAGCTCGAGGACGAGATCGACGGCAGCGTCGTCCGCGCCGACGCGCTGCTCGACGAGATCGCGGGCATCAACATCGAGATCCAGCGGACCGAGCTGACCGCCGCGACCGCCAACGCCCTGCGCGACCAGCGGGACGCGCTGGTCACCGAGCTGAGCGAGTTCATCGACGTGACCGTCGTCGATGACAGGCAGGGCAACCTGGACATCCTCGTCGGATCCACCCCCATCGTTATCGGGGGCGTGAGCCGGGGGCTGGACATCGAGCGACGCGAAGAGAACGGCTCGCTGACCACCCGCGTGGTCGTCGGCGCCGACAACGAGCCGCTCCCGATCACTTCCGGCTCCATCGGGGGCCTGCTCGATGCCCGCGGCTCGACCATCGACAAGACCATCGAGAAGCTCGACAGTCTCTCCTCGGAGCTGATCTTTCGCGTCAACTCCCTCCACGCGACCGGACGCAACGCGAGCCAGCTCACCTCGACGATTTCCAATCTGCAGGTCCGCACCCCCGACCGCACGCTCGCGCTCAACGACCCGGACAACGAGTCGTTCAGCGAGCTGCCCTTCGCCCCCAACAACGGCGGGTTCTTCGTCGAGACCACCAGCACCGATACCGGCGCCACCCAGCGCATCCGCATCGACGTCGATCTCGACGGGCTCAACAGCGACGACACCTCCGCCGAGGACATCCGCGCCGCGATCGACGCCATCAGCGGCGTCAGCGCCTCGTGGGACTCGGAGGGCAAGCTCACGATCACCGCCGACCCCGGGTTCGAGTTCTCGTTCGCCGACGACTCGTCCAGTGTCCTGGGCGTCATGGGGGTCAACAGCTACTTCGAGGGGACCGACGCGGATTCTATCGCCGTCCGCGCGGCGCTGATCGACGACCCGAGGGGCGTCATGCTCGGGCGATCGGTCAACGGCGAGTTCGTCGAGAACGCGACCGCGCTCGAGCTCTCCGCGCTGAGCGACGAGGCGCTCACCGCGCTGTCCGACGGGTCCTTCTCGGAGTACTGGCGGGACCACGTGCAGCACGTGGGCACGAAGACCAGCGGCGCCCTGACCGAGGCCAACTCCGCCGCGCTCGTCCGCGAGAGCCTCGAGGCCCAGCGCGCCTCGATCAGCGGCGTGGACGCCGACGAAGAGTCGATCAACCTCATCACCTTCCAGCAGCAGTACTCGGGCGCCGCCCGGCTGATCCAGATCGCCGACGAGCTCATGGACGAGCTGCTCGCGATCATCTGAACCAGGAGCACGGCGTGACCAGCTCTCCATCCGGAATCGGACGCGTCCCCACCCTGCTGCGCAACCAGACGTCGCTCGCGCTGCTGGGACGGACAAACTCCGAGCTGTTCAGGGTCAGCCAGCAGCTCTCGACGGGCGTCGCCATCGGGCGCCCGAGCGACGACCCGATCCGGGCCGCATCGATCTCCGTGCTGGACAACCGCCTGGAACGCTCAACGCAGGTCCTCCGCAACCTCGAGTACGCCGGCGCCTCGCTCAATGTCATCGACAACTCGCTCGCCGAGTCGCAGGACCTGATCAACGAGGCACTGAGCATCGCCTCGGCGCAGATCTCCACGCCCGCCAGCGCCACCGAGCGCGAGTCCCAGGCCAACGTCATCGATTCCATGATCGCCTCGCTCTTCTCCCTGGCCAACCAGGAGTCCATCGTCGGGCACATCTTCGCCGGCTCCCAACCCGGCTCGCCCCCCGTCGCCGACCTGAACGGCGCGTACCAGTACCTGGGCGGGTACGGCGGGCTCCAGACTGACATCGGCCTGGGACGGTCCATCCCCGTCACCCTCGGCGCCCAGAACACCATCGGATCCACCTCCGCCCGCGTCGAGGGCTCGGCCGATCTCGACCCCGACCTCACCCTCGACACCCTGCTCAGCGATCTCGACGGCGCCCGAGGGCTGGGCGTCTCCACCGAGACCTTCGAGCTCTCCTTCAACGGCGGCCAACGCTTCACCGTCGATCTCGACGCCAGCGACACCGTGGGCGATGTCGCCGACGCCATCACCGCCGCCATCGTGCAGGCCGAGACCGACCAGGGCGTCTCCATCCTCGGCCCGGGCGGCGTCTCCATCTCCGGCGAGGGCTTCACGATCGACGTGCCCGCTGGCGCCCTCGAGGCGTTCGACCTCACCGGGTCGAGCGTGGGCGCTGACTTCGGGCTCGTGTTCGACCCGGCCGCCCCGTTCGACGCGGGGACGACGACCGGCCTGGACCTGGCGCCCCGCCTGAGCTGGACCACGCCCATCACCTCGCTGGGCGGGATCACCCCCCCACTGGGCGAGATCCAGATCACCAACAACGGGCGGGTCTCGCAGGTGGATCTCTCGGGCGCCGCCTCGCTCAACGACATCAAATCGATCATCGAGTCCACCGTCCCGGGCACGCGCGTCGAGATCAGCGACGACGGGCGGTCCATCGACGTGGTCACGGAGGTCGCCGGGGGTCAGGACCGGGCGCTGTCCATCACCGAGGTCCCGGGCAACAACAGCACGGCGACCCAGCTGGGCATCCGCTCCTTCATGAGCACGACCGAGCTGAGCGACTTCAACGACGGGCGGGGCGTGCAGGTCGTCACCGGCGCGACCGACCCGATCACGGGCCTGCCCGACCCGGTGCGGGACGTGGACTTCTCGATCACCCTCTGGACGGGGACCGCCGACGAGCTGGAGATCGACATCGACCTCCAGCCCGCGGACCTGGCGGACGTGGGCACGCTGCTGGCCTCGATCAACGCCCAGGCCGACGCGGCGCTCACCGCGGCGGGCAAGGCCCCGGGCGATTTCACCGCCCAGCTCCCCACCGACCGCAACGGGCTCCAGCTCGACCAGTCGGGCGCCTTCGGCGGGTCGATGGTCATCACGCGCAAAAACAACTCCACCGCCCCCGAGCAGCTCGGCCTGCTCGACGGCGGCGTGGACGCCAGCGGCAACTCGTTCATCTCAACCGACCGCGCCAAGGTCCGTGTGGACAACCTTTTCACGCATCTGATCGATCTCCGCGACGCGCTGCGGAACAACGACACGTCTGGCATCCAGTTTGCGTCAGACAAAATCCAGGAGGCGGGCGTCCGTCTCACCGAGACCCACGGGCTCGTCGGCGGCTACGCCAAACGCGTGGACGACGAGACCCGACGCGAGGAAGAACGCGTGATCCTGAACGAGACCACACGATCGAGCCTGCGTGACACCGACTTCGCCGAGGCGGCGACGAGGCTCACCCTGCTTCAGACCCAGCTCCAGGCCGCCCTCCAGGTGACGGCGAGCAACAGCCAGCTCTCGCTGCTGAACTTCCTCGGATAGACGCACGCCGGGTGAGAGCCCGCCACGCGGATTGGATCGAAGGGGCGCCAGCGCAAACGGCCGCGTTGGATCGCCAGACAGGACGTCGACCGGGGTGGATGCCCCGGGAGTCGATCCACTGCGTGGCCGTATGGATCGGAGCGCACACATGGACGTGCGGACGACGCGCTTTGGGGTGATCGAGATCGCGGAGGACCGCGTGATCACGTTCCCGAAGGGGGTGCTCGGCTTCCCGGGCAAGACACGATGGTGCCTGCTGCAGCC
>JAJDDI010000063.1 GCA_029260375.1 Phycisphaerales bacterium | reverse complement strand
GCGGACCTGCCCCTTCTCGGGGAACAGCTCGTCCACGGTGCCCTCGTAGTTGGCGAACGGGCCTTCCTTGATGACCACGGGCTCGCCCTTCTCGAAGGTCATCTTGATGACGGGCTCTTCCTCGGGCTTGCGCGAGTCGAGGAGCATCTTCTCGATCTCGTGCCCGGCCATCGGGGTCGGGCGACCGGCGGTGCCGACGAAGTCGCCCACGCCCGTGGTCTCCTTGATCAGGAAGAACACGTCCTGGGGGATGCGCCCGTCGTCCTCGAGCTGCATCTCGACGAAGACGTAGCCCGGGTAGAGCTTGGTCTCCGTGACCTTCATCTTGCCGCCCTTGATCGTCTTGGTCTTCTCGGTGGGCACGAGGATGCGCCCGACCAGGTGCGTCATGCCCTCGATCTGGATCTTGCGGAGCAGCGTCTGCTGGACCGACTTCTCCTTGTTCGAGGCGACGCGGAGCACGAACCAGTCCATGCCGCCCTGGCGGATGGGCTCGGCGGCGTCGAGCACGTCCGACTTGCCGTCGGGCGTGCCGTCCATCGCATTCTCGTCGGGCTTGCTCTCGGGCGCGCTCTCGGGCTCGGGCGCCTCGGGCACGGGCTCGGCGGGCGCGTCAGCGGCGCTCTCGACGGGGACCTCGACCGGGAGGTTATCCCCGGTCGTCTCGGCGGATTCGGTCTTGGGATCTTCGATCATGAAATCAGTTCCCCGCGCCCTCTGGACGCTCAGGCCTCGAGCACGCCGATCATGCGGAAGATGCTCGCGAATATCTGGTCGATGCCGTACAGAATCCCGGCGATCATGAACGCGGCGACGATCACGACGATCGTCGAGCCGCGGACCTCACGGGCGGTGGTCCAGTGGACCTTCTTCATTTCCCCATCGGTCGCGACGAGGAAGTCAACGGGCTTGCGTCCGAACCCGACGAACCAGAACACGCCGAACGCCGTGAGGATCAGCAGCGCCGCGGCGATGCCCGCCTGCAGATAGATCGGCGGGAAGATCGGGTTCGAGGTGACGCTGGCGCCCGAGCCGCCGACCGCGGCATTGAAGCCCGGATCGATCCGGATGCCCTCCGCGTCGATCGCGGCGTCGCGTGTGTCTGTCGATGAGAACGTGCCGACCTCGATGCTGCCCGTGCCAAACGAGCCCGCCCGGTAGTCCTCGACAACGCCCGTGCCGACCGACTCGAGCACGCCCGTCTCGCGGTTGGGGACGAGGAGGTCAACGGTCGCGCCCGGGGCCAGGTTGCCGTCGATGCCCACGACCTGGTAGGTGTACGACTTGGGAGGAAGGCGAACCGCCCCGCCCTGCCCCCAGCCCCAGGCCGCCGCGGCCAGACCCAGGAGGCCAACGCCCACGGCGCTGAGCACGCGGACCCAGTATCCCTGACCCATCTTGTAGATGCCGAAGCTCAAGGGCGTTCCTTTCGCTCACGTCTCGTCGCTGAAACGTTCCGATCGGGCGGGGGCGTGTTTCATCGCCCCCCTCGAAACACGGCAGGGAGGACTCGAACCCCCGACCGGTGGATTTGGAATCCACTGCTCTACCAACTGAGCTACTGCCGTAGCAGGCATCAGGGATTGGGCATCAGGCATCAGTCGAGAGACTGACCCGATCTGTTGCCCGATGCCTGATCCCCGTTGCCTCGCGGGCTCCGCTCGCGCTTACTTGCGCTTGATCTTGTGGATCGTGTGCCTGCGCAGGAGCGGGTTGTACTTCTTGACGCCTTCTTTGAGCTTTTCGGGCAGTCCGCCCTTGACGTTCACGGACGTGCGGTAGTTGAGGTCACCCGACTCGGTGCACTGCAGCCACACGTACTCGCGCGCGTTGCCCTTCTTCTTGGCCATCTGATGGCTCCTGTCTCGCTGATGCCCGATCGTCACAGGATCGGGCGGTGTTCCCTGAAAAGCGGCCCGGGAGCGGTTGCCCCCGGGCCGGTCTGTTCGAGCGTCAACACCGGGTCGGGGGCCGACCGGGCGTCGTGAAATCCTTACTCAAGGATCTCGGTGACCGTGCCCGAGCCGATCGTGCGTCCGCCCTCGCGGACGGCGAAGCGGAGACCCGTCTCCATGGCGACGGGCTTGTCGCCCAGGTCGATCTCCATGGTGATGTTGTCGCCGGGCATGCACATCTCGGCCTTGGCGCCGCCCTCACCGGTCAGCTCGTGGACCTGGCCGGTCACGTCGGTGGTGCGGAAGTAGAACTGGGGCTTGTAGCCGGCGAAGAACGGCGTGTGCCGCCCGCCCTCGTCCTTGGACAGGACGTAGACCTGGCCCTTGAACTTGGTGTGGGGGGTGATGGACCCGGGCTTGCAGATGACCTGCCCGCGCTGGACCTGATCTTTCTCCACACCACGCAGCAGGACGCCGCAGTTGTCGCCCGCGATCGCCGAGTCGAGCGTCTTGTTGAACATCTCGACGCCGGTGATGGTCGTTTTGAGGTTCTCGCTGGCCAGACCAACGATCTCGGCCACGTCGCCAACCTTGACCTCGCCACGCTCGACGCGCCCCGTCGCGACCGTACCACGACCCTTGATCGAGAACACGTCCTCGACCGAGATCAGGAAGGGCTTGTCGGTCTCACGCGGGGGCTCGGGGATGTACGTGTCGATCGCGTTGAACAGCTCGTCGATCGGCGCACAGATCGTGTCGTCCTTCGGGTTCTCCAGGGCGGCCTTGGACTGCCCGCGGATGACGGGCGTGTCGTCGCCCGGGAACTCGTACTTGTCGAGCAGCTCGCGGACCTCCATCTCGACCAGGTCCAGAAGCTCCGCGTCGTCCACGAGGTCCACCTTGTTCAGGAAGACGACGATGTGGGGCACACCCACCTGGCGGGCGAGCAGCACGTGCTCACGCGTCTGGGGCATGGGGCCCGAGTCGGCGGCGACCACGAGGATGGCGCCGTCCATCTGGGCGGCGCCCGTGATCATGTTCTTCACAAAGTCGGCGTGCCCCGGGCAGTCCACGTGGGCGTAGTGGCGACCCTCGGTCTCGTACTCGACGTGGGCCGAGTGGATGGTCACCGTCTTGTTGGCGTCACGCACGGTGCCGCCCTTGGTGATCTCCGCGTAGCTCTTGGCGCCCTGCACGAGGCCCTTGGCGTCGGCCCGCGCGACCATCGCCGCGGTCAGGGTCGATTTACCATGGTCGATATGCCCGATCGTGCCCACGTTGACGTGCGGCTTGGTTCGCTCGAACTGTGACTTGGCCATCTCGTGAATCCTCTTCTGCAGGGAGCCGTGTCGTCTAGGTTCAGGCCCGCTCTGGTGCGTACAACGCCGCGCCACCGGCGCGGACTGATTCGTTACTCAACCCCTCTCGACACGCATCACACGCGCACCTCGACGGGCCAAGAGTGTAGCGCCGGCACAACCACGGGCCGAGCCGGCGACCGATCGATTCTGCAAGTCCTCCGGGGGCCTCCCGTGCCCTGGTCCGGAGCCCAAACACAGCCGCTGGTGGGACTTGAACCCGCGACCTCACCCTTACCAAGGGTGCGCTCTACCACTGAGCTACAGCGGCGTCACCCCCCGGGGTGGGCTGGCCCACGACCCTTCGGGATCTGCTTTCCCCCCTCGCGGGAGGACGGGATCGTAGTCCTTGCCCCCCCCCGGTCAACCAGGGATCACCCCCTCGGGCGCGTCAGGGTCGATTCCATCCCGAGCCGGCGCCCTCCCCGCCCGGGGGGGCGCCCCGAATTCCAGAAACCAACCCTCGCCCCGGGCGGACAATCCTGGTCGCCCGGGGTTCTCTCGGGCCCGGCGAGCCCCCGCTCGCCCTGTGCAAGCCGGCCCTTCGGGGTCGGAAACCGGAGATTCTCATGATCACCCCCACACTCGCGATCTCGCTCGCCGCCGGCCTGGCCGCCCAGACCGCCCCCGCCCAGGACGCCCCCAGCCGGCCCAACTTCGCCCGCGCCGTCAACATCGCTCAGATCCACATCGATCTCGGCACGGGGGAACGCACGGTCTCACCGTGGGGCACTGAACCACGCGGAACCTCCGCCCCCCTCTGGCTCAACAACAACACCGACCCATGTCTCACCGGCGAGCTCGTGTACATCATGGACGACCCCGACACCGACGGGGACGGACAGAGCGACCTCTTCGGGCAGGACTGCACGGGTACACCTGGTGGAACGCTCCCGTGCGAAGGCGTGTGGTACAACTACTGGGGCGACCTGCACGCCCCGGATGCGGTCGTCGATCGCATCATCATCCGGTACGGAACCTCGGTCCCCGATGTCGATCTCGACTCCGACGGCATCGGCGACGGCGTCCCGGGCTTCAACCTCTATCTCAACTTCGCCGACCGCGACAACGGCTTCGGCGGCGAGTCCGTCGAGTCCGGTCGCCTGTGCATCATCGAGCTCTGCCTTGAGAACCTGCCGGGCATGGTCGATCCGCTCCCGCTCGGGTTTATCGCGGTCTACGAGCTCGTGATCGACCTCGGCCAGAGCACCCCGTCGCTCGTCTTCGAGCTGGGCGACTCCGACGGGATTGACGACGCGGGCACCGGGTATTCGGGCGGCGCCATCTACGGGCAGCCCACGTTCTCGGATCTCGACAATATTGCAGGCCACGATTTCTCGTGGGGCATCCGCTTCGATCAGTCCGCCATCCCGCAGGCTCAGCGCGGCGCGGCCGGCGTCATCACCGCCTCGCCCAAGCTCGGCAACCCGGGCGATCTCCCCGCACACCCCGCCGATGCGCAGGGCACGCACATCGAACCCATCACGTATCGCACCGGCCCCTCGTGCCCGCCGAACGTGACGATACTGGACTGGGGCACGTTCTTCCCGTACTTCAGCTGCGAGCCGTGGGGCGATCCGTACGCATCCAGTTTCATCGAGCTCTACGGCAGTGGCGGCCTCCCCAACGAGTGCGAGTGTGACTTCGCGCCGCCGTTCTTCGAACTCGACTTCTCCGATGTCATCGCGTTCCTTGAAGCGTTCGAGTTCTGCGACCCGATCGCGGACTACGCCGTCCCGTTCGGGACGTGCGACTTCAGCGACCTAGTCGTTTTCCTGAACTGTTTCGGAACCAACTGCGCCCTGCCGTGAGCCGACCATGCACGCCGGATACACACCGCCCTGCCTCACACTCCTCGCCGCCGGCCTGGCGGCCCGCGGCGCCCTCGCGCAGGACGCGCTGCCCCGATTTGCCCGGGGCGTCCCCGTCGCGCAGATCCACTACGACC
The DNA here is from genome assembly GCA_029260375.1 of Phycisphaerales bacterium. GTDB lineage: Bacteria > Planctomycetota > Phycisphaerae > Phycisphaerales > UBA1924 > JAJRXR01. The sequence goes on along the minus strand of JAJDDI010000063.1, from coordinate 100,795 downwards.
TGCGCACCGGGAATCACGCCTCCCTGCCATTTGGCTCCGGATCGCGCGACGCCTCTGATCCCGTCTGGCTCAACAACAACGCCGACCCCTGCGCCACCGGCGGGACCGTCGGCGTTATCGATGACCCCGACACCGACCTCGACGGATTCGGCGACCTCTTCGGCGGCGCCTGCGTCGGCGGCACGTTCCCCTGCGAGGGGACCTGGAACAACTGGTGGGGCGACCTCCATGGCTCCGACACCGTGATCGAACGGATCGTTCTCCGCTACGCCACAACCGCCCCCGACGTGGACCTCGACTCCGACGCCATCGGCGACGGCGTTCCGGGCTTCGACCTCTACCTCAACTTCGCCGACAACGACAACGGCTTCGGCTTCGACGGGCCCGGCGCCAGCGGACGCTCGTGCATCATCGAGCTCTGCCTCGAAGACCTCCCGGGCATGGTCGAGGGCTCGCTCCCGCCCGGCTTCGCCGCCATCTATGAGATTGTGGTTGATCTGGCCCAATCGGCGCCGTCGCTGGTCTTCGAACTCGGCGATTCAGACGCCATCGACGACGCGGGGACCGGGCTCTCGGGCGCCGCCATCTACGGACACCCCACGTTCCGCGATCTCGACAGCGACGGGGGGCACGACTTCTCCTGGGCCATCCGCTTCGATCAATCCACCATCCCCCAGCCCGAGCGCGGCGTCACCGGATTCATCACCGTGGCGCCCAAGCTCAACAACCCGGGCGACCTCCCGCCCCACCCCGCCGACGCTCAGGGGATATTCGACGCCGTAGACATCTACTCCTCGGGCCCGAGCTGCCCACCCGACGTCACCCCGGGCATCTTCCTCTTCTTCGGCCACTTCACCTGCGCCCCGGGCGCAGAAACGCCGCCCAGCTCATCGTTCATCGAGCTTTACGGCGAGGACAGAGCCCCGTGCAGCCGCGCCGACAGCCAGCTCCCCTACGAGACGCTGGACTTCGCGGATGTCACCCACTTTCTCGGGTCCGTCGCAAGCGGCAGCGGATTCGCCTCGAACTTCGCCCCGCCGTACTTCGTGTTCGATTTCGCCGACGTGCTCGAGTTCCTCACACAGTTCAGCGCCGGCTGCCCCTGATGGAGACCATGATGAGCACCGCGACCACCCTCCGCATCGCCCTCGCCACCGGCCTTGCCCAGCCTGCGCTCGCGCAAGACACGACGCCCCGCTTCACCCGGGGTGTCCCCGTCGCTCAGATCCACGTCAACCTCGCCACCGGTGAGCGAACGATCCGTCCCTGGAACAGCCAGCCTCGCTCCGGCTCCCCGCCCGTCTGGATCAACGACAACACCGACCCCTGCCTCACGGGCATCACCATCGGCTTTGTCGATGAGGCCGACACCGACGGCGATGGGATCGGCGACATCTTCGGCGGCGCCTGCGACGCCACATTCCCCTGCGAGGGCAACTGGACCAACTTCTGGGCCGACCTCCACGACCCCGACACCGTCATCGACCGCGTCCACTTCATGTACGGCACGGGCGTGCCCGACGTCGATCTTGATTCCGACGGCGTGGGCGACGGCGTCCCCGGGCTCACCCTCTACCTCAACTTCGCCGACCACGACGACGGCTTCGGCGCCCACGTGCCCGGCTACGAACGCCAGTGCATCATCGAACTCGAGATCACCGACCTGCCCGGCGATCTGGGCAATCTCCCGCCCGGCTTCGGCGCCGTGTACGAGCTGGTCATCGACCTCGCAAAGGACTCGCCCTCGCTCGTCTTCGAGCTGGGCGACTCGGACGGCATCGACGACGCGGGGACTGGCTATTCCGGCGGCGCCATCTACGGCGAGCCCACATACGTCGATCTCGACAGCAACGGACACCATGATTTTTCCTGGGGCGTCCGGTTCGATCAGTCCGCCATCCCGCAGGCCCAGCGCGGCTTCGTCGGCTTCGTCAGCTCCGCCGACAAGTACGGCAACCCGGGTGACACCCCGCCCCACCCCGCCGACGCCATCGGACTCTTCGACAGCGCCGACAACTACGCCAACGGCCCGAGCTGCCCGCCCGACCACCTGGCCGACTACATCGGCACCTTCTTCTTCGCCGGGTTCACCTGTTACCCGGGCTCGGAAGTCCCGTTCCTCTCCACGCACTTGGAGCTCTACGGCCATCCCGGGCCCGTCCCGCCCCACCCCGGGTGCAACCCCGCCGACTGCGCCGAGCCCTTGGGCGTGCTCGACTTCCCCGACGTCATCGCGTTCCTGACCGCCTACGGAAACCAAGGTGTCTACGCCGATATCGCCGAGCCCATCGGCTCACTTGATTTCGCCGATGTCATCGCCTTCCTGACGTACTTCGGGCAAGGGTGCCCGTAACGAGACCGCCCATCGCTCTTGCATCGCCAGGCATTTATGGGGATTCTGAAAGTCCCGAGGAGACCCGAATGACCCCGCAGCTTAGAACCCTGTCACTCGCGATGCTGGCCGGTCTGTCCGCCCCCGCCCTGGCCCAGTCCAGCCTGCCCGGGCGCACCATGCCCGGCTACCCCGTCGCCAACATCCACATCAACATGGCCACCGGCGAGCGCGTGGTCACGCCCATCGACGCCGGAGCGCGCAGCCTCTCCGCCGCCATCTGGATCAACAACAACACCGACCCCTGCGCCACCGGTGGCATGGTCGGTATCATCGACGACCCCGACCTCGACGCCGACGGCTTCGGCGACTTTGCAAACACCCCCTGCGACGGCGACCTCCCCTGCGAGGGCGCCATGTTCCTCTGGTGGGGCGATATCCAGCAGAACTCGGTCGTGGACTGTGTCGTGATCTCGTACGCGACCACCCTCCCCGACACGGACCTGGACTCCGACTCCATCGGCGACGGCATCGTCGGCTACGACCTGTCCATCACCTTCTCCGACAACGACAACGGGCGCGCCGCCGACGGGCCGGGCCTCTCCGGACGCTCGTGCATTCTCGACCTGACCATCCCCACACTCGCGGGCATGCTCGGCAGCGTCCCCCCAGGGTTTGCCGCGGTGTATGTCCTCACCCTCGACTTCGCCTCATTCGCGCCGTCGTACATCTTCGAGCTTGGCGACACCAACGGCGTTGACGATGCGGGCACCGGCATCTCGGGCGGCGCGCTCTACGGCCCCAACAACGGGTTCCCCAACACCTCCGGGCAGGACATCGACAGCGACGGGTTGTCTGATTTCTCATGGTCCTACCGCTTCAACCAGTCAAGCCTCGCCCCATCACAGCGCGGCATGAGCGGCTTTGCCGCCGCGGGGCCCAAGCTGGGCAACCCGGGCGATCTGCCCGCGGACCCCGCCGACGCGACGGGCACGGAGGACCTATTCGACGTGTACACCGCGGGTCCGAGCTGCCCGCCCGATCTCGCGCCGACCTACCTCGGCTCATTCGACCTGGGCGGCGCCTCGTGCGAGCCGGGCGCCGCCTCCCCGTTCGCCTCGTGCTGGATCGAGTTCTATGGACGAGGTGAGCCACCTTGTGACTGCAATCAGGCCGATCTCGCTGAGCCGTTCTGTGTGCATGACATCTCCGATGTTCTGGCGTTCCTGACAGCATTTGCTGCGGGAATCCCCGGTGGCGAGCCGGCCGACTTCGCCCCGCCGTTCGGTATTCTGGATTTCGCCGATGTCATCGCATTCTTGACTGAGTTCGGCGTTGGCTGCCCGTAGCGGATCCCATCCGCACTCAGGTGCGAACAGTCCCGGCCCGTTCTGGGCCTGGGCGCTTTCTGAGGAGAACACGATGACCAAGCCAAACGCGGCCCTGTCGCTCGCCATCGCCGCGGGCCTGACCGCCCCCGCCCTGGCCCAGGACACAACCAGCCTGTCTGGTCGCACCATGCGCGCCCTCCCCGTCGCCAATATTCACATCAACATGGCCACCGGCGAGCGGACGATCACACCCATCGACGCCGGCGCGCGGAGCGGTTCCTCGGCCCTCTGGCTCAACAACAACACCGACCCCTGCGCCACCGGCGGGACCGTCGGCGTCATCGACGACCCCGACCTCGACGCCGACGGCTTCGGCGACTTCGCGGGCACGCCCTGCGACGGCGACCTCCCCTGTGAGGGCGCCATGTACCTCTGGTGGGGCGACATCGAACCCGACTCGGTCGCCGATTGCCTCGTCATCACGTACGCGACCACCGTGCCAGATATCGACGTGGACTCCGACTCAATCGGCGACGGTGTCGTCGGCTACGACCTGACCATCACCTTCGCCGACAACGACAACGGGCGCGGCGCCGACGGCCCGGGCCTCTCCGGACGCTCGTGCATTCTCGACCTGACCATCCCCACCCTCGCGGGCCAGGTCGGCAGTCTCCCCCCCGGCTTCGCGGCGGTCTACATCCTCACCCTCGACTTCGCCTCACTCGCGCCCTCGCTCATCTTCGAGCTTGGCGACACCAACGGGATCGACGACGCGGGCACCGGCATCTCGGGCGGCGCGCTCTACGGCCCCAACAACGGGTTCCCCAACACCTCCGGGCAGGACATCGACAGCGACGGCCTCGCCGATTTTTCCTGGTCGTACCGATTCAACCAGTCCACCCTTAGCCCTGCACATCGCGGCATGAGCGGGTTCATCACCGCCGGGCCGAGCGATGGCATCCCACCCAACTCGACGGGCACGGAAGATCTCTTCGACGTCTACACCGCGGGTCCGAGCTGTCCGACGTACTACGAACCCACTTACTTGGGCTCGTTCGACTTGGGCGGGTTCTCATGCGAACCGGGGAACGCCGCTCTGTACGCGTCGAGTTGGATCGAGATGTACGGAACACAGGGTAACCCATTCCCCTGCGGCGACTGCCTGCTCGGTGATATCGCGGAGCCGTTCGGGACTTTGGACTTTGCTGACGTGATCGCGTTTCTTCAGGCGTTTGCCGAGTGCAGTCAATGCGGCGACTACGTGGTCCCGCTGGGAATCTGCGACTTCAGCGACGTCCTCGCGTTCCTGACCGCGTTCGGCGCCGGCTGTCCGTGATCTGAAGGGTCCTCACGCGCCCGCGCTGCCCACGAGCTGCGCGTTGGTCGGCATCCGCTCGAGGGCCGCGAGCAGCTGCTCGATCTGCTGCGGGGGCTTCATGCTCATCAGGCGCCGGCGCAGGGCCGTCACCGTCTTGAACGTCTGCTCGTCGAGCAGCAGGTGCTCCTTGCGCGTGCCGCTGGCGGCAAGGTTCATGGCCGGGAACAGGCGCTGCTCCGCGACCTTGCGGTCCAGGATCAGCTCCATGTTGCCCGTGCCCTTGAACTCCTCGAAGATCACCTGATCGCCCTGCGAGCCGGTGTCCACGAGGCACGTCGCCAGGATGGTCAGGCTCCCGGCCTCTTCGGTGTTGCGGGCGGCGCCGAAGATCTGCTTGGGCACCTCCAAGGCTCTTGAGTCGATCCCGCCCGACATCGTCCGCCCGGAGCTGGCGTGCCGGTTGGAGCGGTTGAACGCCCGCCCGACGCGCGTCAGCGAGTCGAGCATCACCACCACGTGCTTGCCCGACTCGACCATCCGCTTGCAGCGTTCGAGCGTGAGCGTGCAGATCTGGATGTGCCGCTCGATATCGTGGTCGTTGCTCGACGCGACGACCTGCACGCGGTCCGGGTCCCAGGGCTTGTCCCACTCGCCCTCGTCGCCCGGGCGACGGATGAACGACCGCTTGATGTCGGTGACCTCTTCGGGTCGCTCATCGACGAGCAGCATGATCAGGTGCAGGTCCTTGTGGTTGACCAGCAGGCCCCGGGCGATGTCCTTGAGCAGCGTCGTCTTGCCCGCCTTGGGGGGGCTGACGATCAGCCCGCGCTGCCCGCGACCGATCGGGCAGAACAGGTCCACAAGCCTGCACGACGCGGGGCAGCCCTCGTACTCGAGGTTGAGCATCGGGCTCGGATCGATGGACGTCAGGTCCTCGAAGCTCTTGTTCCGCTCGGCGAACGTCGCGGGCGTCATGCCCTCGATCTCGACAAAGCGGTCCACGACTGGCCTGGGCTTTCGGGGGACGTTGTTCTTGTTCCCGCCGCGCCTGCGCCGCTTGCTCAGGCGCTCGACCACCTCGACGGTGACCTCGAGCCCGTTGCGCAGGGGCAGCTCGTCGCCGAATGCCACGGGGACAAACGGGTCATCCGCGCTCTGGAGCACCGTCGCCTGGTCGCTTAACTGACGTACGCGACCTTCGGCGCGCTCCGGCCATTCAAGGATGCCGGTCAGCGTTTTTGAGGACATGCAGTTGCCGTCTTCCGTGGGGGCGCCGGCCAACAGGCCGATCTCTCTCCCCCGAGGAGCCGCTCCGAGCGCGTCTCCGCTTTCGATAGGCTAATCACACCACCCCCGCCCCCGAAAGTCAACCCGCCCACACAATCCCCAACCGGGCAATCCTGCCGCGCTGGCACGTCTCAGCTACCATCTGGCGTCCTGCGAACCGCCGGGCGGGCTCGAATCTGACCCGCACGACGGCGTGCAAGACCCGAAGCATGAAGACCATTCACGGCATCCCGGTCTCGTCGGGCGTCGTCATCGGGACGGTCTACGTCCTGAGCGACTCGCGCCGCCACGTCCGCCGAAGGACCGTCGCCCCCGACCGAGTCCAAAGCGAACTCGCCCGTTTCGACGAGGCCCGCCAGAGCGCCATCGAGGACATCAACCAGCTCCACCACGCCGCCGAGCGGGAGATGGGCGCCGAGGCCGCCAAGATTTTCCTTTTCCACGTCGGCGCCCTCAACGATCCCAACCTCAATCGCAAGGTTCGGGCAAAGATCGAGGACGACCGGGTCACGGCCGAGTACGCCATCAGCTCCGTCTTCGACGACTGGATCGCCCTGTTCGGCGCCAAGGCCGACCCCACGTTCCAGACCAAGGTCTCCGATCTCGAGGACATCTGCAGGCGCCTGCTGGACCAGCTCCTGGGCGCCCGCTTCGACGCGCTCGACGACATGGGCCCGGGCACGGTCGTCGTCGCCCGCGATCTCACGCCCAGCCAGACCGCCGCCTTCGATCGACAGAAGGTCGTCGCGATCGTCACGGACCTGGGCGGCAAGACCTCCCACACCGCGATCCTGGCGCGAGCGCTCTCGCTCCCGGCCGTGGTGGGCGCCCAGAACGCCACCGATCTCGTGGAGGACGGGCAGACCATTGTCGTGGACGCCGAGCGGGGCGTCGCGATCGTGAACCCCGACGAGGACACGATCGAGCGCGCCCGGCGCGCGGGCGAGCGCGCCGCCTCGTACCAGGTCTCGCTGCGCGAACTCGTCGATCAGCCCGCCGTCACCGCCGACGGCGTCCGCATCACCCTCCTGGGCAACATCGAGTTTCCCGAAGAAGTGGACACCGTTCTCGAACGCGGCGGCGACGGCATCGGCCTCTACCGCACCGAGTTCCTCTACCTCACCAGCCCCGACATCCCCTCCGAAAAAACCCACTTCAACGCCTACACCGCCTGCCTCAACAAGCTCGACGGCAAACCTTTGATCATCCGCACCGTTGACCTCGGCGCCGACAAGTACACCCAGGAACGCAACCGCATCCCCGAGCGGAACCCCTTCCTCGGGCTCCGCTCCATCCGCTATTGCCTCCAGAACCTGGGCATGTTCAAGACCCAGCTCCGGGCCATCCTCCGCGTCTCGGCCCACGGCCCCGTCCGCATCATGTTCCCCCTGATCACCTCCATCACCGAGTTCCGCCAGGCCAAAATGCTCGTCCACGACGCGATGGAGGACCTCGACGACGAGGGCGTCCCCTACGACAAGGACATCCCCATCGGAATGATGGTCGAGGTCCCCTCGGCCGCGATTCTGGCCCCCGCGTTCGCCCGAGAGGCCGATTTCTTCTCCATCGGCACCAACGACCTCGTTCAGTACACCCTGGCGGTCGATAGAACCAACGAGCGGGTCGCCCCGCTCTACAACCCCGCCCACCCGGCCGTGACCAAGCTCATCCGAGATGTCGCCAGAGCCGCTCGCCGGGCGGACATCCCCGTCTCCTGCTGCGGCGAGGCCGCGGGAGAGCCCGACTTCGCGGCGTTGCTGCTGGGCCTCGGCGTGCGTACCCTTTCTGTGACCGCGTCGGACATCCCCCCGATCAAACGCCTGATCAGGAGTCTGTCCATCCCCCAGTGCGAGCGGATCGCCAAGAAAGCGATCTCACTCGATTCGGAGACCGAGGCATCCGCCTACCTCCGCGATAGGACAAGAAAGCTGGTCCCCCAGGCGTTCGACGGACGGTCCGTTGATCCACAGGGCTGAGAGGCGACAAGCGCCCCACCCCGCCCGCGGGACATTGAACAACGCGGCCCCCGGCCGCCGAAGACAACCGGGCCGAGTCCGCCCCGGCGCGCTTCTCACGAAGCCCCGGCGAGCGACCCCGGGCCCGACCGGCGATCCGGACGCCGCACGATGCGAGCGACCATGCGCGTGCGCGCCCTCCTGCGACACCCGAGCCCGCGATCCATCCGCCCGGCGCCCTCGCGCCCCGGGCCCTCGATCGACCGCGCGCCGCACACGCCCCCCGCCCACATCGCAGCTCCATGAAGGTGGACCTGTGAACGACGACCTCTCCCCAGTCAGCAACGAAGACATCAACAGCAACGCCCCCGACTCCAACCCGCCCGACGCGCCGGAGACCGACGCGCCCAGCGAGGCCGCTGAGCCCGAGGCCAAGCCCGCCCCCAAGAAAAAACGGGCCTCCCGGAAGAAGAGCTCGAGCAAGAAGAAAGCGAGCGCCCGCGCCAAGAAGGACGCGCCCGCCGAGGACGAGCCCGAGACGTCCACCGAACCGGTGGGCGAGGACGCTCCCGAGTCCGAGGCGCAAGGCGCCGAATCGGACCAGGACGAGCCCGAGGACTCCGACGAGCGTGAGACCCGCCAGGCCAGGCCGGCCAAGAAGAAGAGCCGCTCGCGCCGCAAGAAGACGACCGCCGTCCGCGCCGGCGACAACGACGACGACGAGTCGCCCGCCACCGGCGACGCGCGGATGCTCATCAACTACGACCCCTGCGGCGAGTGCCGCGTCGCGATCGTGGAGAACGGGCGCCTCGAGGAGTTCTTCTCCGAGCCGACCAACCAGGTCTCACGCGTCAACAACATCTACGTGGGCAAGGTCACCAACGTCGAGCCCGCGATCCAGGCCGCGTTCGTGGACTTCGGTGTCGAGGAGAACGGCTTCCTCCACGTCTCGGACCTGCACCCCCAGTACTTCCCGGGCGAGAGCAGCGACACGACCGAGCGCGTGGGCAAGAAGATCCCCCGGCGCAGCCGCCCCCCGATCCAGGAGTGTCTCAAGCGCGGGCAGGAGATCGTCGTCCAGGTCCTCAAGGAGGGCGTGGGCACCAAGGGCCCGACCCTGACGAGCTACCTCTCCATCCCCGGGCGCTACATCGTGATGATGCCCGACATGGACCGCGTGGGCGTCTCCCGCAAGGAAGAGGACGACGACAAACGCCGCGAGGCCAAGGAGGTCCTCAACTCGCTCGAGCTGCCCGAGGGCTTCGGGTTCATCCTCCGCACCGCGGGCATGGGCCGGACCAAGACCGAACTCAAGCGCGACCTGGCCTACCTCCATCGACTCTGGAAGGACATGGAGAAACGCCGCAAGGCCGGGCGCCGCCCCCGCCTGCTCTACTCCGAGTCCGACCTGCTGGTCCGCTCGATCCGCGACCTGCTCACGAGCGACGTGACCAGCGTCACCATCGACCACGAGCCGGCGGTGCGCCGGGCCGCCAGCTTCCTCAAGATCGTCGCCCCCCGCACGCAGGCCAAGCTCATCCAGTACACGGGCAAGGCCCCGATCTACCACGCCTTCGGCATCCAGGACCAGATCGAGACGATCCACTCCCGTGAGGTCCCCCTCCGCTCGGGCGGTCGTCTGGTCATCGACGAGACCGAGGCGCTCGTCGCCATCGACGTCAACTCGGGCAAGTCCCGCTCGGCCCGCGACGCCGAGACCAACGCCTACCGCACGAACATGGAGGCCGGCGACGAGATCTGCCGCCAGCTCCGCCTGCGCGACCTTGGCGGCCTGGTCGTCTGCGACCTGATCGACATGCGCTTCGCCTCGCACCGCAAGGAGGTCGAAAACCTCTTCAAGGACCGCTTCAAGAGCGACCGCGCCCGCACCACCGTCCTGCCCCTCAGCCAGTTCGGCATCCTCGAGCTCACCCGCCAGCGCATGCGCGGCAGCCAGGAATCACTCCACTTCTCCGAGTGCCCCTCGTGCCGCGGACGGGGCCTGCTCCAGCGTCCCGAGTCCGTCGCCTCCCGCGCCCTGCGCCAGCTCACCGACGTGCTCGACCGCGACAACGTGGCGCGTGTCGAGCTGGTGGTCTCGCCCCGCGTCGCCGGCGCCCTGCTCAGCCAGAGCCGCGCCGCCATGACCAGGCTCGAGCTCACCTCCGGCAAGCACATGGACGTCCGCGTGAGCGAGACGCTCCCGCCCGACCGCGTCGCGATCTACGCCTACGACGAGAAGGGCGCCGACATCGAGGTGGACAAGCTGCCCAAACGCCGCAAGAAGCCCGAGATCATCGAGTGGGAGGACATGGACCTCTCCAAGGAAGACGACACCTGGGCCGCGGACATGAAGCAGGAGGCCGAAGAGGCCGCCAGCGTCCAGGCGACCGCGGAGCTGGCCATCGCCCGCGCCGAGGAAGACGGCGTCGAGTTCGAGTTCTTCAGCGATGACGACGACGATGACGGCGCGCCCGCCAAGAAGAAGCGTCGCCGACGGCGCGGCGGGCGCCGACGGCGCAAGCCGGGCGACGACGCCGAGTCTTCCAACGACAGCCCCCCCGACGCCGAGCCCCGCGAGAGCGCCGACACCCCGCCCGACGACTCGAACCAAAGCGATGAGAATCGCGAGGGCGACGACGCGGGCGAGGGCGCCCCCAAGAAAAAACGACGACGACGACGCGGCGGGCGCGGACGCTCCCGCTCGGGCGAGGGCGACGCGCCGCGTGACGAGCAATCCGACGAAAGCCCCGCCCACAGCCCCCAGACCGCCGACGCCCAGGACCCGGGCGAGAACCACAGCGACGAGCACGATGAGCATCACGACGACGGCGCCCCCAAGAAAAAGCGTCGCCGACGGCGCTCGCGCAAGAAGACCTCGGGCACGGGCGAGAACGGGCAGGCCGACCACGCCCCCGAACCCGTGAGCGAGAAGCCCGCGCCCAAGCCCAACTCCGCCGCCGAGCCCAAGGCCCCGCCGCGCGTGCTCTACGCCCGGGGGCGGCGCAAGCTCAGCGCCAGCGAGCTGTCCAACATCTCGAAAGACGACTGACGGATCTCGCCCATGCCCGAGCCGGACACACGCCGCCTGATCATCCTCGGCTCCACCGGGTCCATCGGCGTGCAGACGCTCGACGTCGTCGGGCGCCTCAACACCCTCGCCGATCGCGGCGAGCACGCGGCGCGCTACAAGGTCGTCGCCCTCGCGGCCGGGCGCAACGCCGACCTCCTCCGGGCGCAGGCCCAGCGCTTCAATGTCGACCACGTCTCCATCGCCGATGAATGCGCGCCCTACGACACCCCAGTCCGCCGCGGCGCCGGCGCCGCCGAGTCGCTCGTGCGTGACCTCGACGCGGACCTGGTCGTCTCCGCGATGGTCGGCGCCGCGGGCCTCCCCGCCACCCTCGCCGCGGCCCAGCGCGGCCTCGACATCGCCCTGGCCAACAAAGAATCCCTCGTCACCGCCGGCGCCCTGATCACCAAGGCCGCCCACGCCTCCGGCGCCGCCCTGCTCCCCCTCGACTCCGAGCACTCCGCCCTCTGGCAGTGCCTCACCGGCCTCTCGAAAGACAACGCCCTCACGCCCCCGCTCCGGCGCGCCCCGCCGGGCGTTCACCGGCTCATCCTCACCGCCTCGGGCGGCCCCTTCCGCGGCTGGCCCGCCGACCGCATCGCCAACGCCACCCGAGAGCAGGCCCTGGCCCACCCCACATGGGACATGGGCCCCAAGATCACCATCGACTGCGCCTCCATGACCAACAAGGCCCTCGAACTCATCGAGGCCCACTGGCTCTTCGCCGTGCCCTCCAACCAGCTCGGCGTGCTCGTCCACCCCCAATCAATCGTCCACTCCATCGTCGAGACCCGCGACGGCTCGCAGCTCGCCCAGCTCGGCACGACCGACATGCGCACGCCCATCCAGGTCGCGCTCACGCACCCCCACCGCGCCCCCGCGCCGGCGCCACGCCTGGACCTGGCGTCGGTCGCACGCCTGGACTTCGAAGCGCCCGACCCGGACCGCTTCCCCGCAATCAAGCGGGCGTTCGAGGTCATCGATCGGGGCGGGATCGCGGGCGCCGTATTCAACGCCGCCAACGAGGCCGCCGTCGAGGCCTTCCTCGACGAGGGCTCGTCGCTGCCCTTCTCCGCCATCAGCGAGCTGTCGGGCGCGGCGCTCGACGAGCTGGGCTCGGGCGCGCTCACCAGCCTCGACGACGCGCTCGCGGCCGACGCCGAGGCGCGCCGCTTCGTGGCCCGCAAGCTCGTGGAGGTCTGAGTTGGCCAGCCGCCCCGGTCCATCGCCGCAGGGGAGCTCGCCCGAGCAACGCGCCCGCGCCGCGCTCGAGGCCGGTCGCCCGGACGAGGCGGTCGCGCTCGCCCGCCGCCTGTGCCAGAAAGACCCGAAAAACGCGGCCGCCTCGGCGATCCTCGCCGAGGCCCTCCTGCGCCTGGGCGAGCCCGAGCAGGCCCTCTTCGCCGCGGATCGCGCCGCCAGCGTAGAGACCGGGCTCCTGACGATCCGGGCCCTTCGCGCCCTCAAACGCAGCGACGATGCGCTCGATCGAGCCCAAAGGCTCACGTCGTCCCACCCCCAGAACCCCGATGTCCTCGCGGCATACGCCTCCTGCCTTGGCGCGCTGGGACGCCCGGAGGACGCGCTCGAACACCTCCGCGCCGCCTCGGCCCTGGCGCCCGAGGACGCCAACCGCACGCTCGCGCTGGCCGCCTCGCTGCTCGAGACCGGTCGCACCCGTGAGGGCGTCGCCACCATCGGCGCCGTCGCGATGCGCCACCCGACCGCCCCCGCCCTGCTCTCCGCGTTCGCGTCGGCCCTGAACTTCTCCGATCAGGCCTCGCCCGCGTACGTCGCCGAGGCGCACCGCGCGTTCGGGCGTGCCCTCGAGCGCACGACACCTCCCCCGCCCGCGCCCCCGATCAACACGGACCCCGACCGCCCGCTCCGCGTCGGGTTTGTCTCGCGCGATCTGCACCGCCACTCGTGCGCGTACTTCCTTGAGCCCCTGCTCGCAAGCCTGGACCCCGGGCGGATCGAGACGACCTGCTACTCGCTGGGCTCGATCACCGACGACTTCTCCCGCCGCCTGCAAGAATCCTCCGGGCGCTGGCGCGATATGCCCTCCGCCCCGCCCACCGATGCCGTCCAGCAGATCCGGCGCGACGAGATCGACGTGCTCGTCGATCTCATGGGACTCAGCGGCGGTGTTCGCCTGGCCATCTTCGCCGCCCGCCCGGCGCCGTTGCAGCTGACCTACCTCGCCTACCCCAACACCACCGGCATGTCCCGCATCGACGCCCGCGTCGTCGACGAGATCACCGACCCGCCCACCCCGGATTGCGACGCGCTCGCCTCCGAGCGCCTCGTCCGACTGGACCGCTGCTTCCTGTGCTACCAGCCCGACGCGCGCGCGCCGGACGTGCAGCCGCGCGCCGCCAATGACCCATTCACCTTCGTCAGCTTCAACACCATCCAAAAGGTCAACCCGACCACGCTCGACCTCTGGGCGGACGTGCTCCGCGCCTGCCCCGGGTCCAGGATGCTCATCAAGCACCGCGGCGCGGGCGAGGAGGCCAGCGCCGCCCGCGTCAGCGCCTGGTTCGAGTCGCGAGCCGTGGACCCGGACCGGATCGAGCTCGTCGGGCACATCAAGCCCATCGACGAGCACCTGGGCCAGTACCACCGGGCGGACCTCGCTCTGGACACCTTCCCCTACTGCGGCACAACCACCACCTGCGAGGCCGCCTGGATGGGCGTGCCCACCCTCACCCTCGTCGGCGACCGGCACAGCGCCCGCGTGGGCGCCTCGCTCAACACCGCCCTCGGGCTTGAGCATCTCACCGCGAGCACGCCCGAGGCCTTCGTCCGGATCGCGAGCGACCACGCCCAAGACCCGGCGAACATCCGCGCCGCCCGCCTCACGCTTCGCGAGCGGATGCGGGCCTCCCCCCTGTGCGACGCGCCCGCCCACGCCCGCGCGTTCACGCAAGCGATCCGATCGCTCTGGGACGAGCGCGCCCAGCGCCGGCGCCCGTAGGATGCACGCGTGACCCCCCCTCCGCCCCAGCACGCCGCCCAGCTCCAGCAAGCCGTGACGCACGCGCAGCAGGGGCGCCCGGATCAGGCGCTGGCGATCGTCCGACGTTTCCTGACCAAGAAGCCGGGCGACGCGGACGCCAACAACATGGGCGCACTGCTGTGCGCCCAGCTCGCCCAGCCCGACCAGGGGCTGTTCTTCGCCCAGCGCGCCGCCAAGGCTGCCCCGGACCGGGCGGACATCCTCGTGACGCTGGGCAAACTGCTCCAGCTCAGCGGCGCCAACGACCAGGCCGCGGACGCCCTCGAACGCGCCATCGCGCTCGACCCGAGCCTCCCCGACGCCCACATGACCCTCGGCGCCTGCCTGCAGCACTCCCACCGCCTCGACGACGCGCTCGATGCGATGCGCGAGGCCGTCAGGCTCCGCCCCGACCACACGCAGAGCCGGGTGAATCTCGGCCTGCTGCACCTGGACCGGGGCGAGGCGGATCTGGCTGTGGACGCGCTGCGTGAGGCGAGCCGAATCGAACCGACCAGCGTGCTCGTCTGGGACACGCTCGCGCTGGCGCTCAACTACGACCACCGGGCGTCGCCCGGCGACGTCTTCCAGGCCCACAAGCGGTTCGGCGAGCTGCTCGAACGCTCCGCCAGGCCCTACACGTCCCACGCCAACGCCCGCGACGCCCAACGCCCGCTGCGCGTCGGGTACCTCTCACGCGACATGCGCCGCCACTCCGTCGCGTACTTCCTGCAGTCGATCCTCGGGGCGCACAACCCCGATCGCGTCGAGACCTACTGCTACTCCACAACGCTCTCGCCCGACGACATGACCGACCACCTGCGCGCGCGCGCCGGCGCCTGGCGCGACGCGGGCGCCCTCGACGACTCCGCACTGAGCGAGAAGATCCGCGCCGACCAGATCGACGTGCTCGTCGAGCTCTCCGGGCACTTCTCCGGGCACCGCCTCGCGCTCATGGCCCTCCGACCGGCGCCCGTGCAGATAACCTCCCTGGGCTACCCCGCGACCACGGGCCTGACCCGCATCAACGCCCGCCTCGTGGATTCGCACACCGACCCCGCGCCCGCCGGCGACGCGCTGGCGACCGAGCGCCTGATCCGCCTGGATCCCTGCTTCCTCTCGTACGAGCCCCCGCCCGAGGCGCCCGGCGCCGACGAGCCCGTGTCACGCCTGCCCATGCGCGAGGCCGGGCATGTCACGTTCGGCTCGTTCAACGACCTCAAGAAGCTCGCCCCCCCCACGCTCGACGCCTGGGCGGAGTTGCTGCGGCGCGTGCCGGGGTCGAGACTGATCCTCAAGAACCGCGGCTTCGACACCCCCGCCCTGCGCGCGCGCGTCGGGTCCATGCTGAGCGAGCGGGGCGTCACTCCCGATCGCCTCGAGCTCATCGCCCGCATCCCCTCCATGCGCGAGCACCTGGGCCTGTACGCCCGCATCGACCTCGCCCTCGAGTCGTTTCCTTACCACGGCACCACCACCACCTGTGAGGCCCTCTGGATGGGCGTGCCCGTGCTCTCCCTCGCGGGCCAGTCGCACGCCTCTCGCGTGGGCGTGAGCCTCCTCTCGGCCGTGGGCCTGCCCGAGCTGATCGCGACCGACCCGCAGGACTTCGTCGCCCGGGGGGCGGCCCTGGCCGGCGACCCGGGGCGCCTGGCTGAAATTCGAGCCGGAATGCGTCAGCGCATGCACCGCTCCCCACTGTGCGATCACGCTGCCTTTGCCACGCGTCTCGAGGGCGCCTACCACACGTTGTTTCGAAGCTGGCTGCAGTCCCCGGGCTGAGCGCACAAAGGCAGGGATCTCATGGGCATCATCTGGCTCGCCTCCTACCCCAAGAGCGGCAACACCTGGGTCCGCTTCATTCTCTCCAACGCGATCTTCGGACCCGCCGACAGGTCCATCGACGTCAACCGGCGCATCCCCGACCTGCACCGCCGCCTGCCCGACGACCGACTCAGCAAGCCCGACGACGCCTCGCCCCTGCTCGCCAAGACGCACTTCGAGCTGACCGGGGCGCACCCCGAGCTGGCGCGCACGGACCGGGCGCTGCACATCGTCCGCGATCCGCGCGACGTGCTGCTGAGCGCCCTCAACTACCGGCGCCTCAACGGCGTCACCGAGTCCCAGCTCTCCGACCGCGCCTACGCCGAGATGTTCATCAACACCGGGGGCGACCCCACCTGGAAGCAGCAGAAGTTCGGGACCTGGGCCTCGCACGCCAAGTCCTGGACCGGCACGGACCGGTTCCCCGTCAAGACCATCCGCTACGAGGATCTCAAGGCGGACACGATGGGCGTGATGCGCGACGCGGTCGAGTTCATGGGGCTGGACATCGACGACGACGCGCTCGCCCGGGCCGTCAAGGCGTCCTCGTTCGACTCGCTCCGCGCCATCGAGATCCGCGAGAAGGCCGACCCCAAGCGCAAGGACGGGCTCTTCCTGGGCGACACCCGCACGAGCAGGCAGGGCGTGTTCTTTATGAACAAGGGACGCACGGGCCAGTCGCTCGACGAGGCCATCGCCCCGGGGCTCGACGCGATGCTCGGCCGGGCGTGGGGCGACGCGGCCCGCGAACTCGGCTATGCCTCGTAGCCCAGCAGCTCGCACGAGACGCGGTAGTCGTCGCTGGCGCGGAACTGTTCGAGCAGCGCCGGCTCGCACGCGCGTCGCTGCAGGGGCTTGATCTCCCGCCGACCGCTGCCGCGGCTGGCGTGCTCCTTCCGGTCGCCCGTCACCTTCTCGTACGCGTGCCAGCGCGTCATGAAGCTTGGGTCGAACGGAACGTCCAGTCGCTCGCACAGTGTCCGCGCCTCGACCATCGGCTGTCGCGTGAAGTCCTCGAACCGGGTGAACGCCTCGCCGGCGACCTGCTCGCTGAACGCCCGGACGCCCGCGAGGTACGCCTCGGGCGTGAGGGCGCCCCGGATCACGTCGAGGGTGTTCAGGCTCTGCCACTGGTCAAGCGGGTGGCGGACGGTGACGGCCGTGCTGATCTCGAACGCGGGCGAGAGGGCCTCGAGCAGCGCCGGACGGCGGGTGGGCACGGCGTAGGGCACGCCGATGTAGTCGATGTGCGACCAGTCACGCAGCACGAGGCGCTTGCCCTTGTGCCTGGCACGCTGATCGACGAGGGTGACGAACTCGACGAAGCTCGCGCCCGGGCGCTCGAACGCGGCGCGCTCGGGCTTGGAGATGAGGCCGAACCATTCCTGCGCCTGCCAGGCGGGGTTGGTGTGCTTCATCGCGCGGGGATGGACCTCCGAGAGGACGACCAGCCTGTCCATCGAGCCCAGGCAGCGCGTGAGCATCGTCCCGCCCGAGCGGGCGAGGTGGCGCAGCACCGCGATGGACGGGCGATCGCTCATGGCCCGATCTTAGCGGGATCCGGGCGCGCGCAGAGAAAGCGGGCGAGCCCGGAGGCCCGCCCGCGAAAGGTCAGATCAAGTTGCCAACCGGGTTCAGTCGTCCTGCGGCTGGTTGCCGAAGATCCCACCGAAGTTGATGGAGGGCGCCGACTCGACCATGTTGACGATGTAGCTCGCGTCCAGGGCCTTGGCGATGCGTGTGGAGGCTTCCTCGAGGTGGGCGCGGGTGTAGTCGTCGATGCGTCCCGAGCCGCCGTTGCCCAGGATGCCGTCCACCTTCTTTTTGATGTCACGCAGGTGCATCGTGGCGAGGTTGGAGATGGGCTTCTGGGAGGCCGTCATCGCGTCGTCGTCGAGCGTGAGATCGATCAGACGCTCGATGTGCTCCTTCTGCAGGTTGCGCCTGAAGGAGGAGATCATGGGATCGCGCGAGGTGTACTTGCGGGTGGGCGAGCTGTCGAGCTCGCTCCACGCGGCGGATGTCACGGTGGACATGACCTCGGGCAGCGTCAGCGCGTCCTCGCCCTGGGGCGTGAACGTCTCGTTGTCGAGCACGCGCTCGAGGGTGAACGGGTTGAGCACCATCGTGAGGGCCGACGACTGGATCGCGAGCACGCGATCGTGGATCGGGAACGTGGGGTTCACGAAGATGTCGCGGAAGCCGTCCTCGTCGAACCACTTGTCCACGGTCATGTGGGTCAGCAGGTCGGAGTTCACGCCGAACGCCTCGTCCTGGAAGCTGTTGTCGATGACGAAGTTGAGCGCGGCCCGCTGGGTATCGGCGCCGATGACCTCGATGGGCGGGCGCCCGTTGGGGTCGCCCTTCTTGTCGCGGTAGACGTGGGCGCCGCCCAGCCAGTTGGACATCATGCTGATGGCCTGGGTCTGCTGGCTGAGGGAGATGAGGTAGCCGCGCCGGGCGCGGGACCAGCTCTGTCCGTCCTTGACAAACTTCTCGACGAGCTGCTCGCGGTGCATGCGGGCCAGCGCCATCTGGTTCTGGGCGTATTCCAGCGGGTTCTTGGACATGTCGTAGCGTCGGGCGTACGGGTCCGGGCCCCAGGTGTCCTCGTCGGTGCCGTACTGCAGCTCGGGCTCGGCGACGCGCGCCAGGATCGGGTCGAGCTTGCCGCTCGTGTACCCGTACTCGATGGCCCACATGTCGTAGGGGCCGATGTCGATGATGGCCCAGTCGCCCTGGATCTCGCCGTACTCGGCGACGCGGATGTTGACCGGGTTGTAGTCCATCACCGTGGTGGACCAGGGCTTGACGCCCTTCATCTCCTCGGAGTTGATCTCGTCGAGCGTGTACGCCGACGACCCCTTGAAGTTGTGGCGCAGGCCGATGGTGTGACCGACCTCGTGCGCGACGAGCTCGGCGAGCATCGGGCCGATGAACGACTCGGGGATCCCATCGAGCAGATCGTCGGCGACGACCTCCTCGTCCTTGTCCTCCTTCTCGTCCTTCTCGGCGACCTCTTCGTCGTCGGCCTCCTCCTCGGGCTCGTCGGCCTGGTCTTCGAGCAGGTGGCGGTACTCCTCGGGCACCATCGCGATCAGCGCCGGGTTCTGCTCGAGCTGCTTCTTGATCATCTCGAGCATCTCGGGCGTGATCTCGGGCTCGGGCTGGGCCGCCTCGGCCTCGGCCGCGGCCAGCTCCTTCCGCTCCAGGTCCATCTCGGTCATCAGGTCCATGTGCATCCGCGCCAGCGCGAGCGAGAGGCTCTTGCCCTGCGACGCGTGGCACGTGCCGGCGACCTGGCTGGTGCGCCCGTAGAGCCCGTCGTACTCGTCGTCGCCGATGAGCGTGCTGTCGGCCATGGCCGCGGGGTGCCCGCCGAAGGGCTGCACGCCGCGCATCTGCCGCTCGGCCATCATCCGCTCACGCCGATCGGGCGACGCCATGCGCAGGCGCGGGTCCCAGCGCGGGTGCTTCTCGAGCCACGCGAGCATCTGCGGGCTGTAGCCCTCGGTTGCCAGCTGCGGCATCAGGTCGTTCCACCAGTACTGGTAGACGCGCATCCACCCGTCGGTCAGCACCACGTCAGCGTCGAGGATCTCGCCCGTCATCGGGTTGACGCGGCTGGGGCCGATGGCCGTGGAGACGTCGTTGCTCAGCCAGCGGATGAAGTTGTAGCGCACATCCTCCGGGTCCTTGTCCATGTGGGCGCCGCTGGCCTTGTCCTGGAAGCGGACCTCGACGGCGTCGATGATCCCGACCTGCTCGAAGGCCTTGTTCCAGTACTCGATGCCCTCGCGGATGTACCGCCGGTAGCGGACGGGCGCGGTGTGCTCCACGTACCAGACCAGCGGCTCCTTGGGCGGGCTCATCTTGAGTGTCTTGTCGCGCTTCTCGATGTTCCAGCGGTTGATGTAGCGCACCGGAACCTCGTCACGCTCGAGCTGGCCCAGATCGCGGTAGCTCGTGGTGAAGTACCCGACGCGCTCGTCGGCCTTGCGGGGCTTGTAGCCGGGCGTGCCCTTGATGTTGCTGATCGAGTAGAAGAACGTCTTGAACGTCCCGTTGCCGACGGGGACCTTGTACGCGATCTCGACGTTCTGCGGGAAGGCCTTGGCCTTGTCGATCGTGGCCAGGTTCGCCTGCGCGCCGCGGGCGCTGTTGCCGAAGAACTTGGTCGCCTGGTTCACGAGCAGGTTGTCCATGTCGATCACGGGCTGACCGCTGGGGCCGATCGCCAGGATCGGCACGCTCAGCAGCACGCGGTCGGTGAAGATCCGCTCGACCGAGTCCTTGGATTCCTGGTCGCCGTTGGACCGCACCGCGATCTGCGGCAGGATCAGCGCCAGGTCCGTGTCGTAGCGCTTCCAGTAGGTGTACATGTCGCCCGCCTGCAGGCCCGCGAAGATCTCGCCTCCCGCGACGGTCATCGCGAAGAAGTGCTTCTGGCGCTCGAACCCACGGGGCAGCTCCGCGAGCATCTGGTTGGTCTTCTTGTTGACCCAGAGGCCGTAGAAGCTCTGCCCGTCGGCGGTGGACGTCACCTGCTCGAAGTCTTTGGAGACCTCTTTCCAGGGCTTGAAGTCTTTCTTCTTGTCCGGGGCGTCGGGGGCGCCCATGCCGCCCATCATCGCCTTGATCTGCGCCAGGTCGATCTCGGTCTCGCCCTGATCGGTGGTCTCGTCGACGGGCGGCTCGGAGGCGAGCGCGGTCACGGGCGCCAGCCCGAGGGCGGCGCCGACAACGCCGGCCAGAAGTCGTGGGGTGATGCTCATGCTGATGAGGTGGCGTGCCATGCGCTCTGCTCCTGTGGGGTTCACTGCGCCTCGGAGCGGCCCGCAGATGCGCAGTCATTGCGCATCACCGGTTCACTCCGACGCGTTCGTTGCGTTGATCCGTTCATTCGACGAGACATCCGATCGATGGGCGCCGCTGTGCGACCCGAGACCCGTGCCCCGGAGGATACTGCAAACCCTCTCAGGACAAGCGGTTGTCTTCGCTATACCGCCAAGGGCGCCAAAGGGTTCACCCCCCCGGCGCATTCAACATCGGGCGAACGAGCACGAGAACCACGGTAATGAGGGCAAAAACGCCCGCCGCGAGCTGGAAAGGCAGATCCTTGGTCGCCAGCTCCGTCGGGTCGTCGTGCTCGCCCCGCTCCAGGAGCGTGATGCAGCGGATCAGGGCGTACATCGCGGGCAAGATGGTGATCCACAAGAGGTTAAGTGAAAAACCGCCCTCCGCAGCGCTCAGGCGGAGCAGGAAGTCGGCCTCCCGCGTCTGGGTGTACCCGGCGTACGTCAGCAGCGTCGCCACCGCCGTCACCACCACCACCATCCGCAGCAGCTGATCCGAGTAGAAGCTCTGGACCGTCCTCGCGGCGATCGCGGCCTCGTCGGACCCCATGGTCCGGCGCTCCCCCAACCGCTTGCCGAACGCCAGGAACATGCTCAGGAACAGGGTCGAGTTCAGGAGCCAGGTCGAGGGCGCCACGTCCGCCGCGGCGCAGCCGCCCAGCACCCGCAGCACGAACCCGAGCGAGAGGACGATCACGTCCACGATCACGATGTGCTTGAGCTTGACCGAGTACAGCAGCACGTTGAGCACGTGCAGGCCAACCAGGAGACCCACCCAGCGGGCCGAATCCCAGATCGGGACCAGCGCCAGGGCGGCGCCCAGCAGCAGAAAGACGCCGTAGACCTTGGCCTGTCCCGGCGTGACACTGCCGCACGCGAGCGGGCGGTAGCGCTTGCGGGGATGGATCCGGTCGGCCTCGATGTCCATGAGGTCGTTGAAGACGTAGCACCCGCTGGAGGCCAGGGCGAAGCTGATCGCCGCAAGCAGCGCGGGGTAGAGCAGCGTCCAGGGGCCGTCGATCCCGGCCTTGCCATCGCTCAGGGCGTAAACGGGTCCGATAAGCACGAACGCGCTCTTGGACCACTGGTGAGGCCTGGCGAGCTTGAGCAGGCTCCGCCACAGGGGGCGGGAGCGAGCCTTGTCGAGTTTCTCGTCGCCCGCGAGGGCGGAGCCGGTGTCCATTGGCACTCCTTCAGGCTCCTGATCGGCCCCTGGGCCCCGCCGCTTGCAGACTTCCCCTCTACGCGCGCCACCTGGGCCTGTTCGCCCCATGACGGATCCAGACCCGAACGACCCCCCCGGATGCGGCGTACGACCTGCCCGCATCTGCCGCGCCGGGGCGGAGACGGGGGTCCATCCGGCCGATGGATTGGCCCGTGGGCGACCCGGTCGAGTCCCCTACGCTTCCGATCCTTCCCGCCCCAGCATCGATCCCGGGCGGGCCAGAGAGCCTCCGAGGAGTCCCCGCCGTGAGCGATCAGACACACACCGGCAAGCGCGCGATCATCACCGGCATCACCGGGCAGGACGGGAGCTACCTCGCCGAGCTGCTCATCGAGAAGGGGTACGAGGTCCACGGCATCGTCCGGCGCGCCTCCACCTTCAACACCGACCGCATCGACCACATCTACCAGGACCCTCACATCGCGGGCACGAGGCTCTTCCTGCACTACGGCGACCTGTGCGACGGCAACAACATCTCCATGCTCATGGACCAGATCAAGCCGCACGAGGTCTACAACCTGGGCGCGCAGTCACACGTCCGCGTCTCGTTCGACATGCCGATCTACACCGCCGAGACGGTTGCGATGGGCGCGCTCAAGCTCCTCGAGGCCGTCCGCGACTTCCAGCAGAAGTCGGGCCAGCAGGTGCGCTACTACCAGGCGTCGAGCTCCGAGATGTACGGCAAGGTCATCGAGACCCCCCAGACCGAGCTCACCCCGTTCTACCCCCGCTCGCCGTACGCCTGCGCCAAGGTCATGGCCCACTGGGCGACGGTCAACTACCGCGAGAGCTACGACCTGCACGCCTCGTGCGGCATCCTGTTCAACCACGAATCACCCCGGCGCGGCGAGACTTTCGTCACGCGCAAGATCACGCGGGCCGTCGGGCGGATCAAGATGGGCCTGCAGGACAAGCTGTTCCTGGGCAACCTGGACTCGAAGCGCGACTGGGGCTTCGCGGGCGACTACGTCGAGATGATGTGGCGCATGCTCCAGCAGGACGTGGCCGACGATTACGTCGTCGCGACGAACAAGACCTGGTCCGTGCGCGAGTTCGCCGAGAAATCATTCAGCCAGGCGGGCCTGGACTTCGAGAAGTACGTCGAGTTTGACAAGCGTTACCTCCGCCCGGCGGAGGTGGACCTGCTCCTGGGCGACCCGGCCAAGGCCAAGGAGAAGCTCGGGTGGGTTCCCACCACGAGCTTCGACGAGCTGGTCACGATGATGGTCGAGGGCGACCTGGAGCTGGCCCGGCGCGAGAAGACGCTCAAGGACGCCGGGCACGAGATGCCGGCGTTCACCGGGCACGACCAGTAAGAGTCGATCCATTCGCATTGACGGGGCACGCGCACACCGGTGGGCGTGCCCTTTCTCGTGCGCCGTTATGGACAGGCCTCGGCGAACGCGAGCAGGAACGCGAGCACGTCGCTGAAGTCATGCTCGCCCAGCGGCTCGGCGAGGTCCGCGGCGCTGTCACCGGCGCCGAACGCCGTGAGGAACGCGATCACGTCGGAAAAGTCAAGTGTTCCGATCGGAGGCGCCAGGTCGGCGATGCTCCTGGTCGCCAGGTCCATGACGAGCATGAGGTGGTCGCTCGCGCGCGAGTCGCTCGGGCTCAGCCCGAGATCGCTCAGCTGCCCGCTGGAGAGGGTCTCCGAGTCCAGCGCGTAGGCGTTGAGGACGCTGAGCCGATCCGCCGAGCACACGACCAGATCCAGCTGGCCCGGCGCGAAGTTGCTCGTGGCGCTGAACGAGCGCCACGTCGCGTGGTCGTCGCTCCCGGGCTTGGGGAGCACGACCCGCGCCATCCCGGGGATCGCGGGCGAGGTCAGCATGTCCAGCGGCGTGCGCGAGCCGACTAGGTTCCAGTCGCCCGCGATAACCACCGGGACCTCCCGGTACGCCTCGAGCGCCGAGCCGACCGGGGCGTTGCGCAGGTCGTTGATCGTCATCACCATGCCCGCGGTCTCGTTGATCCGCTGGGTGTCCTCGGACGAGCCGATGAAGCCGCAGCACTTGGGGTGGATCGAGAGCACGGCGACCGAGCTCTCGGGCGATCCGCCGTCCACGATCGCGGCGCTGTACTTGGTGTTGTACGAGGTGAGCGGGATCAGCGGACGCTGGGAGGCGACGACGCAGTCGTTGACCATGTGCACGTTCCAGGCGCCGCCGTTGCCGAGCGGGTCGATCGAGGCCAGCGCCGCGACAACCTGCGACGCGCTGGAGCCGTACTCCTCCTGGAAGCAGTAGATGTCCGCGTCCACGGCGTCGACGAGGGCGCCGATGCCCGCGACGCCGTCGGTCAGGCCGCTTGTGAGAACATTCAGGCTCGCAAGACGCAGCGCAGCGCAGGGATCGCGGGTCACGCCCCCGGCGTAGAGCTCGGGCGGTTCACCCCCGAGCGTGAGCGCGATGTGCCCGGGCGTGTCATCGCTCGAAGGCCCGCCGGTGCCGTTGGGGCCGAAGCTGACCTGCACGTCGTCGCCCGCCTGGGCGCCGATGCTCGCAAGATCGATCTTCATCTCGAAGCGGTCGCTCGCGAACGTCGGCGCGATCGCGAAGCCCACCGCCGCCCAGCCCCGTCTGTTCGAGCTGGTGTTGACGTACACGCGGTTGGGGTCGTGCTGCTGCACGTAGACGTTCGTTCCAGAGTCTGGCAGGAAGAACCGGACGAACAGCTCCTGGTCGGAGGACGGGCCCGACGCGATGTTGATCGTCGATCCGCTGTCGAACTCGACGTAGACGACCGTGCCCGCGGCGTGCGCCCGGGCGCTGGTCACGTCGATCGCCCCCGTCGCGTCGCCCGAAGGGTCGGTCAGCCCGGGCGGGACGCTGTTCCAGTCGTCGAACTGCCCGTCGATGCGGATCGGCTGCGCCGCCGCATGTCCACCGACGCCCAGCGTGCCAACCAGCGCGGCGCATGTCATCCATCGCTTGCCGTTCATCCGTACCTCCTTCGCCCGTTCGGGTCCGTGCCCACCACGGCGAACCGGTCAGCGTACCGCAATCTCCGCCATTCTCGGACGCGAATCCGACCAATCGCCCTGATCCGCCCCTCCCCCTCAAGCGGGCGCCCGCCCGGCCCGACCGTGGGTACAGGGAACCACTCCCGGGAGCGGACGAGGTATGTGCGCACAGACCACCCCAGAGCTGAGCCCCCCCGGCGCGGGCGATCCCGGCGGAATATCGCTCGGGCGGACCGCCGCGCGCGGCGTCTCCTGGCTCCTGCTCCAGTCCATGGCCGGCAAGCTCTCGGGCGTCGCGGGCAACCTCGTGCTCGGGTGGCTGCTCGTGCCCGAGGCGTTCGGGCTCGTGGGGCTCGCCTTCAGCGTCTCGATCTTCGTCTCGCTCGTCTCGCAGGCGGGCCTGCGCGAGGTGCTCACGCAGCGCCACCGCAAGCCGCACCTCTGGGTCACGCCCGGGTTCTGGCTCTCGGTCATGACCGGGCTCACCGGCATGGCCCTGCTGCTGGGCAGCGCGCCGATCGTCGCCCGCCTCTACGGCGAGCCCGAGCTGGTCGGCCTGCTCAGCGTCCTGGCGCTGACCACCCTCATGCACAACCTGGGCGTCGCCGCCGACGCCCAGCTCCACGGCCAGCTCCGCTTCGGGCTCCTCGGCTCGTTCGGGGTCATCAACGTCGTGGGCAAGACGCTGCTGACCATCGCCCTGGCGTTCATGGGCTTTGGCGCGTACTCCATCGTCATCCCGGGGCTCGTCTTCGCGACGATCACCGCGATCGTCTACTGGTGGAACGCCCCCGTCCGACCCGCGTTGGACTTCCAGGCCCACCGCTGGAAGCGCCTGATCGGCGCGAGCGTGTTCGTGTTCGGCGCCACCGGGCTGTACACCCTGATGACCCAGTCCGGGTCGATCTTCCTGGGGATCTTCCAGACCACCGCCGCCGTGGGCTTGTTCTACTTCGCCTTCGCGCTGGCGCTCCAGCCGCTGATGATCCTGGGGCACGCCGTGCGGCGCGTGCTGCTGCCCACCCTGGCGCGGCTCAACACCGAGCCCGTGCGCCAGGCCTTCGCGCTCGAGCGCTCGACGCGCCTGCTGATGCTCGCGGTGATCCCGCTGGCGTGGTTCCAGATCCCGCTGGCCCGGGACTTCATGAGCGCGGTCTTCCCCGAGCGCTGGGCGCCCGCGGCGATCGTGCTCCAGATGCTCTCGATCGCGATCCCGCTGCGCACGTTCGGCTGGACCGGGGGCGCCGCCCTGCAGGCCCAGGCCCGCTACAAGGCCCAGTTCATGCTCTCGGTCGTCGGTGTGACGGGCGCGATGGGCATCGCCTCGGCCACGGCGTACAGCGGGCAGGTCTGGATGGTGGCGCTGGGCTTTAGCGCCTTCGTCATCGTCCTCGAGCCCGCGACCTACGCCCTGGCGACGCGCCGACCCGCGGGCGAGGCGCTGCGACCGTTCATCATGCCCCTGCTCGTGGGCGCTCTGGCGACCGCATCGTGCTGGGGTGTTGCCGAGCTGACCCGCCCCCTGCACGCCTCGCCCTGGCTGCCCCTGCTCGCGGGCGGGGTGACAGGCTGCGTCTCGTACGCGCTGCTGATTCGCACGCTGATGCCCAGCGCGTGGGGCGAGCTGATCGACCACGCCTCGGACGCGGCGCCGGGAGCCGTCGGACGGGCCATCGCCCGCCTCGCGCCCCCGCCCCCATCACCCGTCCAACTCAGCGCGACCCCTGCGACCTCAGCCCGGAGAGCCTCATGACCATCTCCGTCATCATCCCGACGTACAACCGCGCCAGCGACTGCGCCCGCGCGATCGACTCGTGCATTGATCAGCTTGGCGAGTACGACGAGATCGTCGTCGTTGACGACGGCTCGACCGACAACACCCTCGAGGTGCTCCAGGAATACGTTGATCGCCTGCCGGGCATCGTCCGCGTCTTCCGGCAGGAGAACGCGGGCGTGGGCGTGGCCCGCAACACGGCCATCGGCGAGGCGCTGGGCGACTACATCGTCCTGCTCGACTCGGACGACATCCTCCTGCCCTGGACCCTCGCCCGGGTGCGCGAGGCGATCGAGCGTTTCGACAACCCCGCGCTCATCGCGGGCCCGACGCCGTTCTTCGAGGACCCGTCCGAAATCGATATCTCGATCGTCCCCGAGGGCGGGGCGTCGTACTACCGCGACCTGCTCGACTGCTGGAAGAAGCCGCCGTACCTGCCCGGGTCGGGCGTGGGCGTGCGCCGGGACCTGCTCGAGGACGTGGGCGGGTTCTTCCCCCACCGCCACCTGGGCGAGGACATCGACCTGTACCTCAAGCTGGGCGAGAAGCCCGGGTTTGTTCTGTACGACAGCCCGATCTACGCCCAGTACCGCCCCCGCTCGTGCGCACACACGGGTATCAGCCAGAATCCCAAGAGCGTCTACAAGAGCTGCCGCTACCTGCTCGAGCGCCTCGCCCTGGGCGACTACGGCTCGCTCCCGACCCGAGCTGCGCAGCGGGCCGCCTGGGTCACCGCCACCACCCGCCCCAGCTCGCTCTACCTGGCCAAGCACGGGTTCCCCGGGCTGGCGATGGATGTCTACAAGCGGACGCTGCTGGCCAACCTGCGGTTGGGGCGCGTCCGGTACCTGCTGGGCCTGCCGCTGATCGCGGCGGTCGGGGCGACGCGCGGGCAGACCGAGGCCCCATCGCCCGCCAAGGTCACGCGAACCTCGCCGGGCGTCGCTCGTAAGGCGGCGTAATCCTTGACGCGCCGACCTACGTTTCACGTGCTGGGCGACTTCATCCGCTCGGTGCTGAACCGGCGCGCGGAGCTGCGCGAGCAGATTCAACGCGTGCAGCTGTGGCTGAGCCGGATTCCGCTCGAGAATCTGCTGTGGCGTGTGCGCCCGAGGGAGGAGATCAACGCGGCGGATGCCCCGGCGTCCCGCCTGGAACGCCTCACCGCCTAAGCGTTCGCCGACGCCGACCGCTTGAGGATGACCTCGATCGCCCAGTCTTCCTTGGCCAGGTCGCGAACGGACTTGATGTCCATCGCGATATCGATCCGGGACGTGCGGCTCCGGGCGGCGCCGAGGATCTCGAAGTTCGCGTCCGCGATCAAGTTGATGAAGTCCACGTAGGCCTGCTCGCCCAGTCGGTGCTTGATCAGCTCGGGGTGGATCTCCACGAAGATGAGCAGCTCGCCCTGCTGGCTGAAGAGCTGCGGCATCCCCGCGAACGCCTCGACCTCAAAGCCTTCGATGTCCATTCGCAGGACATCGACCGACTTCGGGTCGATCCCGCGCTGCTCGAGGTAATCGTCCACGCGGAACATCGGCACCTCGACCTTGCCGACGAAGTTCAGGTCGGGCTTCAGCTCGGCGTCCTCGTTGATGCAGTGCAGATTCGACTTGTCCACGAGGTGGAGCGTCGCGGTCTTCGTTTCGTCGCCCACGGCGCCGTGCTCCGCGGTCACGTACTCGCCGACGCCGTTGAGCTCGATGTTCTTTCGGAGCAGCGCCAGGTTGTCCGGCGCCGGCTCGAGCGCGTAAATCCGACCGGTCGGGCCGATCTTCTTGGCCTCAAGCAACGCGTAGTACCCGATGTTGGCGCCCAGCTCCAGGATCGTCTGCCCGGGCTTGAGGTGCTTGAGCAGGGTCTTGGTCGCCTCGACCTCCCGCTCTCGCCAGACCATCAGGTCCCGCGAAATACCGGGGTCGGCCGTGCTGATATACATCGGCGTGTCCATCTCTTTCAGACGGATCTTGACATGCTCTCCCGTGCCCTTGGCATGGAGCTTCTTGAACTTCATCGCCCGGGCGAACGCGCCCGGGTGGCGCAGGCTGGTCAGGACTTTGTAGCGGAGCTGCTTGAAGTTCATTGGCCGGTCCTCGTTCCCCGCTCGGCGTCCGGGCCACCTCGGGTCAGGGGCTGATCGGACCGCGTTGGGCGTGTGGTTTCTGAGCCCAGGATCAGGGCAGCGCCCCAACACCAGGGCGGCGATGGGTCCCGAACAGTACCCCCCTGCACGTATTTTGACCACATCTTCACGCAATTGACCCGGGCGGGGCGCCGCATCCTTGCCCGCCCCGGAGCAATACCGGACGCCCGCTGCCACCGTCTCAAGACCCGTCCCCGGCGGGCTTGCCCGTGAATTCGGCTCGCCCTCGAACCAGGCACGAGCGCTCGGACTACGACGTTCCGCCCCCGGACCGATTCGCTACGATCGTCGCCGGTCCTGCTCGGCGCCGGCCCTCCCTGCTCGAAGCACGTCCTCCCCGATGACCACAGCGCCAAACCAACCCGGACCGCAGCTCGGGCGAGCCATGGCCCGCGGCGCCGGGGCGATGCTCGCAATTTCATTGCTCACCAAGGCCCTGGGCTTCCTGGGCCAGCTTGTCCTGGCCGCCCTGCTCGTCCCCGAGGACTTCGGCCTCATCGCCCTGACCATCGGGCTCATCGACACCTTCGGGCTGGTCCAGAAGCTGGGCCTGCGCGAGATGATCACCCACCGCCAGGGGCGCCTGCGCCGCTGGCTGAGCCCGGCGCTGTGGATCGCGGGCGCCGGCGGGCTCGTCAGCGCGGCCCTGCTCGTCGGGATCGCCTTCGTGGCCCCCGCGATCTTCGATGCGCCGCCGAGCCTCACGACGCTGCTAATCGTCGGCGCCTCGGGCAACACCATGCGCGGCATCGTCGAGACCCTTGAGACGGCGCTCTCGGTCCAGCTCCGTTTCGGCGCCATCGCCAGGATCCGCATCGGAGAGGTCATCCTCCGCACGGCCCTCTCGCTCGTGTTCGCCGCGATGGGCCTGGGCGCGATGAGCCTGATCCTCCCGCGCCCGATCATGATGCTCCTGCACGGCGCCGCGCTCTGGGGCGTGGTCCGCCCGCGCCTCTCGCGCACGCCGCAGCTGCGGCGCTGGCGCCTCATGTTCCGGGACGGGGCGCAGGTGTTCGCGTCGCACAGCGCACAGGTCATCATCCGCCAGGGCGACCGCCTGCTGCTGGGTCTGTTCGTCGCCGAGGCGGCGCTGGGCGCGTACTTCTTCGCGTTCAACCTCTCGACCCAGGGCGTCATCCTGCTGGTGCAGAGCCTCACGGGCGTGCTCGCGGCGGGCCTGAGCAAACTCCAGCACGACCCGGGTCGCCAGCGCCGCGCCTTCCTCGACGCGATCGGGGTGATCGGGCTGGTCAGCATCCCCCTGCTGGCGTTGCAGTCGGCGGTCAGCGACCCGCTGCTGCGGCTCCTCTATCAGGACCGCTGGACGGAGGCGATCGCGCCGCTGCAGATCCTGAGCCTGGGCGCCGCCGTGAGCGCCATCGGCTGGAACAACAACGCGATGTTCATGGCCCGGGGGCTGTTCAAGGCGCAGCTGGTCATGTCGTGGATCGGCGCGGTCGGGTTTCTGGTCGTGATCACCTCGTGCGCGTGGATGGGCGGACCGATCGCCGTCGCGTGGGGCGTGGTGGCGTTCCGCTGCGTGTACGTGCCCATCACGCTGACCGTCGCCGCCGGGGGGGGGCGCCCGACGCTCGTGAGCGCCATCGCGTCCGCGATCAACCCCGCCATCATCGCGTGCGTCGCCATCCTCCCCGCGTGGTGGCTGGGCTCGATGGTTGGCGCCCCGGGCGACCGCCTCGCGCTCGCGGGGCAGATCGCGATCACGCTTGCGATGGGCTCGGCGCTCTATTGGCTGCTCGCGAGGCTGCTGCTCCGCGCCACGTACGCCCGGTTCGCCTCCCGCGTGCGCACGATGCTGCCCGCCCGGATCGCGACGCGCGTCCCGTCCTGGGCGCTCTAGCTGCTCAGCGATTCCCACTCGATCAGGCCCGGATCCCGCTCCAGGCCCAGCCGATCGCGGAGATGCGCCACGAAGGTGCGGCGCGCGTTGGCCTGTGAATGGAACGCGAGCAGCTCGCCCGCACGCGGGCCTGGCTCGAACGTTGCGCTCTGTTCCAGCGAATCCCGGATCGCGCCGGCGAACACGTCCTCGTCCGTCACGCGGCAGGTCCAGCCCAGCCCGAACCCGCCCACGACGCGCTCGAACCAGCCGTAGTCTCCGCTGAGCACGGGACGCCCCGCAGCCGCGGCCCGCAGGCAGATGTTGCTCAGCCCCACGTGCGCCGGGTGGCAGGTGCACACGACATCGCACGCCGCGAGGGTGGCGCTGAGCTCTTCATCGCTCAGGTAACGCGCCAGCGCGACGATCCGGCCGGACTCGACCATGGGCGCGAACTCGCCGGCGAGCAGCTCGCGGATCCCGGGCGACGGGCGCCCCGCGAGCAGCAGGCGATCGTCCTCGCCCGGGTCCGCATCGCGGAACGCGCGGAGCAGGCGGTCCACGCCCTTGCGCTCGTCCAGGTGCCCGCTGGTCCCGATCACGCGCCCGCCCTCGGGCATGCCAAGCACGCGCCGGGCCTCGCTCTTGCCCATGGGCCCGACCGGGTCCACCGGGTCGGCCAGCACGGAAGCGCGCCGGGCCAGCGGATGCCCACGCTCACACAGCCATTCGTAGGCGAGCACGTCCACGAACTGCGCGCGCACGATCGGCGCTCTCGTCAGCCCGCGCAGGGCCAGCGAACGCATGAACGCGTCCCTGGCGCCCTGCGCCGGGTAGGCGAAGCTGCCGCGGTGCATGCCGACTTCCACCTGCGCGCCGGGCTTCAATGCAAGCCGCTTTCGTGAGCCGGGCATGCCAAGAAGCTGCGCCAGGCCGTCGCCCGAGGGGATGAACACGTGCTCCGGGTCGCACAGATCCATGGCGCTGCGCAGCGCGTCGAGCCTGGCCCGCGCCTTGCCCAGGCGGCTGGCGGGCTTGTCAAAGGTCACGCTCTCGAAGCGGTGGGTCTCGCGCAGGGCGCCGAGTTGCACGCGGAACGCCTCGGTGCCGATGGCGCCCTCGCCCACGACGACCGTGACCTCGCCCAGCCCGTCGAGCGCCGGCAGCAGCTGGCGCAGGTACGTCAGGCGGTGCCCGCCGGCGTCCGGTTCGAAGATCAGGATCCGCAACGCGTCGCTCCCGCCCTCATCGCCCCGCGTCCCCGCGGATCGACGCCCACTGTCGCGCCAGCCCCTGTTCGAGCGAGACCTTGCTCCCGAACCCCAACGCGCGCTCGGCCCGCGACGTGTCGGCGAACGTCCGCTCCACGTCGCCCGCCTGCATCGGGAGCTGCTCGATCCGAGGCTCCTTGCCCATCGCCGTTCCGATCGCCTCGATGAGCTCCCGCAGCGTGACCGGGCTCGACCCGCCCAGGTTGTAGATGTTGAACCCGGCGCACCGGTCCAGCGCCGCGAGCACGCCGTCCACGATGTCGTCGATGTACGTGTAGTCCCGGCTGGTGGTCCCGTCGCCGAACATGGGGACGGACTTGCCCTCGTCAATAAGCCGCATGAACTTGCCGATCGCCAGGTCCGGGCGCTGCCCG
Organism: Phycisphaerales bacterium; assembly: GCA_029260375.1. GTDB lineage: Bacteria > Planctomycetota > Phycisphaerae > Phycisphaerales > UBA1924 > JAJRXR01. The sequence continues at coordinate 68,226 of JAJDDI010000063.1, read as the reverse complement.
GGGCCGTAGACCGTAAAGAACCGCAGGCAGGTGATCGGCAGCCGGTGCAGATGCCAGTAGGTGTGGCAGATCAGCTCGCCGGCGCGCTTCGTCGCGGCGTAGGGGCTGATGGGGTGATCGACCGGGTCGTCCTCGCTGAACGGGACCTTGTCGTTGTTGCCGTAGACGCTGGAGCTGGACGCGAAGAGGAACCGCTTGACGCCCGAGGTGACCGACGCGTTGAGCATGTTGACCGTGCCGTCGAGGTTGACCTCGGTGTAGAGCTTGGGGTCTTCGATGGAGGGGCGCACGCCCGCCATCGCGGCGACGTGGATGACCGCGTCGGGGGTGGAGGCGTCGAACGCCCGGTCCACCGCGGCGCGGTCGCGGATGTCGCCCTCGATGATCGAGACGCCGTGCTCGTCGGCGAGGCGCTGGGCGCGGGCCCGCTTGATCGCGGGGTCGTAGAAGTCGCAGTAGTTGTCGAGCCCGACGACGCGGTCGCCCGCGGCGCCCAGGCGCGCGGCGATGCTCGAGCCGATGAACCCCGCCGCCCCCGTGATCAGCACGTTCTGAGCCATACCACTCCTGCCCCGCAGGCCGCCTCGGGGTCCGGATCCTACGTCCCCGGGGGCGCCCCGTTCGTCTGCGCGGCGCCAACAACAGATATCGGTCCTTGCCCCCCGTCTCCCCGGTTTGTAGGCCTGCGCCGCGTCGCATTGTCCCGCCCCGTGCCCCGATCCCTGCATCCGAGGGCGTCAACCGCCGACCGATCCCCGGGGCGCCCGGCGCCCGGGAGGGTTCGGATGGACGCGTTCAACTCGTCAAGGCGCATCGCCTGGGTCTGCACGGGCGTCGAGGTCTACGGCATCCGCCAGGCCGTGCTCAACCTCGCCGGCGGGCTCAAGGCCCGCGGCTGGAAGCCCAAGCTCATCACCCTCGCCCACGGCCCCTTCGCCGACGAGTGTGACGAGCTCGGCTTCGAGAACATCACCATCGGGCTCGAGCCCCCGCCCAAGCTCTCGGGCGGCATGCTCGAGCGCGCCCGCACGGGGATGGAGCTGCTCGGCTACCGCAAGAAGGCCGTCAAAGAGATCACCCGCGCCCTGGGGCGCGAGAAGCCCGACGCGATCCACTTCCTGATGCCCAACCTCGTCCCCGTCGCGGGGCTGCTGGCCAAGACGCTGCGCCGCCCTTGCTTTTGGGAGATGCCCAACTACGTGGGTGACGGCTACCCGATGGACGCCAACAAGCGCGCCCTCCGCTGGATGTGCGCGCACTACGGCATCCAGCCCCTCTCCAACAGCGCCTTCACCGCCTCCACTCTGGGCCGGGGCAAGGTCAGCCCGATCGTGTTCCACCTGGGCGTGGACGAGGATCGCTTCGACCCGGACCGCGTCATTCCGTTCACCCGAGCCGAGATCGGCATCGACGACAACGCGATCGTGCTGGGTGTCTTCGCGCGGATCTGCCCGAGCAAGGGCCAGCAGATCGTGCTCGACGCGATGCTTCGCGTGCAGAAGGAGCTGGGCAGCAACTCCGAGCTGCACCTGGCGCTGCTTGGCGGGCCCACCGCCGGGCCCGATGCGCTGCGCCTGACCGAGATGGCCGAGCGGGCCGGGCTCCCCCACCGCCTGCACATGCTCGGGCAGGTGCCCGACCCGGAACGCTACTACTCGATCGTGGACGTTGCGATCAACGCCCGCGTGGACCCCGAGCCCTTCGGGCTGTCGGTCGTCGAGGCGATGATGATGCGCACACCAGCGCTCGTGCACGCCAGCGGCGGGCCTGCGGAGACCGTCACCGACTCCAAGACCGGCTGGCACGTGCTCGCGCCCACCGCCGAGGCGTTTGCCCAGGGCATCGGGCGGGCGATCGACGACCGGGCCCGCTGGGCGGAGATGGGCAGGGCCGCCCGGGCCGACGCCCTGGAACGCTTCAGCCTCGAATCCATGACGGGTCGGTACGAGCGGATCGTGTCCCGCCGGCTCGCGGCATAGCCCGGCGCCACGCCTGACCCGAAGGGCGGGCGTGGTGTGCGTGCAGACGATAGTGCTTCCCTCACGCCTGCCCTTCGGGTCAGGCGTGGCGCCGTTGATTGCTGCTGCCCCCACGCAAGAATCTACCCATGGACCACCTGAGCCAGCTCCGGGATCGGATCGAGCGGCGCGAGGCGTGCGTCGCCGTTCTCGGGCTGGGGTACGTCGGGTTGCCGCTGGTGCGGGCCTTCACCCGCGCGGGCCTGCCCACGATCGGCTATGACATCGACCAGAAGAAGATCGACGCGCTCAACGCGGGGCGTGACTACCTCCAGCACCCGGCGCCGGGGCTGGCCAAGGAACTGCTCCACTCCGGGCGCTTCGGCGCCACGAGCAGCCCGCAGGACCTGGCCTACGCCGACGCGCTGCTGATCTGCGTCCCCACCCCGCTCGACGAGAACCGCGAGCCCGATCTGTCCTACGTCGAGCGCACCACCGACGCGATCGCGGGCGTGCTCAAGCCCGGGCGCCTGGTGGTCCTCGAGTCCACGACCTACCCGGGCACCACGCGCGATGTCGTGCTGCCCCGACTCGAGCGCGCGGGCCTGACACTCGGCGAGGATCTGTTCGTCGCCTTCAGCCCCGAGCGCGAGGACCCGGGCTCGCCCGGCCGCTCGACCCAGAGCATCCCCAAGCTCGTGGGCGGGATCGACCAGCGCTCGACCGAGCTCGCCGCGGCGTTGTACCGGGCCGCCATTCAGACGGTCGTGCCCGTGAGCAGCGCCGAGGTCGCCGAGGCGGCCAAGCTGCTCGAGAACGTCTACCGCTCGGTCAACATCGCGCTGGTCAACGAGATGAAGCTGATCCTCGAGAAGCTGGGCATCGACCCGCTGGAGGTCATCGACGCCGCGGCGACCAAGCCCTTCGGCTTCCAGCGCTTCGACCCCGGGCCGGGCCTGGGCGGGCACTGCATCCCCATCGACCCGTACTACCTCGCCTGGCGCGCGCGCCGGGCGGGCATCGACGCCCGGTTCGTCGAACTCGCGGGCGAGATCAACTGCGCCATGCCCGCGCACGTCGTCGATCGTCTCGGCCAGGCTCTGCGCGATCGCGGCTCGGCGATGGACGGCGCCGACGTGCTCGTGCTGGGGCTGGCGTACAAGAAAAATATCGACGACGTCCGCGAGAGCCCCAGCGCCGAGATCATCCGCCTGCTTCGGGGCGCGGGGGCAAACGTCTCCTACAGCGACCCGCACGTCGCACGCACCCACGCGGGGCGCAAGGGCGATCTGGCGATGGAGTCGGTCGAGCTGACACCCGATCGCCTAGAAGAGTCCGACGCGGTCGTCATCGCGACCGACCACGACGCGTTCGACTGGGCGATGATCGCCGAGCACGCGGCCCTGATCGTCGATACCCGCGGGCGCATGCGCACGATTGAGGGGGTCCGGGGCGAGGTCGTGACCGCCTGAGAGCAAAGACGCCCGCGGCAGGGGTTGCCGCGGGCGTCAGAGAGGTCTCGGTCGGCGCGGGGCTCAGGGGCAGCCGGCGCCGAAGGCGCCGAGGAACGCCACGACATCTGAGACGTCGAACGACCCGATCGGCTCGGCCAGGTCGGCGCTGGCGTCGCCCAGGCTGAACGCGGTCAGGAAGGAGACGACGTCGGAGAAGTCGAGCGATCCGAAGGGCTCGGCGAAGTCCGCCTCGTTGCAGCCGGCGTTGACCGAACGGATGGTGACGTTGTCCACCTGCAGGTCGAAGTTCGTGAACCCGTAGAAGTACCCGGGCACGTACGTTGTAAAGACCGCCTCGTCCACGCCCGCGAGCACGTCGGCGAACGTGCGGTCGGCGGGGAGGATGGGCTCGAAGGTGTTCGGGTCCTCGTCGCCGTAGCCGCCCCAGCCCTCGGGCAGCTCGGTCTGCGCGGTGTCGAACTGCACGCCGAAGCGGACCCAGCCGTCCTCGGAGTTCGTCGGGAGCGTGCCCAGGTTGTACCAGACCGAGACGTAGGGGTAGCCGGTCGTGACGTTGTCGTAGTCGCGCAGCTCGAGGACCCACTCGCGGGTGACGGGTGAGCCGAAGAACTCGATGAAGTTCACGAGCACGTCCACACCCATCTCGGCCTGCCCGTATCGGGAGAGATCGCCCAGGAAGTCGGCGTTGGTGTCGGTGCGGAGGGACATGCCGAAGTTGTCGATAAAGTTCTCCCAGTGCAGCTGGGCGCCGGGGTTGCCCCCGGTGGGGCTGGTGGTGTCCCACCCGTTGAGCGAGAAGCCCTGGGCGCCGGAGTCGAAGGTGACGACGACGTCACCTGCAAGGGCCTGGGCGCCCAGCGCCAGACCGAACGCGAGACCTGAGATCGTGGGGATGTGTCGCATGCTGCTGCTCCGTCTGTGGGGTGATTCGCGTGATTCGCCTCGGACTTGCGGGCGGCGCCGGCTCACGAGAACGGGCACGCCCCAGGACCCGTTATACAAGGCGTCCGAGTGCTCGTCCATAGTTTCCTAGAAACTTCTCGGATAATTTGGCGTACTGGCCCGAATCTGAGGTACGATGCCTGAAACCAGCCTCTGAACTCGCTGAAAGCCCCTCCATGCCCACACAGACCGCCTCTGAACACGACACCGGCATCCCTACGCCCGATCTGGAATCCCGGGTCACACAGACGGGGCGACGCCTCCTGGACGATGTGCAGGGATTGCTGGGGAGCCTTCCGACGCCCGCGCCGGGCCCGCAGGCGCTCGCCACGCTGCTGGGGGTGGACAAGGTGCTGGCAAGCCGGGTGCTCAAGATGCTTCGGGCGGGCGACGAGATCGAGGCGGTGCATCGGGCGCCGGGCCCCGAGCCGCTGCGACGCCTGATCCGGGCGTGCGAATCGTCCGGCGCAGAGGCGAAGAAGGTGGACCTGGCGCAGGGCGCCGTGGACTCGCTCGAGCGTCTGATCCGTCACGACGCGGGGGACCGCAGCGCGCTCGACGCGGTGCTCAGCGCCTGGGCGCCCGAGGCGCGGCGCGAGTTCGAGCTTCGGCGCAAGCAGACGGCGTTCCGCGCGATGAGCCAGCTCAAGGGCGCGCAGGCGGAGACGCTGTACGCCGCGGTCTTCCTCCAGCCCGGGAACGACCCGGAGATGATCGACATCGCGTGGGTCAACGCGCTCTATGGGCTGCACCGCCTCCGACCCGGCGCGCGGATCAAGCTCGCGGCCCGGTGGATCCGCCCGGACTCGGCGAGCGCGCCCACGCTCTCGATCACCGGCGAACCGATCGAGGGCGCCGATGGGCTGGTGATCGACGGGTTCTGTTCCGAGCCCAAGCCGCCGATCGAAGCGCACCGGGTGGGGGAGGTGACGCACTACACGCTCGGGGGCGACTCGTTCGGGCAGGCGACGTCGTCGGACGTGGTGTTCGCCGAGCACGGGCCCGACGACATGCCGCGATACGTCAGGGACACCAATCGAAAGCGGTTTGTGTACGCCGAGGTGAGCGTGCCGGCCAAGCGGCTGGTCTTCGACGCGCTCGTGCACCGGGACGTCGAGACCGGACCCGCGGAGCTGCGGGTCTATGACACGTCCTTCGAGGGCGTCGCCAGCCCCAACGAGGCGGCGCGCGACATCGACCAGTTCGACCTGCTCGAGACGCTCGAACGAACCGAGCCCGGGCAGCGGCGCGCCGGCGGCCCGCCCCGGCGCGACGAGCTCATCGCCCATGTATGTACCTCGCTGGGCTGGGACTCGGGCGCGTTCGCCCTTCTGCGCTGCTGCATCGACTACCCGATCTACGGTTCACAGGTGACGATGGTGTTCCCGACGCGAGGGCGCGACTCGTCGCCCAGCAGCAGCCATCACTCGCCCGGTTCATGATCGGTCACACACGCGCACGAAAAACGCCCGCGGCGGGGAGCGCCGCGGGCGTCAGAGAGGATCCGTCAGGCGCCTTTCACGGGCAGCCAGCGCCGAACGCGCCCAGGAACGCGACGACATCTGAGAAGTCGAACGACCCGAACGGCTCGGCCAGATCCGCGGCGCTGTCCATGGCCGCGAAAGCGCTCAGGAACGCGACGACGTCGGAGAAGTCCAGCAAACCCAGCGGCTCGGCCAGGTCCGCTGCGTTGCACCCGCCCGAGCAGGATGAGATGTCGAACGTCCGGAGGAGACCGTCCGTGGACACCGTGTGCAGCGTGTTCCCTTCAAGCAGGACGTCATTGACCTGGTCAGGGCGGAGCACGTGGTACATGAAGAGCGGCATTTCCGGCGTGGAGACGTCATACAGCGAGAAGCCTCCGGTAAAGATGGCGAGGGCCAGCGTATCGCCGTCCAGGGACATGTCCTGGATCGTCAACCCCACCGGGATCGAGGTGAGAAGCGATGTCGCATTCGGGTCGCTGATATCGACCACCTGAATGGAACCGTCGGAGTCGGCGATGTACGCGACATCACCGTTCACAAGCATCGCCTTAATTCCCGACGGCAACTTCATTGATGAAACGTACGCCGGGTTCGCGGGGTTGGAAATGTCGATGGAGAGCAGCCCGTCCGGGCTCGAGATCGCGATCAACGCCGTATCTCCGACAAGCGCGACCGCATCCTCATAGCCTGGCCAGGCGCTTGTTGAGACAATGGAAGTCGCCGACGGATCGGTGATGTCAATGATGCTCAGGCCGCGGGACGCATGGTCCGCGGAACCAACCACATATGCGTAGTCACCCCTGACCGCGATATCGGAGGCTGGGCCGCCAGCAAGGACGGAGATCCCTGCGAGCTGGGAGAGCTGGGCGATGTTCAGAGGATCGGCGATATCGAAGACATCAAGCTTGGCCCCCAAGACATAGAGCGTGTCACCCTGGAACACAACCTTCAGGAAGCCCCCGAACTTGGCGGTCGACGAGGCCGTTGAGATTACATTGAGCCAGGGGTTCGGGGCGGAGGGATCGAGAACAACCAGCCGTTCCGTCTCGAGCGAATACAGCATGCCATCATGCGACGCAACATCAACGTACCCCCCGCCCGTCTGGACACCACCAGACTCGACATGGTTCGATCGGTCTGAACTGTCGAAGAAGGCGAGGTCGTTGGACCCGAAAGCCATGTGATCGCCTTCCACGTCGGCGGGCCCAATCCTGAAGCTGCTGATGGTGTCGGTAAGCGTCGGGAAACCGGCGGGTGATGCGTCGTAGACACTCATGTCGATGACAAACGGCTCGTACGACGGGAACCAGACGTACAGCGAACCGTCGTCGAGCACGAGCCGGCGTGCACGCTCCGTCACGCCTCCCTGGGAGAGCAGCGAGGGCGACGCGGGGTTGGAGACATCCACCATCCGAACGCCGAGGAAATCCAGCGCGATGTACGCGACGCCGTTTCCGACCACGATGTCACGAACCGGGTCGGACGGGAATGGGAGCGTGAGCAGCGACGCGACCCCGATGCTGGACGGGTTCGAGACGTTGAGCACGAGCATGCCGTTGTTGATGTTCGCGACATACAGGTAGTCGCCGTCCAGCGCCATGGTTGATCCGGCCGGAGCAACGGCGACAACGAACTCATCCAGGACAACCGGGGCGCCCGGGTCGCTCATGTCCACCGCAGTCACCGTGACGTGGTCGTCCATGTCCCGCAGGTCAAAGATGACGTCGTTCTCGCCGACGTGCAGCTCGTTGTCCACGATGTCGCTCGGGTTTACGGGTGGGATGTAGGCGCCCAGGAGCTCAATCGAGGTCGGGTCCTGAACATCGAACGCGAGGATGCCGTCGCGTGTTGTGGTGTAGGCGCGGTCGCCCTTGACGTGGATGTCCTGGGCGTCGTCGAGCTCAACCCCGCCGAGGTAGACCGGCGACGATGGAACGGTGGTATCCCAGACCTGGAGCCCTGTGTTGCTGCGCACGGCGTACACGAGCGACCCGACCTGATCGACATCCTCGATCCCGGACATCGGGCCGTAGTGCTCCGTCTGGACCGGCATGCACTGGCCCGACACGAGACCCACGCACCCCGACAGATACACGCTCGCCACCACTCGATTGATCATCACCCGTCTCCTCGTTGGCCCGGCTCAGGCCAACCTAATTTACATGCAGGGCACAGCGGTTCAAGTCAGCATTTCGTGAAGCATCCGAAACTCCACCCTCCCGACGGGGGGGGGCGTGATCCTCGTGCTTTCATACTCAACGCCCCTCGATCTCCACCACCAGCATCCGGTGCTCGGACATGCCAGGGTCGATCACGTCCGAGTACGTCGCGCGCACACGCTCGCCCGTGAACGCCTGATCGATGGCCCACAGCGGGAATCGGCGCATCCAGGTGGCGTCGGGCCCGACGCCCGCCTGCGCGTGCGTGGAGCGCGCATCGCCGACGAGCGATCGAAGCGACCGCGACCCGCGCGGCGTGTTGAAGTCGCCGATGATCAGGTCGGGCTCCGGGAAGCCACGCTCGCCCTCGGGCAGGGGCGTGCCGATCCAGCGCCCGAGCGCATCGGGAAGCATTACGGGTCCCTCCCACACCTCTACGGCTTCGCCCGCGGCGGACATGACCTCCGCCCGGCTCATCGTCGGGTCCGACGGCAGGTCCACGACCCACACCACGAATGTCTCGTCCTCGAGACTGAGATACCCCCCCGTGTCGAACTCGATGAACGTGATCCGCCCGGTGTCCCACTCGCTGCGCCACTCGGTCAGCAGCGTGGTGACCCGCTTGGGGCGCGTCACGCCCCATCGCCGTATGGGGAACCTGCTGCTGACGGTGATATTGTGCTCGTGACGAAAGTGGACGCCCTCGTCAGCTTCGTCTTCATGGATCAGCGACCGCATCGCTTTTAGGATCGGTTCACGGTGCTCGTCGGCGCGGACGTTGGCGAGGATCGCGATGACCGGACTCTGGGCGAGCACCACATCGCCTGCGCCTACAGCGTTCCGCTCAACCGAAAGGTTCCAATACGCGACCCGAACTACTTCGCTCGACGGGCCTCCCGCCGGGATCACAAGACGAACCGGCTTCCAGGACACGACCATCCACCCCGTGACCACCAGCGCCCCCACCGCCAGGAACGGGCGGAGCTTGACGCCCCCCATCCGCAGCGAGAGCTTGGAGCAGACCGCCGAGAACACGAGCGTGATCCACGCGATCGACGCGACCACGCCCGTCGGGATCCAGAACAGGGCCTGGCTCCACAGGTGGTCGTCGTTGAACCAGCGCCCCGCGCCCCAGGCCAGGATCAGCAGGATCCCCGCCAGCGCGCTCAGACGGGCCAGCAGGGAGAGCCCGCGGCGGCGGAACCAGGCGATCGGGCCGCGGGGGCGTTTCTTGGATGGGGGCGGGGCCGGCTTCTCGCTCACGCGTGATTGTTCGCCCGCCGGAGCCGGGGAGCGCGAGCGACCACGGACGACCCCCTCCCGAGGTTGCTCCTCCCGGCTCGCTCGCGCTCGCGGCTCTGTTTTCCCTACCATCGTGCCCCAGAGAAGGAGCCCCGCCGTGCCTGAGTATGCGAGTTTCGATTGGTCCACCGCCCGCGTCATCGTCACGGGGGGGGCAGGCTTCCTGGGGCGGCACGTGATCGCGGGCCTGAACGCCCGCGGCGTCTCCAGCGACCGGATCTTCGTCCCCCGCTGGAAGGACTACGACCTCACCGAAAGAGACGCCGTCGTGAGGCTCTACGACGACGCCTTCGACGGCAAGTGGAACATGGTCGTCCACCTGGCCGCGGAGGTCGGGGGCATCGGCGCCAACCTCAAGAATCCGGGGCGGTATTTTTATGCCAACATGGCCATGGCGCTTCATCTCATCGAGCAGGCCCGCGTCCACGGCATGATCGACCGCGGCGGACGCTTCGTCCAGACCGGCACCATCTGCGCCTACCCCAACCACACCCCCGTCCCCTTCAAGGAGGACGATCTGTGGAACGGGTACCCCGAGGTCACCAACGCGCCGTACGGCGTGGCGAAGAAGGCCGCGTGGCAGATGCTCGACGCGTACAAGCTCCAGTACGCCATGGAGGGCGTCTACGTCCTGCCGGTAAATCTTTACGGCCCGTGGGACAACTTCAACCTGCACTCGTCGCACGTCATCCCCGCGCTCATCCGCAAGTGCGTCGAGGCGATCGACCGGGGCGACGAGACCCTGCCCGTCTGGGGCACGGGCGTGGCCAGCCGTGAGTTCCTGTTCGTCGAGGACGCGGCCGAGGGCATCCTGACCGCCGCCGAGCGGATGAGCGAGCCCACACCCATCAACCTGGGCACGAACATGGAGATCACAATCAAGGACCTGGTCCACCTGATCGCGAAACTCACGGGCTTCTGCGAGAACGACGCCGAACTGGAATCCAAGATCCGGTGGGATTCGACCAAGCCCGACGGGCAGCCGCGCCGCTGCCTGGACGTGACCCGCGCCAAGCGGTTCATTGGCTGGGAGGCGAGGGTCGGGTTCGAGGAGGGGCTGAGGCGGACGATCGCGTGGTTCCGGGAGCACCGGGGTGATGCTGAGGCGCGGATGTAGCGGGCGCGGAATCAGGTGATCACGGCGAACAGGTTGGAGAGCAACCACAGGCAGAGCAGCACAGGCACACCCGCCCAGCACGCAATGAGCCACCGCGTCCGAGGTTTGTCCGCGAGCCGGTCAAGGCGCCCCCGGGAGGCGACCCAGACCGGCGCCCCGATGGCGCCCGTCGCGGTGAGCCCGATGCCGATCACACCGACGACAACGCTGCTGATGTCCAGGCGAGTGCCGTGCTGTCGTTTGACCTCTTCAAGCCAGTCCGCCTGTGTCGGCGGACCGGCGCCCTGGGCGTTCTCGTCCGGATCGATTCGGACCGCGAATATCCCGACGGCGCCGAAGTCATAGTCGATCACGCGCCAGGGCGTCGATTGTGTCCAGAGCTGAGCGCCGATTGAGAGCGTCACCATCAGGCCGATCAGCCCGCCCCAGAACTGGACGTTCTGAATGGGGCTCCGTCTCGCGGTGCCGTCTGCATCGTGCACGCGCTCAGGATAGAGCATGAACGCACGAATCCAAACCCCCACGCCGCAGCATCCCGTGTTTCCGCCGGTCAACCCGTGGAGGGGCTGAGGCGGACGATCGCGTGGTTCCGGGAGCACCGGGGTGCTGCCTGAGGCGCGGATGTAGGCCGTCTAGCTGGGCTGTCTCACGGCGTCTTGTCGTCGTCATCCACCTGGGGTAGCCAGATCTGGGTTGGGTAGCGGTCCCGCTCGACCGGAACGCTTTCCAGCACGATCTCTCCGTCGAATACATCCTCTAGCCCAAGAAAGTACTCGGCGAGTTCGAGGTCTGGACGGAGCACCACATTGACCAGGTCTCCCTTGATGTTCGCCTGCTCGGAGTAACGCCGAGATTCCGTGGACGACCCCAACATCCCCCATCGCGCGGACGTGTCATGGCCTGTCGTCAGTACCCCGATCTCGTGCAGGCTGTTGCCATCGTCGATGAACGCGCGGTGGCAAAGCCCAACCGGCGCTTGCGAGACGTCGATCGTGAGGTAAACGTGGGGCTTTCCAACGGGGTTGCGCACCGGCGTCGATTCGATCTTCACGGATTGCAGCGAACTCACCATGCGCTGACGCAGTTCGTCCGTCGGCGCCACATGCGTCACGAGCTCGGTCTCCGCCGGCACGGTCTCCACGTCGAGCAAGTGCGCCTCGATCCGCATCTCGGGCAGGCGTTCCTCCAACCAGCCCTCGCGTGACGACCAAGTGGTGTAGCCCGACTGACCGAACACTGCCGGAGGCTCGAACAGGTAGATCATCAGATCAATCTCGAGGCGCGCCGGACCAAGCGGAACCTTACCCGGGCAGACCAGCGCTCCCAGTCCCTCGCGAGCCGACGACCCGAATCTCGTTCCCGGACTGATACTCAGGGAGATCAAACTGCCGCCGGTTACTGCCCTGCTCCGCTTGCCCGCCCTGTGCAGCTTCGAATCTAGCTCGACACCCGCGAGAGCGGCGCTCCGAATCGCCGCAGCTCCCGACAGTTTCGTCCCCTCACCGGCTCGCGTATCCACTACTCGAACCAGAAGCGGGATCACCCCGCCGCGACGGGCCCGCGCCCTTGTCTCGATCTCGATCACAACAGCATGCTGGCGGAAGCGCAGGTACTGCTCCTTGCTCACGGAGCCCTGGACTCGCGCCGTCTCGATGATGTCGCCCCAGGCTACGGCCCACGGGCGATCGAAGTCTGCCTGAATCGCGAGCGCGGTCTCTACTGCCGTCCTGATCTGCGTGTCATCCAGCTCGTCCATCTCCATGCGCCTGAGCAGTTCGGCGCCCGCAGCTTTGCTCAGGGCAGGCGACGCGTTCTTCCCTTCCCATTCCAGTAGTCCCACCGGCTTGTACCGGCTCATGTCGGCCCCGGAGACGACCCCGAACATCACCGCGCCCAGGAACACCCCGGGCATGATCGCCAGCAGCACACCCAGCGCCACGACCAACGGATACCGCCGTCGCACGCCACGGCGTGTCGCCTTCGGTCGCTTGAGCCCGGCCCCGCATTCCGGGCACGTCACGCCGCCAGGGAGCACTCCCTCGAGATCGAACCGGCACGACCGGCAGACCGGGTGATCGTTCAGCCGGCGCCCACGCCAGCCGAGCGTGACCAGGATCAGACCCAGCCCGATCGAAGCCAGGAGCAGAATGAGAATCTGTGCCGCCAACGGACCTCCCGTCGGAATCCCCCGTCACGGGGAGAGTACCCGGTCATGGTCGGGCGCCCAACGGGTTCCGTACTGTTCTCTGTAGCCCCCACGCCAGGAACAATTCTCATTCGGCGCTGGTGCGCCCTCCACGCGGCGCCCCGCCTCGCTCACATCCGCGCCCGCCGAAGGAGACCGCCATGAGATCCCGCTCGTTTCACACCGGTTGCGCCCTCGCCGTCTCGGCCCTCGCGGTCGCTGCCAACGCGCAACCCGAGTCCGCCGCCCCGGGTGGCGACGACTTTCAACGCGTCCAGCGTCCTGGCAGCGTCGATCTCGCGGCCGAGTACGACCTGACCGACCTGAGCATCCCCGAGGAAGAAATCCACACGCTGCTGCCCCGCGACGCGATCCCCTCGCTGACGGACCCCAAGCTCGAGTCCCTCGCCAGCGCCGACTGGCTGGGCGAGAGCGATCGGGTGATCAGCGTTGTCATCGGCGACGAGGCCGTCGCGGCCCCGCTCAAGATCCTGACCTTCCACGAGATCGTGAACATGACCGTCGGCGGGGAGGCGGTCGCCGCGACGTACTGCCCGCTCTGCGATTCGGCGACGCTGGTGAGCCGCGTCGTGCCCACGGGCGAGACCGACGACGACGGCGAGCCCGAGACCATAACGCTCGACCTGGGCGTCTCCGGCTCGCTGTACAACTCCAACGTGCTCATGTACGACCGCCAGACCAAGGGTCTGTGGAGCCAGCTGGCCATGCGGTGCGTCTCGGGGCCGCTGGAGGGCACGCCGATGACGCACCTGCCGCTGCGCGTCGTCTCCTGGCGCGCGTTCAAGAGCGAGCACCCCGAGGGGCGGGTCCTCTCGCGCGACACGGGGCACGAACGCCCGTACGCGCGAGCCGTGTACGAGGGCTACTTCGCCAACGACGATCTGATGGTCCCCGTTCGGGGAGTCGGAGACGCGATCAAGAAGAAGAAATCGCTCGGCCTGGGGGTCATGAGCGACGGGCGGGCGTGGTTCATCACCGCCGAAGCGCTCGGCGAACGGTACGAACTCGAAACGCCCTCGGGTGTGGTCGTCGCCCGGGCGGGCGACGGGGGCATCGAAGTGATCTCCGCCCCGTCGGGCGTCCACACCGCCCAGACGTACTACTACAGCTGGTCCGCGTTCAACCCGGACGTCGAGGTCATCGGCGACTGAGCCGCACGCCCCGTCGGGTGATATCCTCACGGGCCATGCGACCACGCCGCGCCGTCAACCTTTCGATCCTCGGGCTCAGCGCCGTCTCGCTGCTGGGCGGGTGCGTCGAGCGGCGCATCAGGATCACGACCGAGCCGCCCGGCGCCCGTGTCTGGCTCAACGATGTCGAGCTGGGCGCCTCGCCCGTCGAGACCGCCTTCACCTTCTACGGCGACTACGACGTCCGTGTGGAGATGGACGGCTACGAGCGCCTGCACGAGATGCGCAAGGCCAGGGCGCCCGTGCACGAGTGGCCCGGGGTGGACCTGGTCGCCGCGGCGTTGCCCGCGCGGATCGAGAACGAGATCCGGTGGCACTTCGAGCTCGAGCCCGAGCTTGAGTCTGTCGTAGACGCCGAGCAGCTCGAGCGTGACATGGTGCAGCGGTCGGGCGAGCTGCGTTCGATGCTCGACGACGAGTAGTGTTTAGACGTGATCGCACGCGGCCGCGGGCACGCCCATGACGCGCCGCCCGACCGGGACTTCTTTCACGACCACCCCGCCGCCGCCGACGACCGAGCCCGCGCCGACGCGCAGCCCGGGGAGCACGCGGGCGCCGATGCCGATGAGCGCGTCCTGCCCGATGCGGACACCGCCGCCCAGCACGCAGCCGGGGGCGATGTGGGCGTTGGCGCCGATCTGTGCGTCGTGCTCGACGATCGCGCCCGAGTTGATGATGGCGTGCTCGCCGATGACCGCCCCGGGGTTGACGATCGCGCCGGGACCGACGAACGCGCCCGCGCCGATGCTCGCCTCGCGCGAGACCGAGGCGCTGGGGTGGACCACGCTCGCGCCGGCGCCGCTCGCGTCGGGATCGAGCCCGTCGATGAGCTGGCGGCGGAGCCAGATCGCGCCCACGGCGATGATGAACGCCTCCCCGCGCGCGGCGCGGTCATTGAGCTCGCTCAGCGGGCCGACGCGGGGCGGGGCGCCCTCGCGGGCGCACGCGGCCGGGGTCTCGCAGTCGTCAAGGACTCCCGCGGGCGAAAAGCCCGCCAGGCGGGCGCCCTCGAGCACGACGCGCGCATGCCCGCCTCCCCCGACGATGAGCAGACGCGTGGCGCTGTGGCTGGTTGTGTGAGGCATCGGCGCAGTCTACCGGCGGTGCGTGGGCGCGTCGGGCGGCGCAAAAAAAGCGACGCCGGGCTGAACGAGCAGCCCGACGCCGGGTGGGTAGGTGCATGCGGTACGCCTCGTCCGGAAACGAAGCGGTCTGGAAACGAAACGTCTCACTCCCCCGGGCAAGCCCAAGGTATTCCTCACACGTCCCCAGACTACACGCTGTGCGCCAACCCCTTCTTTCGTCCAGCGCGAGCTTCACAGCCCGGCGCCGGTGATGTGTCCCAATCCGAGCCCGCGGTCGCCTGTCCCTGCCACGCGGGTTCTTCATGCTGGAAGATACGGATGAATCCGCTCCCGGCCACCAATCGCCCGAACGACCGGAAAAAATGGCGTAATCATCAGGGCTTTCCCGCTTTGACAGGGATCCGGGAGCCCGCGGTCTTTCCTAGACTCACGCATGCAGGCGCCCATCCGAGTCGCAGCCGTGAGCTACCTGAATACCGCCCCGCTGATCGAGGGGCTGGACGCGTGCGCCGATGTGCGGCTCGAGACGCTCGTCCCGTCGGGCATCGTCGACCGCCTGACCCGGACGGGTCCCGACCGGGCCGACATCGCCCTGGTCTCGGTCATCGACGCCGCACGGAGCGAGCGGCCCCTGGCCCTGCTCTCCTGCGGCATGATCGGGTGCGAGGGCGAGACCCTGACCGTCCGCCTCTACGCCCGCGTCGAGCCCTCGCGGATCACCCGCCTGCACGTCGATTCGGACAGCCACACGTCCGCGGTGCTCGCCCAGGTCGTCCTTCACGAGAAGTTCGGCGTCCGCCCGGAGATCATCCCCTTCAACGCCCGCGAGTTCGTCGGCGACGGCGCCGAGTGGCCCGAGGCGGTCCTGCTCATCGGCGACAAGGTCGTGACCTCCTCCCCCCCGGCGGTCCGCACCATCGCCCAGATCGACCTGGGCTCGGCCTGGCACGAGCTGACCGGGCTCCCGTTTGTGTACGCCTTGTGGATGTGCCGTCGAGAGGAGATGGACGACCCGCGGATCCAAGCCGGCGCCGCCCTGCTCGACCGCCAGCGCCGCAGGAACCTGGCCCGTCTGGACAGCATCGTCTCGTCCCGCGCCGGCGCCAAGGGATGGCCAGACGACCTGGCCAGGCGGTACGTGGGCTCTCTGCTCCGCTATGAGGTGGGCCCGCGCGAGCGCGAGGCGGTTGCGTTGTTCTTGAGCAAGGCCACGGCCCTGGGCCTGGCGCCCGAGGCCACCCCCGTCTGGGCGCCCGAAATCGAGCGGGCGACCAAGCTGAGCGCCGGCTGATGCCCCCGCTGCCTCGACTGCGCATCGCGGCACTGGACGACATCGCTCGCCAGCTCCGCTTCGCGCCGCGCGAGGCGCTCGACAGGCACATCGCCAGCGCCGAGGCGCTCGCGGGCGAGCTCGAGCCCGACCGCGCCTACCCCGAGGACTGGTTCATCTTCCGCCTCACGGGCTACCGCCAGCAGATCGACGACCCATCTTCGTTCGTGGGCGAGGCGCTGCTGGGTGATCTCTCGGCGCTGGTCGAGCGCCTGAGCATCGCCGGCGGGCGCACGCCCGAGGACGCCGGGCCCGGCGCCATGTCCATCGAACAGCTCGGGCAGCGCTGGAGCGTCAGCCGCAAGACCATCGAGCGCTACCGGCGGCGCGGGCTCATCGCCCACCGGGTGATCGTCGGCGGGCGGACGCAGCGCCTGATCTTCCCGCTGGCCAACGTCGAGGCCTTCGAGCAGCGCGAGCGGGCGCTGGTCGATCGCGCCTCGTCGTTCACACGGATCGACGAGGGCATGAGCCGGGCGATGACCCGGCGCGCCAGGCGATATCACAACTCGCTTGGCCTCTCGCTCAACGAGGCCGCCGCCCATCTGGCCCGCAGGTTCAGCCGCTCGCACGAGGGCGTCCGCCAGGTGCTGCGCCGGGCGGACGAGCTCGCAATGAGCGAGGGGCGCCAGCCGATCTTCACCGAGCCCACGCCCCCGAGCGAGCGTGAGCGGCGCGTGATCCGGCGCGCAGTCCAGCGGGGGATCGAGCCAAGCCTGATCGCCAGGCGCCAGGGGCGGGCGCGCGTCAGCGTGGTCCGCTCGCTCAACCAGGCCCGGGCGGACCTGCTGCTCTCGTTGGATCTCCCCGGCCCGGTGCTGGTCACGTTCGGGCGGGACGACGCCGCGGACGTGCTGCTCTCGGGCGAGCCGGTGCGCGGGGGCCTCTGGCTGAGCGCCACTCAGGACCTGGCGCAGCTGGCGGGCGACTCACGCCAGCGCGCCCCCGACAACCCGAAGGCCGAGCAGGCGCGGGTGATCGCGTACCACTTCCTTCGCTGGAGAGCGGCCCGGATGATCGCAACGATCGATCGCGCCGCGCCCTCGGGCGAGACCATCGACGAGTGCGAGACCACGCTGCGCTGGGCGTCACGCCTCAAGGTCCTGCTCATCGCCAGCCAGCTGCACCTGATCCTCGCGTCGTTCGACCGCGCGGGGCACGCGACGGGCGCGATGCCCGCGCCCGAGCTGCGACGGGCCCTGCGCAAGGGCGTCGAGGCGATCGGGTCGAGCGTGGACCGGTTCGACCCGTCGCGCGGCGCCCGGCTCGCGGCGCCCTGCGCCATGATCCTCACACGCGTCACCGGCGCCTGGGAGAGTCGCCCGCGCTCGAGCGCCCCGCGACGCGCCGCGCCACGCCTCGCGCCCGGGACTCGGGTCCGCGACTGGACGCTCACCGCTTGCGCCTGGCAGGGCTGGCTCGACCCGGACCCACGCGTGCGCCATGTCCTGGACCGTCTTTGCGAGCGCGACGCGCTCGTGCTCCGAAGGCGCCACGCGCTCGACGGGCGCCCGCCAGAGACGCTCTCGGCCCTGGCCCAGCGTCTGGGCACGAGCCGGGTTCACGCCGCCAGGTTCGAGCGGGCCGCGATCCGCAGCGCGCTCGAGGCCGCACGATCGGGCTGATGCCCGGCGTCAGACGCTCGCCAGGCGCGTGCGCACATTATCGAGGACATTCATGAAGTTGATGTAGCTGTCGTAGGGCGAGTCGTACGGGCTGAAGTACTTGTGCACGTCGCCGTCGGACCAGAACTTGGTGCACATGTAGTAGAAGTGATCGCTCGTGGTGAGCTTGCGCCAGTCGCCCAGGACATGCGTCATGTTCTCGGCGCGCTTCGCGTCCGGTTTGGCCTTGACCTCGATCACGCGGTCCTTGATCTGCTTCTCGAGCTTGTAGGTCTCCTCGAGCGCGTTCCATTGCATCGCGTTGCCGCGCCAGGCGGTCAGGTCGCGCTCGGTGTCGGCCCACGAGATGAACTCGGGCACGTCGTACTCGCCCACGGGGTCGAACCGCTGCAGCGCCTCGCTGGGCGTGATGAAGTGGTTCTGCCCGGGCGCGACGTCGAAGACGGCCTCCGGGAGCTTGTCGAGGAACTCGAAGATCCCCGTGTCGGCCCACTGGTGCTCGCCGAAGGTCTCGTAGTCCATGAACAGGTTGCAGAGGAACCCGTCGCCGTTGATCTGGTGGACCCACTTGGCGAACTTCTCGGCGGACAGGGGCCATTCCTCCCAGCCCTTGTTGGAGAATCGGAACGCGATGTCGTCCGAGAGCTGGTAGTTCTTGAGCAGCAGCGCGAACGGGCGCCCGTCGCGCCCCATCAGCGGCTCGCCGTCCTCGCCCTTGGGCGGTTGGTAGACATAGTTGGGCGAGCGGTAGCCCAGGCGGTTGTCCACGCCCTCGCACAGGGCGCCGTAGAACCTCGGGTTGCCCGTCTCGTCCTTGATCAGCGCCAGCTCACGCGAGAGCTCGTTGGCGTAGATCAGCTCGGTGTTGCGGAAGACGGTGGGCGTCTGCCCGAACAGGTCCTGGACCTTCTTCGTGTGCATCCGCACCTGCTCGCGGAACTCCTCGCGCGAGTAGATGAAGCTCAGCGAGTGGTAATATGTCTCGCCCACGAACTCGCAGCATCCCGTCTCGGCCAGCTGCTGGAACAGCTCGATCACGTCGGGCGCGTACTTCTCGAACTGGTCGAGCACGGTCCCCGTGATTGCGTAGCTCACGCGGAAGTTGCCCTCGTGCCTCCGGACCAGGTCGAGGATCTTGCTCGTCGTGGGTCGGTAGCACTTCTCGGCGACCTTCTCGCAGATCTCCCGGTTGGACTTCTCGTCGAAGTAGAACGGGTCCGTATGGAAAACGGAGTACCGCTTGAGGCGGTGCGGCTGGTGAACCTGGAAGTAGAAGACAACCGACGCCATGGGAAACTCCGATCGGGGTGATCCGGACGTTGTATTGTCCCCGCCGAGTCCGGCGGTGCAAGCGCGGAGCGTCAGGACTTGATCTGGCTGGAGATCGCGACCGCGGCCGTGGAGAGCACCATCACCGGCAGGAACGCCCCGATCCCGGGCGGGACCCCGGGCAGCATCGCCGACGAGCCCACCACGCCCAGCAGCAGCGCCCCGATCGAGATCGGGGCGCACTTGAGCGACTGGAGGACCATGTTCTTGGGCACGCGGGTCACGAAGAAGGGCAGGGCCATGACCAGGGTGAGCAGGGCCGAGAACATCATGGAGATCCGCCCCCAGCGGATCCGCTGCAGATCCCGCCGGGTCTGGCTGTCGAGCTGATCGCCCCGGTCGAGGATCTGCCCGATCTGGGCGAAGCTCAGGGCGTTGCGGAACTCCTTGTAGCGGTTCATCTTGAGCGTCGTGGGGTCCAGGCTGGATTCGACGCGGTCGATGGGCGTGGGCGGCGGGCGGGTGGTGCCCTGGCCAACGCTGATGGTCCGCTGCTGCCCGCCCTCCAGGTCCCAGCCGCCGTCGCGCCAGCTGGCGCGCGTCGCGGTGATCTCGCGGACCGCCTGGCGCGTCTCCTCGTCGCGCTCGATGATGTAGACGCCCGTGAGCACGTCCGAGTCGGCGTCAAACGAAACCGCCCGGTAGAGCCAGCCCCGCCCGTCGGCCGTCAGGGGCGCGGCGGTCACGCCCAGCCCCCGCTGCCCGGCGTCGCCGTGATCTCTGGCCAGCAGGGGCGCCACGCGCGGGATCACCAGCTCCTGGTTGAGCGCCTGCAGCAGCGTCATGCCCACGGCGATGATCAGGATCGGCCTCGCGACGCGGCGCAGCGAGATGCCCGCCGTCAGCATCGCCAGGAACTCCCGGTTGCGCACCAGCTGCGAGCACGTGAAGCCCATCCCCGCGACGAGCACCAGCCCGAGCATGAAGTTGAACAGCTGGAGCAGGCGGGGCCACCACAGGTCGGCGATGACCAGCACGGCGATGATCAGGCGCCGGAAGAACCCCGGCTCGACCCCGTCGCTGGAAGTGCCCAGGATGACGGCCGCCTTGAAGAAGCGGTCCACGTTCAGGCTCACGTCGATCACCACCACGAAACTGAACAGGATCACGAAGAGCGTGATCACGTTCGTCAGATAGAGGCGCGCGATGTAGCGGTCGAGGATCGTCACGAGTTTCGGTCCGGGCGGGGCGGTTTCGGGGCTCGCCAGAGTGTACGGGCGCCAACGCTTACAGAGCGCCGCGGGCGGGTCTGGCCCCGATGGCGCGTCCCAGCGCCCAGGCGACGATCACGCCCAGGCACGCCCCGACGACCACGTCCGATGCGAAGTGCGCCCCGCTGAGCAGGCGGGAGAGCCCGCACCCGCCCGCGAGCAGCAGCATCAGCCAGCGCGCCGGCGGGAAGAGCACGCCGACCATCGCGGCGCCCCCGAACGCGACGGCCGCGTGGCTCGAGGGCATCCCCAGGTTCCCCCCGTCGACGAACCCCTGGAAAATCCCCTTCCAGGTGTACGCGCCCTCGTTCTGGACGACGCCGTCGCGGATCGGGCGCTCGCGCGAGACGATCAGCTTGCCCAGCTCCGCCAGCGCCCCGCTGATCAGCGGCGCGACGACCACGAGCAGCCCCCGCCCGAACCCCGCCCGTCGCCCCGCGTCGCACAGCGAGATCGCCAGCGCCAGCACCGCCCAGGTGGGCAGGTAGCCGACGGCGCGCAGGAACTGGTACCAGTCGTGCCGCTTGAGCGAGCTGAGCTTCTCGGGATCGGTCTGGGCGAGCCAGTGGAACAGGCGCCAGTCCAGCAGCGTGGACACGGCCACGAGCAGGACCATCGCGCCCACGATCCAGACCGTGCGTTTCGACTTGCGTGATGCGCTGGGCGCGTGGGTCATGGGCTCCGATCAGGGTGACGGGGCGGCGCCCGCATTGTCCCGCGCGACGCCGGGTCGTGCAAAGCCCACACAGTCCAGTCCGATGAGCGTCGTGCGGTTGGCCTTGGGCTCGCCCGGGAGGGGGCCGATGTCCTCGATCGATCCGAACGCCGACGCCCAGGCGCGCTGCAGACGCTCGCCCCCGCCCGTGAGGATCACCGCGGGGCGCCCCAGCAGGCGCGCGTTGACGTCCGCACGCGACAGGTCGGTCTCGGCCCAGTGGTCGTACTGGCGCGAGCTGCCCCCGATCGCGGTCGCGGCGCAGTACACCGTCGGGCGCCCGGGCAGGTAGAACGCGAGCTGGCTGGCACGCCCGTAGTGCCCCGTCACGAAGAACGTCTCACGCCCAGTTTCCTCACGCAGGCGCTCCCCCAGCTCCCACGCGGCCTGCGCGTGCTCACGCATGCCCATCATCCGGTGGACCGGGATCTTCTCGCCGAGCCAGGGCGTGCGGGCCGCGAGCGACGCGCCGGGGGAGATGAGAAGCGCCAGCACGCCCGTCACGGCGCTCGCCCCCCAGACCAGGCGCAGCCACGTCACGCGGCGCTGCCGGGCGCTGACGACCATCCACCCCGCCAGCGGGCACAGCGTCACGAACCCGCCCATCGCCCAGTTGCCCTCGGCTGGCGTGAGCAGCGTCACCAGCAGATAGAACACGAACACGGGCGCCGCCGCGCACAGCATGAAGCCCGGCAGCTCGCGTGAGCGCCGTGTCCCGACGATGCCCGCGATCATGAGCGCCAGCGCCGGCCCGGTCACCGCGGTCTGCAGGACGATGAACTCCAGCGTCCACTTCGGGTCGTACGACCAGCCGCCGGAGGTCTCGCTGACACCCTCGCCCCCACGCACGCCCAGGTGTCCCAGCAGGTGGTGCAGCGTCACCCAGTCGTGCTGCGCGTTCCAGATCAGCACCGGGACCAGGCCCAGGCACGCGACCGCCAGCGCCAGCACGCCGCCCCCGAGCGGGCGGCGCTCCCGCCCGGACCGGCGGAGCAGATCGATCGCCAGCCCGATGACCAGCAGCACGATCGTGTACTTAAACAGGAAACCCAGCGCCAGCGCCAGCCCCGCGATCACCCACCCCGGGCGCCAACGCTCGCGCGACGCCCGGAACCACGCCCAGCACGCCACCGCCCAGCACGCCAGGTACGGGCCGTCGATCGTCATCAGCACGCTCGTGATCCCGACCGCGGGCAGGCACTGCCAGACCGCCCCCGCGAAGAAGCCCACGCGCCGATCCCCGAAGGCCCGGCGCGCCAGGTCCGCGATCGCCAGCGTGCTGATCGCGCTGGCGAGCACCGCGGGCAGGCGCACCGCCCACTCGCTGTGCCCGAACAGGCTGGTCGAGAGCCAGATCGCCCAGGCCACGCCCGGGCCCTTGGTCGCGTAGCTCCACCCCGGGCGCCGGCTCCACTCCCAGTAGTGCGCTTCGTCCTCGGCCAGTGTCAGCTCGGAGAAGAACACCAGCCACACGAGGCGGAACGCCAGCAGCCCGAGCACGAGCAGCCACAGCGACGAGGGCCTGGCCGCCCATGTGAACACGCTCTGGTCGTCGCTGATCAGCGCCGGTTGGTCGGTCTCAGTCATGGATGGTCAGTGGCGCTGGAGCACGCGGAGCGTGAGGACGGTGTAGATCGCCAGGAGGATGACCCCGCCCCAGAGCACGGGGATGCCGATCAGGCCCGAGCCGTGCGTCATCTGCTGGCCCGTCGAAATAAAGATGATCGTGCCGATCGCGGGGAAGAAGCTCCACAAGTACACGACCAGGGGCATGGAGTCGCGCAGCTTCATCGCCGTCACGGCGCCCGTGAGCACCATCACCAGGCAGCTCACCGCCATCGCCATCCGCTCGTGCTGCTTGCTCGTGATCTCGCGCTGCAGGCGCCCCAGGTCCTTCTCCAGCGACGCCGCGGCCCGCGCGATGGGCTCGACCCGACCGTCCCCCTCGGTGTTGGGGCGCACCTCACGCAGCAGGTCCTTGCTGCTCATCTCCCGCAGCAGGCGCATCGGGTCGCCCGCGACCTCGAGCCCGGGGAACTCGACACGCTCGGTCTGGGTCGCGGGCAGGTTCGCGTCGCGGGCGGCGGTCGAACCCAGGATCTCCACGTCCAGCAGGCGGAGCGTGAACGAGAGGCCCGCCGTGGGCGCGGGGCTCGTCGGGTCGTCGTACGAGCTCGACTCACCCACCAGCTTGCCCATGCGGGCGGCGTAGCGGTCGATCCCGCCCCCGTCCGGGCGGTACACCTCGACCTCGACCCTGCCCGTGCTCGTCGGGGCGACGAGCGTCCACCCGTCCTGCCAGCGCAGCGCCGCGGCCCGGACCAGGAAGCTCTCGCCCTGGTCGTTGCTGAACCGCGCCAGCCCGTCCTGACGCAGCAGGCGACGGATCGCCTCCATCGCCTCCTGCCCCGCGTACTCCCGCGCCAGGTTCAGACGCTTGGCTTCGATCCAGTTCATCTCCTCCGGCGCCCGGCGCAGCGCCCGCAGCTCGCCCCAGGTCAGGAACTTTGGGTCGTCCGTGAACGGGTTGGGGATCCGCACCGGCGGCGCCGGCAGCACCTCGCCGCCCACGACCGTCCCGCCCTGGAGGCCCCGCGCGTCCTCGAAGCGGATCAGCGCCGCCACCGAGTCCGAGTCCTCGAACCCCGCGTCGGCGCCGGGCACGAGCAGGATCCAGGTGCGCCGGGCCGTGATCATCGTCTCGACGTCGCCGTCCTTGGACAGGTCCACCGCCACCACGCCCGCGAGCAGATACTGGTCGATAACCGTCGAGCCCTCGCGCGGCGCGACCCGCTGCACGTCGTCGGCGTAGATCTCCGTGGACCCGATCCGCACCGAGTCGCCCCGGTCGATCGACCGCACCATGATCTGCATCACGTCCTGCGTGATAAGCCTCTCCATCCGCGTCAAGAATCGAGGGATGACCTGCTCGTTGAGCACCATGAGCGAGAGCGCCAGCACCACCCCGATCGCCGCGGCGGGGATCAGCAGCCGGCGGTGCGAGACCCCGCCCGCCTTGGCCGCGAGGATCTCGTTGTCCTGCGCCAGGCGGTGGTAGGCCAGCGTCGTCCCGAAGCCCGACGCGAAGGGCAGCGCGTACGCGAGCATGGGCGGGATGGCCAGCAGCAGGAAGCGGACAAAGCCCATCGCCCCGAGCTTGCCGTCGGCCAGCGGCTTGACCGACGCCGCGAACGCGATCACCGCGACCAGGACCGCCGTGGAGAGCAGCACGAGGCGCGCAACCTCGAAGAAGATGTACTTGTACAGCGTCCAGGACATGGGGGTGATCGTACCTGACATCGGCAGGTCGGGAGGTCGGCTGATCAGATCGTGAAGTGGCGAAGTCTCGAATCGGGATTGGAGGGGAGGGCTTCCAGCCCTCCCGCGGTCCGCTTGGCGGGTGGCGCTGCCGATCAGGCTCGGCTGACTTCCACCTTCCCGCCCGCGACGTCCTTGATCGCCAGCCCCATCCCCGCGAGCTGGTCGCGGATGGCGTCGGAGCGGGCGTAGTCCTTGCCCTTGCGCGCCTCGGCCCGCTCGCCCAGCAGCGCCTCAACCTCGGGGGAGGGGTCCACGCCCTGGTAGACGCCGAGACCGGTGCTCTTGGCCTCGAGGCGATCCAGCGCAAGGACCCCAAGCACCGCGTCGAACGCGCGGACGACCGCCGCGTCGCTCCTGGTCGGCTTGTCGATCGAGTTCATCCACGTGTTCATCACGCCGATCGCGCCCGAGATATTCAGGTCGTCGCTCATCGCCTCGGCGAACGCAAACACCTCGCTCGCGCCCGCGTGCGCGTCGCCCGTCTCACCAGCCTCGCCCTGCTCGACGAAACGGCGCCAGCGCTCGACCTGGCGCGCCGAGTCCTTGAGCCCCTGCATCGAGAAATCCGCGTTGGAGCGGTAGTGCGACTTGATCAGCTCCAATCGCACCGCGCCCGGCTCGTGCCCCTGTGCGAACAGGTCGCGGGGCGTGTAGAACGTGCCCTTGCTCTTGGACATCTTCGCGCCCTCGACCATCAAAAACCGCGGGTGGAACCAGTGCCTCGCGAAGCGGTCGTGCCCGGTGAAGCAGCAGGACTGGGCCCGTTCGCACTCGTGATGGGGGAAGATGTTGTCCTCGCCGCCCGAGTGCAGGTCGATCACGTCGCCCAGCGCCCCGCGGGCCATGACCGAGCACTCGATGTGCCACCCCGGGTAGCCCTCGCCGACGCTCTGCCCCCCGATCACCGGGCCGGGCCAGCGCATCAGGTGCGTCGCGTCGGCCTTCCACAGCAGGAAGTCCGCCGGGTGGCGCTTGCCGGCCCGGTGCTCGTCGGAGACGCGCCCGCCCGCGCCGCCGCGGAGCTTGTCGATGGTGTTGCCCGAGAGCTCGCCGTAGCGGGTGTACTTCTGCACGTCGAAGTACACCGCGTCGCCCGCGCGGTAGGCGAAGCCCTTGCCCGCGAGCGACTCGATCATCGAGACCATGCCGCTGATGTTGTCCGTCGCCCGGGGCATGCGCTCGGGATGCGCCTCGGCGTCAATGGCCACCTTCAGCCCCAGGGCCCTGGCGTCCTCGATGAACCGATCCGCATAGAAGCGCGCGATCTCTTGTGGCTTGTGCGGGTCAACATCCACGCCCGCCGGCAGCGTGCCCGATTTCTTGGCCTCTTCCAGGCGCTTGCCCGCGACGGCCATCTTGTCCTCGCCCGAGCCGTCGGGCACGTCGTCGTCGGTCATGTGCCCCACGTCCGTGATGTTCATCACGTGCACCACCTCACGCGGCGACGAGTGCAACCCGCCCGACTCGTCGGTCAGCGTGCACAGGGGGCTCTCGATCCAGCGGCGCAGCAGGTCCGCCGCGAGGAACGAGCGGAAGTTGCCGATGTGCGCGTCGTCGTAGACCGTCGGTCCGCAGGTGTAGAACGTCACCCGCGAGGGGTCCCCCACGCTCAGGGGCTCGGCGCGCTTGGTCAGCGTGTTGTAGAGCGTCAGGGGCCTGGTCGCGTGCTGGGAATCGGGCATAAGACGGGATCTTACGCCCCGCCCGCCCCGCCGCCGTCGGCCCCGGCGCCATCGACCAGGTCCACCGACGCGACCTCGACCCGCACCCGGACCACGCGCGTCGGCTCGGCCTCCAGGATCGTCAGGCGGGCGCCCGCGTGCTCGAACGTCTCCCCCGCCTCCGGGATCCGCCCCAGCGAGCAGACCACGAACCCGCCCACCGTGTCGTACTCGTCGGACTCGGGCAGCTCCAGGCCAAGTCGCTCCAGCTCGTCGTTCGTGTCGTCGATGTGGGCCCGGGCGTCGATCGTCGCGGCGTTCTCACGCTCGTGCACCTCGACCGCGGCCTGGTCGTCGTCGTCCTCGTACTCGTCCTGGATCTCGCCGAAGACCTCCTCGACGATGTCCTCGATCGTGACGAGCCCCGCGGTGCCGCCGTACTCGTCGGCGATCATCGCGATGTGCACCTTGGCCGCCAGCAGCTCGGTGAGCAGCTCGCGAACCGTTTTCGTCTCGGGCACAAACGTCGCGTCGCGCAGGATGTCACGGAGCTTGAACGGGAGCCCGTTGTCCGCGTGATGGATGATCCAGCGCAGCAGGTCCTTGGCGTAGAGCACGCCGACGATGTTGTCCAGGTTCTCCTCGTACACCGGCATGCGCGAGTGCCCGATCTCCTCGACCAGGCGCTTGACCTCGCCCAGGTCGTCGGTGTACGCCATCGCCTCGATCTCGGTGCGCGGCGTCATCACCTGCTCGGCCGTCGTCGAGCGGAACTCCACCACCGCCTCGATCATGTCGCGCTCCACCTCGTCCAGGCGCCCGCCACGCTCGCCCTCCTCGACCGCGGACATCAGCTCGGCCTCGATCTCCTGGTGCTCGTCGAGCGTCTCGCCCCCCGCCAGGCGGCGCACCACCTCGTCGAGGAACTTCGCCACGAGGCGCGCGGGCGTCATCAGGACGTACCACACGCGGATCGAGCGCGACCCGAGCAGCGCCACCCGCTCGCCCGCGTGCTCGCCGACCGCCACGGGCACGACCACCGAGAACAACCAGATCAGCACCACGCCCATCCCCAGCCCGAGCCCCACCTCGGGCCAGTCGTTCGCCGCGGAACCGCGAAGAGCGCCGATCCACATCACCGACGCCAGCGCCACGCTCAGGCTGCACAGCACGCGCGGCGCCGCGATCGCCGCGGCGTGCCCGTCCACGTCACCAAGAATCGCAGCGCAGCGCCGGATCACGCCCCCCTTGCCAGTCCGCTCGGCGATCGCCTCGAACCGGGCGCGCGACATCCGCTGCAGCGACTGGCGCACCGACGCGAGCACACCCGAGCAGACCAGGGCGATGAGCCCGATCGCAAACCACCACGTCGCGCTCATCGGGCGTCCCCCGCCCCTCGTGCGAACGTCGCGCCCACGCCCACGCCCTCGAGCAGCTCGTCCTCGCGCGCGTGCATCGCCGCGGCGCCGGCCTCGTCCGTGTCGTTGTACCCGACGCAGTGCAGCACGCCGTGGACGATGTACAGCAGCAGCTCGCGCTCGGGGCTGTGCCCCCGGCGCTGGGCCTGGCGCTGGGCCTCGTCGATGCACACGAGGATGTCAGTATCGAGCAGCGCCTGGTCGTCGGGCTCCAGATCGAACGTGAGCACATCGGTCGTGCCCGGCACGCTCTTGTGCAGCTCGTGGGCGAGGGCCATCTCGGAGTCGCCCACGACCTTGACGCGGGCCTCGCCACGGGCGCCCAGCATCGCCAGCGCCGGGCGCGCGTGCCCAAGCACCCACACCCGCTGGGCGGGCGTGAGCCTCGACTCGGGATCAAGCAGATCGAGCATCACCCCAGGGAGCGCACTGTCCCCGGGGCTTGGCTCAGGAGGCTCGGATGTTTCGGTGTCGTCCATGGTTGATCGGCCAGAGACTGAATCGTATCGGAGGTTTTCACCGGAGCCAACAAACCCGGGTTCTGACGCCCGTGTTGCCCACCCTCCTGCTCCGATAGCCTTGGATCAGCCGCCCGCTGCCGCGCCCACCGTCATCTTGACGGCCACGTGGCTCGGCCTGACCCGCGCCTCGAACTCGCTGCGGTACTTGTTCATGATCGTCCGCGTCGCCCAGTTGTTCCCGTCGGCCAGCCCGCAGATCGTCGTCCCCGGCATCGAGCCCATGCTTGTCGCAACTTCCAGAGCGAGATCCAGATCCTTTGTCCGCGCGTCGCCCTCCTCGATCCGGCTCAGCAGCTGGTACAGCCACCCCGAGCCCTCGCGGCACGGCGTGCACTGCCCGCAGCTCTCGTGCTTATAAAATCTGGCGATGTTCCGCGCCACCGCGACCATGTCCGTGTCCTCGTCGAACACCGTCGGGCACGCGGTGCCCAGCCCCAGCACGTTGTACTTGCGCCCGATGTCAAAATCGAGCTCCGCCTCATACTGGTCGGGCCCGAGGATGCCCATCGACACGCCGCCGGGGATGGCGCCCTTGAACTTCTTGCCCCCGCGGATGCCGCCGCAGAACTCCTCGACGAGCGTCCTGATGGGCATGCCCAGCTCAAACTCGTAGACGCCCGGCTTCTCGACGTGCCCCGAGACGCCCATGAGCTTTGTGCCGTAGCTGGGCGGGCCACCGATGGAGCTCTCCACGCCCTGGTCGCAGAACCAGGAACTGCCGTGCTCGAGGATGCTGGGCAGGTGCGCCAGGGTCTCGACGTTGTTGATGATGGTGGGCTTGCCGAACAGGCCCTGGATGGCGGGGAACGGGGGCTTGATCCGCGGCCAGCCGCGCTTGCCCTCGATGGCCTCGAGCAGGGCAGTTTCCTCGCCGCAGATGTACGCCCCCGCGCCGCGGTGGACGTAGCACTCGGCGACAAACGCATCGTGCGAGGCGTTGCCCCCCTGGTTGATCAGCCCGCGCTCGCCGAAGATCCCGTGCTCGTACGCTTCCTTGATGGCGTTCTCGAGCACGTGGGCCTGGTGGTGGTACTCGCCGCGGATGAAGACATACGCCTTGGTCAGCCTGCAGGCGTACAT
Source organism: Phycisphaerales bacterium (assembly GCA_029260375.1). Lineage (GTDB taxonomy): Bacteria > Planctomycetota > Phycisphaerae > Phycisphaerales > UBA1924 > JAJRXR01. Next base: position 39,094 of record JAJDDI010000063.1, on the reverse strand, counting down.
GCAGATCGCGATCCCCTCGAGCATGAGGTGCGGATCGAAGTCCATCAGCAGGCGATCCTTGAACGTGCCCGGCTCGGACTCGTCGGCGTTGATCGCCAGGTACCGCTCGCCCGGGTCCGCGCCCTCCGCGAGCTTGGGCAGGAACGTCCACTTCACGCCGCAGGGGAACCCCGCCCCGCCCCGTCCGCGCAGGACCGAGTCCTTGACGATGGTGGTGACCTCGTCGGGCTTCATGGTCAGGGCCTTGCGCAGCGATTCGTACCCCCCCGTGCGGACGTACTCGTCGTAGCCGACGATGTGCCGGTCCTTGGGGTCGCCGAAGGGCGCGGTGGGGATCCGCTTGCACAGGGCGTGGAAGCTGGTGGTGTCGTAGACCTTCTTGGGCATGGCTGAAACCGCCTCCGGCAGGGCATGGGCAACTGACGAACGCGATTCTAGGGGCCACGCACGAGACGTCGCGTGTCGCCGCGATGATCTGATCTAGGGCCTGATCCCGCCGCCCCACGTGCTCCGCGCCGGGTCGGGCGGCACGCCCAGGTCGCTCTCACGACCCGCCGCCTCCACCACCTCGCGCTCGAGCTGCAGCGTCCCGCCCACGCCCACGATCCGCAGCAGGTAGGGACCGGGGGGGCTCATGCTCATCAGCGTCGGCGCCCCGCCCGAAACGGGCTCCAGGCGGAACTCGACGCCACGATCCGACCCGCCCTGCGGGATCGCCAGCGCGAACCCCCCCGACGTGCCCGGCGCCAGATCCACCCGCCCCACGCTCTGGTCCCCCGTCCCCGGGTCCAGCGTCGCGCTGACACGCAGGCTCGTGTCCGACAGGTTCACGGCGCTGACCGCCGCGGACCGGTTCGCGCCCGAGCACGCGCCCAGCAGGACGCCAGACATCAGGCAGACAACGCTCAGGGTGGTTCGCATCACAGATCCTCCGCGGGCCAGTGCGAGTAGGGGATCTCCTCAATGGGGACCTCCTCGCTGCGGGCCACGATCATCAATGGTTTCTTCGGGTCGGGCTGGACCACCTGCACCCGCACGGGCGCGGGGCCCAGAAGCTCGTACCAGCGGACGCGCTGGTCGGTCCACGTCGCGGTCACGACCTCGACCCGCAGGCGGATGATCCGCTCGTCGGCTTCTGTTCTTGAGAACAGCGCCCGGATGGGGCGCTTGACCCCCGCGACCTTCTCGGCGCCGCGGGTGATGGTCACGCGCTCGCCGTCGGCCAGGGGCGTGACGCCCAGATCGCCCGGGCTGTGCTCGCCCACGTGGAGGCTGGCGCGGATGGTGACGTTGGTGTCGTTGACGACGCCGATCTGGACGAGCCCGCTGCGGGTCTCGCCGTCGCCGTCACGGTTGTCCAGGAAGCAACCCCCCCCCGCGAGGACCGCGCCGACAAGCACGAGCAGGGCCGAGACTCGGTAGGTGAGGCGCATCATGCGTCGTTCTCCTGGGCGCCCTTGTCCGTGGCGCCGGGCCTGATCTCGATCTCTTCAATCGTCGTCCGGCGCAGGACCACGCCCTCGCGGTCCTCCTGCTGGACCTCGCGCCGGACTTCGACCGTCTCGCCCTGGATCGCCGGCGAGCGGACCGCCCCCCAGACGTGCCCGACGAACCGCCCGATGCCCCGCATCCTCGAGATTGGTTTCTGATCGCTCATCCGCACGTATCGTACTCTCGGCACGATGGTTGGAGACGCTCCAATGCCCGACCGCTTCACCGAGACCCAGCGCCTGGGCCAGAACCGGCTGGTCCGCGTCATCATGATCTTCGAGCCCGTGTTCCTGGGGCTGATCTTCCTCGTCCTCGGGCTCTCGGCTGGGCGGGGCGCCTGGCTGACACTGCTGCTGGCTTGGGGCGCGCTGGCCATCGCCCTGCCGGCGATGATCTCGCGCATGACGATGACCACGCGCGTCACCGACGGGCGCCTGGTCGTCCGGTGGTCCTGGTTCTACCGCAAGCGCATCCCGCTGCGCGACATCGCGGAGGCCGAGCCGATCCGCTACGACCCGATCAGCCAGGCCGGGGGGTGGGGGATCAAGTACTCACGCAAGCTGGGGCTGGTCCTCAACGTCTTCGGCGACCGGGGCGTCAAGGTCTCGACAGGCGCCAAACGCTACATGGTCGGGAGTCAGCGCCCAGATGAACTCGCCGAGGCGATCCTTGAGGGCGCGATCGCTACCAGCCCCTCACGTCAGTGAGGGGTTTCCTGTTCCAGCGCCGACGCATCCGATTGCCGTGCGTTGCCCGCGAACCCCGCACTCACGTGCGGGGCTGGTTATCAGCGCTGGTGGTGCTCCGCGCCCGTCCCGCCCTTGACGTACGTCCCGCTGCGCTTCTGCTCGAGCAGCTGCGCGATCTTGTCGGGCGTGACGTTCTCGTGCAGATCCTCGTCGATCAGCGCCACCGGCGCCGTGCCGCACGCGCCCAGGCACTCGAGCTCGACGAGGGTGAACTTCCCGTCCTCGGTCGTTTCGCCCACGTCGATGTCCAGGACTTCCTTGATCCGCTCCGTCACGGCCGTCGCCTGGCAGAACTCGCACGCGATCGACCGGCAGACCGAGACCAGGCACTCGCCCTTGCGGTTGGTCCAGTACTCCTCGTAGAAGCTGGCCGTGTCGAGCACCTCGCTGGGCGGGAGCTGCAGGAACTCGCCGATCTCGAGCATCGCCTGCGCCGGGACCCAGCCGTACTCGTGCTGGATCATGTGCAGCGCGGGCAGCAGGGCGGCGTGCGTGGTCTCGAACCGCGGGAGGTACTCGTCGCGGAGCGTGGCCTGCATCGCGTCGGTGAGGTAGGGCTCGGCGCGGCGCTCGACCGCGCTGGTGCCAGACTGCTTGGTGATCCACGCCATCGACGCCTCCGGGACTGCCTTTCGGGAGCCAGACTCTAAGGCGCCAGCCCGCCCTATTCGACCCGCCCTACTCGACCCGCCGGAGCACGACCGCCTCCCAGCTGTCCACGCCCCCCGCCTCGATCACGAACGCGTTGTACCCCCGGCGCAGGCGCGTCTCGGTCGGCGTCGCCCCCAGATCCCCCGGACGCGTGACCGAGATCCGCACCCCCTCCACCCCCGGCGCCTCGAACGGCCCAAGCTCAGCCGTCTCCCCGCTCGGCACCGCCTTGGTCATCAGCGTCCGATGCCCGTCGAACGCCCCCCCGCGGACCACGCTCGCCACGGCCGTCCGCCCGCTCTCGTTGCTCAGCTCCACGCTGTACTGGGCCCCGCACCCGCCAAGGGCGGCGACGAGCAGCACGACGGTCGTCAGCGTCGTTGGGCGTTTCAGTTTCATCCAAGGACCTCGCCGGAATGTGGGAAGGGACAAACGCCCCGCCAGTCTACACTCCGCCAGATGCGCCCCCGCCCCCAGATCCTGTTCCCGGGAGGCCGCGGGGCGGCCCTGTGCCTCGCGTTGCTGCTCATCTCCGGCTGCACCCGCGTGCTGCCCATCAGCAGCGACCAGATGCTCCACCTGCGGGACCGCTCGGGCTGCGTCCTGCCCCTGACCTCCGTCACGGGCGCGGGCACGAGCTTCTTCGTCACCGAGAGCTGGGGCCTGACCGCCGCCCACGTCGTGGACGACGCCCCCCCAGGCGCCCACATCACCATCACCCGCTACGAGACGGGCGAATCGGTCGATCTCGCCCTCGCCTTCCCCCACGGCGCCCGCTGGGACGAACGCGCCCCCGAGCAGGACTGGGCCGTGCTCTACCGCGCCGACCGCGCCGCCCCCGCCCCGCTCCCCTGCGTCACCCCCATCGACACCGCGTACACCCCCCGCGTGGGCGACGAGCTCTTCACCGTGGGCATGCTGCGGGAAGACTTCGAACGCGCCCCCCAGGACCGCTCCATCCGCACGCTGCGCCTGCGCGTCGTCGAGCCGCCACCGGACCGGGAGACGTCCGACAAGCTGATCTGGATGCGCTGGCCGCACGACTTTGCGCCCAAGGGCTTCTCGGGCGGTCCGGTCTACCGCGAATCGGAGACGGGCGAGCTGGTCGCGGTCGGGCTCAACATCCAGGCCGCCCAGCGCGGTTGGACATGGTGGCTCGTGGCCCGCAGACTCACGCCCGAGATGGTCCGCTTCGCGGAGCGGGCGTCGAAGTAGGGCTACCTACCGAGTGAACCCGGTCTGCCGATTACATCAGTGTCTAAGGCACATAGAAGTTCGCGACCGGCAGTTTCCCGATCAGAACCAGTGCAATCAGCACGAGCACGACAACGAACGCGATGACGCCGATGATCTTGTCTCGCCGCTCTTTCTCTGGATCGTGCGGCTCGAGCATTCACTGCTTAACGATCCAACTCCGCCGCCACAATATTCAGACTCCCCAGCACCGCCACCACGTCCGCGAGCATGTGCCCCTCGATCAGCGGCGCCATCAGCTGGTAGTTGATAAAGCTCGGCGGGCGCGTCCGCACGCGCCACGGGCGGGGTGAGCCGTCCGAGACGACGTGGTACCCCAGCTCGCCGTTGGCGGTCTCCTGGGCGCCGTAGCACTCGGCGATCGGCGGCTCCCAGCCGCGGTTGCTCATCACCAGCTCGAAGTGCTGGATCAGCCCCTCGATCGAGCCGTACACCTGGCTCTTGTCGGGCTTGACCATCTTCGAGTCGGCGAACACGTTCACGTCGCCGCCGGGGATGTTGTCGATCAGCTGGTCGATGATGCTCATCGACTGCTTGATCTCCTCCATGCGCACCTGGAAGCGGGCGTACACGTCGCCTTCTTCACTCACCGGCACGCTGAACTTCACGGCCTCGCTGCCCTGCCCGTCCCAGTTGTCCTGATAACACAGATAAGGCTCGTCCTTGCGCAAATCTCGCACCACGCCCGAGGCCCGCGCGATCGGGCCCGACGCGCCCCAGCCGATCGCCGCGTCCCTGCTCAGCACGCCGACGTTGCGCGTGCGATCGATGAAGATCCGGTTGCGGCTGAGCAGCCTGTCCACGTCCGCGAGCGCGTGGACACAGTCGTCGTGCAGGAACGACTTGACCATCCGCTTGAACGTCTCCTCGTCGGGCAGGTCCTGCATGAGCCCGCCCACGCGCGTCCAGTCCGGGTGGAACCGCTGGCCCGAGATGTAGTCGCAGATGTCGTAGATCTTCTCGCGCGGGTTGAACGCGAACAAGAATCCAGTAAACGCGCCCAGGTCCAGACCCGCCGCGCCCACGCACAGCAGGTGGTCCTGGATCCGACCCATCTCCGCCATGATCGTCCGCAGCACCTTGCAGCGGGGCGTGATGTCGATGCCGAAGAGCATCTCGACGGCGTGGTGCCACGCGATGTCGTTGCTGATCGGGCTCAGGTAGTTCATCCGCGACACGATCGTCACGTACTGGTTGTAATCCAGGTGCTCGCCCAGCTTCTCGAAGCCCGAGTGCAGGTAGCCGATATGCGGCGTGCACCGCGCGATCCGCTCGCCGTCGAGCTCCAGGACCAGCCGCAGCGTCGTGTGCGTCGCCGGGTGCTGGGGGCCGAAGTTCAGGACCCAGCGGTCGCCGGTATCGACGTGCCCGGAGAGGTAGTCGGTCTTGTCGGCGTCGGGCGTGAGGCCCTGCTCGGGCTGAAGGGTGTACGGCACATCAGGCTCCTGAAGACTGCGGGCAGGACTATAGGGGGGCGCCCCCTGCCCCCTCCGTCAGAGCCACACATCAGAGCCGGGAGCGCAAGCGACCAGGGCGAGCACAGTCCGATCTCACAGCGAACCCTGTGGGAAGCAGTCCCCGGTCGCTCGCGCTCCCGGCTCTGTTAGTCGATCTCTACCACATACCCCGTGTGCGGGCTCAGACGCCCGAGCGGTCTCCAGTCACCCTGCCCCGCCCCCCCGGGCCAGTAGACGAGCACGCCGTGGACCAGTTCCCGCAGCCCGGCGCTGGGTTCAACACCCATCGCCCCCGCGTCGATCCCCCAGCCGTCCGCGATCTCGTCGCCCGAGACATTGACCACCACCAGCACCCGCTGCCCCTCGGCCTCGCGCAGGTACGCCAGCACCCGCTCGTCGCCCGTCTCGACCAGCATAAGGCTCCCGCGCCCCAGCGCGGGGCTTTCCTGGCGCAGGCGGATGAGCCTCTTGTACAGGCTCAGCAGCGAAGAGGGCGACGATTCCTGGCGCCGCACGTTCCGCTGCGGCGCGTCCGGGTTGACGGCCCGCCAGGGCGTGCCCGTCGTGAACCCCGCCCGCTGGGCGTCGCCCGTCCACTGCATCGGCCTGCGCAGGTCCGGGTCCGGCTTGACGCCCACCATCCCGATCTCCTCGCCGTAATAGATGAAAGGAACGCCCGGCGCCGTGAGCTGGATCGTCGCCGCGCACCTGGCCTTGCCCTCGTCCCCGCCCAGACGCGACATCAGGCGGTCCATGTCGTGGTTCCCGATGAACGACGCGTACAAGCCCCGGTCGTACGCGGCCCACGCGCCTTGCAGCGCTTCCGCGATCGGCTTGGCCTTCCCCGAGTTCAACGCCTCGGCCGTGGCGAAGCAGGTCGTGAACTCGAACGCCGAATCGACGCTCTTGGGGATGTACCGCTTGACAATCTCCGTCTCGTCCCAGATCTCCCCCACCGTGAAGCAATCGGGGTTGACGCTCTTGAGGTACGCGTTGTACTTCTCGAGCCACGGGAACGTCTCGTCCGCGTTGGCCCAGATCACGCCGTCCTCGATCAGGTGGCGGATCGCGTCCAGGCGGTACCCGTCGGCGTTCATGTCGTCGATCCAGTACCGCGATAGATCAAATATCGCCTCGGTCGCGCCGGCGCTGCGCGCGTTGAAGTCGGGCATGCCGTGCCAGAAGAACCCGTAGTAGAGCTGCCCGTTCTTGCTCTTGAACTGGTCGTGCCAGACGCGGTGCCCGGGCGCCCCCTCGCCCGTGGGGGGCGTGGTCTCCCAGACGAACCAGCCGTGCTTGGGCGAGTCCGGATCGACCGACTCGCGGAACCACGGGTGCTCCCAGGAGCAGTGGTTGATGACCATGTCCAGGATCACGCGGATGCCGCGTTGATGGCAGGCCTCGACGAGCTGCCTGAAGTCCTCGTTGGACCCGTAGTCGGGCTCGATTTTCTTGTAGTCGGTGATGTCGTAGCCGTGGTAGCTGGGCGATTCGAAGACGGGCATGAGCCAGATCGCCGTCACGCCCAGGTCGGTGTCGGTCTCGGGGTCGCCGTCGTTGAGGTAGTCCAGCCGTTCGATCATGCCGCGCAGATCGCCGATGCCGTCGCCCGCGAGCGGGCCGGTCGTCGAGTCGGCGAACGAGCGCACAAACGCGTGATAGAACACGGCGTCGTGCCACCAGGCGCCGGGCGTGTCCTCCCCCGCGAGCGAGGGAGCCCAGGCAAGGGCGAGAACACTACCGACGAGCAAGCTCTGGGCGCGCATGACAATCTCCTGGGTCCGGCGCGCAGCATACGCCATGGCGCCCGAGACCCAAACCCCGCCCCCCTATGATGATGCATGGGCGACTTTCTCGCACGCTGGGCCTCGGAGTTCTGGAGCATCTCGCTCGAGTCGGGGGTCTGGCTGATCGCCGGTTTCGTGCTCGCGGGATTCGTCCACACGCTCATCCCCCGCGCGTGGATGGCCAAGCACCTCGCAGGAACCGGCCCCTGGCCCATCGCCAAGGCGAGCCTGCTGGGCATCCCCCTGCCGCTGTGCTCGTGCTCGGTGATCCCCGTGGCCGCCGGGCTTCGACGCTCGGGCGCCTCGCGCGGGGCGTCGGCCGCGTTCACCATCTCCACGCCGCAGACGGGCGAGGAGTCCATCCCCCTCACCTGGGCGCTCTTCGGCCCCGTCTTCGCGCTCATCCGCCCCGTCATCGCCGTCGCCACCGCCTTCACCGCCGGCCTGCTCATCGAGACCCTCGCCCCCGAGCGTGAGACCCAGCCCGTCGAAGGCGACGTGCCCAAGGCCTGCTGCTCGACCAAGGCCGAACCGAGCTGCTGCGCCGACGAGCCCGACGCGCCGCCGCCCAGGTCGCTTGGCGCGCGCATGATCGAGTCCCTCCGCTGGGGCCTGATCGAGATGCCCAAGGATCTGGCGTTGTGGCTGCTCATCGGCCTCGGGCTGGCCGCCCTCATCGGCGCCCTCGTGCCCGAGGGCTGGATCGAGGCCCACATCGGCACGGGCCTGGTCCCCATGCTGCTCATGCTGCTCATCGGGCTGCCGCTGTACATCTGCGCCACGTCCTCGACGCCCGTCGCGTTCACGCTCGTCGCCGCGGGGCTCTCCCCGGGCGCCGCGCTCGTGCTGCTGCTGGCGGGCCCCGCGACCAACGCCGCGACCATGGCCTGGGTCCTCAAGGACCTGGGCGGTCGGGCGCTGGCGATCTACCTGGTCGTGATCGCGATCTTCGCCGTCGCGTCGGGGCTGGTGTTCGACACGTTGCTCTCTGGATTCGTCACACTCGCCGACCACGCGATGGGGCATGAACACGCGGCGGCCAGCCTCGTGCAGACCATCTTCGCGGTCGCGCTGCTGGCGATGCTCGTTACAGCGCTCGCGCTGCGGTACTGGCCCTCGGGCCAGGGCAAGCAAGCAACGGGCGACGGCGCACACTCGTGCGTTCACCCGCGTTGAAGCCCCGGGCGTGAGCCCGGGGTTCGCGCCCTCCTGCCAACGCTCGATCGCCGTCCCGGTCACGCAACCCCGGGCTCACGCCCGGGGCTGGATGGCGACCCCCCCTGAGGCCACGCCGACCCACCGTATAAGCCCTGGGGTTGAACACGCCGCCATGGCCCAGCGGCGCACCTGAAAAACCCCGGGCTCACGCCCGGGGCTTGAACGGTTCACACAATCGTCGGGCGATCCCGTCCTACCCCGCAACAAGCTCCGCCAGCAGCCGCGCCCCGAACCCCGTGGGACCGGCGATGTACTCGCCGCCGTCCTTGTCCACCGCGTGCGTGCCCGCGATGTCCAGGTGCGTCCAGGGGATGCCCTCCTCGACGAAGTGGCTCAGGAACGCGGCGCCCTGGATCGGGTGGGCCGCCCGCACCGGCGCGGAGTTGACGATGTCCGCCACGGGCGACTTCATCAGGTCCCGGTACTCGCTGTGGTGCGGCATGCGCCACACCCGCTCGCCGCTGCGATCGCTCGCCTCCTGCACCTTGGCCCGCAGGGCGTCATCATCGCACCACATGCCCGCGTACGTCGAGCCCAACGCGACAACGATGCCCCCCGTCAGCGTCGCGACATCGACGATGTATCCCGGCCTTTCCTTGTCGCACGCCCAGCACAGCCCGTCGGCCAGCACCAGGCGCCCTTCCGCGTCCGTGTTGGTGACCTCGACCGTCACCCCGTTGCGGAACGTCAGCACGTCGTCCGGGCGGTAGGCCTCGTCAGAGATCGAGTTCTCGGCGCACATCAGCAGCGCCACGACTTTCTGCCTGGGCTTGACGACGCTGGCGATCGCGTGCATCGCGCCAATCACAGCGCACCCGCCGTCCTTGTCGCGTTTCATGCCCTTCATGCCCCCGCCGACCTTGATCGACAGCCCGCCCGAGTCGTACGTCATCGTCTTGCCGACGAACACCACGGGCTTGGCGCCCTTGGCGACGCTCTTGGGCGTGTACTCCAGGCGGATCAGGCAGGGCGGGTGCACGCTCGCCTTGCCCACGTTGATCAGGCCCTCGAGCTTCTCCTTGACGAGCTGCTCGCCCTTGATCACCCGGCAGCCCAGCGTGTCGAACTGGCGCGCCAGCTTCTGGCACTGCTGGGCCATGTACGTCGTCGTCGCGATGTTGGGCGGCGTCTGGCTCAGCGTCCGCGCCAGGTTGGACCCCTCCGCCAGCCCCAGCCCGCGCTTGAGCCCCGCCGCGAAATCGCGGTCAGACGCCTTCACGCTCAGCTTGCCAGGCGCCGTGCCGTTGCTCGTCGCCGTGCCCCGGAACTGGTCGCAGACCCAGCCGATGAGCCCCAGCCCCTCGCCCATCGCCTGCCCCGCGGCCTCCTCATCCACCGCCTTCTTGATCGTGCCCAGCGCCCCGTCGAGGGCGATCTCGGCGCTCGTGACCTTGGCCGCCGCCAACGCCCGCCCGATCACGCCGCCGGCGCGCCGCAGCGATCCGGTGTCGAAGCCGTCTTTGTCGCCCAGGCCAAGGATGAGCACGCGCTCAAACCCCTTGCCCGGGTAGGCCACGACGATCGACCCCGCGTCGCCAGTGGCCTCGCTCCGCTTGGACGCGCCCAGCACGCTCCCGTCCGGGTCGAGCTTGAGGGTCGCGGGATCGAGCTTCTGGCCCTTGAACTGGCCAACGACGAGCGCCTGGGCGGCGCCGCGGGCGCCAACGGTAATGGACGAGAACATGCGAATCTCCCTTGCCCGGCGCACGCGACGCCGGGGCATGAGCATACCCGCGCCTTGCTTGGAAGTTCCTTCTGGCCGGCGGACCCCGCCTCAGGCGGCCTTGAGTGAGTCCCGCGCCGCGGTGGCGGCCTCGATCTCACGCAGCGCCCAGTGCGCCACGTCGCGGATCGTCACAATCCCGACGCACGCGCCCCGTTCGTTGACCACCGGCATGCACGAGACCCGCTGGTCGAGCATCCGCTTGCACACGGCGGCCGCCTCGTCCTTCGCACCGCAGGTCGTCGGCGTCCTCGTCATGATCTGGTGTACGTGCTTGCGCAGCGTGAACGCGTCGCACGCGCGCTCCGTCGGCGTCCCCGCGAACGGGCTGATCTCCCGGAACACGTCCCGGTCCGACACCAGCCCCACCAGCTTCCCGTCCTCGATCACCACCAGATGGTGGAACGGCGCCCGCTCAAACACCCGGCGCACCTCGCTCAGCGACCGGTCCATATCGACCGTCAGCACCTTCCTGGTCATGATGTCGTTGACGAGCACGCCCATGCGTCGATCTCCTCCGGCCCTCCCGATCTATCGGCCCGACGGGGCCGCTCGTAGACTCTGCCTGCCATGACCAGCCCGAACCCGCCGCATCCATCCCAGCCGGGGTCCGAGAACCCCGCCTCCATCTGGGCGCCCTGGCGCCTGGGCTATCTCGAGAGTCTCGACGAGTCGGGCCCCCCCCCGAATGCGGGCAGCGCCACCGGCTGCTTTCTCTCCGACTACTGGATCGCGCCGGGCGACGACGAGGCCAACCACGTCATCGTGCGCACAAACGAGGGCATGATCCTGCTCAACGCCTACCCCTACGCCAACGGGCACCTGCTCGTCGCCCTGGGCGAGGGGCGCCCCACCCTGCTGGACTACAGCCCCGAGCAGCGCGCGGCCTTGTGGCGCCTCGTGGACACCGCCACCGGGCTGATGCAATCCGCCCTCGAGCCCCAGGGCATCAACACCGGGATCAACCAGGGACGGGCCGCCGGCGCCGGCGTGCCCGGGCACCTGCACGTGCACCTGGTCCCCCGCTGGTCGGGCGACGTGAACTTCATCACCGCCGTCGGGCAGATCCGTGTGATCCCCAGCGCGCTCGAGCAGATGGCGGCGCGATACCGCAAGGCGTGGTCCGCACTCCAGCCCCGCACGTAAGTGCGGGGTTCGCGACATCCAGCGGGTATGCGATAGGTGAAGAAACCCCGCACTCACGTGCGGTGCTTGAAGCGATCTGGATTCACGCCGCCAGCGACAGGTCGCACGCCACGCCCACGTCCCAGGTCTCGCCCGATTCGCGGCAGCGCGAGACGTACCCGGTCCGCCCCGGGGTGACCTCGCCGTTGAAGTACAGCTTGATGCGTGAGCCCGCCGGCGCCGCCTGGTTCAGGCGAACGCCAAGCCCCCGGATCGACGCGTCGATCAGCTCGGCCCGCGCCAGGCGGACATCGCCGTCGCCGGTCGTGATCGTCGCGATCGCGTGCCCACGGGTCGCCTGGCGCGATTCGCTGCGGCGTTCGGGCGAGCCCGTCCGGGCCTTGGCGAACGAGATGGGGGGGCGCCGCTCCACGCCCTGGCTATCGGACAGTGATTCGCCGCACTGAAGCCCAAGAAACGAAAGCCGGTTCCCGGATCAGCCCCCGAGCTTGCCCGACAGCAGGAACGCCAGCTCCAGGCTCTGGGCGTAGTTCAGCCTCGGATCGCACGGCGAGGCGTAGTTCAGGCCCAGGTCCTCCTCCCGCACCCCCGAGGCCCCGCCCACGCACTCCGTGACGTCCTCGCCCGTGAGCTCGAAGTGAACCCCCCCCAGCACCGTGCCCGCCTCGGCGTGCACGTCGATCACCCGCTCGAGCTCTTCGAGGATGGAATCGAACGAACGGGTCTTGACGCCCGAGTCGGTCGTGATCCCGTTGCCGTGCATCGGGTCGGACATCCACAGCACGCGCTTGCCCGCGTCCCGCACCGCCCCCACCAGCGCCGGCAGCGCCCCCTGCACGTTCGATGCGCCGAGTCTTGAAATCAGCACCAGCTTCCCGGGCTCGTTGCTCGGATTCAGCGTCTCGATGAGCTCGAGCACCTCCGAAGGCTCGGCCTTGGGCCCCACCTTCACGCCCACGGGGTTGCGGATGCCGCGGAAGAACTCGACGTGCGCCCCGTCGAGCGCGCGCGTGCGCTCGCCGATCCAGGGCAGGTGCGTGGTCAGGTCGAACCAGCCGTCTTTGCGCGGGACCTGGCGGGTCTGGGCCGACTCGTAGATCAGGTTCAGCCCCTCGTGGCTCGTGTAGAACTCCACGCGGGTCAGGTCCTCGACGCTCTTCTCGCCCAGGGCCTCCATGAACCGCAGCCCGTCGGCCAGGGTCTGGCTCATCGCCCGGTACTGCGCCCGGCGCTCGTCCGAGAGGCCCGCGTGCTCCATGAAGCGCAGGTCCCAGTACTCCGGGTGGTGGATGTCGGCGAACCCGCCCTCGACGAGCGAGCGGATGAAGTTCAGCGTCATCGCCGCGTGCTGGTAGCCCCGGACCATCAGGTGCGGGTCGGGCGCCCGCTCGCGCTCGCTGAATCCCGCCTCGTTGACCAGGTCCCCGAAGTAGCTCGGCAGCGTGACCTGGGCCCCGCCGACCGCCCGCGTCTCCGTCGGGCTCGACCGGGGCTTGGCGTACTGACCGGCGAACCGCCCCACCCGCGTCACCGGCGCCTTGAGCCCGTGCACCAGCACCAGCGACATCTGCAGCAGGATCTTGAGCTTGTTCGCCACCAGATCCCCGCGGCAGTCCGCCAGCGTCTCGGCGCAGTCGCCCCCCTGCAGCACGAACCGCCCACCCGCCTGCGCCTGGGCAATCTCGGACCTCAAACGTTCAACCTCCCAGCTTGTAACGAGCGGGGGAAGGCTGCGGAGTTTGTCGCTGGCCCGCTGCACCGCGTCGCGGTCGGTGTAGCGCACCTGCTGCGGGTCCAGGCGTCCGCGCCAGGAGTCCGGGCTCCAGCCCTCGGGCGTGGATCCGCCCGTGTGATCGGCGTTTTCGTTGGTCGACGCTCTGCTCATCGCTCGCTGGCTCCCGCTCGGACGCTCGTGCCCGGGCCCTTGAATCTTTGCCCGGGCGCGCTCCGCGTGCGCCCCGGCGTCGGCGCTCGGGGGCCAGAACTGCGGCTTGGTCCGCGAAATCCGGGTGAGAAATTGATTCTCGCACTGTTTTCGACCGATTCCGGGCTCACGAATACCGGTTTCTCAACGCCGCGGACACATGCGGCAACTCTCTCACACGAACCACGGAGACGATCCCATGCCCGCACGAACCAAGACCCACGCCGGTCGCAAGACCACCGCCAAACGAACCGCCAAGCGTTCCACCACCCGCAAGCCCGCCGCAAAGAAGCCCACGGCTCGCAAGACCACCGCCAAGAAGACCACCGCCCGCAAGCCCGCCGCCAAGAAGACGACCGGCCGCAAGACGACCGCTCGCAAGACCACGGCCCGCAAGCCCGCCGCCAAGCGGACCACCACCGCCCGCAAGACGACCGCCAAGAAGCCCGCCGTCCGCAAGGCGACCACCAAGCGCGCCACCACGGCCCGCAAGACCACGCCCAAGAAGACCACCGCTCGTAAGGCGACCACCAAGCGCACCACCACCGCGGGCCGCAAGACCACCGCTCGCAAGACGACCGCCAAGCGGACCACCACGGCGCGTAAGACCACGCCAAAGAAGCCCGTCGCCCGCAAGACCACCGCCAAGCGCGTCTCCGGTCGCAAGACCACCGCTCGCAAGCCCGCCGCAAAGCGCGCCACCGCCCGCAAGACGACCGCCCGCAAGCCCGCGGCCAAGCGCACGACCACCGCGCGCAAGACCACGGCTCGCAAGACCACCAGCCGCAAGAACGTCGTCCGCCGCATCGGCGGGACGAACACCAAGCGGACCTTCCGCCGCGCCGCCTGATCGCGACGCCTTCAGCACACGACAAAGCCGCGGGATCTACGTCCCGCGGCTTTCTTCTTGCGCTCCGCTCAAGTGCAGCCCCAAGAGCCGGTGGTACGGGCTTCCTGCCCGTCTGCCCGGAGCAGTGTGAACGAGCACGTACGGGCTGGAAGCCCGTACCACTGACTTGAACTAGACCGCCGCGGGCTCGGCCCGGGTCTCGCCCATCTCGGGCGCCTCCCCGCGTGAGGGCCGCTTCCGCGCCCGCTCGTGCACATCCCAGAAGTGCTCGAACGAGTCCCCGATCCCGAACCCCTCCATGAACGCCCGCGCCTCGACCCCCATCGACCGGCGCCTCGGCTCGTCGCACGCCAGCGCCGCGATCGCGTCGATCCACGCCTTCTGGTCGTCGGCGGGCAGGACCAGCCCGGTCACGCCGTCGCGGATGACCTCCTTGGGCCCGCCCTGGTCGGTTGCCAGCACGGGGATCCCGCAGCCCTGGGCCTCCATCACCACCTGCCCGAGCGTGTCGGTCGTCGAGGGGAACGCGAACAGATCGCTCGAGGCGTACAGCGTGCTCAGCTCCTGCCCGTAGCGGAACCCGAGGAAGTGCGCCCGGTGTTTGACCAGCGCCCTGCTCATCGTCTCGCGGTACGGCCCGTCGCCCACGATGATCAGCTCCGCCTTGATCCCCCGCTCGTCGCAGCGCTTCTCGACGCGCTTCCAGATATCCGTGATCAGCTCCAGCCCCTTCTCCACGCTGATGCGCCCGCAGAAGATGACCTTGAAGGAATCTCGATCGATCCCGTGCGTGTCCCAGACCGACTCATCCCTGAAGCGGGTATGGAACGAGTCCTTGTTGAACCCGGGACGCAGGCGGACGAGTCTGTCCGGGTTCATGCCCAGCGTCTCCAGCGAGCCCGCGTAGTCGGCGCTGCGGGTGAAGATCGTGGCAAACCGCCTGTAGAACCTCCGCATGAACCAGCTCGTCAACTCGGTCAGCGCGTGGTCGTCGAACAGGTTGTCCACGTACGCCGGGAAGTCGGTGTGGTACACGCCCATCACGGGGATCTTGAACTTGCGCGCCGCGAGCCACCCGGCGCACCCAACCGGCCCGGGCGTCGAGACGTGGACCACGTCCGGGCGGGCCCTGCCAACGTGGCGCAGCATCGTCAGCAGCGGCGGCAGCGCCAGCTCCAGGTTCTCGTACCGCGGCATCGCCATCGCGAAGACGGGCTTGAAGTTGCGGATGTTGGCGCCCCCGGGGCACTCGAGCCTCGTCGAGGTGACGATCTCCAGGTCACGCCCGGTCTCGCGCGAGCGGATCGCCACGTCCTGGATGAACCTTGAGACGCCGTTGACGTCCGCGAGGGTGTCGGTAAAGAGCATGACCCTCGTGGGCCGCCCGGTCGGCGCGGGGCGTCGGGCATCGGGCTCGTTGGCGTCATGCATCATCGAGTCTCTCCCCGCGACGGGCCGGAACTCTTTGCCCCGACCCATCCTAGGGTTCCGCGAGACCACCCACGAAGGAGACCACCATGCCCCGCCTCAACGTCGTCAACCCCGAGTCCGCCACCGGCCGCGCCAAGGAGATCTTCGACGGCCCGCTCAAGGGCAAGCACTTCAACATCTTCAAGGGCATGGCCAACTCCCCCGCCACCCTGGACATGTACCTGGCGATGTCCGGCGCCCTGTCCAAGGCCTCGCTCAGCGCCAAGGAGCAGGAGGTCATCCAGCTCGCCACCGGGCAGGCCAACGACTGCGGGTACTGCCAGGCAGCCCATACCGCCATCGGCAAGAGCGCCGGCCTCACTGAGGAACAGACCATCGGCGCGCGCTCAGGGAGCATGCCCGGCGACGACCGCCTCAACGCCCTGGCCAAGTTCGCGACCGCCCTCCACGAGAAAAGAGGCTTCGTCTCGAACGAGGACCTGGGCGCCTTCCGCGGCGCGGGCTTCGACGACGGCGCCATCGCCGAGGCCGTCGCCGTCTACGCCTTGGCGACGTTCACGAACTACTTCAATCACGTCAATGAGTCCGAGGTGGACTTCCCGCAAGCGCCAGCGATCTAGCGCCACACCCAGCGCGCACAGAAAAGCCCCGTGTCGGGGGGTCAGCCGACACGGGGCACGCAGGGGATGCTCAGGCAGGCGCGCCGTCGCTCACGCTTGCCCCTCTCACTCCTCAGTGTTCATCCACCCGCTCGTGGGACATCACCACTACTCTGCCATCACCCGGGGCGATCGCCCACCGATGGCGCCCGCCGATCAGTCTTTCGCCCGCGCCGTGTTCGGGCTGTATCGTTTGTGACGCCTGTGCACCGCCCGATCCTCTTCCCGCAGCGCCACCACGAGCCCGATCCATGAGCCGAAACGTCCCAGAACTCAGGGTGATCTCCATCGGCGCCCTGGGCGCCCACCCCCTCCGCAACGAACGCGCCCCCGTGCGCACAGGGCACGCCACCACCACCCTGATCACCGCCGGCGACGCCCGCATCCTCGTGGACCCGGGCCTGCCCGCGCCCGCGATCGCCGCCAGGCTCGAGGAGCGCACCGGCCTGAGCCCGGACCAGATCACGCACGTGTTCATGTCCCGCTTCCACCCGGAATGCCGGCGGGGTATCGAGGCCTTCGGAGACGCGAAATGGCTCCTGAGCGAGCGGGAGCGTGAGGGCGTGGGGGTGCCCATCGTCGAGTCGCTCAAGCGTCTGGGCGAGACGGCCCAGGCCGCGCGGGAGGCGGGCGAGGACCTGCACGAGGACCAGCAGGCGATGATCGAGGTCCTCCAGCGCGATGTGGCGATCCTGCAGCGAACCCAGGCGGCGCCCGACTCGCTGGCCCCGGGCGTGGACCTGTTCCCGCTCCCGGGCGTCACCCCGGGCCTGACGGGCCTGCTGGTGCTGCGCCCCTCGGGCGATGTGCTGATCTGCGCCGACGCGATCCCGACGATCGAGCACCTGGAGCAGGGCAAGGTCCTGCCCACGGCCGCGGACCTGGACCAGGCGCGCGAGAGCTTCCAGGAGGCGATCGAGATCGCGGACCTGCTGGTGCTGGGGCGGGACAACATGGTGGTCAACCCGACGAAGAGGCCGTTTTAGCGGGCCTTGGGAGACATCGTGCCGACGGATCAACGCCTGATTTCTCTGCTCGAACAGCACGAGATGCTTTGCCCGTCGTGCGAGTACAACCTGCACCGATTGAGCACCAATGTCTGTCCAGAATGCGGCTCTCGACTCTCCTTCACTTCGGTCATTCGAAAGAACTACGGGAAGAACCTTCGAGCAATCGAGTACGGCATCCCGATCAACTTCTTTGCCCCGCCGGCTGTCGCCGTGGTTCTGTTGGGGATTGCCGCCAACTCGCTCGTAACTTCGAAGCATCCGGCATTCGGGGTCACCGTCGCGGTTTTTCTCGCTGTCTCCCCGTTCGTGTATCTCATTCTTGCCCTGCTGATCCTGGATGCGAGAGAACTCCGAATCGCCGACACCGCATGGAGACGCCGGGTTCTTCTGACAGTCTGGGCGCCATCAATCCTGGTCGCCCTTCTTGTCCCGCTCCTTTTTCTCCTGCCCTGAAACGATTTCACTCGGCGCATACCGTCCGCCATGCCGCCCAGCCCTGTCGAACGCGTTCTCGCCCAGGCGTCAGGCCTGCTGGCCTCCGGGCGGGCGGGCGAGGCGCTGCGGGCGCTCGGACCGCTCGCCAGCTCCAAGGACTCGCGGGTGCACGAGCTGACGGCCCACGCCGAGCACGCGCTGGGCAGGCACGCCGAGGCGGTCGCGGCGCTGGGGCGCGCCGTCGCCCTCAACCCCGCCAGCGCCGCGATGCGCACGAAACACGCCTACGCCATGCAGAGGGCCGGGCTCTATGAGCAGGCGCTGGACGAGCTCGAACGCGCCCGCGGCCTGTCCCCCAAGCACTTCGAGGCCCAGCGCCTGAGCGCGTCGGTCCTCAACGACCTGGGTCGCCACGCCGAGGCCCGGGCGCGCCTGGACGAGATCGATACCAAGTTCAAGCCCGCTGCCCTCGCCCCAGAGCAGCGCCTGGCGCTGAGCCTGACCTTCGCCAACACCGCCCCCAGCGAGACCGACCCGCAGGACGCGATCGACCGCGTGCGCGCCGCGCTGGACGACTCGGGCGACCTGCCCCCCGAGCCCCGCTCGGCCGGGTGGTGGAACATCGCCAGCCTCAGCGAGAAGCTCGGCAAGCACACCGAGGCCTTCGAGGCGTACGCCCGGATGAACGCCCTGCGCAAGACCCACTGGGACCCGGACGCCCACAGCGCGCAGGTGGACCAGCTCATCGACACCTGGACCAGCAACGCCCCCAGCGCGCGCGCGCCGGGCGACGGCTCGGGCGTGGTCTTCATCGTCGGCATGATGCGCTCGGGCACGTCCTTGACTGAACAGATGCTCGCGCAGCTCGACCCTCTCACGCCCGGCGGGGAGACCAACGTCGTCTCAAGAGCCGTGTCGAGTGTCGAACCCGCGGGCGGGCGCCACCGCCCGCTGCCCATCGACCGCGCCCGCTACACCCCGCCCGCGATCAGCCGCCTGTCGGCGATCGTGCGACAGGGGTACGCGCGCCTCGAGCCCAGACTGGGTGCTGGCGCCCGCGTGACGGACAAGCAGCCGTACAACTTCTACTACCTGCCCCTGATCGCCCGCCTGCTGCCCGGCGCGAAGGTCATCCACTGCGTGCGCAGCCCGATGGACACCTGCCTGTCCTGCTTCACGCAGAACTTCGCGGGCAACCACGCGTACACGACCGACCTGGCCTGGCTGGGGCGGTACTTCCGCGACTACCAACGCCTGATGGACGCGTGGAAAGACCTCAGCGAGCCCGACGTGCTCGACCTGAGATACGAGGACGTCGTCCGCGAGCCGGAGGCGAACCTGCGCCGGGCCGTCGAGTTCCTGGGGCTGGCGTGGGGCGAGCGGGTGCTCGAGTTCCATTCGTCGGACCGGGCGGTCGCGACGGCCAGCCGCCAGCAGGTCCGCCGGCCGCTGTACACCAGCTCGGTCAACCGGGCGGAGCGGTTCGGGGAGGCGCTGGCGCCGCTGCGCGAGGCGCTGAAAGAACTTGCCACCTAGGCTCAAGCCATGCGGATCCTCCTGACCAACGACGACGGCATCGCCGCCCCCGGCATCGTCGCCCTGCACGACGCCATCAGCGACCTGGGCGAGGTGATCGTCGTGGCGCCCAAGACGGTCCAGTCCGCCACCAGCCACGGCATCACGTACAACCAGCCGCTGATGGTCTCGCAGGTGCGTGTGTCTCCCACGATGGGCGGGACCGCCGTGGACGGTCGCCCGGCCGACTGCGTCAAGCTCGCGCTGACCAACCTCTGGCCCGACCGCTTCGGGCCCGGCGAGCGCCCGGACCTGGTGATCTCGGGCATGAACGCGGGGGCCAACTGCGGGATCAACGTGATCTACTCGGGAACGGTCGCCGCGGCGATCGAGGCGGCGTTCCTGGGGGTGCCCTCGATCGCCGTCAGCCAGCTCCTGGCGGGGGGCGACCCCGATTTCAAGTGCGGGGCGATGCACGCCAGGCGGGCGATCGACGCCGTGCTCGCGGGCGGCCCGATGAACGCGCACGAGTGCGTCTCGATCAACATCCCGCGGACCGAGCGGGGCGACGAATCCGCCCGAGATCCGCGGGAAATCCGGGTCTGTCCGATGAATGTGCACGGGCTTGTGGATAAGTACGAGAAGCGACAAAGCCCGAACGGCGAGCCCTACTACTGGGCCTCCGGGCACGGGCTGGACTTTCACAACACGGACGACGGGTCGGACGTGTTCGAGCTCAAGAACGGGCGCATCACGCTGACACCGCTGCACTTCGATCTGACGTCGGGGCCCGGCCTGGAGCGCTGGAACGCCCGTATCGGGCGGTAAACATCCGCAATCGAGCGGTCGATGCGGCGCTGGGGTGTACACCCGGATTCTCCACAACTCGCCGAGAGTTCCCGATCCGCACGCGCAATTTCTGCGCCCGTGACTACCATCGCGACCTTCGGTCGCCACGGGCGCCCGGCCTCCGTGGGCGGCAAGCCCACGTCGCAGGAGTACCCCCCATGTTCACGGATTCCCCCCGTGTTGGCGCGATGATTGTGCGCGCTCTTCCCGTCCTGCTCGCCTGTGCGAGCGTTCAGGCCCAGAACTGTCCGCCGCTGCCTGACGCATCGGACGTCTTCGTGTTCGAGGACCACGCCAACCCCGGCAAGAGCTACACCATGGACGCGGGCGCGCCGTTCGTGCCCGACCGGCGCCCGGTCGCGGTCGTGGCCCCGTTCAACGCCAGCTACAGCGAGACCAACCCCCTGGGCTGGGTCGGCTGGTTCCGCGACTTGGACACCTGCGGCGAGGAGCTCGTCATCCGCCTCGATGACGCGTGGGACGCGGGCTTCCGGCGCATCGCGCTCAACCGTCCGGGCGGTGTTCTCCAGAACAGCGACCAGGTCCAGATGTCCATGTTCTGGTACCTGGAGCAGCAGCGCCGCCAAGCGTACAGCGTGCACATGCGCGACTGGATCAACGAGAAGCGCGCCATCGATCCGGACCTGGAGGTCGGGCTGTTTATCGGCACGCGCCACAACTCGCCCTGCACGCCCTGCCTCGATGGTGACGCTGACCTCACCAGCACGACCGACTGCATCGACGACCCGAACTTCATCCCCGGGTGGCAGGGGCGTCTGGACGCCGCGACGCGCCGCAGCGCCGAGTGGACCTACCAGAACACCCGCCCGTTCATCAACAACGGCGTGGACGCGCTCTGGTTCGACAGCGCCAGCCTGCGCGGCAACACCACGGGCGTGATGTCCATGCGCGACTCGATCCTCGCGCTCCAGCACAACCCCGACTACGCGGGCGTGCTCATCGGCGGCGAGGCCGTGCCCGAGGGCGTGATCGTCAACGGGCAGTGGGAGCCCAACCCCGCGGTCCTCAGGGCCCCCTGGATCGCCCTGCACCGCTTCTTCATCCAGGACTCGAGGGCGGGCGAGGTCTACGACCCGGAGACCACAGAGATCGGCGTCGCGTTCATGAAGCCGGACGTCACGCCCACCTACGGCATCCGCGACATGGCCGACTTCCGCGACCGGGGCTACGTGCTCTGGTCCTGGCGGGCGTTCTCGTTCGACATGATGCAGCGCGTCTGCGACGGCGAGAACAACGAGTTCTACGACGCCGTGGTCCGCGACGGAATGCTCGCCGACGTCAACGCCGACGAGGCCGTGGACATCCGCGACCTGGAGGACTTCCTGACGCAGGTCGTGTCGCCCATGCCCCCCGTCCGCCCCGCGATCTGGGACGGAGACATCAACAACGACGACATCAAGGACTTCGCGGACGTGATCTACTTCGTCCAGGCGTTCGTCAGCGCCCAGTAGGCGCACGGAAACGGCCGCACGTCAGTACGGCCGCCCGGAGAGAAAGAGAGAGTTCCTCACGAACGCCCCGCGCTCGCGCACGGGGCGTCGTTTTTTCGTTTAGATCATGCCGTCGAGGTCTTCGACTTCCTGGGCCAGCTGCACCTTGAGCTTCTCGATCTGCTCGACGCCCAGCTTGAGCACGTCGCGCACGTCGGACGGGATCTCGGTCGTGTCCATGTCAAGGCGGAACCGCCCGACGACCTCGCCGGCCATGTGGTCCGCCGCGGCGATGACGCACACGAGCGTGCGCTTCTCCTCGGGGGCCTCCATCGGGCGGTGGTGGAAGCCGGTGACGGTGGCGAAGGGGGCGGGGAACTTCCACTTGGTGCACAGGGCCGCGCCGAAGTCCTGGTGGTTGGCGCCGAAGACGCCGTCCTCGGCCTCGAGCATGTTCAGCGTCGGGGTCCCATCGGGACCGGCGCAGACCTTCTCGATGACCTCGATGAGCTTGTTGCGGTCGAACTGCATCTCGACCATGATCCCGATGTCGTGGATCAGGCCCGCGAGATAGGCCTCGTCGCCCAGACCCAGCTTGAGTGAGTCGGCGATGAGCTTGCTGCCCGCCGCGACCGCGTTCGAGTGGACCCACAGGTCCTTGGCGCTGAAGTCGGGTGTCAGCTCGCCGCCGCGGAAGAGCTTGGCGAGCGACGCGGCGATGGCGATGTTCTTGACGGCGTTGAGCCCGAGCATGACGATGGCCCGGTTGATCGAGGCGATCTGACCGGGCAGGCCGTAGAACGAGCTGTTGACCACCTTGAGGATGCGACTGCACAGCGCCGGATCGCCCGAGATGACCTCGTGCAGGTCCTGGGCGGTCGAGCTCGGGTCCTCGACGAGGTCGATGATCTTGAGGGTGATCTCGGGGAGCGTCGCGATGTGGCTGATCTCGCCGATCGCGCCCGTAACGACTTGCTCTCTCTGCTCAGCGGTAACAGCCATGGGTCTTCCTTTCGGGAACAGACCCCGGCCTCATCGGCACACTTCTCGCGCCACTTTGTTGCGACAAACCCAATCCGCCGAGAATCCACGACCGTGCCCGCTGGCGCCGGGCGTCGGTGCGATTCCCGGTCCGAGAACTCGGCTCAGTACGCGCAGTGTTTGCGGGTCATCCCCGGTTTCTGGGGGTCGATCTCGCTCAAAGCCGCGGCCGCCCGTGGCCCGGCGCCGCCATCGCCGAAGGGGCGTGTAAACGGCCCCTCAAGCGACCGGGCCTTCTCCAGACCATCGCGGATCGCGCCCACGCTCTCGATCGCGTGCACCGCGTTGTTCCCGTGCTCACGCCCGTTCTGGCGGACCCCGATGTTCAGGGCCGGGCAGCCCAGCGCCCCCGCCTCGATCAGCCCGGCGGAGCTGTTGCCCACCAGCGCCCCGCCCGAGGCGCCCACGCGCTGGAGCAGCGCGAGGAACCGGGGGCGGTCAAGGTGCTTGACGAGCGTGACGCTGGCGCCCGCGCCCAGCAGCGCCCGCATCACGCCCTCGCGCCCGGGGTCGTGGTTCGGGTGCAGCGCGAGCGTGCGGGCGCCGCCCAGGGCTTCGAGTGTGAGACTGGCCGCGTGCTCCTCCGCCTCGTCGGTGCGCCCGATCGGGTGCGCGAGCAGCACGAGCTCGGGCGAGCCGAGCTCCTCGAACGTCGCGTCGTCCATCGCCTCAACGCGCTCGAGCCCGTCGATCGCGGGCGAGCCGATCACGCGGACGTGCTCCGGGCGTTCGCCCATGCGCCGGATCCGCTCGGCGCTCTGCTCGCTCGCGGCCAGGTGCAGGTGGGCCAGCTTCGTGATCGCGTGTCGCATGGCCTCATCCGCGACCCCCTCGGCCCGGTCCCCGCCGTGGATATGACAGACCGCGACGCCCCCCACGCTCGCGGCGCTCGCGGCCGCGAACGCCTCGATCCGATCCCCCAGCACGACAACCCACTCGGGCGCAAGCCGCTCGAAGCTCCGCCCGAACCGGGCGACGCCCCGCCCCAGGGCCTGCACATCCGCCCATCGCCCGGTCTTGCCGACGATCTGCATGGGGATGGAGTCCGCGACCTCGAAGTGCTTCTTGATCTCGCGGAACGTCTCGGCGGGCTGGATCAGGTGCGAGCCGGCCGCGATGACCAGCAGCTCCAGCTCCGGGCGATCGCGCACGGCCTCCATGACCGGTTTGAGCAGCCCGAACTCGGCGCGCGTGCCCGTGACGATCGCGACGCGCCGGGGGGCGTCGGGCGTGGGGCGCCGGTCCCGGGCGAGCTCGTCCTTGGAGTCTGTCCAGCCGTCGCCGATCATGCCCAACACTAGCCCGGAACGTCAGTGACGGGCCTCCATCTTCTCCCGATTCTCCCCCGCCTCAGGACCCACCCACTGCTCGTGCTTGCTGGCCCGTCACTCACGTTCCGGGCTAGTCATTCGATTGCCCCTCAAAGCGAACCCCATCCTGGAAGCGTTCGACGTAGTCAATCGCCGTCGCGAGGGACTCTGGCGAGTTGAGAAAGCGTGTCGAACCACGGCGCGTCCAGATCCTCGCCTCAGCCACGGCATGCCCCTGCTCACGCAACCGCCGCGTCCCCCACGCCTTGAGATCCGCGAGAACCCGATCAATCTCCCGGTTCGCGCTGACGACCGTGTGCACATGGTTGGAACGCACGTTGACTGCGTGCAGCCTCCACCCGCGATGATCGCACCCATCGCGGATCGCCTGATCGATAACTTGGCGCATATCGGGGGAGAGCACGATCGGTTCGCGCTTCAACCGGTCACGGTCCGCGGCGACCCGCTCCGGGTCCGGCTCGGCATACCCGGTCACGCCATCGTCGCCGATCTCCGCCCAGCCCCGATCGTCGCCCCGGAGCCACGTCCCGTAGGTGGTCCATGTGAGGAAGTAGGCCAGAAGTCGCGCCATGGCGCCAGAATACTCGGAACGCGTTGATAACTAGCCCGGAACGTAAGTGACGGGCCAGCGAGCACGGGGCGGGCATCGTTCCCGAGGCGGGGGAGGATGAGGAGAAACAGAAGGCCCGTCACTGACGTTCCGGGCTAGTTGTTCAGGTCCTCTTCGACGAGGGGCGTGTCCGCGTGGACATCGCGGGCGAGTGTCCGCCCGATGACTTCATTCAGGCGGAAGGGCTCGATGCCTGTGCCGGGGCGTTTGATGGTCAGGTCCTCACGCGAAATGGTCTCGCCAGACGCCATGTCGCGTGTCGTTGTTAGACTTTGGCGCGCGACCTCGCGGACATCCCGCTCACATTCGAGGATCACCTTCTCAACTGGAATGTGGTGTACCATCCAAGCTCGAAATCGCTGCTCGCGCTCAGGAAAGTCCCAGCTAGCAGCCCATCGCTTTGCATTCCCTGATGTGAGCGACGCAATCTCAGTACCTCGGATCTCGTCAGCAACGCGGCGGACACAAGTACCATTTGCCGCCGCCTCAATGTATTGGGGAAGTTGCCCGGTCAAAATAGATGCTCGGTGATCCGGTCCCTCGCGCGTGCGGTCATCCGTGATGTGCTTCTCCAGGAGACATGCACCCAAGCCGACTGCAAAATCCGACCAGTCCTTGCGGGTTGTGTGGTCGCTATACCCAGTAGGCAGCCCGGTCGCATCAGCGATTGCAGTGATCCCACCAAACGCTTCCTCCGGCGCCGGATAACAACTCACACACTGCAAAACCGCCAACCGTTCCCGAATACCTTCCAGCCACCCCACCGCCCGCACCACCTCATCCAGCGTGCTCGCCCCCGTGCTCACGATCAGCGGCATACCCGTCCCCGCCAGCGCCTCCAGCAACGGCTTATTGATAACGTCCGGCGACGCGCTCTTGTACGCGTCCCACGCCAGCTCGCTCGCGGGCTTGACCAGCTCCACGCTGAACACCGTCACGATCGCGTGAATCCCCAGCCCGTGCGCCCGGTCGACGACCAGCGCCATCTCATCGAGCGACAGCTCCAACCGGCGCAGCATCGCGACCGGGTCCGTCTCCCCCGCGGCCTTCTGGTACGCCGCGAGTTTCGCGGCCTTCGAGAGCAGCCGGTCCGTCTCGAAGTACTGCAGCTTCACCGCGTCCGCCCCGGCCTTGGTGGCGGCCTCGGTCAGCTCCAGGGCGCGCGCAATCTCGCCATCATGATTCACGCCGATCTCGGCGATCACGTACGGCGGGTGTCCCGGACCGATCTCTCGCGCAGCGATCTTCACAGCGTCAGCCTAGCCCGTCCGCCGCCAGCGCCGGGAGGGCTGGTGCTCGCTCAGGCCCAGTCGCTCGCGCAGGATCGCGTCGGCCACGAGCTGATCCACACGGCTGTCGATGTCGATCACCTCGCCCTCGCCGGTCACCACCCCGCCCCGCCTGGCGCCCAGAAACGCGTGCGGGCCCGGCGCGACGCCCTCGATCTGATTGAACAACGCCTCGCGCGTGACCGCGAGCACGCCGCCGTCGGGGATGTGCGCCGGCGGGAGGTCCTGCCTGCGGTAGACGCCGTGGTTGAGCACGTCGCCCTCCCACGGGTGGGCGGCGCCATCGTCATCGAGCCTGGCCGTCCACCACGGGTGGTGCTTGCCCACGGGCGCGTAGCTCTGCACGCTGTCGAAGCCCTGGCTCAACCGCTCGATCGCGCCGTCGATGAGCCCGGCGGGGCGGACGGGCACGTTGGCGTACAGGATGACCACGGGCCCGTCGTTCCAGCCGATCGACTCGCACGCGTGGCGGGCCGCGTCGTCCACGGTCGCCGTGTCCGAGGCGAGTTCTCCGGGGCGATCGACCGCGTCGGCGCCCAGGCCCCGCGCGATGTCCAGCGCCCGCGTGTCGTCGCTCGTGATCACCACGCGCGAAACGCGCTCGCTCGCCTTCGCGGCGTCGATCGTCCACGCGATGCACGGGCGCCCGCCCACGCACGCGGTGTTCTTCCCGGGCAGGCCCTTGGACCCCGCCCGCGCCAGGATGATCGCCAGCGTGCTCACGCGGCCCTCCCCGCCGAGGCTCGCCCGGGCTTGGGCTCGATCATCGCCTCGCTCCCCTCGCGCGCCGAGCGCCTGGACGAGGCCCAGATCTCCGCGAGGCTCTCGCCCGCGCCGACACGGGCTCCGAAGGCCCCGCCCTCGATCGTTCCGTCGGACAGGATCGTGACCGAATCGCGCTGCAGCTGCGCCGCGCGCCACGCGGGGATCGGCAGCGGGCGGATCCGCTCGCCCCCCATCGCGTGCGCCGCGGGGTCGATCACGCTGGCGCCGCACGCCATGATCCACGCGTCGTGGAACCGCTCAATCTCGGGCAGCGCCGCGGCGCACCTTGTGATCCGCGGCACAATCCACGGGCGCTCCATCCCGGCGTTCGTGCCCAGATCGCGCCGCATCTCGAGCAGCCGCCTGAGCCCCGCGTCCACGGCCTCGAACCGCTCGGTCCCGGTCAGTTGCCGATACGTCTCGCCCGTGACCGCGAGCAGGTCCACGCTGATGACGTCCACGCCGGAGCGGAGCAGGGCGTCGATGCCCTCCTCGTCATCGCCCAGGCGGGCCAGATCGGTGCGCAAATGCACGCCCCCGAACCCGATCTCGCGGGCCATGCGCACGACCTCGAGCGCCCGCGGGTGCATCAGCGGATCACCGGCGCCGTGGAGTGTGAGTGTTGTGTCATTGGTCGCCGCGGCAATCTCGCCCAGCAGCGTGTGGATCGCGGCGATGGGCAGCATCTCGCGTTCGATCGGCTCGGCGCTGCCCCGAAGCTGCGCGCCCCACTCGCCGCCCAGCAGACGCCCGGAGCACAGCTCGAGCGTGACGTGCTCCGGAAGCTCGGGCGTCGCCAGGGGCAGCACCGCGAGCGCCCGGGTAAGTTCGTCGAGCCCGACGTCCAGTGCGCCGCCACCGAACGGCGCGAGCGCCGCGGCGATGTGCCGGCGGCGCGCGTCCGAGTCGGGGATCGCGCGCACCCCCAGCGAGCGGAGCGGGGCGGGGATCTGCACGCACACGGGCTTGGCGATCGGGTCGCCCTGGGGCGCGATGGGCAGGTAGCCGACCAGCCCGCCGATGCTCGCCAGGGATCCCGCCTGCTCGCGCGCCTCGCTCAGCGAGGCGACGCCCGAACGGTCGAGCAGCACGCCGCACAGCCCGGGGGGCGCCTGCGTGATGACGATGCGCAGCGACTCGGGCGCCGAGCGGTAGCGCTCGACGATCTGATCGGTCAGCCCCGGATCGACCAGGGCCCAGTCGTCGCCGACGAAGACACCCGCGTCGATCCCGCGCCGCTCCATGACCTGCTGGGCCATGCGCGGCTCGAAGGCCTCGTCCGCCGCGACCAGGGCGCCGATGCCGCCTCGCCAGCTCTCCTTGCTCCAGATGCGCCCGCCGCCCACGCCGCGCCGCCGGGCCTCGATCTCGCCCCCGTCGGCGCGCTCGATCGCGACGCGCGGGTTGCTCGCCGTTGCTCCGAGCAGCGCCCGGGCGCGATCCGGTTCGCCAGAGAGCAGCACGATCTCGTCGAGCCCCTTGGCGCGCAGCAGACGCTCGACGCACATCCGCAGCGGGTTCAGGCCCGCGACGAGTTCGGTTGACAGATCACGCGCCGTGCCCAGCCCGCCCATCGCCTCACAGACGGGCACGATCGCGGCGACGCGTTTGACGCCGATCCCGCCCGTGACCCGGGCCGAGTCCGCGGCGGGCGCGGGGTCGCTCGTGAGCTTGGGCGCCCGCCCCGCGTGGGCGCCGATCGCCGCGTCGAGCAGGCGCACCAGCGCCCCGCTCGCCTCGCGGATCCACGACACGTTGGTCCGGTCCCGCTCGATCTGGCGGCGCTGACGCTCCAGCGGGGTCTCGTGGCTGGCGACCTCGATCGCCCGGTCGGCCCGCATCCGGTTGAGCGCGCCCGTCTGGTTGATGAACTGCGTCAGGCGGAACGCGGGCTGGAGGCCCATCACCTCGTCGCGCAGCGCGTTGACCCGGGCGATCAGCTTGTTTACGCGCCCCTGGTCGCGCTGCGACTCGAGCATCTCGTCCAGCGCCTCCTCGGTCTTGGCGCTGAGCGCCCCGATCGCGCTCGCGTCGCGCCGGACCTGCCCGAGACGCTCGCGGACGCTCCGCAGGCGCGCGTCCGTGTCGATCTGCGCCGGATCCTTGTCCGTCTCTGCCGGTGCGGAGCCCGGCGGGGCGAACGCCGCGAGCGCCTCGTCGAGCGTCATCACCTCGACGGACCGCTTGAGCGCGCCTCCGGCGCAGGTGTCGATCGTGCGCAGGCCGCGCTGGGCGTCGTGGCCGAACATCGCCTCGAACTGCGCCAGGTATGTTGTCATCTGCTCGTCGCTGTAGACCTCGCCCCCGCCCTGGGCCGGGACCTTGCGCAGCAGGCTCCGCATCCGCACGATCCGCTCCCACTCGAGCGTCTCGAGCGTCCGGAACGGTCCGAGCTCGGGCGCCCACACGTCGTGGATCGCGGCGCCCGCGCTGTAGTACTGCCCGTCGGTGAACGCCAGGTCCTGCCCCACCAGGATCACCGGGTCGCACCCGAGGTACCGCGCGAAGTAGTGCGCCAGGTGCGCCACCGTCGCCCCCGCCTCGGTCCGACCCATGTCCCGCGTCAGCGACGCGCCCAGCGCCTCGTCGAGCAGATCATCGCCCGGCGTGCGCACAAGCCCGGGGAACGCGTCGAGGATCGCCGGGTTCGCCTTGGGCTCAGCGATCAGCGTCACCCCCTCCACGTCCTCGCTCGTCAGCCCCTCGTAGAACCGACGGCTGATCTCGTGGTGGTCCAGCGCCGTGACGTAGTGCGGCCTGATCCCCCGCGCCAGCAGCGGCCTCAGCACTGTCTGCACGGCGATGATGACCACACGATCGTGCAGCCCGGGCTGGGCGAGCGTGTCCATCGCCCGCTCCAGGCTCGGGCCCGCGCTGACAACGATCGCCGGGCGCCCCGCCCGGGTGTTCTTCAGGCCCGCGATGCCCGTGTTCGCAACATAGTGGTCCGCGTTCATCAGCAGGTTGCGCAGCGTCGTCTCGCCCTGGACGAGGGTGGTGACCACGCTGGTGCGCACCGCCGAGAGCACACGCGTCAGGTTCTGGCAGAACGTGTCGCTGGCGTCGCCCAGTCGCGCTTTGCTCGGCGGGTGTGCCACGATCTCGAATCCGAGCGCGACGACCCCCTCGAGCCCGGACATCGCCGCGGACATCGCGGGTCGGTCCTGCTCGTCGGTCAGAATCATGAGATTGGATTTCTCGATCCACTCGCTGTGATCGACACGCTCGAGAACGGATCGCAGCAGCGCGACGTCGGGCTCGAAGCAGAGGATGACGCCCGTCTTGCCCAGGCGGGCCGCGACCTCTTTGACGTGCAGGCCCAGCCCGAACCCCAGCACCGCCAGGCCCGCGGAGGATTCGACGTCCACCGACTCACCCAGGCGCCTGGCCTCGGTCAGCGGGCGGCGCGCGCTGGCGAGCAGGCGACCGCTGCCCCCGTCGCCCAGCAGCCTCGCGCTGGGCGCGTCCTCGTCGGTCTCGATGAACTCGACATCCGTGCGCGCGGGCGTCGCGCGGATCTGGGCGCACACCGCGGGGCACGTGCGTGAGAGGGCCTTCAGGTTCCGATCCAGCACGCCGCCGCGCTCATCGCCCTGGTACGCGCTCTCGAGACCGAAGCTGAGGATGTCCATCCTGTTGTCCTCCGCGTGCGCACGAAACACCCGCCCCGATCCCCGGGGCGCCAGGGGTCAGGATCGGCCCACCCGGGGACCCCGCTGCAACAATGCCGACTCTCGGGCGTAGCGACTTCACAGATGCAGATCGACACCCTCACTCCCCGGATCGCCCCGCTGCCCCAGCCCGGGCTGCTCGAGCGCCTCACCATCGAGTCCCCGGGCACGCTCGTCGCCTCGCTGGTCGTGATCGGGCTCGCGGGCCTGCTGATCCTCAACGCCCGGGCTCGCCTGCGAGCCGGGCTGGTCGTGCTGGTCGTCACCGGGCTGCTCGCAGGCGGGATCGCCCTGATCGCGGGCCTGATCCAGACGCCCCGCGAGGCGCTGATGTCCCGCACGCGCGAGCTGGTCACGGCCCTGGCCCAGCTGGACCGCCCGGCGCTGCACACCATGCTCAGCCCCGACGCCGAGGTCGAAGTGCGAGGGGTCAGCACGTTCAAGGGTCGGGACACGATCCTCGGCGCCGCCGAGCGGTACGTGGGCGAGGGGAGCATCACCTCGCACGCAATCCCGGAGGTGCAGGGCGTGATCGATGGCGCCAACGCAGCCCGCACCCAGGTCCGCGTGCGTCACTCGGGCTCCGTCCCCCCCGCGAGCTGGTGGCGGATCACCTGGTACCGCGTGAGCCAGGACGAGCCCTGGACCGCGGTTAAGATCGAGCCGCTGTGGATCGCGGGTCACGGCAACCTGTGAACGGCGCCCGTCACCCGCGGGGGATCTGGACGAGCTGCGAGCGCTGGAGCCTGCGGAACGCCTGGCCCGAGTCGGTCCGGAGGGTCTCGCGGAAGCCGGCGCCGTTGACCAGGTTGTTGGGGTGACGCTCGCGGGCCTCGCGCAGGCGGCGCGACTCGATGGGCGGGGTGACGGACGCGTCGTGATCGCGCTCGGCGAACACCCCCACCGTGACTGTGCTGCTCGTCGCGCCGTGGAAATAGAACGCCTGCTCGCCCTCGGCCCGGAGGCTGGCGACGGCCTGCTCCGCGGCGGCCCGGAACTGACGCACCTCGTCGGGCCCGGGCATGCCCGAGCCGACCCGCGCGTAGACCCCGATCTGAAGGGTGTACTCCGCCGCCGAGCCCGTGCGCCCGCGGACGTTTCGCAGGTCCCACTCCGGGTTGGCCCCCCCGGCGCCGGCCCCGCTGGGCGGGGCGAAGAACGCCCCCGCGTACGGGCGCGAGCCGTTGACCTCGATCGCTCGCACCCGCCCAAGCTCGGCCTTGGCCCGGGGATCGATCGGTGAGTCGTACGCCCCCACCGCGATCACGAGTCCCCCGCCCCGGCGCTGGAGCGTCGCCTCGGGCAGTCCCCCGGCGGTGCGAACGCGGTCCAGCCTCGTCGCGGCGCCAGCGGCGCCCCCCTCGGGCACGCGCGAGACCAGGATGCTCCAGCCCTCGCTCCGGCTCAGGGCCGGGAGCGACGGGTCCTCGCCTTCGAGCGTCTCGCCGAATGGGGTCGGCGCCATGCCTGGCTCGCCATCGACGACCCTGGGCGCCACCAGCGGGGTCTCCAGCGGCTGCCCGAACAACGCCTGACCTTCCGAACGCATCTCCGCGGACGCCTCCGGGCCTGGCTGGCGGCTTTCTCGTCCACACCCCCCCACTACAAGGGGGAGAAAGAGAATCCCCACGAGTGCGGCGGCTTTGGGGAATCGTGGGAGCGGGCTCGATGTTTTTTCAATGGTCCGGGTCATTGTTATACACTCTAAGCGGTTTGGGCATAAGTGGTTGCCAACATGTTGAGGGTCGGGCGCGATTTTGCAGCATCCCTCTCCTCCCCGACGATAGTCCTACTAGGGATGGACATGTGGTACGGATGAACGACAGAATCTTGAGGTGGGCGTCGGGGCGAACCCCCGGACGAGGAGGCATGGAATGACAGGAATCTCGCCGATTGAATCACAGACTGCCGGGCGTGTCGGCAGGGTCTCGGACGGGCCGCGGCGCGGCACGGTCGAGACCGGACCCGAGCAGGCCCGCAGGAGCGGCGAGGACCGGGTCGAGGTCTCGGACATGGCCCGCTACCTCGCGAAGCTTCGCGACGTCCCGGGCGTGCGCCAGGAGCTGGTTGACCGGGTCCGCTCGGAAATCGAGTCGGGCGCGTACGAGAGCCCCGAGAAGATCGAGAAGGCCATCGACGAGCTCGTCGAGGACCTGATCTAACGCCAGAGGAGTTCGGACGGAGAGCGAGACTTGGCCCGGTGTGAGAACGCCGGGCCATTTTTTACGCGCCGGGGAGGCCGTCCTGGGCCAGCAGGGCCGCGCCCAGGATTCCCGCGTCGTCGCCCAGCTCGGACTCGACCACGCGGACGGCGCGGCAGGCCTCGGGGAAGGCGGTGCGAACGACGCCGCGCCGGATGGTCGCCACCAGCAGCTCGCCCATCGCCTCGGTCAGCCCACCGCCCAGCACGACGCACTCGAGCGAGAGCATCGTGACGAACCCGCCGATGGCGACGCCCAGCCTGTACGCGGCGTCGTCGATGACCTCGACCACGAGCGGGTCGCCCGAGGTGTACGCCTCGAGCAGGTGGCGCGACTTGATCTTGTTCAGGCGCCCGCCGCTGATCTCCTCGAGCGACGACGCGTGGTTCGCGCGGATCAGCCGGAGCAGTCGATCGACGATCGCGGTGCGCGAGCACGCGTGTTCGAGCGATCGCGAGCCCGGGGGCGACCACGGATCGGTGAGCACGTGCCCGATCTCGCCGGCGGTGTGGAAGGCGCCCGTGTGCAGCGCGCCGTTGAGCACGAGCGCGCCGCCCACGCCGGTCCCGACCCAAACCCCGAGCACATGACGGGTTCCCCGCGCCGCGCCCAGACGGTGCTCGGCGATCAGTCCCGCGTTGGCGTCGTTGCTCAGCCCGACGGGCACGCCCAGGCGCTTGGCGAGGATCGAGCCCAACGCCAGGTTCTCCCAGCGGAGGTTGACCGCCTCGAGCACAACACCGCGAGCCTCGTCCACCGGCCCCGGCGCCCCGATGCCCACCACGCTGAGCTGCTTCGGGTTGACATCCGCCTCCTTGCAGGCGGCGTCGATGGACGCGACCATGCGGTCGATCACGCCCTCCGGGCCCGAATCAGGATCGGTCTTGCGCTTGTCGCGCCCGACGATCCGCCCCTTGGGGTCGATCACGCCCGACTGGATGTTGGTGCCTCCCAGGTCAACACCCACGCAGCAGCCGGTCTCGGAACGTGTGTCGGGATTGGGCATGGGGCGAGTGTACGCGCCGCTAGACGAAGCGCGTGGGCAGCACCCGGCACGACGGCGCCGCCAGGCGGGCTCGCTCGCTTGCGCCCTCCGGGCCGATGACCATCAGCGTCGAGCCCGAGCCCGAGACATGCACGGGCAGCCCCAGCACGCCCGCCAGGTACGCGCGCAGCTCGCCGAGCCTTGGCTCGACCCGCTCGGCGGGCGACGCCAGATCGTTGAACAGGCGCTGTGGGTCCGGTGGCGCCGAGGCCATCTCACGCACGTCCGCCTCGCGGAGATCGGCGGGCGCCTCGTCGTACGCCCGATACACCGCGCCCGTCGGGCAGCCGAAGGGCGGGCAGACGAGCGTGACCCCGCCCGCGACGGGCCCGACGCGCTCGATCCGCTCGCCCAGCCCGGAGACGATCGCGGGTCGGGGCGGGGACCGGTCGTCCAGGAAGAAGGCGATGTCGGACCCGAGCTTGGGCGAGATCGCGCGCAGGCCATCGGCGCCCAGGCCCAGCTCGTACAGCTCGTCGATCGCCAGCAGCGTCGCTGCGGCGTCCGACGAGCCGCCGCCCAGGCCCCCGCCGTCGGGAATGGTCTTGGAGAGTTCGATCCGGACGGGCAGCTCGCGACCGGTTTCCCGCTCGAGCAGCGCGTGCGCCCGGACCACCAGATCGTCCTGGGGCGCCCAGGAGACGGGCGACCCGTCCTCCCATCGCCGGTCAAACTCGCTTGGGGCTCCATCGCCCAGACGCTCGACGCGGAGGCGGCCGCGCAGGTCCACACAGCTCATCCACGAGCAGACCGGGTGCATGCCCGCGGGATCGGGCGCGCCGACGCTCAGCGCCAGGTTCACCTTGGCCCAGGCGCTCTTCTCGATCACACGCACGCCCGATGCTACACCGCCGCCGTGCCCGCGGGATCTCTAGAATCAGCCTCGCCCCGCCCGGGCGGGAAGGGAGGCCCGATGCTCGTCAGCGATCTGGTCCGTGTGATGGAGACGATCGCCCCGCCGTCGTTCGCCGAGGCGTGGGACAGGGTCGGCCTGCAGGTGGGCGTGCCCGAGCGCCCGATCAAGGGGGCGATCCTGCTGACGATCGACCTGACCGAGCGTGTGCTCAAGGAGGCGGTCGAGCTGGGCGCGGGGGCGATCGTCGCGTACCACCCGCCGATCTGGACGCCGCTGCCAAGCCTGGGAGCGGGAACGGCCCAGGAGCGGATCATCCGGGGCGCCATCGAGGCGGGGATCGCGGTGTACACGCCGCACACGGCGCTCGACGCGAGCCAGGGGGGCATCACCGACTGGCTCTGCGAGGGGCTCAGCGCCGCGCCGGGCAAGGCGCGCGAGGGCGTCATCGCGGGCGACTGCCGGGCGTTGACGCCCCACGTCGAATCGTCGGGCTCGCAGCAGGTCAAGATCGTCACCTTCGCGCCCAGGGACAGCGTCGAACACATCCGCGGCGCGCTGGGCACGGCGGGCGCCGGGATCATCGGGCAGTACCAGCTCTGCTCGTTCGAGTCGTCGGGCACGGGCACGTTCCTGGCCGGCCCGGGGACCAGGCCCGCGGTCGGCTCGCCCGGTCGCCTGGAGCACACGCCCGAGGTCCGGCTCGAGATGGTCTGCTCCAGGCGGGCGCTGGCGCTGGCGATCGAGACCCTGCGCGAGTTTCACCCGTACGAGGAGGCCGCGTTCGACGTGTACGAGCTCGAGGGCAAGCCCAGCCGTCGGACCGGCGCGGGGCGGCGCCTGACGCTCGACCAGCCCGCGAGTATCGCCCAGCTTTGCGAGCGCCTCAAGACGCACCTGGACCGGTCCCGCGTGCGCTACGCCCTGGCGGGCGATTCGGACAGATTCACGACGATCGGGGTGGTTCCCGGCGCGGGCGAGTCGATGCTGGGCGACGCCGCCTCGGACGGCTGCGAGCTGTTCGTCACGGGCGAGATGCGCCACCACGAGATCGTCGCGGCCCTGCACAAGGGCGTGAGCGTTCTGCTGGCCGGGCACACCAACACCGAGCGCGGATACCTGCCCAGGCTCGCCAGGCGTCTGAGCGACTCGCTGCACGGCGTCCGCGTCGAGCTCTCCCAGGCCGACCGGGACATCCTGACGACGGCGTGAGGCGGCGCTCAGTCGCCGATCACACCGACGCTCGAACGCGGCGCGCCGGTGAAATCGATCGTGCCCGCGACGTTGAACGGCGCCTCGGGCTGGCGCACGCCCGTCTCGAAGAGTGTCTCGGCCAGCTTTCCCGGTGTGACGTAGCTGACCGTCCCCGTCAGGCGGTAGGGCACCGGGTCGGTCCGTGTCGCGAAGGCCATGGGCACGAGCGCGGGCAGCTCGAAGGCGTGCGTCTCGTACCGGCTGAGCGTGGTCTCGGGCGAGCGGACGCCCGAGTAGACGGTCTTGCCGTCGAGCGCGAGGGTGTAGCTGGCCCGCTTGAGGGGCATGGGCTTGGGGTTGTCGTTAACAGCATTGATGGTGAGGATGAGCTCGAGCTCGCCGTCGCGCTCGGTCATGGCGGTGACGCCCACGGGATCGAAGCTCGGGGGCTTTGGGCCGGTACACCCGGTGATGAGGGCCAGGCAGCAGCCCAGCAGGGCCATCCAGAACATCGTTGCGGATCGTGCAGTATCGCTCACAGCCGCGAGGGTAGCACGCCGGGGGGTCGCCGGGGGCGGTCGCGGCGCCGGGTCAGGGCGTGGGGACGCTGGCGCGGACGCTCGTGGGCTCGATCGGGGCGAGCGTCATCCACCGCTCGTCACCGGCGAAAAGGCTGGCGGTCTCGACGATCGGCGCGGGCGGGGCGGTCTTGACGTACACGACCCAGTGCATCATGAGGGCGCCGAGGATGAACGCGCCGGTCCAGGCGCCGATCTCGGCCGACCACGACCGGCTCTTCCAGAGCAGGATGCTCGTGCAGGCCAGAACCGTGGCCATCTTCCAGATCACCAGCAGCGCGGGCGAGCGGAAGTCCAGCACGAGCCTGGCCAGCGGGTTGGACTCGGCCATCCCCAGATGGCGCAGGTAGGTCAGCGTCAGCAGCAGATCGCCGACGCTCATCATGATGATCGCCACGATCAGCAGGCAGACGCGCCGCGTCCGCGGGTGGA
Source organism: Phycisphaerales bacterium (assembly GCA_029260375.1). GTDB lineage: Bacteria > Planctomycetota > Phycisphaerae > Phycisphaerales > UBA1924 > JAJRXR01. The sequence goes on along the minus strand of JAJDDI010000063.1, from coordinate 2,484 downwards.
CCGAGCGCATCGCCGCAAGAAGGCGCCATGGGGTCAGCATCGACCCCTGCGGCGTTTGATCCGGATCCATGAGGGCGACGGGCATGACCCCACCACTTCGGACGCGGCGCTCTCGCCCTTGAGGCTGGGGCCACCCCAGCGGGAGATGGTGGGCGTTGCTGGGACATCCGGGGCGACGGCGCCGATGATCCGGGGTACGACCGAGTCCGGGAACCGAACCCTCCCTGGCTCGTACGCCCCCGGATGGACCCAGCGAAAGGACGGCGCGGCATGAGACAACGGATCGGGATGCTGCTGCTGGCGGGCCTGTGGCTTGGCGCTGCCCCGGCGCTGGGGCAGCCCGAGAACCCGGTGTACGCCGACGACTCGCCCCTCGCGGCCGACACGCTGAGTCGCCTGGACGACCTGATCTCGATCGAGAGCTACAGCGAGGGCGCGCGAGTGCTCCAGCGTCTGCTCGATGACGAGGGGCAGCGCGTGCTGCGGTCGGCCGATGATGACTCGCTGTTCGTGCCCGTGCGCCGCCTGGTTCACGAGCGTCTGCTGGCGAGCGCGCCGCTGCTGGAGCGGTACATCGAGGCCGAGGGCCCCCGGGCTCAGGCGCTCGTTGAGTCCGGGCAGTGGAGCGAGGCCGAGCGCACGCGCCTGCTCACGCCGTGGGGGTATGAGGCGGCGCTGCGCACGGCGCAGACCCACTTTGAGGACGCCCGGTTCTTCAGCGCCCTGCGGACGCTCGCGCAGCTCGACGGGCACCCGCAGCGCGTGGGCGAGGGCGGGCGTGACGCGGCGCGCCTGCTCTCCGAGGTCAGCCGGTACGTTCAGGACGATCGCTGGCGCGAGCTGGCGCGAACCTGGGCCCGTCAGAGCGGGCTGGAAGAACCCGATCTGACGCCCATCGTCCCCCCGCCCGGCGCGCCGAGCCACGCCCACTCGGCGCTGGACACACGCGGGACCCAAGACGCGCTGGACATCGGCTCACTGTCGCACACGCCGCTGCGCTCCGAGGCGCTCAGCCCGGTTGACGATCGCGTGATCGACGCGCCAGCGGCGCTGCGGGACCAGCCCGCCCGCCTGCGGACACGCCCCCGCACCTACGCGTGGTCGATGCCCAGCAGCGTGGGCGACGTGCTGTACGTGTCGGACGGGGTGACGGTCAGCGCGTGGGACCGGTTCACGCTGGGCTCGATCTGGCAGCGGCGCATCGGCCCGCCCGCCGGGCAGGGCGAGCGGGACCGATACATCGAGGCGACCCGCCAGCGCCTGGGCCAGGGGCTCGAGGACAGCGCCAGCGTCACGATCGCGGGCAACACCCTGCTGACCACCAGCGGGCTGGCCCGCTCGGGCGGGCGCCAGGACGGGGAGGGCGTGTTCGCGCTGGACCGGGCGACGGGGCGGGTGCTCTGGTCGGTGGACGTGTCGCGTCTGGACGAGTCGCTCTCGAACACGAGCGTGCGCGGGCCGGTGCTGGTGGACGGGCAGACGGTGGTCGTGACGGCGCGCAAGGCCGTGCGGGCGCGACGCCTCGTGAGCCAGTACTTCGTGGGGCTGGACCTTCGGACCGGGGCGCTGCGCTGGACGCGCCTGGTCGCCAGCGCCGGGTCACTCCCGTTCCAGACCTTCGGTCGCCTGGGCGAGGGCGGGCTGCTGCACAAGGGCGTGGTGTACCGGTCCGACGAGATCGGGGTCGTCGCGGCGGTGGAGGCCGAGTCCGGGCGCCCCGTCTGGGTACGCCGGTTCAGCCCCAGTGCGCTCTACTCGAATACGGTTCGCGCGCCGTGGAACACACCCCTGCCCGTCGTGGACGGGGAGACGATGATCGTGCTCTCACCCGACCGGGGCGAGGTGCTGCGCCTCGACCTGGCGACGGGCTCTGTGCTGGCGCGCCGCGACAGCGAGGACTTCGGGCGCCCGAACTACCTGATGCGCGCCGGCGGGTCGCTGACGCTGGTGGGCGAGGACCGCGTCGCGTTCGTGGACATCCGGCGCTTCGAGTCGGACCCGGTCCGCATGAGCCAGCGCCTGGACCCGATGGCCCTCTCGGGGCGGTGCACCGTCTCGGGCGATCTGGTGCTGGCGCCGACGCACGAGGGCGTGCTGGCGATCGACCCGCGCCGCCCGCGCGAGGCGACGCGGATCCCGATGGAGCTGACCGGGAACCTGCTGGCGCTGCCCGGGCAGCTCATCGCCGTGGGCGAGTTCGAGGCGCACTCGTACCTCGTCTGGGACACCGCCAGCGCGCTGCTGCAGGAGCGCATGCGTCTGACGCCCGACGACCCCGAACCATCGGCGACGTTCGCCGAGCTGGCGTACCGCTCCGGGCGGCACGAGCAGATCGCCCCGGCGCTGGACCAGGCGATCGTCGCGCTGCGGCGCGCCCCGCCCAGCGACGAGCGCACCCGCCTCGAGACTCGCCTGTTCGGCGCGGTGCTCGGGATGGTCCGCTCGGATGATGAGGACACGGGCGTGACGAGCCTGAGCGTGCGC
>JAJDDI010000062.1 GCA_029260375.1 Phycisphaerales bacterium | reverse complement strand
CGCCGCCATCCACCGCCTCCGCAACCTCGTCAGCAAGTACCCCCCCTCCCCCGCGTGCGGGGGAGGTGTCCGCGCAGCGGACGGAGGGGGCATAAACAATCCCGCGTGCGGGGGAGGTGTCGGCGCAGCCGACGGAGGGGGTCCATCCTCCCCTCTCCCCCCGGGGGAGAGGGTGGTCGCGCAGCGACCGGGTGAGGGGCCAGCACAATCCTCCCCCGCCCCGCCGGGGGAGGTGTCGGCGCAGCCGACGGAGGGGGTCCGCCCCTTCCGCGACCCCCAGGACATCTACACCCTCTTCACCGACAAGCCCGGCCAGCAATACGACGTCAAGGACATCCTCGCCTGCATCGTCGACGCCCGCGCAGACCGTCTTGGTGGGGCCGGTTTCCAATCGGCTAACGACGCCGAGGCTGAGTCCGCGAAGCCTCGGATCACCGAAACCCTCGCCCCCGACCTCGACGAGTACAAACCCGACTACGGCGCCTCCATCGTCTGCGCCTACGCCTCCATCGCCGCCCGCCCCGTCGGCATCCTCGCCAACCAGGGCAAGCTCACCCAGCAGGCCACCCCCGGCGGCAAGGCCGGCCCCTCCACCTCCACCAACATGCCCCGCGTCATCTACGAGCAGGCCGCCGACAAGGCCGCCCGCTTCATCATGGACTGCAACCAGCGCAAGATCCCCTTGGTCTTCTTCCACGACACCACCGGCTTCATGGTCGGCCGCGACTCCGAGCAGGCCGGCATCATCCGCTCCGGCGCCAAAATGGTCAACGCTGTGTCCAACTCCGTCGTCCCCAAAATCGTCGTCATCATGGGCGGGTCCTACGGCGCCGGGAACTACGCCATGTGCGGCCGCGCCTTCGACCAGTTCCTCTCCTTCGCCTGGCCCGGAGCCAAGTGCTCCGTCATGGGCGCCAGCCAGGCCACCGGCGTCCTCGCCATGATCGAAGAGCGCTCCCGCCAGCGCAAGGGCGAAGAGATCGACGCCGCCACACGCGACCAGATCCTGGGCGCCGTGCGTGCGTCGTACAACGAGCAGCAGGACATCCGCCACGCCGCCAGCCGCGGCTGGATCGACCGCATCATCGAGCCCCACAACACCCGCGAAGAACTCGCCGCCGCCCTCGACGCGACAAGAGGCTGGGACTACTCGCGGGAGTTCAGGACCGGGGTGTTGCAGACGTGAGGGGAGATCGCGCTGGGGCTTTTGCTTTCCCTTGTGTAAGGCAAGTCATTCAATCAGCTCATCCTGTCATTGAGATTCGTCTTTTGGCAAAGTTGGCCCGCATTCTGTTGAGCTTGTGCAAGAAAGCCTAAGGGCACCCTGTTTATCTTCATAAAGCACCGGGACATTCTGAGCCCGTGGCATTCTCTTCGGCACCCTGCTATCTACAATGTCGCCAAGACAAGTGTTCTGAACGTAGATCCGGATGTCCCAAATTAACCCCAGTAAGTCAAGGATCTTCGCAGACGCAGTCGCGATATCTTGATCGAGGGTGCCATCATCTTCTTCTTGGCTCAATTTTCGGTGTATTGCCGAAACTCTTGCGATCACCACTCGCTGCTCTTGGAGAAGCTGAATTCTAACGTCCCGTGTCTTAGGTAAGAGAACTTCATACTCTTCAAGAATGCGCAACCACCGAATCGATTCGTCCGCACACAATGCCTCGGCAAGTTCTGAAATCTGTTTCTCGCGCATATTGATTAGAGCTGGATTGATACTATGAATGCTTAGTGAAAGCCCGCCCAGGCGGGCCTTAAGATCTGAGAGCCAATCGATGCACGCTTGCGTACTTTCATTAATTGCTATTCGAGCTTCATTCAGCAATGTTAGCCTATATGCTCGCTGACTGGCCTTTACCGCGTGACCGTACGTCACGAACCACCCAACTACGGCAATGACGATCGCTGTGACCGCGAGAGATATCGATATCACGTTGTAGCCCATAACAAACCTCTACTGCCACCCTTCCGACTTCTCCCATTGTAGTTGCCGGGCGCCGTGGAGACGCCGTCCGCGGCTTCTCCACGATCACGATTCTCTCTCGGGTTATTTGGACCCAACCACCGCCATCGCGATCGCCCGCTGCACCTCGTAGATGTTCGCCCCGTCCTTCCGGAACTGAGTCTGGATCGGCACGCTCGATCCAGAGACATACAGCTTCAACTCAGCGTCGAGATCAAACGTCCCCGCCGTCTCGACCGAGAAGTGCACGATGCTCTTGTACGGGATGCTGTGGCTCTCGATCTTCTTGCCGGTCAGCCCCTGCTTGTCGATCAGCAGCAACCGCCGGTCCGTGAACACGAACAAATCGCGGAACAACTTGTACGCAAGCTCGATCCGCTCACCCGGGACGAGCAGGTGCATGACCTCCTTGCCCGCCTTCTTTCGGTCATAGCTCGATGCGATGCCGAGCAAGCCATCGAACATCCCACCCGATCGGCCTGATTGCGTCGGCTGCATCGCATCAGACTCGCTCGGCTTCTTGCTCCGCGTACCGCATTTCGGACACTCGATTGTCAACTTTGAAGCCGACTCCGGTGCCTCCAAAGTCTCCCCGCACGCTCGACATGGCCACCTGATCATGACGTAGAGAATATCACCAAAATGCCGCGCGCCGCGAAGTCGCCGCCCTCGCCATCTCCACGCGCCCCTCCCAATGTGAGCCCGAAACGCAAGCGAGGGTGTTCCAGTTTCCGTCCCTCGCTCGCCCGTCGGGCTCGCCAACCCGTGCCACTGACCGGTCCCCCGGTCAGTGCTCCCCCCTCGCCCGGCGCCGTGGTCTGAAGCCGCAGGCTGAAGGCCACGCCCCTGATCGCGGCCCTCGCAGGGCGCCACGACTCGCCGCTTCGGCGCAGTCGTGCCGCACCGCTGCGCCGAAGACGGCGAGCAGTGCCACCCAACAATCTCACTCCCACTTCCCCCCCGCGCGCGCCGAATCCCCGCCCTCCCCCTCCCAACCCTGGACCCCGCCAACCGACGCCGTAGCGTGCGGGCATGGCGCCAAAGTCCGACCACATCGACGCGATCGCCCTGACCGATCCCTCCTTCTCCCCTCCGGGGGAGCCCACCGACAAGGCGCCGCCCGCGCCGCGGACGGATCAGGGGCGTCTTCCTCCCTCTCCCCCCCGGGGAGAGGGCCGGGGTGAGGGGCCTCCGTCCACTCCTCTTCCTACCCCCATCTCGCCATTCGCCACCTCGCCACTCACCGCGGAGCACCGCTCCGCCCTCCTCCGCGACTACCTCGACGGCGCCCCCGACCTCATCTCCCTCGCCCAGCTCCACGACCTGCAACTCGACGACCTGCTCACCTTCCTCGAGCACCCCGACACCCAGTCCACGCTCGACCGCCTGCGCGAACACGCCGAGGCCCGCGCCGCGCACGTCGCTGCCGCCGCCCGCGCCGAGGCTGTCACCACCCTCCGCGACCTCACCCGCCGCCAGCCAACTACCGCCACCGAAACCGCCGCCATCACCCGAGCCGCGATCGCACTGCTCCGATCCTGGTCTCCGCCCCCTCCCCCGCGTGCGGGGGAGGTGTCCGCGAAGCGGACGGAGGGGGTCTCCGCCCACTCGCCGACACCGCTTTCCGACCGCCCCCTCCCCGCCCCCTTGACAACCCCGCCCCGCGATGCAATACTTGCACCATGGCACAAACAAGCAAGAATCCCCCCCGCACCCCCGCCTCCGCCGCACGCCGGCGCTCCCCCCTGGACCGCCTGCTCGACCCCGAGCTCTTCAAGGCCCTGGGCGACCCCACCCGCCTGCTCCTGCTCGCCTGCCTCTGCAAGTGCGCCCGCGAGTGCGCCGTCTCCGAGATCGGCGCCTGCTGCCACGTGGACCTCTCCGTCGTCTCCCGCCACCTGGCCACCCTCGAACGCGCCGGCGCCGTCCGCTCCCGCCGCGAAGGACGCACCGTCTTCTACGCCGCACGCTTCGACCACCTCACCTCGGCGCTGCGCGACCTGGCCGTCGCCATCGACCACTGCGCCCAGTGCCGACCCGACTCCCCCGGCTGCGACTGCTGACCCATCGAACCCACCGCGCCACACGGCGTGCCGAAAGGACCACCCATGCCCGACAACGACACCGCCCCCTGCTGCTCCGACGGCTGCTGCTCATCCCCCGCCCCCACCGACACGACGACCAAGCCCGCCGACATGCGCGACACCGTCCGCGAGGGCTACGCCCAGATCGCCCGCTCGGGCCAGTGGTCCTCCGTCACCGCCGCGCCCACCGACGCCTCCTGCGGCGCCGGCGGCGGCTGCTGCGGCCCGACCACCCTCACACCCGACCAGGTCGCCCAGGCCGTCGGCTACGCACACGACGAACTCAGCGCCATCCCCCAGGGCGCCAACATGGGCCTCTCCTGCGGCAACCCCACCGCGCTGGCCTCACTCAAGCCTGGCGAGACACTCCTGGACCTCGGCTCGGGCGCCGGCTTCGACTGCTTCATCGCCGGCCCGCGCGTCGGCGCCGCCGGACACGTCATCGGCGTCGATATGACCCCCGACATGCTCACCAAGGCCCGGCGCGGGCTCGACGCCTACCGCCGCCACTCCGGGCTCGACAACGTCGAGTTCCGCCTGGGTGAGATCGAGAACCTCCCGGCGCCAGACGCCAGCGTGGACGTGGTCATCTCCAACTGCGTGCTCAACCTCTCCCCCGACAAGCCCCGCGTCTGGCGTGAGATCGCCCGCGTGCTCAAGCCCGCCGGGCGCGTCGCGATCTCCGACCTGGCCCTGCTCAAGCCCCTCCCCAGCGACGTGACCCAGGACGTCGAGGCGCTCATCGGCTGCGTCGCCGGCGCCTGCCTCATCGAGCAGCTCCGCGCCGACGCGCAGGCGGCGGGGCTCGTGGACATCCAGCTGGTCTCCAAGCCCGAGTACATCGCGGCCATGACCCACTGGCAGGACCCGCTCTACAAGGGCATCCTGGACCGCCTGCCCCAGGGCGCCTCCCCCAGCGACTACATCACCAGCCTGGACATCCGGGCGACCCGCCCCGCCTGAGCGGGTCGCGGCCGCGGTCCGAGTCTCAAACGCTGGGCGATCCTGGGGCGTCGCGGGATTCGAGGCGGGAGGAGAGGCGGGCGATCTGCAGTTCCATCCGCTTGATCTCGCGCATGACCGAGTTCTTGTTGAGCTCCATGAAGTACCAGGTCTTGAGCAGGCCGACTGCGATCATGCCGAAGATAAAGCCACCGCCCCAGGCGATCGCCTCTCTGTCGTTCTCGACACGGAAGAACTGCACGAGGCAGACGACCGAGGCGGCGAACATCACGAGTGTCCAGAGGAAGACGATCGCGATCAGCCATCGCTGACGGGTCCGGAAGCTGTCGATCACCATCTCCGCCATGGACTGCTCGCTGAGCTTGTCGAAGGCTTCGGCGTCCTCGTCGATCATGGCCTTGCGGATCGTGTCATCAAGATCGTTCATCGTGATTCTCCTGGTGTTCGAGTGTGCGGCGCAGCTCTTCGCGGGCCGCGTGCAGGCGTGACTTGACCGTTCCCTTGGGGATCCCCAGCGCTTCGCTGATCGCCCCGTCTGTGAGCCCGTCGGCGTACCGCAGCGCCAGCAGCGCCCGGCGCTCTGGCGGGAGCATGCGCAGCGCCGCCCTGACCGATTGGACGCCGTCGTGGCCGGCGATCCGGTCCGTGTTCTGGCCCAGCGCCTCGACCGGTCCTCGGTCGAGCGTCGCGCGTTCGCGTCGTTCGCGGCGGACCCAGTCGGCGCACTTGTTTGAGACGATTCGCTGGGCCCAGGCGCCGAAGCGGGCGGGGTCGTCGAGTCCCCGGATGCCGCGGGCGATGGCGAGGAGGGACTCCTGCACGACGTCCGGGGCGGCCCCGCGGCTGGACATGAGCACCGCGTGGCGGGAGAGGCGTGGGATCCAGCGCTGGACGAGTTCTTCGAGCGCTTCGGTGTCGCCGCCCTGGGCGAAAACGACGAGCAACTCTTCAAAGATCTGGTCGTCACCTCTGGGCATCGAACCTCCGGGCCGGCCCTCTGGTCGGCGGCGGGCGGGGGCGGTTCACGAATCCGCGCGGGTCCGCCCCACTACCATCGGCCCGTCCGCCCCGGAGGGGCGAGAGCCGATGGAGAGCCGCATGAGCCAGCAGCCGCGGATCGCCCTGGCTACCTGCGCCGCCCACCCGGGCCTGATCGCGGGTGATGACGAGGCCCTGATCGAACGCCTGGCGGCGATGGGCTTTGCGTGCGCGCGCCCTCGGTGGGACGACGCGTCGGTGGGCTGGTCCTCGTACGACGCGGTGCTGATCCGGTCGACGTGGGACTACCAGGAGCATCTCGGTGCGTTCCTGCGCTGGGCTGGTCAGGTGGAGGCGGTGACGCGGCTGTTCAATCCGGCGGGCGTCGTGCGGGCGAACGTGGACAAGCGGTATCTGCGTCGGCTTGAGCGCGGGGGCGTTCCGATCGTGCCGACAGCCTGGATCGAGGGCGAGACGGACGCGAGCGGGCTGCTCGGCGTGCTCGATGCGATCGGGGCTGGCGAGACGGGGGCGATCAAGCCGGTGGTGGGCGCGGGGGCGTCGGGGCTGCTGCTGTTCGGACGCGGCGAGGCGGCGCGGGCCGCGGCGCACGCGAACGAGCAGATCGCGGTGTGCGGCGGCGTGCTTGTGCAGCCGGCGGTTGAGAGCGTTCGAACGCGGGGTGAGCTGAGCGTCGTGCTGATCGATGGCGAGGTGACGCACGCGGTGCGGAAGGTCCCGTCGAGTGATGAGTGGCGGGTGCAGGTCGAGTTCGGGGGGACGTACACGCTGGAGGCGGCGGGCCCGGCGGAGCTGGACATCGCCCGGCGGGCGGTCGCGGTGCTGGGCGGGGGGGAGACGCCGCTGTACGCGCGGATCGACCTGGTGGAGGTTGATGGGATCGGGCCGTCGGTGATCGAGGCGGAGCTGATCGAGCCGGAGCTGTTCTTCCCGCTGGCGCCCGAGGCCGGGGATCGGCTTGGGCGGGCGTTGGCGCGCCGTCTGGGCGCTGCGCTACCATCGGGCTCATGAGCGAGCGCGTCCGCATTACCGATGTCTCGCCGCGGGACGGCCTTCAGAACGAGGGCGGGGTGATCCCGACGGAGGGGAAGGCCGCGCTCGTGCGGGCGCTGACGGGGGCGGGTGTGGACGAGGTCGAGGTGTCGAGCTTCGTGAGCCCGAGGTGGGCGCCGCAGCTTGGCGACGCGGCGGAGTTGTTCGCGATGCTGTCCGATGAGCGGCCCGTTGGCGTGGTGTACTCGGCGCTGGTTCCCAATGAGCGGGGCATGGAGGGGGCGCTGGCGGTCAACGCGGCGGCGGGGTATGGGCTGATCCGGAAGGTGTCGGTGTTCACGGCCGCGAGCGAGACGTTCAGCCGGCGGAACACGAACGCGACGATCGCGCAGACGCTCGAGCGTTTCCGCCCGGTGATCGCTCGGGCGCTGGAGGCCGGGCTGCGGGTGCGGGGGTATGTGTCGTGCATCGTCGCGTGCCCGTTTGAGGGGGCGATCTCGCCGGCGGCGGTGGCGGACGTGAGCGCGCGGCTGCTGGATCTGGGGATCGACGAGCTGGACCTGGGCGACACGATCGGGCACGCGACTCCCGACTCGGTGGAGGCGGTGCTGATCGACGTGCTCGAGCGGACGAACCTGGGGCCGACCAGCCGGGACGGGGACCCCAGCCTGACGCTGCACCTGCACGACACGTTCGGGCGCGCGGGGTCGTGCGTGGAGCGGGCGTTGGAGCTGGGGGTGCGGTCGTTCGACGGGTCGGTGGCGGGGCTGGGGGGCTGCCCGTACGCGTCAACGCCCGGGAAGCGGGCGCCGGGGAATGTTGCGACGGGGACGCTGGTCGAGGTTGTGCGCCGGGCGGGGTACTCGACGGGGGTGGACCTGGACGCGCTGGGCAAGGCGGCGGCGCTGGCGCGATCGCTCGTGGACAACGCCGGGCGTGAGCCTGGAGACCCGGCGTGATCCGGCTGAGCGCGGACGGCGATGTGCGCGTGATTGCGCTGGACCGGCCCGAGCGGCGCAACGCGCTGACGCCGGCGATGCTTGATGCGCTCAACGATGCGATCAGCCGGTGCGTCGGGGCGCGGGCGGTTGTGCTTGTTGGTGAGGGGGCGGTGTTCTGCGCCGGGTTTGATCTGAAGCTGTGCGCGGATGATCCGTCCGGGAAGACGCTGGCGGCGCTGCTGACGGGGCTGAGCAAGGCGGTCCGTGGGCTGCGGGCGCTGGAGGCGAGCGTGGTGGTCGGGGTGCACGGGGCGGCGATCGCGGGCGGGGCGGCGCTGCTGGGGGCGGGGGATGTGGTGGTCAGCGAGGGGGCGGCGAGGATCGGGTACCCGGTGGTGAAGATCGGGGTGTCGCCGGCGGTGTCGGCGCCGTTTCTTGAGGCGAGCGTCGGGGGCTCGGGCGTTCGTGAGCGGCTGCTGGACCCGGAGCTGATCGATGCGGTTCGGGCGCACGAGATCGGGCTGGTGCACGAGCTGGTGGATGGGGACGTGCGCGGGCGGGCGATGGAGGTGGCGCACGCGCTGGCGGGCAAGCCGCGGGGCGGGATGGTCGCGACCAAGCGGTGGGTGGACGAGATACAGGATTCGATGGGCCCACTTGGCGCGAACGCCGGGGAACGGGCGCTGGAGGCGAGCCTGTCGATTGTTGGGTGCGACGAGGAGCGGGAGCGGCTCGGGGCGATGTGGGGGAAGGGGAACGCGGAATGAGCGAGATGGCGAGGCTGGATGTTGACGGGCGCGTCGCGACGCTGACGCTGAACCGGCCCGAGCAGCACAACGCGTTGTGCGTGGAGCTGCTCGGGGCGCTGCACGCGCGGATGGACGAGGTCGAGCGTCTGGACGGCGTGCGGGTGCTCGTGATCACGGGCGCGGGGCGGTCGTTCTGCGCGGGGATGGACTTGAAAGAGGTTGTGATCGAGCGGTCGGGGGACGCGGGGTTGCCGTTGCGGCTGCTGTCGTCGCTGGGCGAGCTGACGCTGCGGGTGCGGCGGCTGGGGATGGTGACGGTGGCGCACGTCAACGGCGCGGCGATCGGGGGCGGGTGCGGGCTGATGTGTGTGTGTGATATCTCGGCGACGCACGCGCGCGCGAGGCTGGGGTTCCCTGAGGTTGATCTGGGGCTGTGCCCGGCGGTGGTGGCGGCGTGGGTGGTGCGGAAGGTCGGGGCGGGGATGGCGCGGAAGATCCTGCTCAGCGGGGGGCTGATTGCGCCCGAGGAGGCGGCGCGGGTGGGACTGGTGAACAGCGTCGTCGAATCGCCCGGGGCGCTGGACACGCACGTCGCGGAGCTCGCGGAGCGGCTGGCGGGCGGGGGAGCCCGGGCGCTGGGGGCGACCAAGTCGCTGCTCAATGAGCTGGACGGGTCGCTGGACGAGGGCCTGATCCGGCGCGGCGCGGCGTTGTCGGCCGAGGTTCTGGGCACGCCTGAGGCGCAGCGGATTCTGAGTGAGCGGCTCGGGCCTGCCTCGTAAGCCCCGGGACCCTGACATGGCCCAATCAGAGTGCCGCTGACGAGCGATCCGCCTATACTGGGCACCGTCCCGTGCAGGCGATCCGACGCGGCGTCGATCCGACCCCCGGGCGTGCGATAGGAGTTCGATGGGCGAGCAACCGCTGCCAATCCGGTTTGACGGGCAGGGCGATCAGGCCCGGATCGCGACGCTGGTTCTGGAGCAGGGCGACCGGCCCGTTGTGGTGATCAACAAGAGCCTGGTGGCTCGCCTGCACCAGGCGATCGATGACCTGCCGGACGATCTGGACGGGCTCGTAGTGGCGTCGGGCTCGACGAAGGTGTTTGTCGCGGGCGCGGATCTGGGGGAGATCGACCGGGCGGACGACCACGAGCTGCGCGAGTATCTGGAGGACGCGGCGAGGGCGTTCCGGCGGCTGACGAAGCTGCCCTTCTGGACGGCGGCGGCGATCAACGGCGCGGCGCTGGGGGGCGGGCTTGAGCTTGCCATGCACTGCGACGGGCTGATCGGGGCGCCGCTGGAGGATGACCGCCCGTACATGGTGGGGTTGCCCGAGGCGGGGCTGTCGATCTGTCCGGGCTGGGGGGGGACGAACCTGCTGCCGGCGCGGATCGAGGCGTGCGAGGGGATTTTGCGGGCGGCGTCGGGGAAGCCGATGACGTTCGATGAGGCGGTGAAGAAAGGGCTCTTCGACGTGGCGTGCGTGGCGCCCGAGGAGCTGCTGGACGCGGCGCGGTACTGGATCGCGGACCGGAACGCGAAGGGGCGTCCGGAGCGTGACGGGACGCCGAGCCGGTGGATCGGGCGGCCCGGCTCGGTCGAGGGCGTGCGGCACGGTCTGAAGACGTGCCGGCGCGAGCTGCCCAAGACGAAGGCGGCGCAGGCGGTTGTTGAGTGTGTTGAGATTGGCCTGGGCGAGGGATGGAGCGAGGCGCTCCGCGGCGAGCGGAGTCGGCTGATCAGGCTGCGTCACACGCCCGAGGCCAAGGAGGCGATCGCGAGGTTCTTCGCCAAGAGCGCGAAGAGCACGAGGCGCTGATTCGGAGCGTGTCGCCCGGGTGGGCGGGCACGAATGGACAAACGGACCCGGTCGTGTCCGTCACCGCCCACGAGCGCCGGTCAGGCGTTTGGCGCGGCGGGCGACACGACACTGCGGAGGATCGCGGCGATGGCTGACCTGAAGACGATGAAGGGCGTGTCCGAGAAGGACCGCAGGATGATCGCTGACGCGGAGACGCTGCTCGGGCCCGAGCCCGAGTCGATGGGCGTGGTGAAGAACTATTTCTGGGGGAACCTGCGTCAGGAGCTGCTGTTTCCGTACCCGGACATCGCGCATGACAGCCCGCAGGAGACGGCCGAGTGCGACCAGCTGCTGGCGCGGCTGGAGGACTACCTTAAGAACGAGCACCCGTCGGTGGAGATCGACCAGGACCAGCACCTGCCGGAGTGGGTGATCCAGCGGCTGTTCGATCTGGGCGTGCTGGGGTTGACGATCCCCAAGTCGCAGGGCGGGCTGGGGATGGGCATCACGAGCTACAACCGTGTGCTGGAGATGATCGGGAAGTACTGCGGCTCGACGGCGGTGGTCGTCTCGGCGCACCAGTCGATCGGGTGTAAGGCGGTGATGCTGTTCGGCACGCCCGAGCAAAAAGATCGCTGGCTGCCCAAGCTGGCTCGGGAGTGGCTCAGCGCGTTCTGCCTGAGCGAGCCCAACGTCGGCTGCGACGCGGGTGGGCAGGAGACGCGGTGCGAGTTGAGCGAGGACGGGACTGAGTTCATCCTCAACGGGGAGAAGAAGTGGGCGACGTCGGGGGCGATCTCGGGGTTGTTCACCGTGATGGCCAAGCAGAACATCGACGGGAAGGACAGGGTGACGGCGCTGGTGTGCACGCCGGACATGGAAGGGATCGACATCTTCCAGAAGAACCGGGCCAAGTGCGGGATCCGGGGGACGTGGCAGGCGCGGATCCGGTTTACCGATGTGCGGGTGCCGCGCAGCAACGTGCTGCACAAGGAGGGTCGCGGGCTCAATGTGGCGCTGACGTGCCTGAACTACGGTCGGTGCACGCTGAGCGCGGGGATGCTGGGCGGGGCCAAGCGGTCCAAGGACCAGGCGATCAAGTGGGCGCAGACGCGGTTCCAGTTCCAGCGGGCGCTGGCGGAGTTCGAGCTTGTGCGCGAGAAGATCGCGCACATGAGCAGCCTGTGCTACGCGATGGACGCGGTGCTGTACATGACCACGGGCATGCTCGACCGGCACGACGAGGACATCATGCTCGAGACGGCGATCTGCAAGGTTTTCTGCTCGGAGATGGGGTGGCAGTCGGTGAACGACGCGGTCCAGATCATGGGCGGCGAGGGGTACATGACCGAGAACGAGGTCGAGCGGATTTTCCGCGACTCTCGGATCAACACGATCGTCGAGGGCGCCAACGAGGTGATGCAGGGGTTCATTTTCGGGTACGGCGGGAAGCAGCTTGCGGAGAAGATGCTGGGCGTCAAGGACGCGGTGGACGGGTTCAAGTTCTCGCCGGCGGTGATCCGGGCGGCGATACCGCTGGGATCCGAGGTGTTCCTTGGGATCCGCAGGCGGAGCCCGGACGCGCCGAGCCTGAGCGATGAGCTCAAGCCGTACGGCGAGCGGCTGTGTCGTCACATCTCGGAGCTGACGTACCAGTTCAAGAAGGCGAGCAGGATGTACGACGCGAAGATCATCGAGCGTCAGTGCGTGCAGGCGCGGATCGCGGACGCGGCGATCTACATCCACGCGTGGGGCTGCACGCTGAGCCGTCTGGACCGGGACATCCGCGAGGGCGGCGAGGGGACGGAGTTCGAGGCGAACAAGGCCGCGGCGCTGCACTTCTTCGAGATCGCGGAGCTTGAGATCGCGGACCGGTACCGGGGGATCTACGAGAACGCGGACGCGAGCATGCTCAGGGCGGCGGACGCGGCGCTGAAGCACTCGGACACGCTGCCGAACTCTGATTATGCGATCCACGAGAAGTCGCCCAACGCGCAGGGGACGGGGCGGGACCTGAAGCAGGACAGCATCAAGCAGTTCCCTGGGCACGACCACTACGTGGCGGGCGGCACGGGGCGCGAGGCGATGGAATCGGCGAGCTGAGGACAACGAGACGGAGACGGCGCTACGCTCTGACCCGGGCACGCCCGGGCTGAGTTGACTCTCACCACACGGAGGCGGGCATGCCCCGACGCAAGGCCTACGAGGCCAAGATCGATTATCTCCAGATCCTCGACGAGAACGGCAAGTTCGACGCCCGTTTGGGCAAGGACACGCTGAGCGACGAGCAGGTCATCGACGCGTACGAGCAGATGTGGATCTGCCGCGAGCTCGATGAGACCGCGTTCAAGCTGCAGCGGTCCGGGCGGATGGGCACGTATCCACAGAACAAGGGCCAGGAGGCGGCGGCGGTGGGTTCGGCGCTGGCGATGGTCAGGGGCCAGGACTGGCTGGCGCCGTGCTACCGCGAGAACGCGGCGTTGTTCATGCACGGGCTGCCGATGCACTACATCCTGCTGCACTGGATGGGGGACGAGCGGGGGAACCAGATCCCCGAGGGCGTGAACCAGACGCCGCTGTCGATCCCGATCGGGACGCACATGCTGCACGCGACGGGGATCGCGTGGGCGATGAAGCTGCGCAAGGAGAAGGACAAGGCGGTCATCACGTACTTCGGTGACGGCGCGACGAGCGAGGGCGACTTCCACGGGGCGATGAACTTCGCGTCCACGCTGAAGGTGCCGGTGGTGTTCTTCTGCCAGAACAACGAGTGGGCGATCTCGGTGCCCAGGCACGAGCAGATGAACTCGCCGACGGTGGCGCAGAAGGCGATCGCGTACGAGATGCCGACGATCCGGGTGGACGGGAACGACCTGTTCGCGGTGTACAAGGCGGTGAAGGACGCGCGTGAGCGAGCGGTTGAGGGCGGGGGGCCGAGCTTTATCGAGGCCGTGACGTACCGCCTTGGGGACCACACGACTGCGGACGACGCGCGGCGGTACCGCGACCAGAAGGAGCTCGACGCGTGGCTGGAGAAGGACCCTCTGATCCGGACGCGGAAGTTCCTCGAGTCGAAGGACCTGTGGAGCGAGAAGCAGCAGAAGAAGCTGGGCGAGCGGGCGAAGAAGATCGTGTCGGAGGTGGTGAAGACCGCCGAGGGGATTGGCGAGCCGAGCACGAACGACATCTTTGATTACACGTTCGCCGAGCTGTGCGACGACCTGAAGACGCAGCGGGACACGATGCGGACGAGCTCGCTGGGGCAGCACCCGGAGCAGGCGGGGCTGCGGGGCCAGGCGGAGCGGGTGTAAAGAGCAGAGACGAAGAGACTGTGAGACCAGAGACGAAGTGGGACGGCTGGAAGCCGTCCCCTCCGAGGGAACGAAGATGGCGCAACTGACACTTGTTCAGGCGATTAATCAGGCCCTCGATCAGGAGATGGAGCGCGACGAGCGTGTGATCATCCTGGGCGAGGACGTGGGTGTGAACGGTGGTGTGTTCCGCGTGACCGAGGGGCTTGCGGAGAAGTACGGCAAGCACCGGGTGCAGAACACGCCGCTGGACGAGTCGGGGATCATGGGCACGGCGGTGGGCCTGGCGATGGCGGACATGCGCCCGATCCCGGAGATCCAGTTCGAGGGGTTCCTCGGGCCGGCGTACGACCAGCTCGTGAACCACGCGGCGCGGTTCCGGACGCGGACGCGCGGGGCGATCACGATCCCGATGACGGTGCGTGTGCCGGTGGGCGGGGGGATCCATGCCCCGGAGCTGCACTCGGACTCGCCCGAGGCGATCTACGCGCACCACCCGGGGCTGAAGGTGCTGATGCCCAGCACGCCGTACGACGCGAAGGGGATGCTGATCAGCGCGATCCGTGACCCGGACCCGTGCGTGTTCTTCGAGCCCAAGCGGGTGTACCGGTCCTTCCGGGAAGAGGTTCCTGAGGACGAGTACACGATCGAGATCGGCAAGGCGAAGGTGGTGTCCGAGGGCGAGGACCTGACGGTGGTGACGTGGGGCGCGAGCGTGTTCCAGTGCCTGGAGATGATGGACGAGCTGCCCGAGGATGTCAGCGTAGAGCTGATCGACCTGCGGACGATCTACCCGATGGACATCGACACGGTGGCCCAGAGCGTGGAGAAGACGGGTCGGTGCGTGATCGTGCACGAGGCGCCCAAGACGTGCGGGCTGGGGGCGGAGCTGATCGCGCGGATCCAGGAGCGGTGCTTCCTGAGCCTGGAGGCGCCGGTGCAGCGGGTGACGGGGTTTGACACGGTGATGCCGTACTACAAGCTGGAGCTGGACTACCTGCCCGACGCGGCTCGGATTGGCGAGGGCGTGAAGGCGTGTCTGGCGTACTGAAGAAGGCATCGGGGATCGGGCATTAGGCATTAGGAAATACCATATGGCGCACGCGAAGAGCACTGATCCCAACATTTTCATCCTGCCGGACCTTGGCGAGGGTGTGCACGAGGCCGAGCTGATCTCTTGGAAGGTCAGCGAGGGCGACACGGTCGAGGAGCACCAGATCCTGGCCGAGATGGAGACGGACAAGGCGCTCGTGGAGGTGCCTAGCCCGCGGGCGGGGACGATCAAGACGCTGCACGGCTCGGCGGGCGAGATCCTGAACGTGGGCAACCCGCTGGTGACGTACGTGGGCGGTGGCGGCGGGGGCAACGGCAAGCCGATCCAGCAGGGCGTGCGGACGCACGAGATGGACGCGCAGGAGCACGCGGCGGAGGTCGTCAGCGAAGAGCGCGAGGACGCGGGGACCGTCGTGGGCGCGATGGGCGGCGACCTTGGCGGGGTGTCGGCGAAGGACGGCAAGGCGCTGGCGACGCCGGCGGTGCGCCGCCTGGCGCGGGACATGGGCATCGACATCAACGCGGTGATCGGCTCGGGCATGGGCGGGCGTGTGCTGGCCAAGGATGTCAAGGGCTTCACGGGCGGGGGCGCGCCGGCGGCTCGCGGAGGCGAGGGCTCCCAGCAATCGCGCGCCGCGCCCGCAGCGTCGTTTGCGGGGGGGCTGGAAGCCCCCCCCTCCAAGAGTTCGGCGCCGGCGCCGGGCCAGCAGGCTCAGTTTGCGCCCGGGGCGGACACGACGCGGATCCCGTTCCGGGGGGTGCGCCGGACGATCGCCAACCGTCTGCGCGAGAGCGTGAACAACGCGGTCCACTTCACGGTGATGGACGAGGCGGACGTGACGGCGCTCGACTCGCTCCGCAGGCAGCTCGCGGCGGCGTCGGGCGAGAGGGTGAGCTTCCTGCCGTTCGTATGCTCGGCGGTGGCGCGGGTGCTGACGGGTCAGTTCGGCGCGCTCAACGCGACGGTCGAGGGCGAGGGCACGGATGAGATGGCAATCCTGCAACACCGGGCGGTGCACATGGGGATCGCAACGGACACGGACACGGGGCTGATGGTGCCGGTGCTGCGCGACTGCGACAAGCTGGGGGTGCTGGAGATCGGGCGCCAGGTCGGGGCGATCGCGGGCGCGGCTCGGAGCCGCTCGATCCCGCGTGAGCAGCTGATGGGGTCCACCTTTACGATCAGCAACGTGGGCAGCTACGCGGGTCGGTTCGCGACGCCCGTGATCAACGCGCCCGAGGTGGGGATCCTGGCGGTGGGTCGGAATCGCGAGGGGATGGTCGTCAAGGACGGCTGGTTCCGGAGCGGGAAGCTGATGCCGCTGAGCCTGGCGTGCGATCACCGGGTGGTGGACGGGGCGACGGCGGCGCTGGCGTTGGCGGAGATCGTGCGTCTGCTGCAGGACCCGAATCAGCTTCTGACACCTGCCAGGGGGTGAAGCTGGGAATGATGTCAGGGTGGCGCCGGTTTGAGCGGTAGGGTCTTGGACACGCCGGGGAGGATTCCCGGGGTGTATGGGACACCGTTCCTCAGACTGGAAGGGGGCCGCCATGCGCGGACGCCTGCTCACCATCGGAATCGTCGCGCTCGCCACCATGGCGGGTGAATCACTGGCTCAGGTCAACTCGCGGGTCCGGTCGAACCAGAACCTGGCGCAGCGGCAGTCTGCGGCTCGCTCGCGACCGGCCCAGGCACGGGCGACGGCGCCGCGTGCGCAGAGACAGCCGGCGCGGAGCGTTCGCTCAAGCGTGCAGCGTTCGGCGCCGAGCCGCGGTTCGGTGGGGACGCGCTCGGGGTCGATGCGTCAGCCCGCGGCTCGCCCGAGAGGCCCGTCGCGGGGGGCGGTGACGACGCGTAGCAACACGCAGCGTGGGAGCCAGCCGGCGGTGCGAGGTGGCGCCTCGCGGGGGCCGGTGAGCACGATCCGCACGCCGAGGCGGAACACGACGGCGGTTGTGCGGGGCCAGCGCCCGCAGGTGACATCGCGTCAGGCGCCGACATCAAGACAACCACGGGGCGTGACTCGGACGCCCACGACCCGTCAGTCGGGCGTGCGGACCACGATCAGTCGTCCCACCACGAACCGGCCCACGACGGATCGGCCCAGCACAAACCGCCCGGTGACGAGCCGCCCGGCCACCAGCCGTCCGACGGTTGGTGATCGGAACGGCGGGCGCACGACGAGTGTGCGTCCGGGCACGACCACGCGGGTGACGCCGCGTCCTTCGGGCGGGCGTCCGAGCCAGACCACGGCGAACCGGCCGAGCGTGACGCCCGGGCGTCGCCCCTCGAACTCGGGCTCGAACTCGGGGTCGCGTCCGACACGGGTCACACCCGGGACGCGTCCTGGCGGCGGGTCCAGCTCCGGCTTCAACAACGGCGGTGGCGGCCTGACCAACAACATCCAGCGCCCGAACCGCGTTGACGCTCGCACGCCGACCTCGCGTCCGACGACGGGTTCGGGCGCGATCCGTCCGCGTCCCTCCGGGCCCAACGGCGGCGGTCGCCCGCGCTCGGGCTCGATGTCGCACGGGACCAAGGTGAACCGTCCTGACACGCAGCGCCCCGGGCGCGGTGGTGATGGTGGCGGACACGGCGGTGGGGACCACGGCGGAGGGAACGACCACGGTGACCGGGGCGGTCGCGGCGGCGGGCATGGCGGAGGCTATGGCAACCACGGCGGCGGGCACGGGAACTATTACGACAACAGTGACAACTACTTCTTCACGTACAACAACTACTACGGGCACTACTCCCACGGCGGCTACGGGAATCACCACTACGGGTATCACCCCTACTCGCACGGGAGCTACTACCACCACAACGGGTATTCCTTCGGCCTGTGGATCGGGTACCGCGGCTCGAGCTGGTACTACTCCCCTTCCTACCGCACGCACTCGTACGTGTACGTGAGCCCGGTGTACAGCGGCCACTACTACTACGGCGCGGGCACGGGTTCGAGCGCGGACCGTTCGGTCGAGGCCGTGGACCGTGGGTGGCGGGCGCTCGAGCGTGGCTACCCGGACCAGGCGCGGCGTGAGTTCGCCCGTGCCTCGAGCCTGACGCCGAGCTGGGGCCTGCCGCGTGTGGGGTACGCGATCGCGCTGAGCGCGTCGGGGTACCACCGGTCGGCGGCGCCGCAGATCCGGCGGGCGCTGAGCGAGGATCCGTACGCGTTGCTCGAGGTCCCGTGGACCGAGACGCTGGGCTCGCTGATTGTCGAGCTGGACTCGCACTTTACGACGCTGGCGCACAACGGCGTGGCGGCGCGAGACTCGTGGCTGATGGCGGGTGCGATGCGGGTGCTGCTGGGCGACGCGGGCGCGGCGAGCGAGGCGGCGTTCAACGCGGAGGCCGCGGGCGAGCAGAGCGGGGCGATCACCGGGCTGTTCGACGTGATCGGCAGCTACGAGGCGCCGGCGGAGCAGGACGTGTACGAGATCGTGGAGTAGGCTCAGCCATTGAGAAGTTGCCTACGCGGGCGAGAGCAACGGCTCTCGCCCGCTTTCGTTTTACGGCGACGGGACCAGCCCCTCGCCTGCCAGGGCGAGGACGGCCTTGGTGTAGGCCATGCGGAAGCCGAGGCGGGCGGCGTTGCGTTCGGTGGGGATGCCGGGCTTGGAGCCGATGCAGGCGATGACGGCGCCGCGCTCGTGGGCGTGGCGGACGCGGGCGGCGATGAGGGCCTGCTGGATGCCGCGGCGGCGTGCGTGTGGGAGGACGGAGACGCCGAAGAGGCAGGAGGTGAGCGTGGCGTCGATGTTCGCGACCTCGACGCCCCCGCCACCGACCGGGCGGCCATAGAGCAGGGCGAGGTAGGACTCGGTGCGCGGGTGGCGGACGACGCGGCGCATGGACTCGAAGAAGTGCTCGGGGATGTCGGCGCCGTCGGGGAAGAAGCCGAGGCTTGAGGCGCGGACGAAGGTCTCGATCTGCTGGGCGTCGTCGCGATCGACGACGCGGATGGTGACGCCCTCGGGCAGGCGCGGGGGGAGCCGGGCGAGATCGCCCGGGTTCTGGAGGGGCAGGTAGAGGACGTTCTCGAACTGGCGCAGGGTGAAGCCGCGGGCGCTGAGCTCGCTGACGAGCGATTCGTCGGCGAAAGGGCAGAGCTCGACGCGGGGCTCGATGGCGGCGGAGGTGTAGAAGTCGGTCAGGCGATCGACGTCGGCGGGGGTGACGGGGCCATCCAGGGCGACGCCGGCGGCCTGGTTGGACCAGGAGCCGGGCTCGGAGCGGCACATCCAGCCACCCATGATGGGCTCTGCTTCGAGGGCGATCTCGGCGACGGAGCGGGCCTGGCGGTGATCCTCGAGACGGGCGATGTCGATGGGGGCGAGGGGCGTCATGGATCGAGCGTACGCCGGTTCGGGGATGTCTACCCTCCCCCCATGACCACATGGAAATGGAAAGTGCTCCGCGCCGGCTCCCTCAAGCTCGACGCGGGGGGCATGTTCGGCATCATCCCGCGCGTCGTCTGGTCGCGGAGCGTCGAGATCGACGACCGGCACCGGATGCTGCTGAGCCACAACTGTCTGCTGCTCGAGTCGAGCGAGTCGGACGCCAAGCTGGGCGATCGCCCGCGGCGGATCCTGATCGAGGCGGGCACGGGCGACAAGCTCGGCGCCAAGATGCGCGACATCTTCGCGCTCGACGGTCGGACGGTGGAGACTGCGGTGACCGAGGCGGGGGTGAGCGCAGGGCAGATCGACCACACGATCGTGACGCACCTGCACTTTGACCACGCGGGCGGGCTGACGCGGCGCGTGCGGGCGGGCGAGACGCCCGACTGGAGCGCGACCAAGCCCGGGGCGTCGTCGGGGGACAGCCCGGACGTGAAGTTCACGTTCCCAAACGCGGAGCTGATCGTGCAGCGGCGTGAGTGGGTGGACGCGCGGAACAACGACAGCGTGATGACCAAGACGTACTACCGCGACCACATCCTGCCGTTCGAGGACGAGGGGCTGACGCTGGGCAACGGTCGCCCGAGGCTGCGGCTGATCGACTCGCCCAAGCCGTTCCCGACCAACCGCAAGCCCTCGCGCGACGAGGCGCCCAAGGCGCCCACCGAAGAGCGGATGAGCGAGGTGCTGCCGGGGATCTTCGTGTTCCTGGTCCCGGGGCACACGTGGGGGCAGCAGGCGATCGCGTTCAAGGACCCGGCGGGGAACAAGGTGGTGTTCGCTCCGGACGTGATGCCGACGGTGCACCACGTCGGGCAGGCGTACAGCCTGGCGTACGACGTGGAGCCGTTCACGTCGATGGTGAGCAAGCGGTGGTTCCTGGAGTCGGCGGCGGAGGAGGACTGGACGCTGGTGCTCGATCACGAGCCGGGGAACCCTGTTCAGAAGGTGCGGCGGACGGAGAAGGGGTGGTTCGAGCTGGCGCCGCAGGACGGATGACGCGGGGCGTCTGACCCCGGGCCGCGGGCACTACAATGCCCGGACCCTGACTCCGGAGACGTCCCGAGCGTGACCGCACCGCCCGCCAGCCCGGCAAGCCCCCCACCCGCCCCGGCGGATGCCCAGGCGATCGGCGCGCCGGTTGTCGCGGAGCCCACGCCCGCCCCCGAGGCGAGCCCTTCGCCGGCGCCCCGGCCCCGGGGCAGGCGGTCGATGGCGGACAAGATCGAGGCGTACATCAGCCGTCTGAGCACGCGGAACCACTTCTGGCACCGGGTGTGCTCGCTGATCTGGCTGCCGTACGCGTTCCGCTCGGGCATCCGGATGAAGCAGATCGACGCGATGACATTCAGCGCGACGCTGCCGTTCCGTCGGTTCAACCGGAACTGGTACAACGCGATGGCGGGCGCGGCGCTCTTGGGCAACAGTGAGATCGCGGGCGGGGCGTACGTGTTCGGGGTGTGCGGGGGGGACTACGAGGTGGTGTGCAAGCACCTGGAGTACAAGTTCATGCGTCCGTGCTTCGGGCCGGCGGAGTACCGGATCACGCCGCAGGAGGACGTGCCGAGCCTGGTGGCGACGGGGAGCGAGTTCAACATCACGATCGACATGGAGATCGTGCAGACGCTGCCCGTGCTCAAGAAGAAGCGTGACAAGAACCGCCCGAAGCGGTCGGGCGACCGGCTGGTGGGCAAAGAGAAGCGCGTCGGGCGGTGCACGGCGACGTTCCACGTCACGCCCAAGCAGCACCAGAAGTCCAAGAAGCGCCGGCGCTGAGCCGGTGATCTCCGATCATGGCTGACCAGGCGACGACTCGACCCGTTCACCCCGTGCTGTGGGGCTTGTACCTGGGTGTGAGCTGGACGTGGTGCATCGGGATGTTCCTGCCGATCCTGCTCGTGCGCGACTACGGGCTGCCGGGGTATCTGGCGTTTGCGCTTCCCAATATCGTGGGCGCGGGGGCGATGGGGTGGACGCTGCGGGCGCCGGGTCTGAGCGGGCGGCTGGTCGAGAAGCACGCGCGGGCGATGGGCGCGTTCAGCGCCGTGACAATCGCGTTTCATCTGTACTTTCTGCTGTGGCTGCTGTCGCTGATCCGGGGGCTGGGCACGGCGCCGGCGGCGGCGATCCCGGACTGGGGGGTGCTCGTGCTGGGGCTCGCCGGGCTGGGGGCGGCGGTGGGGTTGCGCCGGGCGGTGCGGCGCGGTGACCGGCCCATCGCGCTGGGGTCGTTGCTGGTGTGGCTGGTCTCGATCGGGGTGCTGGTCTTGCTGCTGGTGAACGGGCAGCCGACGCCCACGGGGGCTGGTGTGCTGGTCGAGACGGCGCGATCGGATGAGCTGCTGTGGCTGGCGCCGGTGTGTCTGTTCGGGTTTGCGTTGTGCCCGTATCTGGATCTGACGTTCCACCACGCCCGTCAGCAGACCTCCCCCACCGGCGCCCGGGTCGCGTTCACGCTCGGGTTCGGGGTGTTCTTTCTGGCGATGATCGTGCTGACGCTGGTGTACTCGGGGCTGTTCCTGCACGCGCTGGGCGGGGGCGGCGGGGCGCCCTCGATCGCGGCGTGGGCGCTGGTGGCGGTGCTGGTTCACGTGCTGGTGCAGCTCGTGTTTACGGTGATCGTGCACCAGCACCGGATCCGGGCGACGGGCAACGCGGCGGGGGCGCTGGCGACGCTGGGGCTGGGGGCCATGGCGGTGGTGCTGGGGATCTTCCAGGGGCAGCTGCCCGGGGTTGGCGACATGCCCGCGGGCGAGGTGATCTACCGGTGTTTCATGGCGTTCTACGGGCTGGTGTTCCCGGCGTACGTGTGGATCGCGATGATCCCGACGCGCGACGGGCACTCGGGGCTGGGGGGCGCGAGCGGACGGCGCAAGGGTCGGACGCTTGCGTTTGCGACGTCGGTGGCGGCGCCGATGTTCTGGATGGGGTTTATCGCGGGGCAGGAGCTGTGGCTGGCGCCGGGGCTGGCGATCGTGCTGCTGAGCCGGCTGACGCTGCCGAGGGGCGCTCAGGCGCCCAGCGACGCGAGCACGTCCGCGGCGGCCTGACGGACGATGGGGTCTTCACGCTCGTCGCTTTGCAGTGACTCGATGCGGGCGCGCAGTTGCGGCTGGGGGGACGTGCGCAGCGCGGCGCCGGCGGCGATGACCGCGTTGCGTTTCATCATGGGGAGGGTGGCGCGTTTGAGGGAGGCGGCGCGGAAGGCGGCGGCGCGGTCGTTGTCGGTCCAGCCCAGGATCTCGAGCAGGTCGAAGCTGTCTCGCACCGGTGTGTAGGCGGGGTGTGTGCGCCCGACGCCGGCGCCGGGCGGGCGGGGGGAGTTGTGGGGGCAGACTTCCTGGCAGATGTCGCAGCCGAAGATCCAATCGCCCATCGACTCGTGGAACCGGGGGTCGATGGGGGCGCGGCGTTCGATGGTGAGGTAGGAGATGCAGCGCGAGGCGTTGACGCGGTAGGGCGTGATGGCGTCGGTCGGGCAGGCGTCGATGCAGCGGGTGCAGGAGCCGCAGTGGTCGGCGACGGGTTTCTGACGCTCGGGGGGGGTGAGGTCGAGCGTGGTGGCGATGCCTCCCAGAAGGAGGTAGGAGCCGAGGCGGGGGTGGAGGACGAGGGTGTGCTTGCCGGTCCAGCCGATGCCCGCGCGGGTGGCCAGCTCGCGCTCGGGGACGGGGGCGGTGTCGACGAAGGCGCGGAAGGTCTCGCCCGGGTGGAGCTGGCTGGCGCGGTCGCACAGCTCGTGCAGACGATTCTTCATGACCTTGTGGTAGTCGCGCCCGCGGGCGTAGCGGGCGATGCGTCCGCGGGCGGGGTCGGGGGTGTCGGGCGGGTCGTTGCGCGTGGCGTACTGGTCGGCGACGATGAGGAACGAGCGGGCGTTGTGGATGAGTTTGCCCGGGTTTGTGCGGATGTCGTTGTTGCGCTGGAGGTAGGCCATCGAGCCCTGGGCGCCGGATTCGAGCCAGGTGTGGAGATCGGCCTCGTGCTCGCTGGGCGAGGCGTCGCAGACGCCGACACGGGCGAAGCCCAGTGAACGGGCCAGCTCGACCAGTCGGTCGGCGTGGTGGCGCGCGGTCTCGTCGGGCTGTGGGGTCATGCGCCGCTCGGGGGGTGCTGGTTTAGCGGGCGACGGCGGCGGGGCTGGGCGTCGCGTCGCCGATCCAGCGGTAGATCTTCTCGCAGGCGTCGGTGAGCTGGTCGGTGGGGTCGCCGAGTTCGCGCAGCCAGAGGCGGGGCCACTCGTAGACGAGCCAGCCGGGGAATCTGGAGCGGGCCAGCTCGCTGACGAGCTGCTCGGCGTCGAGGTCGCCCTCGCCCAGGGTGACGGGCGTGGCGTCGCGGTAGTCGGCGAGCTTGACGGACCAGAGGCGGGCGCCGAGCGTGCGGGCGCCCTGGACAGGGTCCTCGCCGTGGGACTGGGCGACGGCGGGGTTGTAGGCGGCGTAGAGCAGGGGGCTGTTGGCTCGTTCGATGATCTCGCCGATGTCCTCGGCGAGGGGGAAGGAGCCTGCGTTCTCGAGGATGAGCTTGACGCCCGTGTTCTTGCAGGTGGTCAGGGCGAGCTGGAGGCGTTCGAGCACGCGTTTGATCCCCTTCTCGCGCTTCTCGCCCGGGGGCAGCTCGAAGGCGAAGACACGGACGGCGCCGACCTCGCACTGGGCGGCGACCTCGACAAGGGCCTTGGTCTCGCGGACGGGGCGCTCGGTGTCGGCGATGGCGTGCCCGATGATCGGGGGCCAGACGGGCTTGTCGTATCGGATGGAGCTGGCGAGGCAGAGAGGGGTGACGCCGGCGTCCTCGAAGAGGTCGCGGATCTTGGCGGGGCCGGTCTTGCAGGGGTCGCAGGCCAGGTCGGTCGAGCCGTGCCCGAAAGTGCGCAGCTCGACGCCCTGGTAGCCGGCGCCGCCGGCGAACTCGGCGACGTCCTCGAGGGTCCACTCGGGGCAGGCGACGGTTGAGAATGCGGGCTTCATCGGGGCTCCTGCTGTGGTCAACCGCCCCACGGGGGCGGGGCGTGCAGAGCATCGTATCGCGTTGGGGGGCGGGGTCGATCCGGGGGGGGCGTTCTACCTGACGTGGGGCACGCTCAGGCCCGCCCGGAGCATGTCGGTGTGCGTGTCGCGCCTGGCCCTGGCGAGGAGGCGGTTGTCCGAGGGGCCCTGGACATGGACGTCGGCGAACCCGGCGTCGGCGATCATGCGGCGGAGTGCCGGGGCGCTGGGCAGGAACCAGTTCCAGCCGGAGCGGTTGAGTTCGGACTCGCTGCCGGCGTGGAAGACGCCGGGGCCTTCGTAGCGGCAGGTGGAGGCCTGGTCGTCGATGCCGGCGGTCTCGATGAGGCAGGTCCCGCCGTCGCGCAGCGCGTTGAAGCAGTGGCGGAGGGCGAGAACGGGGTCGGTCAGGTGGTAGAGCACGCCGGCGAAGAGGACGTAGTCGTACGCGTCCTGGTGCTCTTCTCCGGTCAGCTCGTAGAGGGACAGGGGCAGGACGCGGATCTGGTCCTGGAGTCCGAAGGCATTGGCAATGTCCTGGGCGCAGGTGGCGTACTTGCGGACCTCTTCGATGGCGACGACCTGGGCGCCCATGGCGGCGAGGGCGAGGCAGGCGCCCCCGGTCCAGCAGCCGATGTCGAGCACGCGCTTGCCGGTGAGGTCCGTGGGAAGCGCGCCCAGGCGGTCGATGAAGGAGGCGAGGAGTTCGAGGTGGCGCTGGCCCATCTGGCCGTCGAGCTTGAAGGCGCCGAAGTCGTGGTCATGCCCGAATCGGAACTTGATGGAGAGGTCGCGCTGGCGGGCGGGGTCGTCGTAGCCCTCGACGTCGCTGTCGATCGTGCCGATTCGGGCGAGCAGGCTGTGCTGGAAGTCCTCGGGCGTGATCCCGACGAGGTGATCGGTGGTGAAGCGGCGCATGAGCCCCCGCAGGGCGTCGAGCGCGGGCAGGTGATCGGCTGTGGCGCTGTCGGGGCGGGCGGTGTCCAGGCTCATGGGGCAAGTCTAGCGGCGAGGGGGCGCGTAGCATGGCGGCATGAGCGCACGCGAGCTGGAACCGGGAATCCACACCGACCTTGGCGGCAAGGTCACCTACAGCGGGTATCTGGACCTGGACCGCCTCCTCTCGTCCCAGCACCCACGCTCGGACCACCACGACGAGCTGCTGTTCATCATCCAGCACCAGACGAGCGAGCTGTGGATGAAGCTGGTGATCCACGAGCTGGGCGAGGCGATGGGCTACATCCGCTCGGACGAGCTGGAGTCGAGCTTCAAGATCCTGGCGCGGGTCAAGCACATCCAGCACCAGTTGCTGAGCCAGTGGGACGTGCTGGCGACGCTCACGCCCAGCGAGTATGTCCAGTTCCGGCACGTGCTGGGGACGGGCTCGGGCTTCCAGAGTGCGCAGTACCGGCGGATTGAGTTCATGATGGGCAACAAGGACCGGGCGATGCTGCGGGTGCACGCGCACGACCCGGAGGCGACGGCGGCGCTGACAAAGGCCTTGGAAGCCCCGAGCGTCTACGACGAGTTTCTGCGGCATCTGGCGCGGCGCGGGTTTGCGATCCCGCGGGAACTGCTCGCGCGGGACGTGAGCGAGGCGCACGAGGCGAACGCGCAGGTCGTCGAAGTGTTCAAGGGGATCTACCAGAACCCGGAGAAGCACTGGGACGCGTACGAGATGTGCGAGAAGCTGGTGGACGTCGAGGAGCAGTTCGCGTTGTGGCGGTTCCGGCACCTGAAGGTCGTGGCCCGGGTGATCGGGTTCAAGACGGGGACGGGCGGGTCATCGGGCGTGCCGTTCCTGCGGAAGATGATCGACCACGTGTTCTTCCCGGAGCTGTGGGACGTGCGGACGCATCTGTAAGGTGGCGTGGTCTGAGCCTGGGGCGAAGGCCACGAGGTTCTGGTGGTCGTCCTGGCGTGGCCTTCCTCGCTTCCGCTCGTCAGACCACGGCACCCGCATCTGTAGAGGCAGGTCGTCAGGTCGTGATCTCGGGGAAGGTGAGGGTGAAATCGGCGCCGATGCCGGGCTCGGAGTGCAGGTCGATGCGCCCGCCCATGGCCTCGATGATGCGTCGGGCGGTGGGCAGGCCCAGGCCGGTCCCCCCCGCTTTGGTGGTGATATAGGGCCTGAAGATCTCGTCGCGTTTGCCCTCGGGGATGCCCGGGCCCGTGTCGATGACGTGGAGGCGGACGACGGGGCTGCGGTCGGGGTCCTGGCCGCGCTCGGTGCGGAGGATGAGTTCGCGGGTGGGGCCGGCGGCGTTCATCGCCTGGGCGGCGTTGAGCATCAGGTTGAGCACCGCCTGCTTGAGGTGCGGGGTGTCGATCTCGCAGCGCAGGGCGTCCTTGGAGAGGTCGGCGCGGAGGCGAACGCGCTGGGCGTCGGCCTGGGGCATGAAGAAGTCCACCAGCTCGTCGGCGACGCGGTTGAGGTCCACCGGGGCGCTGTCGATGCGGAGCTCGCCGGCGAACTCAAGGAAGTCCTCGAGGATGCCGCCCAGGCGTTCGACCTCGCGGGCGAGGGACTGGGTTCTTCGGGCGAGCGTGGCCTTGTCGTCTTCGGGCGCGTCGAGGTCTTGGACGCCCTCGCCCACGAGCTGGGCGTTGAGGGAGATGGTGGAGAGGGGGTTGCGGATCTCGTGGGCCAGGCCGCGGGTCATGGAGCCGAGCTCGGCGAGGCGTTCGGCCGTGCGGGCTCGGCGCTCGGCGACGCGGGCGCGGGCGACGGAGCGGCGCACGGCCCAGCGGGACGCGACGAGCGCGATCGCGCCTCCGAGCAGCGTCCCGAGCGCAAACTCCAGCCCGTTCACGCCCACGCTCCGTTGCTGATCACCGGCGCGGCGACCTCGAGTACGAGCGTCGGGGGACGACGACCTCGGGGTCCTCCTCGGAGCGGGCGATGCGGGTGGCACGCCAGCCCTTGTCGCTCTCCTCGGCGTCGTAGTTGACCTTGGAGCCGTCCTTGAGGGCGCGGAAGCCGTCGCCGTCGATGACGGTGAAATGTGCAAAGATGTCCTGACCCTCGGGGCCGACGATAAAGCCAAAGCCCTTGCGTGGATCGAACCACTTCACGACGCCCTCGATGCCCTCGATTCGTTTGAGCGGCTGTTCGGTCATGAGCAACATCCCCGCGTCATGCTCGCCCGGCGGAACGAGAGTTGCGGTCCACCCCGGAAACGAGACAACGCCAACAACGCGCCGCTCACTGGACCACCAAGCCGCCGGACATGCGTGTCCCCGTGAAGCGGACGCCTCGAGAGGCGGATCCGGCCCTGGGGGGCACGGCTCGCCCAGATTACCAGACCTTGGGCCAGCGTCAAACCAATAGCTGGATGAGGACAAGACCACGAGAAAGCCCCGGGAGCCTGTGAGGGCGCCCGGGGCGTTGTGTTTGGAAGGATTCCAGGCGGGATCAGTCGGCGTTGGCCGTTTCGGCCTGCTCGGCGGCGCCGCCGTTCTTGGCGGCGTCGTCGAGAATCGCGGCCTTGCGGCTGAGCTTGATGCGTCCCTGGTCGTCAACGTTGATGACCTTCACGCGGACAACGTCACCGATCTTGACGACGTCGGAGACCTTCTCGACGTAGCCGTCGGCGAGCTCGGAGATGTGACACATGCCGTCGGTGCCGGGGATGAGCTCGACGAAGGCGCCGAAGTCCTTGGTCGAGACGACCTTGCCCTCGTAGATGGTACCGGGCTTGACCTCTTCGCAGAGGGCGGAGATCTCGGCGTGTGCGGACTCGATGCCGGAGGCGTCGGGGGAGGAGACGATGACGGTGCCGTCGTCTTCGACGTCGATGCCAACGCCGTACTTGTCCTGGAGGGCGCGGATGGTCTTGCCGCCGGGCCCGATGAGCTTGCCGATCTTGTCGGGGTCGATTTTGATGGTGACCAGACGCGGGGCGTAGTTGGAGATCTTGGCGCGGGGCTCGGGGATGACGCTCTCGATCTGGTTGATGATGTCGAGGCGGCCTTCCTTGGCCTGCTGGAAGATGACCTTGACCTGGTCGAGGTTGAGGCCGCGGGCCTTGAGGTCGAGCTGGATGCCGGTGATGCCCTCGCGGGTGCCCGAGACCTTGAAGTCCATGTCGCCGAAGAAGTCCTCCTCGCCGATGATGTCGGTGACGAAGACCTCGGAGCCGCCCTGCTCGTCGGTGAAGCGTCCGACGGAGATGCCGGCGCAGGTGTTGCGGATGGGGACGCCGGCGTCCATGAGGGCGAGGCAGCCGCCGCAGACCGAGGCCATGGACGAGGAGCCGTTGGACTCGGTGATGTCCGAGACGAGGCGGATGGTGTAGGGGAACTCGTCGGGGTTGGGGAGGATGCCCAGGAGGGAGCGTTCGGCGAGGGCGCCGTGTCCGATCTCGCGGCGGCCCGGGCCCATGATGCGTCCGGCCTCGCCGACGCAGTAGGGCGGGAAGTTGTAGTGGAGGTAGAACTTTTTGGAGTACTCGGGGAGGAGGCCGTCGACGATCTGCTCGGCCTTGCCGGTGCCCAGGGTGCAGGTGACGAGGGACTGGGTTTCGCCGCGCTGGAAGAAGGCGGAGCCGTGGGTGCGGTCGAAGATGCCGGTGTGCATCTCGAGGGGGCGGATCTCGTCGTATCCGCGGCCGTCGGCGCGCTTGCCGGACTCGACGATGAGCCTGCGGGTGACCTTCTTCTCGAGCTTGCGGAAGGCCTCCTTGGCGTGGGAGCGCCGCGTGGCGGACTCGTTGGCCACGGCGGGGGTGGTGTCTTCCTTGAGGGGGTAGTGGTTGTCGAGGAGGGCCTTCTTGAGCTCGGCGACCTTGGCGCCGCGGTCGTGCTTGCCCTGGATCTGGCGGGCGGCGGTCATGTCCTTCTCGCACACGCTGGTAACGTGGGCCATGATGTCGTCGGGGATGGTGACGACGTTGTCGCCGAGGCGTTTCTCCTGACCGCACTTGCTGACGAGCTCGTCGATGATGGTGAGGAGGGACTTGATCTCCTCGTAGCCGAACTCCATGGCGTCGAGGATTCCCTGCTCATCGACCTCGGCGGCGCCGACCTCGATCATGTTGATGCCGTCCTTGTGCCCGGTGAGCACGAGGTCGAGATCGGAGTAGTCGAGCTGGGTGACGGTGGGGTTGATGACGTGGGCGATGCCGTCGTCGGTGTGGATGCGGGCGACGCGGACGGTGGCGGTCGGGCCGTCGAAGGGGGCGTCGGAGAGCGCGAGGGCGGCGGAGGCGGCGGTGCCGGCGATGACGTCGGCGTCGTTCTCGCCGTCGTGGCTCATGACCCAGCACTGGATCTGGACCTCGTCGATGAAGCCCTCGGGGAAGAGCGGGCGGATCGGGCGATCGATCATCCGCATGGTGAGGATTTCTTTCTCGTTGGGAGCGCCCTCACGCTTGCGGAAGCCGCCGGGGAACTTGCCCGCGGCGCTGGTGCGCTCGCGGTAGTCCACCTGCATAGGGAAGAAGTCCAGACCCGGGCGGGGGTTGGCGCGGACGACGGCGGCGAGGACGGTGGTCTCGCCGTGGGAGACGAGGACGGCCGAGGAGGCGAGCTTGGCGATGGAGCCGGTCTCGATGGAGAACGTACGGCCGCCGAGCTGGGTCTCGACACGGTGCTTGGACTTGAACGTGGTGTTTGGCATCGGATCTGTCCCTTCTGGAGCGGGGAGCGCCAGGGCCTTGGGCGCCGTTCCCCGGATGGAACCCCCGCGCGCCCGGGCGAGAACTTCCGTGTCCGCCGCGCAAGGGGGTCGTGATGTCCATCGGGATGCTCATCCGACTGAGGGGCAGAAGGCGCGGGGCGCGGAGGTCGGTTTCATCATCCGATCAACGCCCGGCGCCCACTGCCGCTCGAGTGAACACCCCGAAACAAAGAACCCGCTGGCGCGGCAGCGCCAGCGGGTTGGAATGACTTACTTGCGGAGCCCCAGGGCCTGGATCGTCTCGAGGTACTTGGGGCGGTTCTTCTTCTGCAGGTAACGCAGGAGGCGGTTGCGCTTGCCCACGAGTATGACGAGCCCGCGGCGCGAGTGCGTGTCCTGCTTGTTCTCACGCATGTGCGTGGCGATCTGCTGGATGCGGCGGGTGAGCAGGGCGATCTGGACCTCGGGGGATCCGGTGTCGCCCTCGGTTCGAGCGAACTCGCCGATGGTCTGGCCTTTGATTTCTTTGTCGAGAGGCATAGTGCTGATCCACTCCTCGTCAGGCCGCAGCGTGAACCGCGGCAAGCGTGTTTGGGACTTAGACGGCCCGTTGACCGGAAGCCAACATTAGGCTCGGGCGGGGGCTCTATCAATGCGCCGATCGCCTGGCGGGGACCCGCGGCGGGGCTCGGGGCCGCCCACGGGAGCGGGCGGGTGATTATGATCCGCGCATGAGTGAAAGCCACCGCGGCCTGGGCCTCTCGGCTCGGGTGAAATCCCTGAAGCCCTCGGTCACGGTTGCGTTCACGAACCGGGCCAAGGCGCTGAAGAAATCGGGCAAGGACGTCCTGATCTTTGCGGCGGGCGAGCCGGACTTTGACACGCCCCAGCGGATCAAGCAGGCCGCGATCGATGCGCTGCTGGCGGGTCAGACGAAGTACACGCCGACGCTGGGCGACATGGAGACGCGGGAGGCGATCGCGGAGAAGCTGACGCGGGAGAACGGGATCCCCGGGCTCACGGGCGAGCACGTGGCGATCAGCGCCGGGGGCAAGCACACGCTGTACGGCGTGATGCAGTGCCTGCTGGACTTTCCGGCGCCCGGCGAAGCGGCGCCCGAGGTGATCATCCCGACGCCCGCGTGGGTGAGCTACGACCCGATCGCGAAGCTCTCGGGCGGGAGGGTCGTGGAGGTCGCCACGAGCGCCGAGCGTGATTTCAAGATGTCGCCCGAGCAGCTCCGCGCGGCGATCACGCCCAACAGCCGGGTGCTGGTCATCAACTCGCCGAGCAACCCGTGCGGGACGATGTACACGCCCGACGAGCTGCGGGCGCTGGCGGGGGTGGTCGCGGAGGCGGCGCGGACGACGGCGCCGGGGCTGGTGATCGTTTCCGACGAGATCTACGAGAAGATCGTGTACGGCGGGATCGAGCACTTCTCGATCGGCAGCGTGCCCGAGGTCAGCGAGCGCACGTTCACGATCAACGGTCTGAGCAAGGCGTACGCGATGACGGGGTGGCGGATCGGGTACGGCGCGATGCCCGGCGAGTTCGGCAAGACGCTCATCAGGGCCATCGGCACCCTGCAGGGGCAGATGACGACCAACATCACCTCGTTCAACTACCCCGCCATCCGGGTGGCGCTGCGCGAGTGCGCCGACGAGGTTGAGCAGATGCGCCAGGCGTTCGGGCGGCGGGCGGAGCTGATCCACACGCGGCTCTCGACGATCCCGGGCGTGCTGTGCCCGCGACCCACGGGGGCGTTCTATGTGTTCCCGGATATCTCCGGGCTGTTCGGCGGGATCACGCCCGGGGGCAGGACGCTGGGCTCGGCGAGCGATCTGTGCGAGGCGCTGCTCGAAGAGGAGCTGCTGGCGTTCGTGCCGGGCGAGGACTTCGGGGGCGTCGGCCCGGACCACGTGCGCATCTCGTTCGCGTGCTCGGAAGAGACGATCAACGCGGGCATGGACCGGCTGGCGGCGTTCGTGCAGAAGCTGGGCATGTAGCCCCCCCGCTACGATCGCCCGATGGCGCCCCCGAAACCCACCCAGGCACAGGTCCGGCAGCTTGCGGCTCAGGCGTCGCGGCTGATGCGGGCGGGGCGGCTGGACGAGGCGGCCGCGGCGGCGGAGCGCGGGCTGGCGGGGGATCCGGGCAATGTGACGCTGCTGCTGCTGCGCGGGGCGGCGTTGACACGCGCGGGCAAGCCCGAGCGGGCGCTGGAGCCGATCGAGCGGGCGATCGGGCTCGAGCCAAAGCGGCACCAAGCGCTGCTCGAGCTGGGCATGGCGCTGCAGGCGTTGAACAGGCTCGACGAGGCGGGCGAGTCGTTCGGTCGGGCGCTGGCGATGGCGCCCGAGTCGGGCGACGTGCTGGCGGCGGTGGCGAACCACAAGCGGCTGCGTGGGGATCACGAGGGAGCGATGCGGGTGGTCGAGCGGGCGGTGCTGGGCGGGGGCGCCAACAGCGCGTGCGTGCTGCTGTTCGCGGAGCTTGCCAAGCGCCTCGGGCGCGCGGGCGAGGGCATCGACGCGGTGCGGGGGCGCCTGGAGGGCGGCGACGTCTGGGCGTTCTATGTACGCCGACTGACGTGGGCGCTGGGGGAGCTGCTCGACAGCGAGGGGCGGTTCGACGAGGCGTTCGCGTGCTACGAGCGTGTGAACGAGACGGACAAGCCGGCGTGGGACGCCGACGCGTTCTCGGAGGCGGTGGACCGGATGATCGAGCGGTGGACGCCCGAGGCTTTCGCCGCGCTGGGCGCCGGTGGGGCCGCATCGGAGCTGCCGGTGTTCGTGTTCGGGATGCCGCGGTCGGGGACGACGCTGGTTGAGCAGATCATCGCGAGCCACCCGCGGGCGTGCGGCGGGGGGGAGATCGGGCTGGCGTCGAAGCTGGCGGTGCAGCTTCGCACGGACCAGCGCCCGTTCGCCCTCATCGAGGACCCGGCGGTGATCGGGCGGTCGCGGCTGTCGCGGTTCGGGCGGGGCGTTGTCAAGGAGCTTGGCGCGCTCGACACGAACGCGGCGCGGGTGACGGACAAGCAGCCCGATTCGCTGCTTCACCTGGGGCTGATCCGCGCGGCGCTGCCGGGCGCCACGCTGGTCCACTGCGTGCGCGACCCGATGGACACGTGCCTGTCGTGCTATTTCCAGGACTTTCGCGACATCCACGGCATGGCCTGGACGCGGGACCAGACCTGGCTCGGGCGGTACTTCAACGACTCGCAGCGGGCGATGGCGCATTGGACGCAGGCGCTGGGCGTCGAGGTGCACCGGGTGGCGTACGAGAACATGGTCGCGGACCAGGCGGGTGAGTCGCGGAGGCTGATCGACGCGATCGGGCTGGGCTGGGACGACGCGTGCGCGCGGTTCTACGAGAAGAAGCGGAGCGTGCGCACGGCCAGCGAGTACCAGGTGGACCAGCCGATCTACACGCGCTCCGTGCGCCGGCACGAGCGGTACGCGGGGCATCTGGAGAGTTTGCGCGAGACGATCGAGGACCGGTACCTTGAGTCCGGCTGAGAACAGGATTGCTTGATCGATCTGGTGGTACGGGCTTCCATCCCATACGGATCAAACCGGGTACCGCGAGAACGGGCTGGAAGCCCGTACCACCGGCTGTTGGTGATCGCCGGGCGGGCGCTAGGAGAAGTCGTCGGTGATCGGGGCCGCGTCGGCTTCGGCGTCGGGGCGGAGCTCGAGCTCGATGTCGCTGCCGGTCTGGCTCTGGCGGACGGCGATGCGCTGGTCGCGGATGAGCGTGAGCATGGCGAGGAAGAGGCCGATCATCTCGGGCTTGGAGCGGCCGGCCAGGACGCCCCGGAGGCTCAGGCGTGGGGCGCCGTCGTGCATGACGCCGTCGCGGGCGAGGCGGTCGAGCAGGTCCTCGGCGTGGAGCTCGATGGGGGTGTCGTCGGAGATGACCTCGTGCTCGCCCAGGCGGTCGAAGTTGACGCTGGCGACGATCTCCTGGAAGGCGGCGAGCAGGTCGCTCAGGCCCAGGTCTTCCATGTCGAGCTCGCCGAGTTCTTCGGCGGCGTCTCGGACGAGCTGCTCGTCGGAGGCCGCGGGGACGACCGGGGCGCGCTGGGACCACTCCAGGCGGCGGTGGTCGAGCTCGTCGGCGGCGTCGCGGAACTTCTTGTAGTCGAGCAGCTGGCGGACCAGCTCGGCGCGGGGGTCGGAGTGGTCCTTGTCCGAGTCGTGGCGATCGGA
Organism: Phycisphaerales bacterium; assembly: GCA_029260375.1. Taxonomy (GTDB): domain Bacteria; phylum Planctomycetota; class Phycisphaerae; order Phycisphaerales; family UBA1924; genus JAJRXR01. Next base: position 3,093 of record JAJDDI010000062.1, on the reverse strand, counting down.
CTCGATCGCCTCGCCCTGCTCGGGGGGGTTGATCATGCGGGACTTGATCTCCATGAGCGTGGCGGCCATGACGAGGAACTCGCCGGCGAGCTCGATGTCGATCCGCTCGATCTGCTCGAGCTGGTCCATGTACTGCTCGGTGATCGCGGCGACGGGGATGTCGGTGACATCGACCTCGGCCCGGCGGATGAGGAAGAGCAGCAGGTCCAGCGGGCCCTCGAAGGCGTCCAGGCGGACGCGGTAGTTGCTCTGGCTGGCGGCTGGGGCGGTCATGGGCTCGCGTCCTCCGTGTGCGGGCGATGGAGTCGAGTGTACACCGGCGCCCGGCCAGAGCCCGCGGGCGCTATCCTTTGTGCTTATGAGCGACCAGACCGCCCAGAGCAGGACCCGGCCCGCGAAGGCCCCCGAGCACGCCGCACGCCCCGATGAGCTGGAGTACATCCGGGGCGTCCTGCGGGACGAGGCGCGGGCGATCGAGGCGATCGGGGCGGGCGTGGACGGCGCGTTCACACGGGCGTGCGAGATCATCGAGCGGTGCGCGGCCCAGGGCGGGACGGTGCTGGTCTCGGGGCTGGGCAAGTCCGGGCATGTGGGGGCGAAGATCAGCTCGACGATGGCGTCGCTGGGGATCACGTCGCACGCGGTGCACCCGACAGAAGCGGCCCACGGGGACCTGGGGCGGTTCCGGAAGCTGGACGTGGCCGTCTGCCTGTCGCACTCAGGGGAAACGGACGAGGTAGTCGCCCTGGCGGCGACGCTGCGTCAGGACGGGATCCCGATCATCGCGATCACACGCGGGGCGGGCGAGGACGACGAACCCTCCCGCCTGGAGCGGGTGGCGGACGTGACGCTGGCGGTGGGTGTGAGAGCGGAAGCGGGCGGCGCCCTGATGGCGCCCACCGCGTCCACGACGGCGACGATGGCGATCGGGGACGCGCTGGCGCTGGCCGTGGCGAGGCGTCGGAACTTTACGAACGAGGACTTTGCCAAGCGGCACCCGGGGGGGCAGCTGGGGGGATTGCTGCAGCCGGTTGTTGAGCTGCTGCGGTTCCGGGCGGGGGAGAACCTGCCGCTGATCTCGCCCGAGATGAGCGTGGAGGCGGCGCTGCGGCACGTGGCCAAGACCGGGCGGCGCCCCGGGGCGCTGCTGGTGGTTGAGAACGATCGGCTGGTGGGGATCTTCACCGACGGCGACCTGCGCCGCCTGGTGCTGGAGGACCCTGGGCGGATGACCGGCCCGATCCGCGAGGTGATGACCAAGGGGCCGCGGACGATCTCGGACAGCGCGCTGGCCCGGGACGCGGTGGCGGCGTTCCGGGAGCACCGCCAGGACGAGATCCCGGTGGTGGACGAGGGCGGGCGCCCGGTGGGGCTGCTGGACGTGCAGGACCTGATCAGCCGTAGGCTGGTGCGGGACTGATGTGGTTTATGTTGGGGCGGGGCGATCAAGGTAGGATGGGATCCATGGGACGGAACGGAAGCCGCCTTGGGATGGTCGAGCGGACGGGGCTGTACATAGCCGCGTCGCTGGCTGTCATTTTCTCGATCCTGGTGGTGGTCTTCGCGATGCGCGGTGGCGGGACGTCCACGGCGACGGCACAGGACCCGGACCGGGAGATACCCCCGGACATCACGGACATCCTGGGCGAGGGCACGGGCTCGGGGATGTACCTGGAGCTGACGGACAAGGACGACCCGACGCGGCTGTCGGGCGTGCTGTCGGCCGAGTCGTACGACCCGGTGAGCCCGCTGGAGCGGAGTGTGGTCGAGCCGCGCCTGTGGTACTTCCTGCGGGACGGGCGGACGCTGCACGTGCAGGCGAGCAAGGGGCGGTTCTTCATGCCCGGGGGGCAGAACAACAGCGCGCCCGAGTCCGGGCGCCTGCAGGGCAACGTGACCATCCGCGTGTTCGAGGCGCTGGCGGACGGGCAACGCCCGGTGCTGGGGCGGGACGAGCCGCTGCTGGTCGCCAAGACGGACAAGCCGCTGGAGTTTGACCAGCGCAACGCGCGGCTGGCGACGACGGGGCGGGTGCATGTGCAGAGCGGGCCGGTGGAGTTCGCCGGGACGTACATGACGGCGGTGATCAACCAGGTGAAGGAGCGGCTGGAGCTGCTCGAGTTCCGGGGGGGCGAGTACATCCGGTACACGCCGGCGCTGGCGCAGGAAGAATCGCCCGCCGACGGGGTTCCCACCGGCGGGGCGCCCGTGGCTGGCAACGCGAGCGCGCAGGCCAGGCCCGACGCAGCAAAGGGCGAGACGCAGACCGCTCAAGGGCCTGGCGATGCGCCCGGCGTGAAGATCGATGAGTACCAGATCGCGTTTCTTGACGGCGTGACGATCTCGCGAGACACGCTGCGGACCTACGGCGACAAGCTCGACCTGTGGGTCCGGCTGATCGACAACACCGTCTCGCCCGGCGCGTTTGGCGGCGCGTTCGGTTCGAGCGGGGACGCCGAAGCCGCGCCCTCGGCGGAACGCGCCCAGGCCGCGACGAGCGAGACGCCGGCGGGTGAGTCTGCGAGTACCGGTCTTGTGAACGAAGTCTTCGGCCCCGAGGTTGAGGTCGTGGACGCGCCGCCGGCTGAGCGGTTGCCCATCACGCTGACGTGGACTGGACCCTTGGTCATCAAGCCGCTGAGCGAGACGCCCGACGAGCTGGAGGATTCGGACGCGTCGTTCCGTCTGACGGCCGAGCGGACGGGGCTGGTCCGGCTGGAGGACCCGGCGCGGGGGCTGACGGGTCGGTTCGTGGGCGTCGAGGGACGGGCGACAACGCGGGACCTGACGCTGTCCGGGCCGGGCGGGACGATCGAGCTGGCGTGGGAGGGCGTGGGCTCGTACACGGGCAGCCGGGCGCAGGTGAACCTCAACGCGGGGACGGTGCATTCGCGCGGGCCCAGCGTGTTCGACGCGGTGCTGCGTGTGGACGGGGAGCTCACCGGGGAGCTTGCCGAGGGCGAGACGCCGCGCGGGCGGATCCGGTGCACGGAGCAGGCGGACTTCCAGTTCCGCGTCGTGGACGGGATGATGACGCAGGAGCTGGAGATCGCGACGTTCCTGGGCGATGTCGAGGCGACCGACGGGCTGGCG
>JAJDDI010000061.1 GCA_029260375.1 Phycisphaerales bacterium | reverse complement strand
CGGGTCGATGCTGCTCGACCCCCAGATCATCCCGGACGTGCTCCCGTTCGTGACCAAGGGCGACGCGTTCTTCCTCGAGGGGCACGCGGCGATCTTCCAGGCCCTGGTCGAGATCTACGACAAACGCCAGTCGGGCGACCTCGTGCAGCTGGCCGAGGCGCTGCGATCGCGGGGCGTGCTGGACCAGGTGGGCGGGACGAAGTACCTGGTCCAGCTGGCCGAGGCGGTGCCCAGCGCCGCCAACGCACCGCACTACGCCCGGATCGTCGCGGACCGGGCGAGGCTGCGCAAGCTGATCAACGCCGCGGGCGAGATCCTGTACGACGCGTACCACGCCGATGACAGCTCACCCGAGGGCGGCAAGGGCGTGGTGGACATCGCCGAGCAGCGGATCTTCGAGATCGCCGAGGAAGAACAGACCGGCGACGCCGAGTCGCTGTACGAGCTGGTCGAGGCGGAGATCAAGCGGCTCGAGCTGGCCGACGGGACCGCGGTCAACGGCGTGCCCACCGGGTTCGACGATCTGGACAAGCTGCTGGGCGGCTTGCAGAAGGGCGAGCTGCTGATCCTGGCCGCGCGTCCGTCGATGGGCAAGACGGCCATCAGCCTCAACATCGCCGAGCAGGCCGCGTTCGGGGGCGCCACGCCCTGGAGCCCGCCCTCGCCCACGCGGGTGCCCATCGGGTACTTCTCGCTGGAAATGTCGGCCGAGGGCCTGACGCAGCGCCTCATCAGCGCCCGCTCGGGCGTGGACGCGCACAAGATCCGCACGGGCGCGATCAGCCCCAGCGAGCTGGAAGATGTCACCCGCGCGTGCCAGGAGCTCTCGGACGCGCCGTTCTATATCGACGACTCGCCCGCGCTGAGCATCCTGGCCCTGCGGGCCCGAGCCCGGCGCATGAAGCGCAAGCACAAGGTCGAGGCGATCGTGATCGACTACCTCCAGTTGCTCACCGCGCCCGCCTCGGGGCGCGAGAGCCGTCAGGTCGAGGTCTCCGCGATCTCCCGGGGCATCAAGGCCCTGGCGCGCGAGCTCGAGATCCCCATCCTCTGCCTGGCCCAGCTCAACCGCGGCGCCGAGCAGCGCGAGCGCAACCGTCCCCGCATGTCGGACCTGCGCGAGTCGGGCTCGATCGAGCAGGACGCGGACGTGGTCATGCTCCTCCACCGGGAGGCGTACTACCACAAGGACGACGAGGAATGGCTGACCGACCCTGACAACGCGGACAAGCTCAACCTGACCGAGCTGATCATCGCCAAGCAGCGCAACGGACCCACGGGCGTCGCCAAGCTGACCTGGGACGCCAAGACCACCCGCTTCAAGAACTACGACTGGCGCCACGCGGGCGACGAGTTCGGCGGCGGCTACGCCACGCCCTCGGGCGCCGCGTCTTTCGGGGCCCCGCCCCCGCCCAGCTTTGATCCAGCGCCGCCCCCCGCGGCTGCGCCCCCCCCACCGCAAGGCGGCGGGCACACCTTCGCGCCGGGCAAGAAGTCCGGCCCCGAGTCCGACTTCCGCGACGGATCGGGCAACGATGCCCGCTTCAACGACGACGAGCTGCCGCCGTTCTGAGCGATCGCGGCGTCAGAACCCCGCGGCCGAGAGGCGCCGGTCGGTGTTGTTCCGCTCGACCATGCCCGGGATCAGGAACAGGTCCACGATCTGTCCGACGAGCAGCAGGCCGCCGGTGAAGAGCCAGAGCAGCCCGGTGATCCACTTGCCGTTGTAGAACCGGTGCACGCCGCACAGGCCCACGAAGCACAGCAGCCAGAGCAGGTACGAAACCCCCGTTGATCGCATGGTCGCGTTCTCCTTGGCGGGACGATCCCCGCGGTAGACCTTACTCGTAAACCGGTGGCGCCGATTCCGCGCACGAAAGCGCCCGCCCCGAGAGGGGGCGGGCGCAGGAAGAATCACGATCTGACCGGTCGGCCTTACGGCTCGATCTGGTCCAGGACGGCCTGGGCGTCGGCGGCGTCCACGCTGCCGTCCATGTTCGCGTCACCCTCCTCGGGCTCGAGCGAACCGACGATACCCAGGTTGCTCACGACCACGCTCAGGTCCTCGACCGACACGATGCCGTTGAGGGTGAGGTCGCCCTTCTTGCCGATGTCCTGAACATCGAAGCGCCGGACGCTCACGTCACGGTTGGCGTAGGTGAACTGGTCCACGCCGTTGCCGTAGATCGGGGAGAGAACCGAGCGGACGCCCGTGAGCGTCACGCGGTACCAGCCCAACTCGCCCGGGATCGGCTCGGCATCGCTCAGCGACACGCTCGGTCCGGAGCCGCCCAGCCCGAGTTCGAGCACCGGCTGTGCGCCGACGATCTCGTACTCGAGGATGAAGCGGACGCGCTCGGCGTCCAGGTGGTCCGGGTGGAGCACGCCCTCGACGATCTCGATGCCCCCGTTTGCTGCCGGGTCGGTCCAGGTGTAGACGCGCCAGTCGATGGCGCTGCCAGCCAGGTCAGCCCAGTTGGTGGCGACGATCGCGGGATCGGCGCCGTTGGGATTGTCCATCTCGTCCTTGCCCTCGGAGCTGAGCAGTGCGTGCCAGCCGATGAGGCCCTGGAGCTTGATGATGAGGTTCCCGATAGGTCCGGGGTCGCCGCCGGCGCAGCCCTCGCCGCCGGGTCCGGCCTGGAGGGTGCCGTTGCCGCCCGCGCCGCCGTTGCCGCCAGCGCCTTCCGTGCCGCAACCGCCGTTGCCGCCGGCGCCGCCGACGACGCCGTTGCCGCCATCGCCGCCCTCGCCGCCGCTGCCGAAGGGGGCGCCGGAGCCGCCTTCGCCGCCGTCTCCGCCGTTCCCACCGTCGCCGTCGCCGCCGTCGCCGCCGTCTCCGCCAGTGATGTCGCCATCGCCGCCGTCGCCGCCGGCGCCGCCGTCGCCATCGGCGCCGTCGCCGCCGTCGCCGCCGTCCCCACCGTCGATGCCGCCAAAGCCGCCGTCACCGCCGTCGCCACCTTCAACGCCGTCGCCGCCGGAGCCGCCGGAGCCGCCGAGGTTGTCGCTGGTTCCGCCGTTGCCGCCGTTGCCGCCGTCGCCGTTGGGTCCGCCGTTGCCGCCATTGCCGCCGGCGCCGCCGCCGTCAGCGCCGTACCCACCGGGCCCGCCGGGCCCGCCGTTGCCGCCCGCGCCGGCGTCACCGCCGTTGCCGCCGGAGCCGCCAAGGCCGCCGTCATCGCCGCCGTTGCCGCCCGCGCCGCCGGACCCGCCGTTGACGCCGTTGCCGCCCTTTCCGCCGTTGCCGGTTCCCCAGCCCTTGCCCCCGGGACCGCCGTTGGGCGACGAGGGGTTGTTGGGATGGTTGCCCGGGTAGCCGTCGTAGCCGTCGGGGTGCGTGGAGTCACCGTCCTGCCCGAACGGGTAGCCCGGGGGATAGTCCTGGGCCAGCGCCGTGCCGGAGCTGCAAGCGATAACAAGGAGCGCGAGGCACACAATCGAAAGCAGGCGAGAGATGGACATCTGATCTCCTTCAGCACCTTGACGAGGCCGAAGGTGATCCTAAGTGGAGCTGCCGCAAGCGCCAACGTCTTTTTTGTTGTAGCAAGAGATAGGGGGGAACACCCTGTAACTCTGGGTAAACAATTCTGAGATCCGTGACCTCAAAACCCTGAACACATACCGAGCGCAATGCTCACCGATCGCCAAAGCAGGTTGACACCCCGCGCGCCGCTTCGATGAGCGGGTGATCGACGGGCACGAGCCGCTGCTTGTCCGCGGCCGCGGTGATCTCCACGTCCTTGAGCTCGCCGCCCTGCATCACGACCAGCCGGTTTCGCTTGCCCATGCGAAGCAGCGTCATGGCGTGGTGCCCGAAATGGGTTGCGAGCACGCGATCGTCGGCGCTCGGGGTGCCGCCGCGCTGGACGTGCCCGAGCACGACATAGCGGGACTCGATCTGGGTGCGGTCCTCGATCTGGTTGGAGAGCCACTTGCCGATGCCGCCCAGGCGGATCGGGTCGGGGCTGGTCGGGTCCACCCGCTCGACGATCTGCTCGCCGCCCTGGGGGCGGGCGCCCTCGGAGCAACAGACGATGCTGAACCGCTTGCCGCGCTGCGAGCGGGCGATGCACGAATCGCAGATGACGTCCAGATCGAACGGGATCTCGGGCAGCAGGATCACGTCCGAGCCCGACGCGACGCCCGCGTGCAGCGCGATCCACCCCGCGTTGCGCCCCATCACCTCGACGACCATCACCCGGTGGTGGCTGGCCGCGGTCGTGTGCACCCGGTCG
>JAJDDI010000060.1 GCA_029260375.1 Phycisphaerales bacterium | reverse complement strand
ACTTGCTGACGAGGTTGCGGAGGCGGTGGATGGCGGCGTCGTCGTCGGGTTCTTTGAAGTCGATGGTGCCGGAGATTTCGGCGTGCATGGAGGCGCCGCCGAGCTGTTCGTCGGTGACGTCCTGGCCGATGGCGGCTTTGACGAGGGCGGGGCCGGCGAGGTAGAGGCCCGAGCCTTCGGTCATGATGAGGGTGTCGCAGAGGACGGGGAGGTAGCCGCCGCCGGCGACGCAGTAGCCCATGATGGCGGCGAGTTGGGGGACGCCCTCGGCGGAAAGCACGCTGTTGAGGAAGAAGATGCGTCCGAAGTCGTCGGTGTCGGGGAAGACGTCTTCCTGGAGGGGGAGGAAGACGCCGGCGGAGTCGACGAGGTAGATGAGGGGGAGGCGGGCCATGCGGGCGATGGTCTGGGCGCGGATGATCTTCTTGCAGGTCATGGGGAAGAAGGCGCCGGCCTTCACGGTGGCGTCGTTGGCGATGATCATGTGGGGGCGGGCGTGGACATGGGCGATGCCGGTGACGACGCCGGCGGCGGGGGCGCCGGCGTGTTCGGCGTACATGCCGTGGGCGGACCAGAGGGCGAGTTCCTGGAAGTTGGCGCCGTCATCGATGAGTTTGGCGACGCGCTCTCGGGCGGTGAGGCGGTTTTTGGCGTGCTGGCGGTCGATGGCCTTGGGGCCGCCGCCCAGGCGGATCTGGGCCTCGGTCTCGAGGTACTGGGCGGTGGTGGAGCGCAGGGGGTTGTCGCTGGTATCGGGCATGTTGGGATCGTCCGGTGGTTGGTAGGCTGGGCGTCGGATCAGAGGATAGAGGCCCGGCGTCCGGTGTGGGGGCGGGCGTGTGGGGCAGCGTGGAGCACTGGCGATGAGCAACTGGGTGATCACGCGTCGGATCGAGGCGCCGGTGGAGCAGGCGTTCGCGGCGTTCACGGACTTTGACTTTGCGGCGGCGACGATCGACGGGATCCAGCGGTTCGAGGTGCTGACCGACGGGGCGTTCGGGAAGGGGACGCGCTTCAAGGAGACGCGTCTGATGGGCAAGAAGGAGCGGACGGAAGAGATGGAGATCACCGCGTTCGACCCGGGCAAGAGCTACACGATGAGCGCCAGCTCGTGCGGGTGCGAGATGCACTTTGATCACGCGTTCCGCCCTGCGGACGGGGGGACGGAGTTTGAGATGGCGGGGCGGCTCAAGGCGGTGTCGCTGGGGGCGAAGCTGACGAGCCCGCTGTGGCCCTTGATGAACGGGTGGATGAAGAAGTGCGTGAACAAGGACCTGGATCAGATGATCGCGGCGATCGAGGCGGAGTAGAAGCGATCGCGGTAGGCTCGGTCTGTTCTTGAACACCTTGGAGCAACCGCATGAGCCTGATGCCGCCGCTGCCGAGTTGGGAGGCCGCTCACCCGCTCGTGGTTCACTTCCCGCTGGCGTTGCTGATGCTGGCGTGGGTTCCGATGGTGATCGGGCTGCTGGATTTCAAGCGGCGGTGGGTGTGGATGGTCGCGGGGCTGCTGATGCTGCTGGCGGGGACGGGGCTGGCGTTTGTCGCGGTGATGAGCGGCGAGGCGACGGAGGACAAGATCGCGGTGACCAGCGAGGTGGTTGGGCGGGCGATCTCCGAGCACGAGCACATGGGGGAGTTCGCGCGGACGCTGTTTGTGGCGGCGACGGCGCTGTTTGTCGTGGTGCTCGGGCTGGGGGCGGGGCTCAAGAAGGGCAAGGGGCGGGTGATCGCGGTGGGCGTGGGCGCGGTCCTATTCCTCGGGGTGTACGGCGTCGGGTTGCAGCGTCTGGCGTGGGCGGGGCACATGGGGGCGGAGCTGGTGCACGCGTATGGGGTGCGGGCGCCGATGGCGCCTCCCACTGTTGAGCCGCCGGTTGACGCCGACGACTAGCGACGGGTGATGAGCAGGCGCGTGAGGGCGCCGGCCATCCAGCGGCGGCGGGCCTTGGAGAGCACGGAGCCGAGCTTGACGGTCTTGTCGTGCGCTTCGATGACGATGTGGCGGTCGGGCTTGCCGTTGGTGGATGAGTTGGCGGTCTGGATGGTGACGTCGGTGACGCGAGCAGCGTCGAAGCGGCGTGTCCAGCCGATGGGGCCGACGCCGGTCTTGGCGTAGCCGAACTCATGACCGATGCGGACCTCGACGCGCCCGAAGACCGCCATGAGGGCGATAAAGGCGGTGACGAGGCCGACGATGACGAACGGGATCATGAAGACGAGGGTGAAGAGATCAAAGCCCGAGGATGAGGAGCGGATGCCCTTGTAGCCAAGCAGTGAGGCGATGGAGTTGAAGAGAAAGATCCCGACGATGGAGTTCCAGAAGCCAGAGAAGAGGATGAAGAAGGCGGCGGTGGAGGGTGAGCGGCAGGTGGCGGCGACGCGGATGTCGCGTCCGTCGTCGCGGATCCAGGCGCCGTCGGGGGGCGTGTCGGTCGCGGTGATCTTGACGCGTTCGGCGTCGGCGAGTTCTGAGAGTCGGTGGACGGTGTCGCAGGCGCGGCAGTAGGCGACGTTCTGACCGACGTTGATCTCCCCCGGTGGGATGTCGGTGTCGCAGTTGGGGCAGATGGTGTCCATGCGTCGGTGTATCGGTCGGGGGAAGGTTCGGCGGTGACGCGGTGGGGTTCCCGGTGTGGATAAGTCGGGATATGGGCTGTCATGGGCTGGAAACGGGTTTGATTGGGGCTCGTGAGGCGATCGGGACCCGTACATGTTGACAGCAGGTTTGGGGTCTGATACCGTCCGGGAACCAGGCTCGCGAGCGGCGTCGCCCCTGGGACGGATCGGTGGCCAAGGCGGATCACCGGACGGATTGACGCCGAGCCCCGTGCGCCCGCACGGCTGAGGGGTTCCGGGCTTTGCCCGCCGCCCCAACAGCGCCTGAGGCCCGCACGGTTGCGAAAGGACGGTGTAGGTATGGCACGCGCAGATTCCAACGGTTCGGCGGAGAGTGGTTCGGCGGGGAGTGGTTCGACGGCGACCGAGGCCCCGAGCAAGTCGAAGGCCCCGGCGAAGAGCGCTCCCAAGCCGGAGGCGCCCGTCGAGGTGAAGGCGCCGCCAGCTCCCGCAACCCCCAAGCCCGACCCGCAGAAGACGCAGGCCCTGGACCGCGCCCTGTCGCAGATCGACAAGGCGTTCGGGAAGGGGTCGATCATGCGTCTGGACGAGGACGCGTACATCAACGTGCCGGGGATCTCGACGGGGGCGTTGAGCCTGGACCTGGCGCTGGGGGGCAAGGGCATCCCGCGGGGGCGGATCGTTGAGGTGTTCGGGCCTGAGTCGTCGGGTAAGACGACGCTGGCGTTGACGGTGATCGCGCAGGCGCAGAAGGGCGGGGGCGTGGCGGCGTTCATCGACGCCGAGCACGCGCTGGACCCGACGTGGGCGCGCCGGATCGGGGTGAACATTGATGATCTGCTGGTGAGCCAGCCGGACACGGGCGAGCAGGCGCTGGAGATCTGCGAGCTGCTGGTGCGGTCCAACGCGGTGGACGTGGTGGTGGTGGACTCGGTGGCGGCGCTGATCCCGCGGGCGGAGATCGAGGGGGAGATGGGCGACACGCACGTGGGGTTGCAGGCGCGGCTGATGTCGCAGGCGATGCGGAAGCTCACGGGTGTGATCGCGCGGAGCAGCTGCACGGTGATCTTCATCAACCAGATCCGGGAGAAGATCGGCGTGATGTTCGGCTCGCCCGAGACGACGCCCGGCGGGCGGGCGCTCAAGTTCTACGCGTCGGTTCGGCTGGACATCCGGCGGACGGGGACGCTCAAGGACGGGGACACGCCGGTGGGCAACCACGTGCGGGTGAAGGTGGTGAAGAACAAGGTGGCGCCGCCGTTCCGTCAGGCGGAGTTCGACATCATGTTCAACGAGGGGATCAGCGCGACGGGGGACCTGATCGACATGGCGGTGGACGACAAGGTGTGCGAGAAGTCCGGGGCGTGGTACTCGTACGGGGAGATCCGCCTGGGGCAGGGTCGCGAGCGGGCCAAGGACTTCCTGCGGGAGAACCCGGACCTGTTCGCGGAGGTCCGCGCCAAGGTGCTGGCCAAGCGGATGGCGAGCAAGAAGGTGGACGACGAGAAGGCGGGGTTCCGGGCCTCGACCGGCGGGGAGTGATCGGCGTCTGAGACAGACTGACACCAGAGGGTGGCCCCGGGGATCGAGATCCCGGGGCCATCTTTTTGTACGCGGGGGCGGGGACGGGGCGCGGGTGTGTTGCCGGTTGCGGGGTGGGGGTCTACGCTTGGCGGGCTGCCGCGGATGTGGCGGAATTGGCAGACGCGCTAGGTTCAGGTCCTAGTGGGGGTAAAACCCCGTGGAGGTTCGAGCCCTCTCATCCGCATTGCACGGCGCCGGGCACCCGAATGGGGGCCCGGTTGTGTTTTTGCGGATTGGGGCGGAGCGCGTATGCTCGCGCCATGAGCACACACGGAATCCGAATGGCGTTGCTGGTCCTGATCGTTCTTGGGGCGCCTCTGCGGGCGGTCTGCGTGGCGCAGGACGAAGACGAAGCGAGCGTGAGCGCGGATTTCCAGCGGTATCCCGAGGCGCCGGCGGTGACGGCCCACCGGGTCCAGCTGATGGACGGGACCGTGGACTACCTGGGCGTCGCGGGCACGATGGTGCTGGTCAACGAGAAGGACGAGGAGGAAGCGCGGGTTTTCTATATCGCGTACCGGAAGGTTGACCTGACGGAGGTCAACGAGGACCTGGCCCGGGAGACGCTGGGCGAGGAGGCGTACGAGAAGATCGCAGCGTCGTACACCGGGCCGGGCGAGCGGGGGACGGAGCTGGCGCGGGGCATGGTGGAGGCGGGGCGGGACCCGCTGGAGTTGTTTGGGCATCCGGATCCGGCGGAGCGACCGATCACGTTCAGCTTCAACGGGGGGCCGGGGTCGAGCTCGGTTTGGCTGCACCTGGGGGTGTTCGGGCCGAGGCGGGTGGCGTACGCGGACGAGGTTGGGAACCCGGGGGCGCCGCCGTACGGGGTGGTGGACAACCTGCACTCGATGCTGGACCGGTCGGACTTTGTGTTCATCGATCCGGTGAGCACGGGGTACTCGCGGGCGGTGGGGGAGACGAGCGCGAAGGACTTTCACGGGGTGGAGCCGGACATCGCGTCGGTGGCGGAGTTCATCCGGCGGTTCATCACGCGGGAGCAGCGGTGGCGGAGCCCGAAGTTCATCGCGGGGGAGAGCTACGGGACCACCAGAGCCGCGGGTTTGGTTCGGGAGCTGCACGACACGCACGGGATCGGGCTCAACGGGGTGGTGCTGGTGAGTTCGATTCTGCAGTTCCAGACGGCGCGGTTCGATACGGGGAATGACCTGCCGTACGTGTGTTTCTTGCCGACGTACGCGGCGACGGCGCACTACCACGGGGCGCTCGCGGAGGATCAGCTTCGCCGCCCGGTGCGGGAGCTGCTTGACGAGGTCGAGGCCTTCGCGGCGGGGGATTACGCGGCGGCGCTGATGGAGGGGGACAAGATCGACCCGGCGCGGGCGCGGGAGATCGCCGAGCGGCTGGCGTCGTACACGGGGTTGAGCGCTGATTACATCGAGCGGACGAATCTGCGGATCGAGATCTTCCGGTTTACGAAGGAGCTGCTGCGCGAGCGGGGGCGGACGGTGGGGCGGCTGGACTCGCGGTTCACGGGGCGCGACCGGGACGACGCGGGGGAGCGGTACGACTTTGACCCGTCGTACGCGGCGATCCAGAGCAACTACACGTCGAGCCTGAACGCGTACGTGCGTGAGGAGCTGGGCTTTGAGTCGGATTTGCCTTACGAGATCCTGACGAACGTGTGGCCGTGGACGTACGGGGGGGCGGCGAACAACCGGTATCTGGATGTGGCCGAGCGGATGCGGTCGGTGATGCACAAGCAGGCGCACATGAGGGTGTTCGTGGCGTCGGGGTATTACGATCTGGCGACGCCGTACTTCGGGACGGAGTACACGATGAGCCACCTGTCGCTGGCGGAGGAGCTTCGGGGGAACATCGAGATCCACGAGTACGAGGCGGGGCACATGATGTACATCCACGCGCCGTCGCTGGACGCCCTGCGGGGGGATCTGGCGAGGTTTTACGACGGGGCGAGCGGTGGATGAGCTGTCGGCTGGGCGCTGGAGCGGGGGGGGTCGGTAGCGTCGGGGCGGGATGGCGCTGATCTACGTGGGGATTGATGAGGCGGGGTACGGGCCGATGCTCGGGCCGTTGTGCGTTGGGGCGTCGGTGTTCCGGGTGTCGGGGTGGTCGGCTGGGGACGCGGCGCCGGACCTGTGGGCGTTGATGGACAGGGGCGTGTGCCGGGCGGTGCGGGATGCGCGGGGGCGGGTGCCCGTTGCGGATTCGAAGAAGCTCAAGCTGTCGAACCAGCTCAAGACGAAGCACCCGCTGACGCACCTGGAGCGGGGGGTGCTGTCGTTCCTGGGCGCGGCGGGGCAGGAGGCGTGGGACGAGCACAGTTTGTGTGAGCGGGTGGGGGCGCGGTTCGAGGACGCGCCTTGGTATGCGCGTGCGGCGGCGGAGCTGCCCGTGAGCACGGGGGCGGACCAGATTCGGATCTCGACGAACGTGGTGCGCAACGCGATGAACGACGGGGGCGTCGAGCTGCTGGGCGTGAAGTGCCTGACGATCTGCGAGAACCGGTTCAACGACCTTCTGGCGGCGAGACGGTCGAAGGCGGCGGTCGCGGGCGAGGCGGTCACGGCGCTGATGCGCAGCGCGCTGGAGAAGTTCGGGGACGGGGGCGCGGGGGTGCGTCTGGTCTGCGACCGCCAGAGCGGGCGGACGGACTACAGCGACATGGTCCGGGGCGTGCTCGGGGCTGGGTTTGAGACGCTCGAGCAGTCGCCCCGGGCGAGCCGGTACGCGGCGCGGGGGCGGGACGTGGGCGCCGTGTTCCTGCCCGAGGCGGAGGACGCGCATCTGCCGGTGGCGCTGGCGTCGATGGCGGCCAAGTACATCCGCGAGCTGGCGATGGCGCGGTTTAACCGGTACTGGGGCGGGCGGCTGCCCGAGCTCAAGCCCACGGCGGGGTACGTGACCGATGCGCGGCGGTGGCTGCGGGACGCGGGGGGCGTGGTCACGAGGGACGAGCGGTCGCGGATGGTGCGCCGGGCGTAGGCTCGTTGGTGGACGAGGCGCGAAAGATGCTGGACCTGGCGGCGCGGGCGGCCTGGCGTGGCGTGGGGCGCGTGGAGCCCAACCCGATGGTGGGGGCGGTGCTCGTGCGCGACGGGCGGGTGATCGGGATCGGGCATCACCGGGCCTTTGGGGGTCTGCACGCCGAGCGGGAGGCGATGGCGAACTGCGCCGCGCAGGGGAACGACCCGCGCGGGGCGACGCTGTACTGCACGCTCGAGCCGTGCTGCCACACGGGCAAGCAGCCGCCCTGCACGGAGGCGGTGATCGAGGCTGGCATTGCGCGGGTGGTGTACGCCAGGCCAGACCCGCACGAGGTCTCGGGCGGCGGGCACGCGGTGCTGGAGCGGGCGGGGATCCCCGCGGAGTTGTGCGGGGCGAGCGTTAATGCGACGAGGCTGAGCGACCCGTTCGTCATGCGGATTCAGCACGGTCGCCCGTGGGTGATCGTCAAGTGGGCGCAGACGATCGACGGGCGGATCGCGACGCGGACGGGCGAGAGCCAGTGGATCAGCTCGGCGCGGTCGCGGGCGCGGGTGCACGCGCTGCGTGGTCGGGTGGACGCGATCCTGACGGGGTCGGGGACGGTGATGGCCGACGACCCGATGCTCAACGCGCGGGGGGCGCGGGCGCGCCGGGTGGCCAAGCGGGTGGTGATCGACACGGACCTGGAGACGCCTCTGGAGTCGAAGCTGGTGCGGAGCGCGGGCGCGTACCCGACGCTGATCGCGTGCAGCAAGGAGCTGGTGACGGCGGACATCTGCGAGGCTCGGCGCTCGGCGCTGGAGGCTGCGGGGGTTGAGCTGCTGGGTGTGCCCGAGGAGCGGGGGCGGCTGCGTCTGGAGATGCTGCTGCAAGCGCTTGCGACGCACCACGGCGTGGCGAACGTGCTGGTGGAGGCGGGGCCGGCGATGATCGGGTCGCTGTTCGACCGGGACCTGGTGGACGAGGCGGTGGTGTACGTGGCGCCGATGATGCTGGGCGACGACGAGGCGATGGCGTCGGCGAGCGGGCGCGTGGCGCCGACGCTGGCGGGGGGCCGGCGGATGGACCTGCGGCGCGTCAAGCGGGTGGGGGATGACGTGGAGCTGACGTACCGGCGGACGGTGTAGATCGGGGCGCGGGTTGGTTGGCTCGTGCTAGTCGTCGACGAGGTCGTCGGCGGCGTCCTCGAGATCGTCGGCGGCGTCATCGACGGCGTCCCCGATGTCATCGGCCGCTTCGTCGATGGCTTCGCCGGTGTCTTCCATGGCCTGATCGATCTTCTCGCCGGCTTCTTCGGCGGGACCGTCCTCGGAGCAGCCGGTCGCGAGGAAGCAGGCTCCGAGCATGGTGAGCAGAATTCCGGTGCGTTTCATGTTCCGTCTCCGATGGCGTTCAAATGCTTGTGATTCTGAGATTTAGGGTATCAGAAGCGGACCCCGGGTGCGAGGGGAAGGGCGTTTAGGCGTCCGTGCCCGGGGGCCAGAACTGGAGCGTTGGCTGCACGAGAGCCCTGGCGGGACGCCCCTGGGCCTCCAGGATGAGCTGGGTTCCGGCCTCGTAGGAACCCGGGCGGACCAGCGCGAAGCAGATCGAGGCGCCCGAGAGCATGGGGGAGATGGCGGAGCTGGTCACGGCGCCGACGGGTTTTTCGGGATCGCTGGGGTTGAAGAGTTCCGTGCCGGTTTCGGCCTGAGGGGGCGAGTCTGCGTCTTCGCCCTCGACCCGGAGGGCGACGAGGGTGAGCTTCGAGTGCCCCCGGGCGTGCATGCGCGCGACGATTTCCTGTCCGATGTAGCAGCCCTTTTTGAAGTCCACGCGCGCGTCGAGCAGGGAGGTTTCCGCGGGGAGGTTGGTGGATGCGAAGTCGATGTTGAACATGGGCAGGCCCGACTCGATGCGGGCGATGTTGATCGCGTGCCAGCCCGATGGGCGGAGACGGATCCGGGACGCGGGGGGATCGGGGGGCGCGTCGTCGGGCTCGGTGTGGGGTGGCTGGCCAACGCTGAGCAGGTGGGTGTAGAGGCGGGGGAGGTCGGTCGAATTGGTGGTGAGTTCGAACATGGGTGTGTCGCCCATCGATGAGCGGGTGATGACGACGGGGGCGGCGTCGATCTCGGATTCAAGAGCCTGCCCGTTGTGCAGCGCGGCGGCATTGGGCGAGGCGGTCGCTTCGGTGAGCAGGAGGGGGGCGGTGGGGCCGAGCAGCCAGAGGCGGCTGAGCTGGTCGGACCGGTTGGTGATGGTGACGTCCTCGCTGAAGAGGAACTCCCCGAGTGTTTCCGCGGTGTGCGCGGCGACGAGGGTGTCGAGATCGATGAGCATGCGGTCGGGCAGCTCGATCAGGCGGAGGTCGGCGATGATGCGTCCCTTGCGGTTGAGCCAGAACGAGTCGCGGAAGGTTCCGGCAGGGAGGTCGCGGACGCGTTGGGTGATCATGGCGTCGAGGAAGGACAGGCGGTCGGGGCCGGTGATCTCGAGGGCGCCGCGGTGGGCGGCGTCGAAGAGGACGCAGTGCTTGCGGAGGGCGGCGTACTCGATGTCGAGCTGGCCGAAGGTCTGGACGATGGGGGCGCCGGTGTCGGCGTCGCCGTAGATAGAGAGCAGGGCATCGCGGGACTGGTGGTCGCTGAGCAGCGGGGAGGTGGGGGTCATTGGGGCTCCTGGGGCAACGGTACGCCCGAATCCGGGTACGCGAGACGGGCTATGCTCGGAACCGGCTACCGACAATCGACTCCAAGGAGTGTCCATGAATATCGATCTGCTGAAGCGGCTGTGCGAGACACCCGGCGTGCCCGGGCGTGAGGAGCGTGTGCGGGCGCTGATTGAGTCCGAGGTTGAGGGTCTGTTCGACGAGATCGGGACGGACGCGATGGGGTCGCTGATCTGCCGTCGGTACCCGCGTCCGGCGCGGGGCGCGAAGAAGACGGGGCGGGGGAGCAAGCCCAAGGCGGTCGAGGGCGCGACGAAGATCATGCTGCTGTGTCACATGGACGAGATCGGGTTCTACGTGTCTTCGATCGACGACAAGGGGTTCCTGTGGATCAACGCGGCGGGGGGGTTCGACCCGCGGAACCTGTTCAGCCGTCGCGTGCTCGTGTGCACGGACTCGGGTGACTACAAGGGCGTGATGAACCCGGGCGGGCGCCCGGTGCACATCTCGAGCGCGGACGACCGGAAGAAGGTGCCCGAGGTCAAGGAGTTCTTTGTTGACGTCGGGCTCGACGCCGCGGACGTGAAGAAGCGCGTGCAGATCGGTGACTCGATCGTGATGGATGAGCCGTTGGTGGAGATGGGTGACAAGGTCGTGAGCAAGGCGCTGGACAACCGTGTGGCGTGCTGGCTGGGGATCGAGGCGGTCCGCAAGCTCGAGAAGAGCGGGACGGGCCACGCGTGCGAGATCGTTGTCGCGTTCACGACGCAGGAAGAGGTCGGGCTGCGGGGCGCCAAGACGGCGTCGTACGCGGTGCGACCGGATATCGGCTTCGGCATCGACGTCACGCTCGCGTGCGACACGCCCGGGGTGCCCGACTCGGAGAAGGTGACGGCCCAGGGCGAGGGCTTTGCGCTGCACATCAAGGACGGGTCGTTCATCTCCGACGCGGAGCTGGTGAAGGAAGTCGAGGCGCTGGCGAAGAAGAAGCGGATCCCGTACCAGCGTTCGATCCTGGGGGCGGGCGGTCAGGACGGGGCGGCGGCGCAGCAGGCGGCGGCGGGGGCGAAGGCGGTGGGGATCACCGTGGGGACGCGGTACATCCACACGGTGACCGAGATGATCCACAAGCGGGACCTTGGTGCGGCGCAGGACATCCTCGCGGCGTACATGGGCGCGAAGAAGTAAGACCGCGGCCTGTGGGCGGATCGATCAACGAAAGACCCGCGCCGGGCGTTTGCCCGGCGCGGGTTGTTTGTTGGGGTCGTCGCGTGCAAGGACCCGCCGAAGATGTGGCGGGTCCTGTGCGAAGGAGTCGGGGGTATCGAATCAAGCGGCCAGGGAGGTGACGTTCTCGATGGAGTCAACGACCTGGCGGACCTGGAAGGGCTTCTTGAGGAAGCTGTCGTAGCCGGACTGGCGGAGGCCCTGGGCCTGGCCGTCGGTGAGCTTGCCGCTCATGGCGATGATCCGGGTCATCTGCATGGTGCTCGAGGAGCGGATCATGTTGGTGATGTTGCTGGCGTCGGTATCGGTCAGGTGGACGTCGATGAGGACCACGTGCGGGCGGAAGCGTTCGCACTCGAGGCCGGCCTGGAAGCCGGTGGTGGCGGTCTGGACCTCGTAGTTGGTCTGCTCGGTGAGGACCCGCTCGAGGGCGTCAACGATCTCGGTGTCGGAGTCCACGATGAGCACACGGGTCTGGCCCGAGGTGATCCCGTCCATGGGGATCTGGTGCTCTTTCATGAAGCGGTAGAGCTCGGCCACGGGGATGCGGCGGTCCTTGGAGCCCGGGATCCGGTAGCCCTTGAGCTGGCCGGAGTCGAACCATTTGGACACGGTCCTGGGGGCAACGTTGCAGATTTTGGCGACCTCTCCGGTCGTCAGTACGTCTTTGTCAAGCGGCATGTCGTCTCACCTCACTAAACACATCGGCGGACGGCGTCCCAAATGGCACGCCCCTCGGCTGCCGCAGCATCGTCGTAAACCGCGACTGGCTTGATGGTCAGGCACGTTCCTCCCCCGAATCGCCGGAGATTCCGGTTCTGGGACCTGCCGGGTGTGGGGTGGTCCCGCCGAGAATCGGGGGGCTGGCGGCGTCAGGATCCGGTCGGGCTGGCTGGAACGCCCGGCGGTGGCGGGGCGAGGCGAGGGGGATTGCGTGGTCCGATCACCCGGGTCGGGGTGTCCGGGAGTGGCGGGGGGCGGGCTGGTGACGTTGACACTCATCGCCCGCCCCAGATAGAGTGCGTGTCCCCGGAATGTGAGTCCAGCGGCATCCAGGCGTCCCTGCGGGCGTATGGGACCGGGCCGGGCTTCCGGGATCTCGAAGAGACCGACTTGTGCCGCGCGCTCGCGGACCCCTATCGCCGGATCGAAGAGATCGCGGCTTCGCAGGAGACGATCGTGCCCAGAGCCACTTCCCGTATCTCTTGTCTGTCGCTGGCGGTGCTTGCGGGGGGGCTGGTGTGTGTGCCCGTCCTGCCGGGCTTCTCGTCGGTGGCGATGGCCCAGCACGACGCGGAGGAGAAAACCGAGCTGGAGCTCCTGCGGGACTTCGCCCACTTCGTCCGCCTCGGCGCGTACGACGTGGCGGAGGGGATCGCGGGCGAGCTGCTCGACCGGGGGCTGACGGACATCGAGTTCGTCGATCTGGTGGAGGATTCGCGGGAGCGGGACCGGTTCGATGAGGCGGTCGCCTCGGCGATGCGGGCGCCGCAGCTCGAGGAGCTGGCCGCGGAGATGGACCGGAAGTACCGCGGGGGCAAGCTGGCGCGGGCGCGGATGCCCGACGAGGTGACGAGGAACATCAACTTCCTGGCTGAGGGTGGGCTGCGGGCGCGGACGATCGCGAAGGACCGGCTGCTGTCGGCGGGCGAGTACGCGATGCCGCAGCTGCTCGAGGCGTACCTGGCGCAGGGGAACCCGAGGCTGAAGGCCGAGGTTCAGAAGGTGATCGTGGAGATGGGGCGCCAGGCGATCATGCCGATGACGGCGGCGCTGCCCGGGCTGGACCCGGCCCGCCAGGAGGCGGTCGCGGAGCTGCTGGGCCTGGTGGACTACCGGACGAGCCTGCCCGCCCTGACGCGTCTGTACCAGGAGTCGGACGTGGAGGCCGTGCGCGAGGCGTGCGAGTGGTCGATCGGTCGCCTCGAGGGCGCTCCGAACATGGACACGGCGAACCTGTACTACAGCCTTGGGGAGGCGTACTACGACGAGCGTTCGGAGCTGACGAGCTTCCCGCGCGAGAAGTTCCAGCTGCTGTGGGACTTTGACCCGACGATCGGGCTGATCCCGACCGCGATCGTGACCGAGGCGTACCACGAGGCGATGGCGATGCGGATGGCCGAGCAGTCGCTGCGGCTGGACCCGCGCCAGACCGAGGCGGTGGCGTTGTGGATCGCGGCGAACTACTCGCGCGAGATCGATTCGCCCGACGGGTACGCGAACCCGGCGTACCCGCCGGAGCGTCGCGACGCGGAGTACTTCGCGGTCGCGGCGGGGACGGATATTTCCCAGCGTGTGCTGGCGCGGGCGATCGATGACGGTGACACGCCGCTGTCGCGCCGGGCGATCGCGGCGATCGAGATGACCGCGGGCGGTCCGTCGCTCTGGGGGCCGTCGCAGCGTCGCCCGCTGCTCGAGGCGCTGGCGTACCCGAACCGGCGTGTGCAGTACGAGGCGGCGCTCGCGCTGGGCGCGGCGCAGCCGGTGAGCGGGTTTGAGGGGTCCGAGCGTGTGGTGCCGCTGCTGGCCAGCGCGGTGCGGGACGCGGCGGCCCGGTACGCGATCGTGATGACGGGGTCGGACCGTGAGGAGTACGACCGGCACCGCCAGGTGCTCGAGGGCGAGGGGTACATCGTGCTCCCGCCGGCGGAGCGCGGGCTGGAGGATCTCCGGGCGGCGATCGCCGAGGCGCCGGGGGTGGATCTGATTATTACGTCTCTTGGCGCCGACCCGACGCGGGGGGTGATCGAGGAGATCCGGAGCGACTCGAAGCTGGCGGTGACGCCGGTGCTGGCGATGACGCCCGCCGACGAGATGGAGTATCTCTCACGCCTGTACCGGCGTGATCAGAGCGTGATGGTCCGGCGGACGGGGATCGACGGCACAATGTTCGTGCAGGCGAGCAGCGATCTGATCGAAGCCGCGTCGGGCGGGGTGATCTCGGAGTCGGAGGCCGCGGCGTACGCGGACCGGGCGATCAGCACGCTGCGGGACCTGGCGGTGTCGCAGAACAGGGTGCTGGACGTGAGCGACGCGGCGGCGCCGCTGATCGCGGTGATGGGGGATCAGAGCGGTCGGGTGATGCTGGACATCGGCGAGGTTCTGGCCCATGTGGATCAGGTGCGGGCCCAGAGCGCCCTGATCAACCGGGCGCTGGAGATCTCGGGCGAGGAGCAGCGGGCGATGCTGGGGCTGGTTGCGGACTCGGGCAAGCGGTACGGCAACAGCCTGGATGACCGCCAGATCCGGCGGCTGATCGAGCTGGCGCGGAGCACGGACTACGAGTTGGCGACATCGGCCGCGGCGGTGATGGGGGCGATGCAGCTTCCCAACGAGGACCTGCTGCCGATCATGTTCGGCGAGTTCGAGGGCCGGTCGGCCCGGGCACGCCGCCCGTAAGCGGGGCTCTCGCGATAACAACCTGAGACGAACGCGGGCGGGTCCTTTGGGGCCCGCTCTTTCGTGTGCGCGCGTGCTGAGGGCTTTGGACGGTCCGAGTTGGCGCGGGCGAGACCGGACGGATGGCCCAGGTGGTACAGACGGCGCGTGGGTGGGTGGTCGGCGGGGGGTTGACCTTCACCCGGGTTGATTGTGGAGACGATGGAATGGATGCACGTGGTGGTCACCGCCCGTCTTCTCGCGAGGACGGGGGGACGAGCGGGGCCACGACGGGCTGGTTCGTGTGGGCGTTCGGAGGAGAGCGCCCCCATGGTCTGCGGCACAGGGCCGAAACCCCGGGGGACCCGGGCATTTGTTCTCGCGAGTCAATGTGTTCCAAGGAGAATCAAGCATGCGTGCGAATCGGAAGCACAACCGGGCCGGGGCGTTCACCCTGGTCGAAATCCTGATCGTTGTCGTGATCCTCGGCATTCTGGCCGCCATCGTTGTCCCGCAGTTCACCAGCGCTGCTGATGAGGCTCGGGGCGGCAACGTCCAGACCCAGATCTCGACACTCGAGACTCAGCTCGAGCTGTGGGCCGCCCGTAACAACGGCACCTACCCGACTCTGGCCGGCACTCCGGGCGCTTGGACCCAGATGATTACTGCGAACTACGTCAAGGCCGCCCCACGCAACCCGTTCTCGTCGGCCGCGGGCGCGACCGACGTGATCGCGACCACGATGGCTGATCCCGATGCCGCGGACGCTGCTGCCGCAGCGTCCACCGCTGACGGCTGGCTGTACGACAGCAGCAACGGTCTTATCCGTGCCGCTGGCGCCCCCGATCCGATCCCGTAATCCGGGTTCTGAGTTCATGTATCGGCACGCTTGAGCCCCGGAAGGGGCTTGAGCGCTTTCCGGGGAGATCGGTCTGGAGCGCCCGGGCTTGGGCGCGAATGGAAGGGATGCGGCGATGCGTTTCACAGGGCGAGGGTTCACGCTGGTTGAGATCCTCATCGTCGTGGTGATCCTGGGGATTCTCGCGGCGATCGTGGTGCCCCGGTTCGCCGCGGCCCGCACCGAGGCTGCGGCGGGGACGACCTACTCCGAGCTTGAGAAGCTGCGTCGCGCCCTGGACGTGTACGTGGCTCGGAACGAGAACACGTTCCCGACCATCACCGCGGGCAACGGGACGTGGGGCGAGCTGGTTGCGGGCACGGGCGACTACCTGAAAGCGGCGCCGTACAACCCGTACGTGGGTGGCTCCAACGCCCGGGCGGTGATTCTGCGGTCCACGCCCGACGTGGCGTACCAGACGACGCACGGCTGGATCTTCGACGACACGACCGGCACGATCTGGGCCGGGGGGTTCGACCTGAACGATGAGCCCATCCCACAGCCCTGAAGCGGGTCAGAGAGCGAGAGCCACATGTTCAAGCCACCAGCGACCCGGCGTGGGTACACCCTGATCGAGGTGCTCATCGTCGTGACGATCCTTGGAATCGCGGGCGCCCTGGTGATGCCCTCGCTGGGGCAGACGCACGTGCTGCGGGTCCAGGCGGCGGTGCGGACGATCATCTCGGACATCACGTATGCCCAGTCGGACGCATTGGCGTTCCAGACAGGGCGGGCGATGCTGTTCGACGTGGACTCGAACTCGTACCGGCTGCTTGAGGTGAACGGGCTGACGCTCGACCCGGTCAACGACACGCTGTATCAGCCCACGGGCCCGAACCAGCAGTACATCGTCGCGTTTGATGACCCCCGCTACGGCGGGGCGGTGATCCAGAACGTGGACTTCGACGGGACGGCGTCGCTGATCTTCGACGAGATCGGGGGCCCGGTGGTGGCGCCGGGGTCGAACGAGCTGGCCTCGGGCGGGTCGCTGGAGGTCGCGGGTCCGAACTCGCTGTGGCGGATCAACGTGGCGGCGTTCAGTGGGAAGGTGACGGTCGAGCAGCTCGATGCGCCGTGAGTTCGCCCGTATCGGTGGCAAGTGGGGCGTGCGGTTGACCGAAGAGCGTCGTAGCGCCGCGGTTGTTCGGCGCCCGCTGGCCTGAGCCGAGGGACGACATGAGAAATCGACGCGCACGTCAGGGTCTGAGCACGGTGCTGGGCATCGGCGCGATGGCGGGTCTGCTGATCTGGACGAAGCTTCGTCTGGTGAGCGACCTGCCGCGGAGCGCGTACGCGGTTCCCCATGAGCTGGACCGGGACGATGGCGCCGGCGAGCGCGGGGCGCCCGATAAGGCGGAAGATCTGGGCGAGACCCAAGAGCCGGCGGACGCGACGATCTCGGACTGAGGCGTTCGCGGACCCGCCGGGTTGATGCCAACAGCCCCGAGAACACCTAGTTCGGGGGCTGTCGCCGCCTGCAGCGTGGGTGAGGGCGGGGATGATCGGGCCAAAGGGGAATCGTCCCAAAGTCATCAATCGAAGCGGTCGAAAGGGCTTACGCAGACCGCCGGGGTTGCCCCTCGAAATGCGCAGATCCGAGGGATCACGGGCATCACCGGCCAAGCGATTGCACAACCGTCCGAGCGAGTTGCTCTTGAGCGAGGACAAGTGATGGATTTGAATCAAACCGTGTCCGAGTCGTCCCTCCCCGTGGCCGCCCACCGTGTCAGCATGGCCGCCGCGGCGATGCTGGTGCTGCTGGCGGGCACGCCCCAGGGCCTGGCCCAGTCGTCCTCACTCAACGAGCTGTCCTCTGAGACGTTCGAGGGGGGGGTCGATCAGCCGGTGATCCCGGGTGATCCCGGGACCGAGCCGGTGGAGTTCGAGGACCCCGCGTTCTTCGAGGGGGACCTTGACGAAGCCGGCGGGCTGGACGTGAGCGTGGACAAGTACGACCTTGTTGACCTGCACGTCAACGACGAGGATCTCGGGCGTGTGCTCCAGCTGCTCTCGATCCAGAGCGAGCGGAACATCGTGGCGAGCAACTCGGTCTCGGCGACGATCACCGCCGACCTGTACGGCGTGACCTTCTTTGAAGCGCTCGACGCCATCTTGCACGTGAACGGCTACGGCTACATCGAGCAGGGCAACTTCATCCATGTGTACACCCGGGAAGAGCTGCTCGCGATCGAGCAGGCGACCCGTGAGCGTGTCACCCGCGTCTACCGCCTGGACTATCTCAACGCGGTCGATGCGGCCGAGTTTGTCCAGCAGCTGCTCAGCGAGAACGGCGTGATCAAGACGAGCGCCGCGGCCGAGATCTTCAGCATGGACGATTCGAACCCCGTTGGCGCGGACACGTTCGCCAACGAGGCGACGCTGGTCATTACTGACTACGAGGAGAACGCCGAGGCGATCTTCGACCTGCTCGAGCAGCTCGATACCAAGCCCGTTCAGGTGCTCGTCGAGGCGACGATCCTGCAGACGAGCCTGACCGAGGACAACGCGTTCGGCGTGGACTTCTCGATCCTGGGCGACCTGGACTTCGCGGACTTTGCCGGTGTGGGGGGCCCGCTGAGCGTGGCCAACCAGCTCGTCAAGGGCGTCGGTCAGACGCTTGACGGGACCGATGTGGACCTGTCGCAGGTCAACAGCACGACCGGGGCGATCACCTCGAGCTACGGCAACGTGGGGGGGAACGCGTCGATCAAGGCCGGCATCGTCACCGACGACGTCGCCGTGTTCCTGCGTCTGCTGGACGAGGTCAGCGACGTGACCGTGGTGTCGAACCCGAAGATCCTGACACTCAACCGTCAGCCGGCCCGCGTGCTCGTGGGTACCCGGGTGGGCTACCTGAACACGACGACGACCGATACATCGACGACCCAGACGGTGGAGTTCCTGGACACGGGCACGCAGCTCTCGCTGCGTCCGTTCGTGGCCGCCAACGGGCTGATCCGCCTGGAGCTCAAGCCCCAGGTCTCGAACTTCAAGCTTCGGGAGACGACCGGCACGGGCGGGTCGGCCGTGACCATCCCCGACGAGGAGACCACGGAGCTGGTCACCAACGTGATGGTGCGTGACGGGCAGACGGTGGTGCTGGGTGGCCTGTTCACCGAGACGACGACCGCGACGCGCCGCCAGGTGCCGGTGCTGGGAGATATCCCGCTGATCGGAGCCGCGTTCCGCGGGCACGAGGACAACACCCGTCGGAGCGAGATCATCTTCATGATCACGCCCTCGATCGTCAACGACGCGGACCTGACGCTGGCCGGTGAGGAGGCCAACGACTACCTCGCGACAGCGCGGGCGGGTACCCGTGAGGGTCTGCTCAAGTTCAGCCGTGAGCGTCGCGTGAACCAGATGCTGGTCAAGGCCCGCGAGCACGTGGCGGCGGGTGACACCGACAAGGCGATCTTCGTGCTTGACCGGGCGCTCACGCTGCACCCGCAGGCGCCGGACGTGCGCAAGATGCTGGCCGAGCTTCGCGGCTCGCAGACCGTGACGCCCAGCAACTCGATCCTGGACTCGGTCTGGGGCAAGGAGTACTACGTCGCGCCCCGCAACGTTCGGTCGATGATCGATGTGAACGCGGACGCGGGCGTCGTCGCCCCGAGCACGGGCGATGCAACCCCGGAGGGGGAGTCCTTCGAGGTGACGGGCAAGACCGGCTTCGGGAACGCGCAGGCGAGCGAGCCGGTGTTCATCGAGAGCGTGTCTGAGGTCGAGACGGGTGAGGTCAACGGGTTCAACGCTCCCGAGTTCGTCGAGCCCGAGACGCCCGAGGAGGGCGTGAACTCTCGGTTCATCGAGACCGTCGAGGAGATCACCGAGATCACCCCCGAGAGCGGCGATGACAACCATTCGTTCGACGAGACCGCGCCCGAGGCGGAGATCGACCTGGAGGGCTTCGGCGCCCAGGGCGACAACAACCGGGGCGATTCGTTCTTCGAGGACGAGGCCGTGGGCCAGGTCGAGGATGAGGGGTTCGAGCCGGGCGCGAACGCGGGCGGCGTGAACCCCGAGTTCGTCGAGTACATCCAGGACGTGACGCCGGTCGAGCGGTTCGACGCCGAGGCGCCGCAGCCGCTGGTGGATCTCAACGACTCGTTCTCCGAGGCGTCCAACGACGAGTTCTTCCACGAGGAGATCTCGACGCCCGAGCTTCCCGATCCGAGCTTCCTCGAGTCCGTGAGCGGGGTTGTGAGCCCGGCGGACACGTTCTTCGCCGAGCAGTCTGGCGGTCGCCAGTCGGCCTCGGGCTCGAACATCAACTACTTCAAGTCGTCGCAGATCGACGGACTCCAGTTCGATGACAGCTCGGGCGCGATGCTCGAGTGGGGCCAGCCGCAGGCGACGGGCCCGGTGATGGGTCCCGTGCTCGCCCCGGTGGGCGCCGAAGTCCTCTGGATCCCGATCCCCAACGGCCAGATGCTCCGCATCCCGCTGACGGGCTCGGGCGGTTTCCAGGTCCTGGATCGGGGCTACCCGCTGCCCGAGGACTTTGCGACGGCCCCGACCGACGGCGGTGTGCAGAGTGACCTTGAGGACTGAATCAACGCACGCAATGACACGTCGGGCGTGCGTTTCCCCGCCCCGCGAAGGAGACATCGATGTTCGCTGAGCGAATGAATCGAATCGGCAGGATCGCCCTCGCGGGCGGGACGATGGGGCTTGTTCTTCTGGCCTCGGGGTGCACCGGCAACGGCGGGTACACCAAGGAGCACGCCAGTGTGGCCAAGCAGAAGATGAGCATCATGAAGGCCGCGACCGAGTGGGACATGGCCCGCCAGGCCTTCCTGGCCGGCGACCTGGACAAGGCGATCAGCAAGGTCGATGCGTCGATGACCTACAACGATCAGGTGCCCAAGAGCCACGTGCTCAAGGGTCGGATCCTGCTCGAGCAGGGCGACATCGGCCCGGCGCTCGAGAGCCTGCGGACGGCCGAGGCGATCGACCCCGAGTTCGTGGACGCGCACTACTACCTTGGCATCGTGCACGAGCGTCTGGGCAAGCTTGAAGAGGCGTACGCGGAGTTCGCGCTGGCTTCGGAGCTGGACGGGTACAACCCGGACTACGCGGTGGCCGCGGCGGAGATGCTGGTCGATCTCGGGCGGATGGGCGAGGCCGAGGCGTACCTGGACAACGGGCCCTCGTTCGAGCATCACCCGGGCGTGCGCCAGACGCTGGGGCACATCGCGATGATGCAGAACGACCCGGAGATGGCGGTGTCGCTGTTCGAGCAGGCGCGTCTGCTGGCGCCATCGGACGATGTCGTGCTCGAGGATCTGATCCGGGCGCAGCTGGCGACCAGCCGGTTCCGCGAGGCGGAGCTGAACCTGTCGGGCATGCTCTCGGAGACGGAGCACGAGTCGCGCCGCGATCTGCAGCATATGCGGGCGCAGTGCCTGATGCAGCTCGACCGCCCGGTGGAGGCCCGTCAGACGTACTTCTCGCTGACCAAGGACCAGGCGGGGCAGGCGGATGTCGAGGCCTGGATCGGCCTGGGTAACGTGTCCTACGTGCTGTCGGATGCTCGCTCGCTGCGCCGCTCGGCCTCGCGCGTCGTGGCGCTGGCGCCCGAGCGGCACGAGGGGTACTCGCTGACCGCGCTGTGGTTCAGGCATCAAAGTGACAATCAGAGTGCGCTCGAGAGCGCCCGCGACGCGATCAGCGCCGCGCCCAACGACGCGAGCCTGATCGCCTTCGAGGGAATGCTCCTCATGGAGATGGGCAAGCTGGGCGAGGCCCGGCAGAGCCTCGCGTCGGCCTCGAATCTCGAGCCGACCAACCAGACCTTCCGTCAGCTGCTGGGCGACGTGGACGAGCTGATCTCGTCTGGCGGAGGCGTCTTTGCCACCGAAGAGCCCACTACCGCGGACTGACCGGCTGACGAGAGCCAGAGATACCCACCGCGCCGCCCTCGGAGACCCCGGGGGCGGCGTTCTCGTTGGGCTCGCGCAGGCGCAGGTCGAGCAGTTCGGGCTCGACGCGTCCGGAGTAGTCGGAGATCCGGGGGGCGACGATGGCATCGACGCGCGCGCCGCGCGGGAGCTTGTCGGCGTGCTCGGCCCAGCCCCAGGCGACGGTTCCGATGGCGCGGGGGCCCGCGTCGCGGCTCTCGAGCAGGATGTTCAGGTGGGCGCCGAGTTTGCCGAACACGCGCGGCTGGCCGGCGATGCGCAGGTTGTTGACGCGGAGGCGGACGCGCGGGTTGGCGCGCCCGAAGGGGGCGAGCGTGTCCAGGCTGCGGACGAGCGCGGGCGTGAGCTCTTCGGGTCGGGCGTCACAGTCGTAGGCGAGCCCCAGGACGAGGTCCGACTCGGCGAGATGATCGCCCGCGTGGGCGAGCATCGCGTCGGTGAACGCGCCGAGGCTGGCCGGGTCGAGGCGCATGCCCGCGGCCATGTCGTGCCCGCCGAACCCGGTGAGATGCTCGGCGCAGGCCTCGAGGGCGGCGTGGAGGTTGAAGGCGTCGATGGAGCGTCCCGAGCCGGTGAGGATGTCGCCCTGGTCCTGGAGGAGGATGGCGGGGCGGGCGTAGCGTTCGACGAGTCGCGAGCAGACGATGCCGACGACGCCCGGGTGCCAGTCCTTGTGGGCCAGGACGATGACGCGGGATTCGGGGGCGGTCATGCCGGCGGCCTCGGCCATCTCGCAGGCCTGTTCGAGGATGCGGCGTTCGACGCGCCGGCGGTCGTCGTTGAGGGCGGTGAGCTCTTCGGCAATGACCCGGGCGCGCCGCTCGTCGGTGGTGGTCAGCAGCTCGACGGCTTCGCGCGCGTGCCCGAGGCGCCCGCAGGCGTTGAGGCGCGGGGCGATGCGGAAGCCGACCATCTCGGCGTCGATGTCCTCGCCGTCGAGCCCGGAGGCGCAGACGAGGGCGCGGAGCCCGATCAGCGACGAGCGTTTGACCATGGAGAGCCCGTAGCGGGCGATGACGCGGTTCTCGTCGACGAGCGGGACGACGTCGGCGATGACGCCCAGGGCGCATGGCGCGAGCATGTCGATGAGGATCTGGCGCAGCTCGGGGCTGACCTTGTCGGAGCCCGAGTGCAGGGTGGCGAGCCGCCAGGCGAGTTTGTAGGCGACGCCGGCGCCGCAGAGATCGGCGAACGGGTACTGCGATCCTGGCGCTCGGGGGTGGATCAGGGCGTAGGCGTCGGGGAGGGGATCGCCCTGGGCGGGGGGGTTGTGGTGGTCGGTGATGATGAGATCGACGCCGAGCTCGCGTGCGACGCGGGCAGGCTCGACGGCGGTGACGCCGCAGTCCACGCTGACGATGACGCGGGCGCCCTGCTCGGTGAGTGAGCGGATGGCGTCGGGGTTGAGGCCGTAACCCTCGTCGAGGCGGTGGGGGACGTAGGCGCGGATCTCGGCGTTGGGCTCGATGGCCTTGAGGGTGTGGAAGAGGATGGCGGTGGCGGTGACGCCGTCTACGTCGTAGTCGCCGTAGATGACGATGGGCTCGCGGTCGTGGGCGGCGTCGAGGAGGCGCTGGGCGCCGCGGTCGAGGCCCGGGATCAGGGAGGGATCGTGGAGCGAGGCGAGTGAGGGCTGGAGGAACGCGTGGCGGCCCGTGCCGGTGAGCCCTCGGACCTCCAGCACGCGGTCGAGCAGAGGGGCGCCGGGCGTTGGCGAGGGACCCGGACTCCAGGCTCTGGTCATTCCTCGCGTGATCACGGCAACCCTCGACACACACGCCTGACAGGAGCGGTTAGCCTACAGAGAACGTCTCATGGACAACTCGCCCCGCGGGGGCGTCAACGCCCGAGCATACCGGCAGACGAGGGATCATGGTCAAGCTCACAAAGATCTACACGCGATCGGGCGACGACGGGATGACGGGGCTGGGCAGCGGCTCGCGCGTCCTCAAGACCTCGATCCGGGTTGAGGCGTACGGGTCGGTGGACGAGGCGAACGCGTCGCTGGGGGTGGCGATCGCCGCGTGCGAGGCGCCCGGGGCCTCGGGCGAGGTCGAAACAAGCAAGCAGCTCGCGTCGATGCTCCGGGCGTGTCAGAACGATCTCTTTGACGTCGGGGCGGACCTGTGCACGCCGATCGAGGCTGGCGAGGAGGCGGGGTCTCGGCTGCGGGTGACCAAGGGGCAGACGACGGCGCTGGAGCGGTCGATCGATGGGTTGAACGCGAGGCTGGGGGCGCTGACGAGCTTCGTGCTGCCGGGCGGGTCCGGCGCCGCGGCGGCGCTGCACATGGCCCGGACGCTGACGCGCCGGGCCGAGCGGGCGACGGTGGCGCTGGCGCAGGTCGAGGCGGACGCGACGAACCCGGAGACGGTGCGGTACCTGAACCGGCTGAGCGATCTGCTGTTCGTGATGGCACGGGTGGCCAACCGGGACGGGGCGGACGACGTGCTGTGGGCGCCGGGCAAGAGCCAGTCGGAGGGAAGCGACGATTGACCCGGGGTGAGGCGAAGAGCCGATTGGAGCGAGCATGACGACCCCCGCCATCGGCGCCCCCGAGCACGCGGACGCGCTACGCCCGCGCCTGATCCAGTTCTCGCTTCTGGCCACGGCGATCGGCCTTGTGCTGATCGCCGTGTTCTGGCTGGTGGGGGCGGCGCATGCGGAGGATCGCGGCTGGGAGCTGGCGCCGGTGTGGGCGCGGGCGGTGGTTGATGTGGCGTGGGTGGGGTCGGTCGCGGGCCTGGTGGGCGCGGCGCTGTCACCCAAGCTGGACCATTCGCGGCTGCTGATGGCGTCGATGATCGCGGTCTCGGCGGCGGGCGTGCTGGACGTGATCCGGCGGACGCTGGGGGCTGAGTTTGGCGGGATCGGATCGGCGGTGAGCTTCATGGCGGTGCACACCGGCGCGACGGTGCTGCTGCGGTGGCGCCCGCAGGAGGCGCTCGTGCCCGTGGGCGCGTGGTTCGTGACGGGCACGCTGGCGTTGGCGCTGGGCGAGCCGACGCGGATGCTTGACCCGAGCGGGCTGATCGCGGTGAGCCTTGGGGCGGGCGTGCCGGGGATCGTGCTGAGCGTGCTCAACGACACCGGGGCGCGGGATCGGCGGGCGGCGGAGGGGGTGGCGCACCGGTTCCACGAGGTGAGTCAGGATTTGATCGACGCGCGGGGGATCCACGAGGGCGCGTTCCCGGAGGCGGTCCGGGAGGGGTCGGTGCAGTTCACGTACCAGTACCTGCCCATGAGCCAGATCGGGGGGGACTACCTGCACGCGCACCGGGGTGGCGGCGCCTCGCCCGATGAGCCGGCGCTGAGCCTGGCGCTGCTGGACGTGACGGGGCACGGGATCGCGGCGGCGCTGACGGTCAACCGGCTGCACGGTGAGCTGAGCCGCCTGTACGCCGAGGACCCGGACATGCGCCCGATCGACGTGCTGCGCGCGCTCAACAAGTATGTGTACCTGACGCTGTCGGAGCACTCACTGTTCGTGACGGCGTTCATCATGCGGGCCGACCCGAGCGACAACGTGCTCGAGTACGCCAGCGCCGGGCACCCGCCGGCGTTCCTGCGTGGATCGACGGGCGTGATCGAGGAGCTGCACTCCACGGCGATGGTGCTCGGGGCGCTGCCCGACGAGGACTACATGATCGACGAGGGGGTGCACAGCCTGGGCCCGGGCGACTCGATCGTGGCGTACACCGACGGGGCGATCGAGGTCCGGGGCAAAGAGGGGGAGATGCTGGGCATCGAGGGGCTGCGTGAGGTGTACCGCCTTGGCTGGGCGGACACGAAGGGGCGTTGGCCCGCGGCGATGGTGCATCTTGTCGATCGGTACCGGGAGGGGGAGGCCGACGACGACACGCTGGTTGTGGAGCTGTTCCGCACGCTGGGCGGCGGGGTGCTCTCGGGGCAGGGCCAGAGGGGTAAATCTCGGTGATTCGGGCGCGTCGGGGGGCGTGGGCGCGTATCTTGGAACCCAGCGCGGGAGTTCTTCCCGGCGGTGAGCTGATGGGAGCGTCGGGTGAGCAGGACGGGCGGGCTGGAGACGCTGGAGTTTCGGCACGAGTTCCGGGCGGAGACGGACCGTCTCCTGCGCGGGCGCCTGCTGTCGTTTGCGGTCATCTGGCTGGCGATCAACATCCTGCTGATGGTGGCGGCGATCGGGGTCTCGGTCTGGGCGGCGATCGTGGGGGACTCGGGGGAGCAACGCCTCAGCGTGCTCCAGGCGGTGATCACCTCGATCACGACGGCGCTGGGCGGGGGGATCAAGGCGGCGGTCTACGTTGTCTTCGCGGGAGTCTGGTTCGCTCTTTACGGGTCGGTGATCTGGCGGGTCTGGCGGGCGAGTCTGTCGGAGCGCCGGATCGTGCAGCTGAGCATCGCGCTGATCGTCGCCGACGGGATGCTGGGCCTGATCGGTCGGGCGGCGGGCATCCCGTGGAGCAACCTGTTCCTGTTCTGGTTCATCCACCTCGTCGCGTGCTGCGTGTTCCCATGGACGGTGCGTCAGGCGTTGATCCCGCTGGCGATCATCGTGGGACTCAGCCAGGTCAGCCTGCTGACGATCGAGGGGCGGAGCCCGTACACGCTGTTCCAGACGGCGATCTTTCTGCTGTTGTGCGCGCCGGCGGTGGGCATCTGTTGGTTCCGCAACTCGCAGCGCCTGCAGAAATCGAGCCACAAGTTCCTGCGTGAGAAGTACGGCATGCTGCGTCAGGAGCTGGCGTACGCCAGGCAGATCCACGAATCGGTCTTCCCCGAGTCCAAGGCTGAGGGCGCGGTTCAGTACGCGTACCAGTACCAGCCCATGCGCCAGATCGGCGGCGATTTCCTGTTCGTCCAGACCATCACGAAGCCCGACGGGCACGAGGTGGTCAGCGTGGTCGTCATGGACGTGACGGGGCACGGGATTCCCGCGGCGTTGAGCGTCAACCGGTTGCACGGCGAGATCGAGCTGCGGTTTGCCGACGACCCGGACATCTGCCCTGGCGAGGTGCTCGAGCGACTAAATCGCTATGTGTACCTGACGATGGCCAAGCACTCTCTGTTTGTTACGGCGCTGTGTCTGCGGGTGGATACGGAGAAGGGCACGGTCGAGTGGTCCAGCGGCGGGCACCCGCCGGCGTTCCTGCGGGGCAGCGACGGGACGGTCCGCGAGCTGGGCTCGACGGCGTTCGTGCTGGGCGCGTGCTCGGAGCGGGACTTTGATGGCGAGCAGGAAGCCTGCGCGTTCCACCCGGGCGATTCGATCATCGCGTACACCGACGGCGCCAGCGAGGCGCGGGATCAGAGCGGGCGGATGGTCCGCATCAGCGGGCTGCGGTCGATGGTCGCCTCGGGCGAGCGGATCGAGCACGGCAGCTGGCCCGAGCGTGTGATCGACCTGGTCACGGCACACCGGGGTGGTCTGCCTTCGGAGGACGACACGCTGGTGATTGAGCTGTACCGCCCGCTGGGATCGGTCCGGGCGGAGGCGGTGGGCGACGACGACGACGAGGTCGCCGCGGGGGCGGGCGTGCTCAGTCCTTGACACCTTCGACGCGGGATCGGTCGGTGTACTTGATGAGCGTCTGGGCGAGATCGACCTTGTTGATGTTGGCCAGGGTCGCCAGCCAGGCGAGCACGTCGGCGAACTCTTCCTCGAGGTTGGCCCGTTCGTCGGCGGTCGCGGGCTTGCCCGGGCGGTTGTTGGCGGCCAGGGCGGTGGCCAGCTCCCCGAACTCCTCGGCGAGGTAGAGGAAGGTGCCGGCGGTGCCGCGGGCGTTGTCCGAGGCGAAGTACCGCTCCCGGATGAGCTCCTGGAAGGCGGCGACGGTGATTCCGGTGGGGTCGGTGCTGGTCACGGGCGATGGTACGCCCGGGCGGGGTGGCGATGGCTGGGCGAGGGGTCAGCGGAGCGGTTGGGGGTGGGGGACGGGGCTTGTCCGGGCGGGGGAGGGGGCTAGTATTGGGGCCCTGCGGAGGAACCGCGGGGATGGACCGCACCGAGAACCCGGAAGACCTATGCCGACGATCAACCAGCTCATCCGCAAGCCCCGCAAGTCGCCCAAGGTGAAGTCGAAGGTCCGCGACCTCGACCAGTGCCCGCAGCGGCGTGGTGTCTGCTTGAACGTCAAGACCACGACCCCCAAGAAGCCCAACTCGGCCCTTCGGAAGATCGCCCGTGTGCGTCTGTCCAACGGCAAGGAGATCACCGCGTACATCGGTGGTGAGGGGCACAACCTGCAGGAGCACTCGATCGTGCTTGTGCGTGGCGGTCGTGTGCGTGACCTCCCGGGTGTGCGGTACCACATCGTCCGCGGTTCGCTGGACACGCTGGGCGTGGACGACCGCAAGCAGGGGCGTTCGAAGTACGGCGCCAAGCGCGGCAAGTAAGACAATCAGGTTCGCTCGGGCGTGTGCCCGGGCGAGGCAAGTAATCCCGAGGCGCCAGCCGGGCTTCGGGGTGAACAGACGGCCGTCAGTTGACGGCGGATGAGCCGAAGGAGCACATCATGGCTGGACGCATCACCAACTCAGAAGCACAGCTCCGCCCGGACCCGAAGTTCAACGACAAGGTCCTGGCGAAGTTCATTAACTGCATGATGCAGGACGGCAAGAGGACCGCTGCCGAGCGGATCGTGTACAACGCGCTCGACGAGATTGACGTGAAGCTGGCGAAGGTCGGCGACGTCGAGGAGAAGCCCAAGGACGGCATCGACGTCTTCCGCCGGGCGATCGCGAACGTGATGCCGTACGTCGAGGTGCGGTCCAAGCGGATCGGCGGCGCCAACTACCAGGTGCCGCTGCCCGTGAAACCGAACCGTCAGCAGTCGCTGGCGTTCCGCTGGATCATCCAGAGCGTGCGCGGCGAGAAGGGTCGCCCGACGCACCTGAAGCTGGCCGACGAGCTGTTCGCGGCGAGCCGGGGCGAGGGCAAGGCGATGACGACGCGTGAGCAGACGCACCGGATGGCCGAGGCGAACAAGGCGTTCGCGCACTTCGCCCGCTAAGCGGGGTCAAGACAACAGGATACGAACGACGCGGGCGGCTCAGATGGGCCGCCCGTGTTTGTTTTTGTAAAAAAACGCTTTGTGCGATCGTGGCGGGCGACATTAGTCTCTCAGAAGACTCTTTGAGACCTGAGGGGGATCGATATGCGTTGTTCTTGCAAGTGGTTGTCAGTGGTTGGCGTCTCGCTCGTGGTTGTGGTTGCGGGGGTGTCGTGTACGTCGCAGCGGCTGGGGTACGACCACCGCCAGATGCGGACAGAACTGCTCACGGCGTACGAGGAGCAGCTGATGGACAACCTGATCCGGGCGCGGGAGGGGTTACCGCTGCTGCAGATCAGGTATGGGGTGATTGACGGGACGTCCAAGACGAACATCGGTGGCAGCCTGACTGTCGAAGAGAATAGCACCGATGTTATCAAGTTCGGCAACGATTCGATTACTGACAACGATGGGACGAACGGGACTGTCAAGGGTGACATCGAATCAACGATGGCCATCAAGGGGACGCCGGTGCTCGATGATGCCGGAGTCTACAAGGCATACAGAGAGTTTGCGGGGTCATATCTGAGGCGTAGCCATGCGGCGCCTTCCGAAGAGTACATCCTCTATGAGACGCGGAAGCGACGGGATGCGACGGGATCGCGGTCCATGCACTACTGGGTGCCGCGGACGATTACCCTCAAGGAGAAGGACGCGAACGGCAAGAACAAGGTGCTCGATGTGGCGGGCGAGATGGAGATTTTGCTCGACCGGGTGATGCTCGATCAAAAGAAGGACTCTGGCGGTGGGGCGGATGGAACAGCGACCGTGCTAGTCCTTTCGATTGGGCAAGAGAAGTTTGTCGGGTCAAGCAGAGAAGTGCTCGCCTTGGGCGTTGGGATTGCGCCCAACCCGCGCATGGTCCATGGTCAGCTCAAGCTGTCAACAAAGACGAATGACGAGTTCAGTAGGGCGGACTACCACGCTGCGAACGCGGGGAAGCGCGGCGTGGTTGAGGCCGCCGGCATGCTTGTGCCGGCGGGGAGCGAGCGGTGTATCTGTGGCGCAGAGAAGCGACGCGAGGGGTGCACCGACGCGTGTGCCAAGGCGCGGGCGAAGCGCGGATTCTGGCTCTACTTTGCTCGGGGCGAAATTCAGAAGGTTGCGGACGCCGAGAATACGAAACGGAGGATGGAGGCTCGGAAGAAAGGTGAGGCGGAGCCCGCCCCATATTCCGTTGAAGAAACGGCGAGGAGAATGCTTGAAGGCAAGGTTCACTCGATCAGTTTCGTCAAGCCAGAGAACCAGCCGGTTGATTTGAACAGAACAGTGTCGGCGCTGGCCGACTTTCTTGAGAAGGCTGGCGGCTAATCCGCTCTATGCATCGTCCCTGAAACTTTGTGGTTCTCGCAGTCCCACTCGTCGTGCATGACGCCCCAGCCGAGGCGGTCGGTGACGCCGTGGTGGGGGACGTAGTAATCACCCCGCTGCATGACCTCGGCGCGCAGGCCGAGCTTCTCGGGCACGCGGCTCGAGGCCCTGTTGTCGCCCGAGCAGTAGATGCGAACACGACGGAGCCCGAGCCCGCCGGCGTCCTGGGGGGCGAGGAGCCGCGAGAGCCAGTGGGCGGTGGACTCGGTGCAGACGCCGTGGTTGCGCCGGTCTCCGCGAACCCAGTAGCCGATCTCGACGCTGGCGGTGTCGCGCCTCAGGTCGTGGAAGCCCGTGCCGCCGAGAAACTCGTTGGTGGACTTGCTGAAGATGCCGATGCCGACGCCGTCGATGGTGAAGGGCTTGCGGAGACGCATCATCTGCTTGGAGAGGTAGTGGATTGTTGAGGCGATCTCGTGGTGCTCGGTCCTGGCCCAGGGCATCCAGGGCAGGAGCGACTCGCGGCACGCGTTGACGGCCTCGTACACCATTGGGGCGTCGTCGAGCTCGTAGGGGCGGATGACCAGGCGGGGCGTCTCGACCCGGAGATCGAGCGTGGCGGGCTCTTTCCAGGCGAAGCCCGAGTCGGGGTGGCGCCCTTCGCTGTGGCAGTGGGTCATGGTCTGGTCTCGGTCGGGAGAAGGCTCGCTCGGGCTACGATCGGGCGTGGACCCGACGAACCCACTGTACCGATACCACCGCCAGACGCTCCTTGCGGGGATCGGCGAGGACGGCCAGCGACGCCTGGGCGTGTCTCATGCGGTGGTGGTCGGCATGGGGGCGCTGGGGTGCCCGGGTGCGGACCTGCTGGCGCGGGCGGGCGTGGGGCGTCTGACGCTGGTGGACCGGGATCTGGTGGAGACGACCAACCTGCAGCGGCAGTCGCTGTACAGCGAGGACGACGCACGGGGCGGGCGACCCAAGGCGGAGGCGGCGCGCCGTCGGCTGGCGTCGGTGAACTCGTCGATCTCGATCGAGGCGGTGATCGCTGACCTCGAGCCGCGGACGGCGGAGGCGGTGGTCCTCGACGGGCCGCTGGGGAGGCCAGATGTCCTGATCGACGGGACGGACAACTACGGGACGCGGTTTCTGATCAACGACCTGAGCGTGAAGCACGCGATCCCGCTGGTGTACGGCGGGGCGATCGCGACGCGGGGCGTGAGCATGACCATCCGCCCGCCGGAGACGGCGTGCCTCCGCTGCGTGTTCGACGCGCCCAAGGACGGCGCGGGCGAGACGTGCGACACGGTGGGGGTGCTGGGGCCGGTCGCGGCGATGATCGGCGCGTATCTGGCGAGCGAGGCGATGAAGATCTTGCTCGGGCGCGAGGACCTGACGAGCGGGTCTCTGCTGTCGTTTGATCTGTGGACGATGGAGCGGACGCGCCTGGACGTGAGGGACGCGCGCGATCCGGATTGCGTGTGCTGCGGGCGGCGGGTGTTCGAGCACCTTGACGCGTCGCGATCGGCGCGGACGGTCTCGATGTGCGGGCAGGGGTCGATGCAGATCCGCCCGCCTGAGGGGGCGGGGGCGCTCGATCTTGAGGCGTTGGCCCGAGGATTGCAGAACCACGGGCGGTTTCTGATCGAACAGTCGTGCGTTCGGGGCTCGCTCGACGCGGAGC
This sequence comes from Phycisphaerales bacterium, assembly GCA_029260375.1. Taxonomy (GTDB): domain Bacteria; phylum Planctomycetota; class Phycisphaerae; order Phycisphaerales; family UBA1924; genus JAJRXR01. The sequence continues at coordinate 16,027 of JAJDDI010000060.1, read as the reverse complement.
GGTCGGAGGACGGCGGCTGCGTTCGTCTGACGGTGTTCGCCGACGGGCGGGTGATCGTGGGCGGCGTGACCGATCCCCAGCGGGCGAGGGGCGTGTACGCTCGATATGTCGGCGGGTGACCGGGGGGCCTGGCCGAGACGGAGCCGGCGGATGGGCGAGATTGCAAGGATGCTCTGGGCCAACGCGGTCCGGACGCGAGAGATCGGGCTGTCGCTGGCGGAGGACATCCCGCCCGAGCAGTTTGCGCGGTTGCCGCTGGGCGATGGGCAGCCGGTGTTCATGAGCCATCCGGCGTTCGTGTACGGGCACCTGACGCTGTACCCGGCGCGGGTGCTGAAGATGGCGGGACTGGAGCCGAGCGGGGCGGCGGCGCCGTACTGGTTCGAGGAGCTGTTCGCCCCGGGCGCCCTGTGCCAGGACGACCCGTTCGGAGAGATCTACCCGGAGAGGGACCAGCTGATCGTGCAGTTCCGGGTGTCGTACCGCCAGGCGGCGGAGATGATCAGGGATGTGGACGACGAGCGGTTATGTGAGATGCACACGATGAGCCCGGAGCTTGGATCAACGATCCTGTCGCTGGGGGCCGCGGCGGACTATCTTCTCAACAACCACCCGATGTTCCACCTGGGACAGGTCAGCGCCTGGAGGCGTTGCATGGGTCTCGGGTCGGCGGAGTGGACGACCGACGCGTTCCGCTCGATGGGATAACAGGAGAGCTTCTCGATGGGACTGACCGCAGAAACGATCACGGGGACCGCCACGCGGGGCATCGGGCTGGCGGGGATGCTGCTCCAGAGCGTGACGCCGGAGATGTTCGCACGCCTGCCCGTGAAGGACGGGGCGCAGGTCATGACGAACCACCCGGCGTTCGCGATGGGGCACCTGAGCGTGTACCCGTCGCGTGTGTTCATCCTGGTGGGTCGTAACCCTGAGGAGATTGCGTTGTCCGATGAGCAGGAGGAGCTGTTCAAGATCGGCGCGGTCTGTGTGGACGATCCCGACGGATCGATCTACCCCCCGATGGAGGAGGTCGTGCGGAGCTTCCAGAACGGGTACGCGGCGGCATTGCAGCTCATTCTGGAACTCGACGATGAGACGCTCGCGGGCCCGCACCAGGGCGGCGAGGCGTACCAGAAGATGTTCCCCACGCTGGGGGTGGCGACCAACTTCCTGCTCAACAGCCACCTGATGATGCACCTGGGGCAAATCAGCGCCTGGCGCCGGTTCATGGGGCTGGGCTCGGCGATGTAGGCCCTACTCCGGGCGCACGAACGGGTTGGTTTTCTTCTCGTGCCCGATGGTGGTGGGTGGGCCGTGCCCGGGGTAGACGCGGGTCTCGTCGGGCAGGTCGTACAGACGGGTGCGGATGGAGTTGGCGAGGGTGTGTAAGTCGCAGCCGGGGAAGTCGGTGCGCCCGATGGAACCGTTGAAGAGCGCGTCGCCCGCGAGGACTTGGTTGGAGGCGTGGTGGACGAGGCTGACGCTGCCGGGCGAGTGACCGGGCGTGTGGCGGACCTCCCAGGATTGACCGAGCAGGTCAAGAATCTCGTTATCCTTGAGCAATCGCGAGGGTTCGGGCCCGGTGACGGGAATGCCCGACATGGCGCTGAGGTTGAGCATCGGGTCGCTGAGCCAGGCTTCTTCCGCGGCGTGGACCCAGATGGGGACATCCGGGAAAACGGACCGGGCCTGGAAGAGCCCGGCGATGTGATCGATGTGGCAGTGCGTGAGCACGATGACCAGCGGCTCGAGCGACTCGGATTCGAGGTGATCCAGCAGGGGCTCGGGTTGCATCCCCAGGTCGGCGATCCAGCAGGCCTCGCATCCGCTGGGCGCCTTGACGCTGGCGTCGGGGCGTCGGACGACGTAGCAGTTGGTTTGGTACCCGCCGAGCGGGAACGCGGTGATCCGCGGGGCGTTGGCGGGAGATTCGGGCACGGTTTGGGCTCCGGCGGACAGGGCAGGGGGTTCAGCGGATAAGATAGGGGGGCGGGCAGGCCCGCTCTCACGGAGGAGGACGCATGGCGGTGGTCATCCGCAATATCGACGAGGCCGAGCGGACCGAGGTCCGGATGGACGGCGTCAAGGGCGCGACGATGGCGATCATGGTCGGGCGGGACGACGGCGCCCCGAACTTCGCCGTCCGCCAGGTCGTGGTCGAGGCGGGGGGGCACACGCCCCGGCATCACCACGACTATGAGCACGAGGTGTTCATCATCTCGGGCGAGGGGGACATCCTGCTCGGGGGCGAGCGCCACCCGGTCCGGGGCGGGGACGTGATCTACGTGCCGGCGGATGAGGAGCACCAGTTCCGGGCGAGCACGGACGGGTCCGGGCTGCGGTTCCTGTGCGCCGTGCCGGTGACGCGGAACTGCGGCGACCCGGTCCCCGCGAGCTGACCCGACCCGGGATGGGCCTCCACGAGGAGACAAGATGCGAACCGAGACACGCGGAGCAAGCCATGAGTGAGCAGCAGGGAGGAGCGACCCCGTACTGGACCATCGCGGCGTACGCCGGGGGGGGCGCGATCGCGCTGGGCCTGATCGGGCAGGGCGCGCTGGCTCCGAACCTGGAGTTTGTCGCGATCGGGGCGCTGGCGCTGGTGGTGGTCATCGCGACGGCGCCGATCGCGTTTCAGCTGCGGACCGGTGCGGGGCGGGCGCGCCCGAGCAACCCGCTGCGGCGTGAGGTCGCGGATCTGAGCGCCCAGATCGCGCGGCTGGGCGAGATGGGGGCGCTCTCGGACGACGCGCGCCGGGTGCTCAACCGCAAGCGTGAGCGTGAGCTGCTGCGTAAGGCGATCGAAGAGGATATTGAGACGGAGGACTGGGACGCGGCGATGGTGCTGGTCAAGGAGCTGGCCGAGCGGTTCGGGTACCGGGTGGACGCCGAGGAGTTCCGTGAGCGCATCGAGACGGCGCGGTTCCAGACGGTGGACCGGCGGGTGGTGGAGGCGGTGGCCAGCGTGGACCGGCTCATCACGCAGCTGCGCTGGGAGGAGGCGTTCTCTGAGGCGGGGCGGGTGACGCGTCTGTACCCGGATTCGCCGCGGGTGGAGGGGCTGCGCCACCGGGTGGAGCACGCGAGATCTCGATACAAGATGGACCTGGAGCGTCGGTTCCTGCACGCGGCGCAGGGCGAGGAGCACGACGAGGCGCTGGCGCTGGTCAAGGAGCTCGACGCGTACCTGACCGAGGACGAGGCCGAGCCGTTCCGTGAGGTGGCCCGGGGCGTGATCGGCAAGGCGCGTGAGAACCTGGGCGTGCAGTTCAAGCTGGCGGTGCAGGACCGGGACTGGCGTCGGGCGCTGGACGCGGGGGAGCGCGTGCTGGCGGAGTTCCCCAACACACGGATGGCGGCGGAGATCCGCGACATGATCGACGGCGTGCGGACGCGGGCGGGCGTCACGCCGTAGGCGGCGTTTGATCCTGCGGCGTTGGGGCGGTCTCGTGTTCGTCTGGCGGGCGGCGCCAGGAGTAGACGAGCAGGGCGCCGATGCCCACGAGCAGGAAGAGGTCGGCGACGTTGGAGACGTATGGCCAGACGTCGCGCGAGCCGCTGGGCCAGCGGATCCCGAAGGGGAGCTTTACGCCCGGGAGCGGGTGGATGAAGTCGCGCACGCAGGCGTAGAGCATTCTGTCGTAGAGGTTGCCCAGGCCGCCGGCGATGAGCAGCGCGAGCGCGATGTGGGCGCCTTTCTCGCGTGGGGTGGTCCAGCGGGCGAAGATGAGCAGCGCGAAGGCGAGGGCGCCGACGGTGAAGGCGACGAAGAACCAGCGTTGCCCGGCGCCGATGCCGAACACCGCGCCGGGGTTGAGCACCAGGGTGAACTCGAGCAGGCTCGGGACCACGACGACGGCGTCGTGGATGGGGATCAGCGCGTCGAGCGAGACGGCCTCGATGACCTCCCGTCGGTCGATGGGGACCGGCGTGTCGGCGATGTGCTGGAAGGCGAGGTGCTTGCTGCCAAGATCGAGCGCGAGGGCGATGAGTGTCGCGGTGAGAAGCAGGACCCAGGCCCGGGGGCTTCGTCCGGCGCGGGTGGTGTCCGGCGGTGGTTGGGTGTTGGCGGGGTGGGACGCTTCCGCGCTCACGCGCGGAACCCGGAGCGACGCTCAAGCTCGCGGGCGGCGTCGATCGAATGGCGCGCCCAGGGGAGCTCATCGAGGCGCGTTTTCTTGATCGGTTTGCCGGTGATCTCGCAGATGCCGAAGGTCTTGTTCTCGATGCGCTGCAGCGCGTCGTCGATCTCTATGATCAGTCGGCGGTCCGCGGCGGCCAGGTCGAGCGAGAGGGACTGGTCGTAGCTCTCGGAGCCCTGCTCGGCGAAGTGCTGGGGGGTGTGGCTGAGGTTGCCCGAGTTGGAGCGGAGGGCGCCGCTCTCCATCTGCGACATGTCGCCGAAGAGCTCGGCGCGCTTGGCGAGCAGGATGGCCTTGAACTTGTCGAGCTCGCGCTTATTGAAGGGGCTCTTGACCTTCTTGTCGCTGGGCTCGGCGGAGGCGCGCTGGCGGCTGACCTCCGCGGCGCGCCCGGGGCCCGAGGGGATCAGCGGCTTGCGGATGGGCGAGCCCGGCCCGAGCAGGCGGTCGCCGGTGGGGGGGAACCTGGCGACGATCTTTTTGGGGGCGGACTTCTTGCGGGGGCGGTCCGAGACGATGGTGATGCCCTTGCGGACGGGCTTGCCGGAGGCGTCCTTTGTCGCGGGCGCCTGCTTGGTCTGCGTCTTCTTCGATGCGGCCTGCTTGGACGCCGGCGCCTTGGTGGTCTTCTTCGCCGCGGGCCGCTTCTTGGGGGCGGCCTTCTTCGTCCCTGGCTTCTTGGTTGTCGCACTCTTCGAGGAGGGCTTCTTGGCTGTCTTCTTCGCGGAGGTGGGCTTCTTGGTCGTCTTCTTCTTGGTCGTCTTCTTTGCCGCGGCAGTCTTCTTCTTGGGGGCGGTCTTGCGCGCAGGCGCCTTGGTTGATTTCTTGGACGCCGGCTTCTTGCGGATGGTCTTCTTCTTGGCGAAGCGGGCGGCGGACTTCTTCTTGGAGGAAGAAGCGGAAGAGGTCTTCTTGGCCGCTTTCTTGGTTGTTGTTCGGGTCTTTTTGGCCACGCGTCGGCTCGCCGAGGATTGGACGGAACGCCAGCCGCGCTCGCCGGGCGAGCGCAAGGGCGCCAAGGCTAGGCGTCGGGTCGTGCCATGTCAAAGCGATGTGGCGGGGTGGCGAGTGGTTTGTTAGGAAATCAAAAGGGTTAGGGCGTCAGCTCGGGCGTGGGCTCGGGCTCGGCGCTCTCCTCAAACTCGCCCAGACGCCTGAACCGGTCGTAGCGGGCTTGGAGGAGGTCTTCGGTGGTCTCGGCGGTGAGCTCGTCGAGCTGCGCCACGATCCAGTCAGCAAGGGCCTGGGCGGCGCCAGCGGGATCGCGGTGGGCGGCGCCCGGGGGCTCGGGGACGATCGCGTCGATGATGCTCAGCTTCAGGTTGTCGCGGGCGGTGAGGCGGAGGGCCTTGGCGGAGGAGACGTTGGTCTGCTCGTTGGCCTGCTTCCAGAGGATGGCGGCGCAGCCCTCGGGCGAGATGACGGAGTACCAGGCGTGCTGGAGCATCGCAACGCGATCGGCGACGGCGATGCCCAGCGCGCCGCCTGAGCCGCCCTCGCCGATGATGATCGAGACGATGGGGACTTTGAGGCGGCTCATCTCGCGGAGGTTGACGGCGATGGCTTCGGCCTGGCCGCGCTCCTCGGCGCCGAGGCCCGGGTAGGCGCCGGGGGTGTCAACGAGGGTGACGACGGGGACGCCGAACTTCTCGGCGAGCTTCATTTTGGCCAGGGCCTTTCGGTAGCCCTCGGGGTGGGCGCAGCCGAAGTGGCAGGCGAGTTTTTCCTGGGTGTCGCGCCCCTTCTGGTGCCCGACCATGAGGACCTTGTGGTGTCCGAGGCGGGCGAAGCCGGTGATGATGGCGGGGTCGTCGCCGTAGCGTCGGTCGCCGTGGAGCTCGGTGAACTCGCGGCACATGAGGGCGATGTAGTCGCCCGATTGGGGTCGCTGCGGGTGGCGGGCGACGCGGACGGTGTTCCAGGGCGAGAGCTGCTCGTAGAGCGAGGCGAGGAGCGTGAGGCGCTCGGCGCGGAGTGCCCGGAGTTCTCCCGATTCGGCGGGCGGGTGGGGCTCAACACCGCCCAAGGCGGGCGCGGGGAGCTGCGCGTCGTCGGAGGCGCCTCGTTCGGCGGCGGCGATCCGTTTGTCGAGCTCACGCACGGGCTGTTCGAAATCGAGCTGGTAGAAGCTGGCCATGGGGAGAGTTTAGGGCTCGTGGGCGGCGGGGGTGTAGGCTCCGGGCATGAGTACGAACACGGTACCGGTCGCCTTCATCGGCGGGGGCAACATGGCTCGGGCGATCATCGAGGGCGCCTCGTCGGCGGGGTCGCTGGGTGAGCGGTGGGTGGTGGCCGAGCCCGACGAGGCGAGGCGGGGCGGCTTTGCGCACGCGGTGGCGTCGGCGTCCGTGGCGCTGGCGTGGCTGGGGGAGGTGGAGGAGGGGCCTGGCCAGGGGCAGGTGGTGCTGGCGGTCAAGCCGCAGATGCTTGGCGCGGTGGCGGCGGAGATCGGCCCGGCGCTGGCGTCGGGGGCGGCGCGGGTTGTGGTCTCGATCCTGGCGGGGATCCCCAGCGCGCGGGTCAGAGAAGAACTCGGCGGGTCGGCGCGGGTGGTGCGGGTGATGCCCAACGTGCCGGCGCAGATCGGGATGGGCATGAGCGCGATCGCGCTGGGCGAGGGGGCGCAGGCGGGCGACGACGCGCGCGCGCGCGAGCTGCTCGAGGGCGCGGGAAAGGTGATCGAGATCCGTGAGTCGATGATGGACGCGTACACGGGTCTGGCGGGCTCGGGGCCGGCGTACGTGTTCTACCTCGCGGAGGCGATGATCAACGCGGGCGTGGAGCTCGGGTTCTCGCGCGAGGAGGCGATGCTGATCGTGCGCGAGACCATCGCGGGCGCGGGGGCGATGCTGGTGCGTTCGCCCGAGCACCCGCGGGAGCTGCGGATGAGCGTGACGAGCAAGGGCGGGACGACGGCCGCGGCGACGGGCGTGCTCGACGAGGCCGGCGTGATGGACGCGATCGGGCGGGCGATCGCGGCGGCGCGGCACCGGGGGGCGGAGCTGGGGCGGGGCTAGAAGTCTCGGCGGCGAAAGATCAGGCAGCAGAGCCCGAGAAGTACGCCTTCATAGAGGAGTGATGTGCCCAGAACCCAGGCGACGGATCGGCGGCGTTTCACCATCTCGACCCGTTCTGGGGCGCGGGGATCCGCAAGGGCAGGGAGTTCGTCCTGTTCATCTGCCGGCTCGGCCCCGGTTTGCTGTGCCAGGAGAGTCTTGATGTCATTCTCGTTGAGCATGTAGCGGGACAGCAGGGCGATGGTCTCCTGCGTCTTGGGGAGGATGGTCTTGATCAGCGTTGCCCGGCCCGACCAGTCACTCCAGTTCTCGTTCGATTCGCGAGCGTCGTCGAGGCGGGTCTCGGAGAAGCGGAGGGCCGGGTTGACGGCGTACATCCGCTGATCGGGATCTGTGATCTCGCGGTCGTCGGTGTCCCTGATCGTCTCGCCGCGTTCATCGAGCTGCTGGAGACGTTTTTGGGCGAGGGCACGCTGCTGTTCAAGGTTTGTTTCCAGATCCTCGACTCTCAGCGCTGTTCCCTCGCGCTGGAGCAGCAAGGTGTCGTCGGCCTGGTTGACGAGGAAGACGACGAACCAGAAGAGAATAGTCAGGAGCAGGGCGGCGACCGTCGATCGCGTGACCAGTCCGATCAGTGCGCACATGGCGAAGAGGTAGCTGAAGAAGACGAGTACGATTGGGACAGCCAGGAAGAGCGACGGGACGAGCACGCCCCCCCGGATCCACATCACCAGGACACACCCGAGGGAGAAGATGAAGACCTGGAGGGCCACGAAGAGCAGGCCCGCGGTGTACTTGGTCAGGAAAAGACGCACCCGCCCGATTGGCTTGGAGAGCATGGTTTCGATCGCGCCCGCAGCGATCAGGTCCGGCGCCATGCCGGCGGTCGAGACTAGGGCGAGGATCGTTGCGATCCAGCTCAGCCAGACCGGGATTCCCCAGGTGACGAACTGTGTCTTGTAGAACAGCTCGGGCGAGACGAACCTGGTGTTGAAGACATCGTTCTCGAACTGCCAGTGCAGGAACGTTACGCCCTTATCGTTGATCCCGAGCGAAGCGTAGAGAACCACAACGAACACATTGAGGCCCATCGTGATCCAGAACAGCTTGCGGGCGTTGAGCTCGCGGTAGGCGTCAATGAGCATCGCCAGGGTCTGTGAGATGATCACTTGGCGCCTCCCTTCCTGGTCTTGCTGGCGCCCGGGGCGAGGGTCTGCCCGGTGGTCGGGTCGGTGACCGCTTCCATGAACAGGTCTTCGAGCGACGGGCGGACGTGCCTGAGTTCGCGGATCGTGGCGCCCGCTGCCATCAGGGAGCTGAGCAGTGGCTTGATGCGGTTGGGGTCGTCGGTTCCGATCCGCATCGCGGGTCCTTCAACCTCGAACCACTCGCCCGAGTCGAGGGCGCCCCGCTCTCCGGGAGCGGGCGCCGGGGCCAGCGCCGCGAACGCGGAGGTCGCCTGCTCTGGCTGGGCGTCGAGGACGATGTTGTAGTAGCGGCGGTCCTGCGTGAGATCGGTGATGGCGCCCTGGCTCCGGACGAGACCCTGGACGAGGATGGCGACGCGGTCGCAGACCATCTCGAGCTCGCTGAGCAGGTGCGAGTTGATGAAGACGGTGCGCCCCTCGTCTTTGAGGCGGGTGAGGATGGCGCGGATGTCACGCCGTCCGACGGGGTCCACGCCGTCGGTGGGTTCGTCGAGCAGGACGAGTTCGGGGTCGTTGATGAGGGCCTGGGCGTTGCCGATGCGCTGGCGCATGCCCTTGGAGTAGGCGCGCATCCGCTTGGCGCCCCAGTCGGACATGCCGACGAGTTCAAGGAGTTCACCCGTGCGTTTCTTGCGGGCGGCGCGTGGGACGCCGCACATGGCGCCGAAGTGGTCGATGACCTGCGCGCCGGTCAGGTAGCCCGGGAACTGGTGGTGCTCGGGGAGGTAGCCGACGCGGGCGAGGGTGGGCTTGTGCCCGACGCGCTGTCCCAGGACCGAGCCCTCGCATCGGGAGGGTCGGATGACGGTCATGAGGATCTTGACGAGGGTGGACTTGCCGGCGCCGTTGGGGCCGAGCAGGCAGAAGACCTCGCCGCGGGCGACCCGCATGTCCACGCCGCGGAGGGCGTGGACCTTGCCTCGGTAGGTCTTGGCGACGTTGTGGAGTTCGATCGCGTGCTGGCTGCTCATGCGGATCCTTGGAGGGGGCGTTTGCGGGCGATGATATGGAAGACGTGCCAGTGTTTGTGGGCTTCGCCGGCGTGGGCCGAGGGTCGGTCCTCTTCGATGAAGCGTTCGAGGACGTATTGGTCGAAGAGGGTCATGACTTGCGGTCGCGCCAGGTGGGTGCGGTCCTCGAGGGTGGCCCAGCCGTCGCGGTCGCCGAAGAGCTGGCCGCTGAAACGACCGCCCGGGGGGATGGCGGTGTCGATCCCGGACCAGAGCGCGGGGAAGTGCGCCGGCGGGCAGAAGGGCAGGGAGAAGCTCGCGTTGACGAGGCTGGCGCCCGTCGGGAGTCGCAGGTTCTCGAAGGCGGCGTGGGCGATTTCGAGGCGACCGTCCGACTCCGCGGCGGCGCAGTCCTCGCGCGCCCGGAGGCGGCCCAGGGCGTCGTCGCTGGAGTCCTGGGCCCAGACGCGCCAGCCGCGGGCGAGGAGTTCGGTGGTGTCCCGCCCGTCGCCGCAGCCGAGATCGATGGCCAGGGGCGCCTCCGAGGGGGCGGACCCGGCGAACGCGTCGAGGGCGCCCAGCAGGGTGTCGCGCGGGGGCTTGCCCTGCATGCGGTCGAAGTAGGCGGGCCAGTCGCGCCGCTGGGCGGCCTCGTGGGGGGGCGGGGGCGTTCTGGGTGGTTGAGAGGACATAGGCTCCGACGAATGTACCGAGATATGCACCACTTCGTACGGGCGTTGGAGCAGAGCGGCGAGCTGCGGCGTGTCACGGCGCCCGTGAGCCCGGTGGGCGAGATCGGGGCGATCGCCGACCGATTGAGCAAGCTGCCCGCCCCGGGTTTGCCCAGCGCGTCGGCCCGGCGCACGGACCCGGTGAATCACCACCTGGGGGGGCCGGCGGTTCTGTTCGAGAACGTGGAGGGCTGCGACACGCCAATCCTGATCAACGCGTTCGGGAGCTACCGGCGCATGGAGATGGCGCTGGGACGGTCGTTCGAAGAGATCGCGGAGCAAATCGGGGCGCTGGTCAAGCCCGAGCCGCCGCGGTCGCTGGGCGAGGCGGTGCAGAAGGCCAGGACGATGCTGCCGCTGCTGAAGATCGGCCCGAGGCGACGGCGCGGGCGGGGCGCGTGCCAGGAGATCGTTGAGACCGGCGACGCGATCGATCTGACGCGGCTGGGGTTCATCCGGTGCTGGGCGCACGACGGGGACCTGGCGGCGCTGGGCTACCCGGCGGATGTCAACGCGGGCGTCGAGGGGCTTGGGCATCCGGCGATGGACGACGCGCGGTGGGAGGCGACGCAGCGCGGGCGGTACATCACGCTGGCGGGGATCCACACGATCCACGCCGATGACCGGAACGAGGCCAAGCCCAGGTCGCACAACATCGGGATGTACCGGGTGCAACTTCTGGGTCGGGACCGCCTTGCGATGCACTGGCACATGCATCATGACGGGGCGGCGCACTGGCGGAGCTGGAAGAAACTCGGCGAGCCGATGCCCGTGGCGATCGTGCTGGGCGGGGCGAGCGTGCTGCCCTACGCGGCGACGTGCCCGCTCCCGCCCGGGATCAGCGAGCTGCTGATGGCGGGGTTTCTCAACGGCGGCGGGATCCGGATGGTGCGCGGGATGAGCGTGCCGCTGTGGGTTCCGGCGGACGCGGAGGTTGTGATCGAGGGCTTTGTGCGCACGGACGCGGGGTATCCGGGGTGGGAGCCGCGCGAGGATGGCGCGGGCGAGCTTGGTTCCGGGGGCGTGTTCGAGGGGCCGTTCGGCGATCACACGGGGTTCTACTCGATGCCGGACCGGTACCCGCTGCTCGAGGTCAGCGCGGTGACGCGGAAGAAAGACGCGATCTTCCCGGCGACGGTGGTGGGGCTGCCGCCGCAGGAGGACTATTTCCTGGGCAAGGCGACGGAGCGGATCATGCTGCCGCTGCTCAAGACGCTGATCCACGACATCGAGGACTACGACCTGCCGATGTTCGGGGCGTTTCACAACTGCGTGTTCGTGAATATCCGCAAGCAGTACCCGCTGCAGGCCCGTCGGGTGATGCACGCGATCTGGGGCGCGGGACAGATGGCGTGGACGAAGTCGATCTTCGTTGTTGATGACGAGGTGGATGTGCATGATCGGGACGCGGTGCTATCGGCGTGCGCGCGGTGGTGCCGCCCGTCGCGGGATATCGAGCGTGTGAACGGGGCGCTGGACATCCTGGACCACGCGGCGCCGCGGCTGGGGGCGGGGATGAAGATCGGGTTCGACTGCACGCGGAAGATCGCGGGCGAGGAGGTTGACGGTGTTGGTGTTGGCGGTGAGGCGGACGACTGGCGGGCCAGCGCCGAGGCGCGTGGTGAGCTGCTGGGTCGCGCGCGCACGATCGAGGGTGTGCTGGACGTTGCAATGAACGACGACGCGCCGGGGTGGGTGTTCGTCCGGGCGGACCGAGGGCACGACGAGCCGGCGGCGAGCGGGATGGGGCGGCGGATGGGGGGGGCGCTGCTCGAGATTCCATTTGCGGGCGCCGCGAGGTTTGCGGTCGTGCTCGGGCGGGGCGTGGACGTGTTCGATACGAGCGCGGCGATGTTCCACTGGCTGGCCAACAGCGACGCGAGCCGGGACGCGATCTGGCGGGATGACCGCGTGGTGTTTGATGCGACGCCCAAGACTGGAGCGGACGGCGCGAACGGGCAGCCCGCGCGGGCCTGGCCCCCGGTGCTGCGCGTGGAGGACGCGACGGCGGCGTTGATCGAGCGACGGTGGAGCGAGTACGGGCTGGGGTGAGCGTGTCAGCCGCCCAGCGCGTCAACGCGGGCGGGTCGCTGCTCGGTGAGCCATTGGTCGATTTCGGCGACGAACTCGTCGTGGAATCGGCGGGCGTTGCCCGAGGATCGGCGCCCCTCGTTGATGATCATCGAGAACACGACACGGCGCGAGGTGGTCGGGTCGATGACGTAGCCCGACAGGGCGTAGACGCCCGTGAGGTAGCCGCTCTTGGCGCGGACCTCGTTGTCGAGCGAGATGCCACGCCAGCGGGAGGTGAGGGTGCCCTCGCCCGGCGACGCGAGTGACTCGGAAAATGCGCTGAAAAGGGTGGGGTCGTCGGAGAAGGAATCAAGCCAGGCGGCGAGGACGGCAGGGGAGACCCGGTTCTCGCGACTCATGCCCGAGCCGTCGGCGATGTGCACGCTGGAAGAGATGTCGGGGCCGAGGCGCTGGCCGAGGATCATGCGGATGACGGCGGCGCCGTTGGACCAGGAGCCGGCGTCGGTGGTGACCTCGTGCCCGATGCGTTTGATCAGCGCCTCGGCGTAGAGATTGTGAGAGTCGGCGTTGCAGCGGCGCAGCGCCTCGGGGAGGGCGGTCAGGACCACGGCGGCGGGCTCGGCGTCGGGGAAGTGGTCGCGCTCGTTGGCCAGGCGCATGCCCGACTCGCCCGGGACCGCGACGCCCGCGTTGGACAGGGCGTTGCGGATCAGGCTGGCGGTGAAGAGCGGGGGCTCGTGGATGGAGGCACGGATGGGCGCGAGGGCGGGCTCGTGGACGTTGCCGTAGAGCGTGAACTCGTTTTCTGGCCTGGGGCGAGCGATCCAGGCGGAGTTGGCGCCGGAGTTGGTGGTGCGGGCGCGGTTCTTGAGGGTGATGATCGGGGCGTTTGGCTGGATGGTCACGCGTGGGGGCGCACCCGCGCCATCGGGGGCGGGGGAGACGAACGCGGAGATCACGTTGGTGTGGAAGCCGAGGCCCGCGACCTCGGCGCAGTACCAGCGGTTGAGGTCCTTCTCGGGCCATGAGGGGTGGGCGTATTCGCGATCGAAGACGCGGTCGTCGGCGATGATCTCGGTGATCCCCGCGTCGGTGCGCTCGGCGATGCCGAGCGCCAGGCGTTCGAGGAGATCGTCCACGGTCATCGGGGGCTCGGAGCGTTCGAGCAGGACAGGGTCGCCCAGGCCCGGGTCGCCCGAACCGCGGATAATCAGGCGGGCGCCGTCGAGGAGCAGCTCGGTGCGGAAGGCGAAGGACTCGCCCAGGGTGATGAGGGCGGCGCCGGAGGTGAGGAGCTTCTGGTTCGACGCGGGGATGAGGGCCAGGTCCGGGTTGTGCGAGGCGAGGACGCGATCGGTGACGGGGTCGATCACGAGCACGGCGACCTGGGCGTCGCCGAGATCGGTGTGGCGCAGCAGGTCGCGGAGCTCGTCGTCGAGGGGGCCTGCGGCGGCTGGCGTGGCCAGCGCGGCGCAGAGGCAGGTGAGCAGGGCGGCGATCGGGGTACGGCGGCTTGGGGGCATGCGTCGGCTTCCTCGATGATGCGGTTTGGCTCCCCAGCGGGGGACGCGGGCATCATCGGCCCAGCGGCGTGGGTTTCGCCAGTGGGCGCGGCCTGTCGGATCGCGTGTGGTCTTGGGGGTGGGCGGCGGAGATCAGCGCTTGGACGAGACGCCCAGCAGCTTGCTCTGGAAGGCGAGAAGGTCCTGGACCTGGGTGGCGGCCGTGAGTTCCCACTCGGCCCATAGCACGCCAGCGACGTAGGCGGCGTTGACCACGCCCTCGCGGATGGGGCGGGAGAGGGAGCGGAGGCTGATGGCGTCGATCTCGGTGGCTCGGATTGGCATGGCGATCACGGGGCGCTCGGGCTCGGGGACGAGGTAGGCCCGGGCGTCGTTCTTGATCGAGTATGCCAGGGACCAGCGCCAGGGAATGCCGTGCCATCCGAGGCTCTCTTCGCAGCCATCAATGGCGAGCAGGCCCTCTCGGATGAGATCGAGCAGCTTGCGGCGTTCCTCTTCGACATCGGCGATGAGCGAGTCGATGGAAGGCTGGGCAAACTGGTTCTGCCAGGCCGGGGATTCTGCTGCGATTGATGCGGGCATACCCTGCTCCAATACCGATTGTGGGGTCCTGAGGCTGCGGTTGGCCCCTGGGTATGGGATTATTGGCGTCCCGGAGGCTGCCGGCGAAGGCCCGGTCGTAAATGCGGAGAATGGCGATGGATACGCAAAGCGAGGGCACGGGCGATTCCGCGCTGGACACCAGGTCGGCCCGGGTGCTGCTGGTTGATGACAACGAGCAGAATCTGGAGCTGCTCCAGGCGTACCTGGACGACCTGAGCTGCCCGGTGGAGATGTGCCGAGACGGGCTCGAGGCGCTGGCCGCGATCGAGTCGCGACCGCCGGACCTGATCCTGCTGGACATCATGATGCCGCGGATGAGCGGGTTTCAGCTGTGCGAGAAGATCAAGGCGGACCCGTCAACGAAGGACATCCCCGTGATCATGGTCACGGCGCTCAACGAGGTCGGGGACGTGGAGCGCGCCGTCGAGGCGGGCGCGGACGACTTTCTGACCAAGCCGGTCAACCGGCTGGAGCTGCTGACGCGGGTGCGGTCATTGCTCCGGGTGCGTCAGCTCAAGAACCAGCTCGACCAGGCCATGGACGAGGTGCGGCGATTGGGCGGGCAGAACAAGGGCTGAGCACGGGGGGCTGGGCTGAGCGATCAGGGGCAGCCCGCGCCGAACGCGCCCAGGAACGCGACGACATCGGAGAAGTCGAACGAGCCGAAGGGCGCGGCGAGGTCCGCGGCGCTGTCCATCGCGCCGAAGGCGCCGAGGAAGGCGACGACGTCGGAGAAGTCCAGCGAGCCGAAGGGCTCGGCGAGGTCCGCGTCGTTGCAGGGCGTGGGTCCGGCGCTGGGCAGGATGAAGTCGATGATCACGGGGCGGTGATCCGAGGCGATGCTCGAGGCGGTCTGCGGGATGACCGGGAACGTGTCCACGGGCGAGGGGAGCGAGTCGAGCGTCACGCCCGAGCCGCTGGTGCGGAAGATGAACTCGTTGCGTGGCTGGGCGATGGAGTCCTGGTAGACGAGGTAGTCGAGCTTGGACGAGCTCTGGGTGCTGGACTCGTTGGAGATGGGGTGGACGGCGACATCGGGGGTGGAGTCGGAGCCGTCGCGGTCGGTGCCGTCCGTGCCGCCGAAGTCGCCGGCCTGCCACATGGTGGTGGCGGGGAAGGAGTAGTTGGACTGGTTGAGGTCGCCGCCCCAGATGACGGGGGTGTTCTCATCGAGGACATTGCCGGAGGTGGGGATGATGACGGCGTTGTTGGGATCGGAGGTTCCGGTGCCGAGGCCGTTGTGGTAGGCGTTGATGAGGTAGGCGATGTTCTGGGTGGCCTCGACGCGCTGGTTGAAGCTGGACGAGTCGGAGAAGGCCTTGAGGTGGGAGTTGCCCACGACGAGGTCGCCGGCGTAGGTCTCGTCGGGGAGATCGATCTCGGCGAACATGAAGCCGCGGATGCCGCCGTTGCCGCCGTCCTGGTAGGGAGCGCTGGGGTCGTTGACGGTGAGGAAGTCGGTGTAGTTGAACAGAGAGTCACCGTTGACGTCGGCCATGGGGTAGCGGGAGAGGATGACGTTGCGGTTGAAGTTGTCGGAGACGACGTTGACGAAGACGTAGGGAAGGTCGTAGTCGGGGGCGAAGAGCTTGACCCAGGATCCGGCGCCGGAGCCGCCGTTGAGGAAGATGTTGATCTGGTTCTGGAGGACGCCGACGGAGTCGCCGTCGCCGCACTCTTGCATGATGAGCACGTCGGGCTGGAGGGCGGCGACGATGCGGACGATGGCGTTCCACTGGTTCATGCCGTCGGACTTGTCGGTGTTGGACGAGGCGATGCCGTTGAGCACGTTCCAGGTCATGACGCGGATGTCGGTGGG
>JAJDDI010000059.1 GCA_029260375.1 Phycisphaerales bacterium | reverse complement strand
GGGTGGCGCCCTCCATCTGGCGTTCGAAGTCGTAGGTTACGGTTTTGGCGGCGATGGCGCCGGAGACGCCCTTGAGGATGAGGTCGGCGGCGTCGGTCCAGCCGAGGTAGCGGAACATCATCTCGCCGGAGAGGATGACGGAGCCGGGGTTGACCTTGTCCTGGCCTGCGTACTTGGGGGCGGTGCCGTGGGTGGCCTCGAAGATGGCGTGTCCGGTGTCGTAGTTGATGTTGGCGCCGGGTGCGATGCCGATGCCGCCGATGCATGCGGCGAGGGCGTCGGAGATGTAGTCGCCGTTGAGGTTCATGGTGCAGACGACGTCGTACTCGGCGGGGCGTGTGAGGATCTGCTGGAGGAAGGCGTCGGCGATGACGTCCTTGATGATGAGCTTGGTGGGGTCGGACTTGGCGTGGCCTTCGAGGGTGGGGCGGTGGGTGATGGAGGGAGAAGAAGAGGGAGACACGGGCGGGACGCCCGTGCCACGAGGGGAGGAGGAGGAGCGGTCGATGACGTGCCAGGGTCCGCCGTCGAGGGGTACAGCTCCGAAGTCCTCGGCGGCGCACTGGTAGGCCCAGTCCATGAAGGCGCCCTCGGTGTACTTCATGATGTTGCCCTTGTGGACGATGGTGACGGAGGTGCGTCCGTTCTCGAGGGCGTACTTGATGGCGGCCCGCATGATGCGCTGGGTGCCCTTCTGGGAGATGGGCTTGATGCCGAAGCCGGTGGTCTTGGGGAAGCGGACCTTGCGGTAGCGGTCCTCGAAGTTGTTCTTGAGGAGCTTGCGGAAGGCTTCGCAGTCTTCGGTTCCCTGTTCGAACTCGATGCCGGCGTAGATGTCCTCGGAGTTCTCGCGGAAGATGACCATGTCGGTGAGTTCGGGGCGCTTGATGGGGGTGGGGGTGCCGTCGAAGAACTTGACGGGTCGGAGGCAGGTGTAGAGGTCGAGGATTTGGCGGAGGGCGACGTTGAGAGAGCGGATGCCGCCGCCGACGGGGGTGGTGAGGGGGCCCTTGATGCCGACGAGGTACTTGCGGAAGTCGGAGAGTGTTTCCTCGGGGAGCCACTCGCCGACCTTGTCCTTGGCTTTTTCGCCGGCGAGGACCTCGTGCCAGGCGATCTGTTTTTCACCGTTGTAGGCCTTGGCGACGGCGGCGTCGAGGACCTTGACGGAGGCGGCCCAGATGTCGGGGCCTGTGCCGTCGCCCTCGATGAAGGGGATGATGGGGTTGTTGGGGACGGAGAGGCCGGCGTCGGTCATGGTGATGGGGGTGGCCATGGGGCGAGGGCTCCTGAGGCTGGGCGTTTTGGAGGTCCGGGGATCGGTCCCGCGGGGGGGATGATAGGGGGGGAGGGGCGTGGGCTGTAGGGGCTGGGGAGGGGGGATTGGGGCGTTGTTGGACGCGGGGGCGAGCGGGCCGGGGATGGCGCCGAAAGGAGGGGGACGGAGGGCGGCGCATGGCGGGTGTGGTTCGGATGTCGGAGGTGCTCAGCGCGTTGTCGTACGCGCTGGACATCGTGGAGGGGCAGCCCGAGGGGCACGCGTTGCGGAGCTGCATGATCGGGATGCGGCTTGGCGAGGAGATCGGGCTCGACCCGGCGCAGCGTTCGGCGCTGTTCTATGCGTTGCTGCTCAAGGACCTGGGGTGCTCGAGCAACGCGGCGAAGGTGAGCTACCTGTTCGGCGCGGACGATCGAGTCGTGAAGAACGACCTGAAGACGACCGATTGGACGAGTGTGCTTCAGGGCGCCAGGTACGTTCTGCGGAACGTCACGCCCGAGGGCAGTGCGCGGGAGCGGCTGGGGCGGTTTGTGCGCGTCGCGGGGGGGAGCAAGCGGACGTCGCGGGAGCTGATCCAGATCAGGTGTGACCGGGGGTCGGCGATCGCGGTGCAGCTCGGGCTGCCCGATGAGACGGCGTCGGCGATCCGGCATCTGGATGAGCTGTGGGACGGGCGCGGACACCCGGAGGGGCTGCGCGGCGAGAAGATTCCGCTGCTGGCGCGGATCCTGTGCATTGCGCAGACGCTGGAGGTGTTCTGGGCGCGGGACGGGGTGGAGGGGGCCGCGGCGATCGCACGGAAACCGCGCGGCTCGTGGTTTGACCCGCAGCTCGTGGGCGCGTTCGAGAGCGTGCGTCAGGACGGCGCGTTCTGGACGCGGGTCGGCGGGGATCGGATCCGGCGCGAAGTGGTAGCGCTCGAGCCGGACGAGATGGTGATGGACGCGGACGGTCGGACGCTGGACCGGATCTGCGAGTCGTTTTCGCAGGTGATTGATGCGAAGAGCCCGTGGACGGCGCGGCACTCGCAGGGTGTGTCGGATGTCGCGGTGGGTATCGCGGGGGTGATGGGCCTGAGGGAGGGCGACCGGCGGCGCCTGCGGCGGGCCGGGCTGCTGCACGACATCGGCAAGCTCGGGGTTTCGAACACCATCCTCGACAAGCCGGGGCGGTTGACGGGTGAGGAGCTCGTGGCGATGCGGTTGCACCCGGCGTACACGCTGCGGATCCTGGAGCGGGCGTCGTGCTTCCACGACATCGCGGATCTCGCGGCGTCGCACCATGAGCGGCTCGATGGCAAGGGGTATTTCCGGGGCTTGACCGGCGATCAGATGGACACGCCGGCGCGGATTCTGGTGGTGGCGGACATCTACGAGGCGCTGGCGGCGAAGCGGCCGTACCGCGAGGACCTCACGCCCGAGGACGTGATGAAGATCCTGGACGACCAGGCGGGCGAGGGCGTCTGCCCGCGTGCGCTCGAGGGGCTCAAGGCGTTCCTGGCTGCCAGCGGGTTTGTGCCGTACGAGTTGCCGGATGCGGCGCGGATTGCTCGGGCGGCGTGATACCCGCCGGGTTCTACGGTGACTGCAACGAGGTTGCGAGCCTGCGCACGACGGCTTCGATGCCGTCGATGACACGGGCCATGCGTTCGTAGTCGAGGGTGTTGGGCGTGTCGGTGGGCTTGTGGTAGTTGGGGTTGCGGAAGAAGGAGGTATCGGTGAGCATGACGGCGGGGTAGCCGGCCTGCCAGAAGGACCAGTGGTCCGACCAGCCGACGCCGGAAATGCCGGAGGGCAGGGCGGCGCCGTAGCAGGGGAAGGGCGTGGTGTCGCGCCAGTCCGCGACGATGCGGCGGACGAGGCCGGTGGAGCCGAGGTTGCCGACGACGGCGATGAAGTCGCCGGTGTCGGGGTAGCAGAGATCGAGCGGGCGGGGGTAGTGCTGCGACCCGGGCGTGTCGTCGAAGAATCCGATCATCTCGAGGCTGAGCATGGCGATGATGCGTTCGCTTTGCTGGCTGGACGTGGTGGCGTGGAAGACGCTGCCCATGTCGTCGGTCATGAACTGGGGTGGCTCTTCGTCGGCGAAGAGGACGAGGCGGATGGTTCGATCGGGCGTTGAGGATGCCAGCCGGTGTGCGAGCGCGAGGACGCCGGCGACGCCGGAGGCGTTGTCGTCGGCGCCGGGTGTGTCGGGATGGGTGTCGTAGTGGGCGCCGACGACGATGATCTCGGCGGGGTGTGTTGTGCCCTGTATCTCGGCGACGATGTTCCGGCTCTCGTAGGCGCGGCCGCGGGTGACCTGCTCGAATCTCGGCTCGAGGCCCGATGCGAGCAGGCGGTCGAAGATCATCTGGCCGGCGAGTTCGTAGACGCGTGGGTTGAAGCGGTTGCGGTCGGCGAATGCGCCGGCGAGCTGCTCGACATCGCGGCGGAGTGCGATCGAGGTTTCGGCTTGCGCTGAGGAGAGTTCTGGGAGCGGGCCCGTGTGCGCGGATCCGGGCATGTTGATCAGTCGCACCCACGCGAGTGTGAGGACGATTGAGATCAACAGAAAGAGAGCGGCGAGCCTTACCACGGAGGCGCGGCTGGCGAGTCGGACTCGCTTTTTCCGTGTGGGATCCTTCGGCGGCTGGGTCTGGGTGGGCTGGTCCATGCGCGTCTCTGCGAGCCGATACGCGGTTGGGACGGGGTGGATGCAGGGCGACGATCGGTGGATATGATGGCGGCATGAGTGAGACCGCCGTGTATGCCGGGAGCTTTGATCCGCCGACGAACGGGCATGTGTGGATGATCGAGCAGGGTGCTCGGTTGTTCGAGCGGCTGGTGGTGGCGGTGGCGGAGAACCCGGAGAAGCGGTACTCGTTTCCGCTGGAGCAGCGGCTGGGGTGGCTGCGGGAGATATGCGGTTCGCTTGCGAACGTTGAGGTGGCGTCGATCGAGAACGAGTTTCTGGCGCACTACTCGACGGGGCGCGGGGCGCGGTTCATCCTGCGCGGGATCCGCGACGAGGCGGACTACCAGTACGAGCGGGGGATGCGGTACATCAACTCGGATCTGAGCCCGGAGCTG
>JAJDDI010000058.1 GCA_029260375.1 Phycisphaerales bacterium | reverse complement strand
GCGCGGAAGAACTGGGCGTAGCCGTCGATGAGGTAGAGGGTTTTCATTCTGTGCTTCCGGTACGGCCTCGCCGGAGAACGAGATAGAACGGCAAACAGATAAGCGAGATAAACGACGGGTCAAGCAGTAGAGCGATTGCAGCGTAGGGAGCACGGGCGGCGATTGATGATGGCGGGACAATCAGGATCCCGGCGCACAGGGCGATCCCTCCGATGAGTGGGATCATTGAGAAGCTGCTCTTGCGGATCATCGCGTACACAACTCCGACGAAGTTCCCCAGAACGCAGAGAACGCCGGCCCCGATCAGCAAGCCACCCACGGTCCATCGAACGAGGTCGAGAATCGGCGAGGCGCCGGTCACGGCGAGGCGCTCTTCTTCCCCGGCCAGCTCACGGCTGAGTCCTGGCCGGTCGCCTGCTCGTGCAGGACGGTCAGGCGGCGGGCGTAGGGCTGGGTCTGGTCCACGCCGCGCCGGCTCATGGCGGTCATTGCGACCTCGACGAACTTGCCCACGCGGAAGGGCTTGGTCCCCGCGTCGGTGACCCACGCGAAGGCGGGGAGGGTTCCCGACAGCGGGGCGCTCGCGGCGTACATCACGCCCGTGTGCGTGACAGCCCCGGTCATGATCCGCGTGCCGATGGCGGTCTTGGTGTGGTCGCCCAGCACGCAGCCCAGGAAGGTCTCGCCCGTGCGTTCGTTCTTGCCCTCGGGCGCGGCCCTGGCGATGATCTCGGAGTAGGTATTGAGCAGGTTGGAGTTCATCGTCCCGGCGCCCAGGTTCACCCACTCGCCGATCCACGAATCACCCAGGTGCCCGTCGTGCCCCTTGTTGGCGTAGCCCTGGAAAACACACCCCCCGACCTCGCCGGCGACCTTGCAGACGGGGCCTACAGCCGTATTGGGCTTGATGTTGGCGTGCTCGAAGACGGTGCAGCCGCGTCCGATGACGCACGGGCCATTGATGACGGCCAGCGGGCGGACGGTCGCGTTTGGCCCGATGACGATCGGCCCGTGCTCTGCGTTGAGGACAGCCCCGCGGTAGACCTGGGCCTCCGGGTCGATCATGATCCGGTGGTCGCCCAGGCAGAGCACGCCCTGCGGGACCACGTCGTCCTCTGGTTCCTGCTTGCTCAGCAGAAGTTCCAGGTCCATCTGGATCGCCCGGTCGCGGACGCGGCGGAAGTGCCAGGGGCGGGCGAGCAGGACATCGTCCTCGATCTCGACGCTGCTCAGGCCCGGGTTGCCGCCGGTGAGGAAGGAACGCATGTCTTCGAGCGTCAGCGCCGCGGCGACCATGTCGCCCGAGCTTTGTTCGATGAGCACCTGCCCGGTTTCGAGCTCGGCGAAGACCTCCAGCGGCAGGGCGCAGCGTCCGTTGATGGCGACGACGGGCTCGTCGGGGTCGCCGTCGATGGGCTGGTTGACGGGCTCGTCGTGGACGCTGGACGCCAGCTCGGCGAGGGCGTCGGGGACGTACAGGCCCAGGATGTCCAGGTCGAGGGAGCGCCGCAGGCGGTCGAGCGTGGTGAGGGCGCCCGTGCGGATGTCGAAGCTGGGGCGGAGGTCGGTCAGCGGCGCCAGCTCGCCCCGGTTGTCATCGAACACGATCGCCTTGGGCATGGGGCGAGTGTAGCGGCCCTGACGGAGACCGATCGTCCGTGCCACAGACCGGTCTTCCGGTCAGTGGGTGTGACCCCCAGCGAGAGCACTGACCGGAAGACCGGTCAGTGGCACGGTCGGTCAGGTGCGCCGGGCGAAGCGGGCGCCGGGGGCGTGAGGGAACTGGAAGGCGCTGCCCAGGGGGATGAGCACGAGCGACAGGGCCAGGGCGCTGACCCCGGTGTAGAGCGCCGAGAAGAAGCGGACGCCGAGCTGGTGTCCGGGGCTCCAGACGATCGGGTCGTAGAAGCTGCGCACGGTAAAGAGCGCGACGGCGACGACACCCGCGACGAAGGCCGCGGCGATCGAGAGCACGACCAGCGTGACCGGGCTGCGTCCGATGACGACGCCACGGCTGGCGATGACGAGCTGGGCGGCCAGGAGGTAGCCGATGGCGCGGGGGCCGATGATCGCGGCGTTGCCGCTGGGCGCCAGGTCGATCGAGGAGAGCAGGTCCTCGCCCAACCCGAGCACGAGCGCGGCCCAGAGGGCCGTCCGCGCCGGCGCCCAGAGGCTGACGTACACGAGCAGCGGGATCACGAAGCTCGGGGCGATGGACCCGTCGCCCGGGCTGATGAGCGGGCGCAGCCCGATCTCGAGCCCGAAGGCGATCCAGGTGACGACGGCGAAGACGATCCAGTTCATGGCGCGTCCTCGCTGGCGGTCGCGACGCCCTCGGGCACGCGGATGACAACCTCCGTCGCCTGGCGCAGGTCACGCTGCGGGCGCACGATGACGACCTTGCGCAGCGGCTGGTCGGGCGAGCGATCGACGCGGATGACACGCCCGATCATGAGCATCTGGGCGCTCTCGGGCCACTGGTCGTCGCGCAGGCGGACGGCGACGCCGACGTCGATGGGCGAGGGCCCGTCGCCCGGGTCTTCAACATCGCCGCGCAGGGTGCCGTCGCCCACGGGGCGGAGCAGGCACGCGAGCGAGCGCCCGGAGCGTTCGTCGAGCATGAGCGAGGCCTTGATGGGGGGCATCGAGCGTGCGGTGATCGGGCGGACCTCGCAGTAGGCGCCCTGGACGTTGTCCACACGCCCGAGCAGCTGGACAACGCCGTCGGTCACGACATCGCCGCGGGAGATGCCCTCGCCCGCCCCGGCGCGGACGCGCAGCGAGGAGCTGGCGGAGGGGTCCGACGAGGCGCCGATGACGGGGGCGGTGACGGGGCGGACGGGGGCGCTGGGGTTGAGGGCCATCGCGCCCGACATGCGGGCGACGGTCGCGCGGAGCTCGTCAACGCTCATCTGGGCGACGAGGAACTTCTGCTTCCAGAGCTCGGCCTCGTCCTCGAGCACGCGGCGCGTCCCGCTGGGCAGCTCGGCGGCGCTGCGCCCGGGCGAGAGCCACAGGCTCAGCTCGGTGACGGGGTGCGCGACGGGTGAGACCGCCGCGACGGCGACGCCCCCCAGCCAGTGCGTCCAGCCCGTGAGGCGGACCGGGAGCACGCTCAGAAGCATGAGCAGCGTCACGGCGACGGGGAACGCGAAGCGGGAGGAGCGGGATTTGTGCAGGGGTCTGGACATGCCAGCGTGCCGACGGGGTCGTGAAGTTCAGCGAGACAGCGCGCCCGAGTGGGCGGAGATCAGATGTCCATGCTGTTCTCGAGCGTGTTCTTCCATTCCTCGATGTTCTCCAGAAAGATGGACGTGCCGCGGGCGACGCAGGTGAGCGGGTCCTCGGCGAGCACGCAGTGCAGCCCGGTCGCCTTCTCGAGCTGCTCGGGCATGCCGCGGAGCAACGCCCCGCCGCCGGCGAGCGTGATGCCGTTCTCGACCAGGTCCGCGGACAGCTCGGGCTCGGCGCGTTCGAGGGTGCGGGTGACGGTCTCGATGATGGCGCTGATGGGCTCCTGGAGCGCCTCGCGGATTTCTTCGGAGGTGATGGTCGCCTTGCGGGGCAGGCCCGAGATCATGTCGCGCCCGCGGACCTCGATGGTGGTGTCCTCGTCCTGGTCGGTGGCGGAGGCGCTGCCGATCTGGATCTTGATCCGCTCGGCGGTCTGCTCGCCGACCATGAGGTTGTACGTGCGCTTCATGTGGGCCATGATCGCCTCGTCCATGTCGTCGCCCGCGACGCGGACGGACTCGCACGTGGCGATGTCGGCCAGGGACATGATCGCGACCTCGGTTGTGCCGCCCCCGATGTCCACGATCATCGACGCGGTCGGCTCGGCGAAGGGCAGGCCCGCGCCGATCGCGGCGGCGACCGGCTCTTCGAGCAGGTAGGTGCGCCAGGCGCCGGCGCGCTCTGCGGAATCGAACACGGCTCGCTTCTCAACGGCGGTGATGCCCGAGGGTATCGAGATGACAACGCGCGGGCCGATCATGCGCACGCGCCCGGTCACCTTCGTGATGAAGTAGTTGAGCATCGCCTCGGTGATCTCGAAGTCGGAGATCACGCCGTCCTTGAGCGGGCGGACGGCGGTGATGCTCCCGGGCGTCTTGCCCAGCATCTCCTTGGCGACCCAGCCGACGGCGGGCTGGCCGCCGCGCATCAGCACGCGGTTGGTGCCCTTGACGACGGCGACGACGCTGGGCTCGTTGAGCACGATGCCCTGGCCGCGCACCGCCACGAGGGTGTTGCACGTCCCGAGGTCGATGCCCATATCGACGCTGAACATTCCGATGAGGGAATCGAGCCACACGCTTGAGCGATCTCCGTTCTGCTCACGCCGCGACCGGTCCGGGCCTGTCCGTGCCCGTCCATGCTTGCGATCGGCGGCGCGTGGGCCCGGGCGGGTCCAGCGTCCATGCGAACGAGCCCGCCCTGCTCAGCGGGTTTGTTCACGCTCAGAGACTAGCAAGAACGGGCCTTTCCCGCCCCCTGTCGGCGGGTGTGGATGGTTTCAGACGCAAAGCCCCGGGCGCCTGAGAGGCGCCCGGGGCGGGTTGGGTTCACAACGAGTTGAGCGAGAGCCGGAGGCTCAGTCGCGGGAGGCGACCGGGGCGGTCTCGGCGGCAGCCGGGACGTCGATCACCGGAGGGCTGATCGTGAAGTTCCGCTGCATGACGGGCGAGGACTCGACGGGGGCTTCACTCATGACCTCCTGGTCGAGGGCGTAGCGGGCCGCGTCGACGTAGTCGCCCCCACGCTCACGGTCACCGATCGCCTTGATCGCTTCGCGCTGGGCCTCACGGATGGAATCGAGGCGGTGGGTGATCTGGTCGAGGCTGTGGGCCTTGAACTGGCTGTGCTCCTCGATGGTCTCCTGACGCTTCTCCATCATGTCGATCATCCGCTCGTTGCGGGCGATCGAGTCGATCTGGGCGTCGAGCTGGAAGAGC
>JAJDDI010000057.1 GCA_029260375.1 Phycisphaerales bacterium | reverse complement strand
CCGGGGGTGTGTTTTTTTCCGCGCGGGGTGCCCACCCCACCTCGGCCCTCCTCCACGGCGGGGCCCCGCCTTTGGCCGCTGGCGCCCCCGGCTCTGTTCTTCGCTCCCGGCTCTGTTGCTTAGGCCTTGCCGCTGCCCGGGTCGCGCTTCTCGGGCAGGACGGTGCCCTTGAGCATGGTGACGACGATGAGGGTGATGAGCA
This sequence comes from Phycisphaerales bacterium, assembly GCA_029260375.1. Taxonomy (GTDB): domain Bacteria; phylum Planctomycetota; class Phycisphaerae; order Phycisphaerales; family UBA1924; genus JAJRXR01. Next base: position 6,725 of record JAJDDI010000057.1, on the reverse strand, counting down.
CGAACGCGGTGAGGATGATCGCCAGGCGGTAGAGGCCGGCGCCGGTGGCGACGCCGATGCCGGCGCTGGTCCAGATGGTTGCGGCGGTGGTCATGCCCCGGATGGCGCCGCCGGACTGGATGATCGCGCCCGCGCCCAGGAAGCCGACGCCCCCGATGACGCCGCTGATGACGCGGAGGGGGTCGAAGTGGACGTCGTCTGCGCCGAGCTGGGCGGCGAGCTCCATACCCGCGAGCATGACGCCGCAGGCCCCGATGGAGACCAGGATCATGGTGCGGATGCCCGCGGCCTTCTCGTGGCGTTCACGGTCCCAGCCGATGGCGCCCCCCAGCAGGGCGGCCAGGGCGACGCGGAGGACCATCTCCCAGAGTGAAAGGGCTTCGACGGGCACGGGGACCTCCCAAGGGCGGGGCCGGATGCGGGGCCAGATCGGGTCTGGGGCTTGTGCGGGGTGGCCCCGAGGCCGATGGTATGGGTGCAGAGCGGGGGCTGCATCCGGGCGGGGTGTCCGCGGTACAGCCAGAACGTCGATATCCGCCGGCGCCACGCGGCCGCAGGGCGATTCAAGAGGGAAACAGGAGTCTGGTGATGAAGAGCACGATGCGAGTTGGCGGGGCGGCCGTCATTGCGGCGATGGTCATGGCGGCGGGGACCACGAGCGTTGCGCTCGCCGGTCCCGAGCAGGGCGCGAGCGAGAAGAAGCCCGACTTCCCCCCGTTCGACAAGGTGAGCGAGGGGCTGACGAAGGTGGTCTCCACGGCCGACGGCTCCAGCGGGCTCTACGACCTGTACAAGGACGACAAGACGGGCAAGCTGCTGGCCGTGCTCAACTCGGACTACGAGAAGCAGCTCATGATGATCTCGTGCACGATCTCGGGCGGCGACCCGCAGGCGGGCGTTATGGGCCCGACGCACTACGTCAAGTGGGAGAAGATCGACAAGCAGCTCGCGCTGGTCGCGCCCAACCTGGGTGTCCGCACCGACGGCGACAAGCAGGCCAAGGACTCGGTCGAGCAGCTCTACACCGGGCGTGTGATCCTGAGTGTGCCGATCGTGGCGATGCAGGGCTCGCGCCCGGTGATCGACTTTGGCGCGATGGCGACGAAGCAGTCGGGCAAGTTCTTCGGCCCGTCGGTCTTCGGCGGGTACGGGCCCAGCGGCGGGGCGATGAACGCCCGCCTGGCCAAGCTGACCAAGACCAAGTCGTTCCCCGAGAACGTGATTGTCGAGTACCAGATGCCCCGCGCCAGCGGGCGGATCGTCCGCCTGACGCTGGACGTGAGCGAGCTCAAGGGCACGCCCGGGTACAAGCCGCGCCAGGCCGACTCGCGCGTGGGCTACTTCTACGACTTCCACGAGGACTACGCGAAGATCGCGACCGAGGACGTCACGGACCGCTACATCTCGCGCTGGAACATCGAGAAGGCGAGCGACAAGCTCAAGATCAGCCCGCCCAAGCAGCCGCTGGTCTGGTACATCGAGCACACCACGCCCGTCGAGTTCCGTCGCTACGTGCGCGAGGGCATCGAGCTGTGGAACGAGGCGTACCGCGAGATCGGGATCGACGGCGCCCTCGAGGTCCGCCAGCAGGACGAGTCCACGGGCGCGTTCATGGACATCGACCCCGAGGACGCCCGGTACAACTTCTTCCGCTGGAACACGTCCAACCAGGGGTACGCCATCGGCCCGAGCCGCACGAACCCGCTCACGGGCGAGATCCTCGACGCGGACGTCGTCTGGCACCAGGGCCTGACGCGCGCGGTGCGCGGCATGCTGACGAACCTGGCCAAGGACCTGACCGAGCAGACGTTCAGCCCCGACACGCTGGCGTGGTTCGACCAGCACCCGGACTGGGACCCGCGCGTGATTCTGTCGACGCCCGAGCAGAAGGCGCAGACGATGGCGATGCGGGCCGTCGAGGTGCAGGCCGCGACGGAGCACGAGCTGGGCGACACGGACCACCCGTGGACGCGCTGGTCGAGCGACCAGACCAACAGCGCGTGCAAGATCGGGAACATGCTGTCGGTGGACATGTCGCTGGCCGCGGCGGCGATGGACGTGGGCATCCTGAACGCGGGCGACGAGAGCGACCTGCTCGACGGGCTGCCCGAGGAGTTCATCGGGCCGATGATCCGCTACATCACGGCGCACGAGGTGGGGCACTGCCTGGGCCTGCAGCACAACATGGCCGCGTCAACGATCCGCTCGCTCGAGGAGATCAACTCCCCCGGGTACGAGGGCGCGACGATCGGCTCGGTGATGGACTACTGCGCCCCGAACATCAACCACGGGCTGGGCGAGGTGCAGGGTCCGTACGCGACGCCGACGGTCGGCCCGTACGACCACTGGGCGATCGCCTTCGGCTACGGGCCCGAGAAGGACGTGGAGAAGGTGCTGTCCCGCGTGGGCGAGCCGGACCACGTCTTCGTGAGCCAGGTCGCCATGAGCGTGGGGTCCGACCCGCGGAACATGACGTGGGACTTCGGCGCCGACAACCTGCGGTTCGCCGAGTCGCGACTGAGCCTGGCCAACGAGCTGCGGGCCAAGCTGCTTGAGGACGTGGTCAAGGAGGGCGAGTCGTGGGCCGTGGCCCGCCGGCGGTTCAACGCCCTGATGGGCACGCACATCCAGTCGATGTTCATCGCGGGCAACTGGATCGGGGGCACGTTCACCAACAACGACTGGAAGGGCGACCCGGGCGACCGGGCGCCGATCGAGGACGTCCCCGCCGAGCGTCAGCGCAAGGCGATGAAGCTGATCATCGACAACTCGTTCGAGGACGACGCGCTGGGGCTGACGCCCGAGCTGGTGCGTCACATGGGCAAGGAGTACTGGTGGGACCCGTCGGGCATGAGCGAGCTGATGGCCGACCCGAGCACGACGGTCCACGACATGGTGGGCAGCGTGCAGGCGGTGGGGCTCTCGCTCGTCATGAACCCGGGCACGCTGCGCCGGGTGTACGACAACGAGTTCCGCACGCAGGGCCAGGACGACGTGTTCACGATGAACGAGCTGATCACGAGCGTGACCGACGCCGCGTGGCGCGAGGTCGCCGAGCCCGGCCCGGAGATCTCCAGCTTCCGTCGCAACCTGCAGCGCCAGCACGTGGAGTACCTGATCACGCTCTCGCTGCTGGACCAGGGCAGCCCGGTGCTGCGGACGATCAGCACGCTGGCCAACGTGGAACTCAAGCGGATCGACAAGATGGCGGACAAGGCCCAGGGCTCGATGCGTGACGCGTACTCGAGCGCCCACCTGAGCGATATCCGCACTCGGATCGCCAAGGCGCTCGAGGCGTCGTACGTCATCGACCGCTGATCCGGGTTTGCAAGCCCTCTCCTGAGCGCCGGTCCCGCCTGGGGCCGGCGCTTTCGTGCGCGCCGAGGGTCGCGTCAGGCGTCGGCGGGTGGATCGCCGTTGCCGTTGCCGTCGTCGCTTTCGGGTCCGAAGAGCGAGTGGGTGATCCAGTTGGACCAGAGCAGGGCGAAGACGATGAGAAAGACATAGAAGCCGATCTCGAACTCGCCCAGGCCGCAGGCGGCGCCGATGGCGGCGACGGCCCAGATCGCCGACGCCGTGGTCAGGCCCCGGACCGACTTCTTCGAGTGCAGGATCGTCCCCGCGCCCAGGAAACCGACGCCTGAGATAATGTAGGCCAGGACGCGGGTCGGGTCGGTTCGGATGGTCTCGCCCGTGGGGTGGGCGTTGGCCAGCTCGATGCCCAGGGCCGCGAAGCCGGCGGCGCCGACGGCGATGAGCACCATCGTCCGCGTGTCGGCGGGCTTCTCCGAGCGGGACCGCTCCCAGCCCAGCAGCCCGCCCATCACCGCCGCCGCGAGCAGGCGGGAGAGCAGCTCCAGGCGGTTGCTGCCCCACAGGGGCGTCTCGGTCAGCACGCCCAGCGTCAGTGTTCCAAGGTCGTTCAACGCACGCTCTCCGGTCAAGAACCCAACAGAGCGTATGCGTTGCGCAAAGAAATCGTGTTGGAAAAATGCTTGGCCTTTGGTTGGGTTGGCGGCGTGTGGGTCGAACGGTCGGGGTCGGCGGGCGCGCGCGTCGGGCGTTGGGGGCGCCACAGGTGGAGAGTCACAGAACGCGGGGGTGGAGTTGACCCAGGGCGCTCGTGCGGCGACACTTCCCCACCTCGGGGCCACGGATGGATCCCGGCCCGCCCTCGGACGTACCGACGGTGGGCCCAGCGGGCGAGCACTCGCCCGTGCGCGTGGGGGGCCCGGAGGCGACCCTTCCGAAGACGGATATGAATCACCCGGCGCCGGGCGGCGCTGGGTCAGCTTGGAGCTTTCTATGGCAGCTCGAACCGGAGCGAGCGTCGGCGTTGCCGTCACCATCACGATCCTGGGTGTGCTCAGCCTCGGGCTGTTTGTGCTCTCGATGGTGTTCTACGGCAACGCGGCCAAGGCGCAGCAGGAGCAGGCGCAGGTGCAGGCGGAGTCCGAGGACTTCATCCGGGCCTCCGAGCGCGAGCGCGAGGGTGTCCGCCGGGCGCTCTCCCAGGCCAACGCCGACCGCAAGAGCGTGGTCGATTACCTGCTGACGCAGATGCGCGAGAGCATGACGCTGGCCGCGGGCCCGGACGCGGCGGACCTGACGGCCTCGGGCCTGCGCGACCAGATGGCCGACCTGGGCGGGGGCGAGGGCGACTCGCTGGCGGGGATGATCCGCGATCGGGACGCGAGCATCGCGGACCTCACGACGCGCCTGGACGAAGCGGAGTCGGACCGCCAGGCCGCGCTGGACCGCGCCGCGGCCGAGGCGGCGCGGGTCGCGCAGATCGAGTCCGAGTTTGCCATCGCGGGCGACGCGATGGGCGACGACGTGGGCACGATGCGCAGCGACCTGCAGGGCGTCTGGCAGCGCGTGTCGGATCTTGAGGCGCAGATGAACGACCGCGTCAACCGCATCCAGACCGACGCGAGCGACGAGCAGAGCCGCCTGCGGACGACCATCGCCGAGCAGCGGACCGAGATCCGCGTGCTCCAGAGCCAGCTGGCGCGTGCCCGGGGCGATCGGCCCACGGACCGCGTGACGTCGATCCCGGAGGAGGCTTTGGCCGACGCCGAGGTGCGGCGCGTGGACCCGGTCGCGCGTGAGGTGGTGCTCTCGATCGGTCGCGGCGAGAAGGTCATCCTGGGCATGACGTTCGCGATCTACGCCGACTCGACGGACATCCGCCCCGACCCGGCCACGGGCGACTACCCTCGGGGCAAGGCGGTTGTCGAGATCACCCGCGTCAACGACGGCTTCAGCGTCGCGCGGATCATCGAGGAGTCCCGCGGCAACCCGATCATCAAGGGCGACGTCGCCGCCAACGCGGTGTACGACCCCAACAAGACGTACAAGTTCATGGTCTACGGCAACTTCGACCTGGACCGCGACGGCATCGCGACCCCCCTCGAGGGTGAGGACCTCAAGGCCCTCATCCAGCGCTGGGGCGGCGACCTGGCCCGCGAGATCTCGGGCGACCTGGACTACGTCGTGCTGGGCGAGAAGCCCGTGCTCGGCCCCGAGCCCCCCACGGGCTCGCCCGTCGAGGTGGTCGAGGAGTTCCTGCGTCGCAAGCGGATCATCGAGCGCTACGACCAGCTCTTCGAGTCCGCCCAGACCACCGCGATCCCCGTGCTCAACGAGAACCGTCTCCGCACGCTCATCGGCGACTTCCCCGGCTAAGACCTGATCGCGAGACACACCGCATGGGCGCCCGACCCGCCGGACCCACGGCCCTGCAAAGGTCGCTGATCCACCCGGCGCTCTATTACGCGATCCGGGGCGCGCTCGTCGCGCCGGGCGTGGCCGGTCTCGGCCCGTCGATCGACGTCGCCCGCAGGGCCGGTCGCGCGTTCGGCTCCGCGAGATTCAACAAGAAGCGTGTCGAGCGCGCGATGGGGCACATCGAGCAGGCGATGCCCGAGCTCGACGCGCCGGCCCGCTACGAGCTGGCGATCCGCTCCTACGAGCATCTGTTCGAGCTGGGCGTGGAGATGACCTCGTGCTCGCGCACGATCTCCGAGGACGCCTGGCCCCACCACATGCGGCTGGGCGAGATCAAGGAAGCGATCGATGTCCTGCTCACGGGCAAGCCGACGATCCTGATCACCGGGCACTGCGGCAACTGGGAGGTCCTGGGCTTCACCGTCGCCCTGCTGGGCTTCAAGGTCCAGAGCATCTACCGACCGCTGGACGTCCGCCCGCTGGACACCTGGGTGCGCGAGTCGCGCGGCAGGCGCGGGATGATGCTGCTCGACAAGTTCGGCGCCATGCACCAGCTGCCCGAGATCATGCGCCAGGGGCGCGGCGCCCCCGCCTTCGTCGCCGACCAGAACGCCGGCGACCGGGCGATGTTTGTCCCGTACTTCGGACGATTGACCTCCAGCTACAAGTCCATCGGGCTGCTGGCGCTCGAGCACAACGCGACGCTCATCGCGGGCATGGCCCGGCGCCTGCCCCGGGGCTCGGGCGCGGGCAGCGTCCGCCACCCGGGGGCGCTGGACTACAACATCGAGATCAAGGGCGTGCTCGATCCCGGGGAATACCGCGAAGCGCCGGACCCGATGTACTACCTGACCGCCTGGTACCGGCGGGCGATCGAGAAAATGGTGCTCGGCGCGCCGGAACAGTACCTGTGGATGCACCGGATGTGGAAGAGTCGCCCGAGGCACGAACGCCTGAACCGGGCGTTCCCGGACCCCCTCCGGGAGAAGCTGGCG
>JAJDDI010000056.1 GCA_029260375.1 Phycisphaerales bacterium | reverse complement strand
GCGGCGAGGGCGCCCAGTGCGATCGCGAGGGCGGCGCGGGCTGCGGTCGTGCTGGATGCGGCGCCGGGTCTGGTGTTCACGCGCTGGCCCCTTCTCGGCGGATCCGCGGGCTACTCGGACCTGAACAGGTCCCGCTGATCGGCGACCTCCCCCGGTCGGTTGGTCAGCTCGTCGAGCTCCGCCTGGATGTCCCCGAGTGTACTCAGCTGGAGGTGCTCGGTCGCGAAGCGGATGTAGGCGACGGGGTCCAGGGCGCGGAGGCGGGTCATGACGCGTTCGCCGATGACGTGGCTGGAGACCTCCCGCTCGAACTCGTGGTGGAGCTCGTCCTCGATCTCCTCGACGATTCGGCGTTTGTCTTCCTCGGGGATGGGGCGCTTGCCGCAGGCGGCGGCGATGCCCAGCTGGATGTTGTCGGTGCTGAAGGGGACGCGGGAGCCGTCCCGCTTGATGACCATGAGGCGGCTGGCCTGCTCGACCCGCTCGTAGGTGGTGAAGCGCCGGTTGCACTTGAGGCACTGGCGGCGACGACGGATCACCCGTCCCGCGTCGGTGGAGCGGGAGTCGATGACCTTGTCGTCGTTGGCGTGGCAGAAGGGGCAGATCATGGTGGGTGCTGGCGGGTCGGGGGTCTCTCGGGCCTCGGGAAGCCCATGATGACGCCCGGCGGGGTCCGCGTCAAAGCGGGCCGGCGAGGGGGGGCCTCGCTATCATGAGGGCATGAGCCGGGGGGCCGCCAGCGAGACGACTATGACGACCCCCCGCGACGACGGGTAACGCCTGGCTCATCGATCACCCATTGACCAACCGAGCCCGGCGGACAGCCGGGCTTTTTCAACTCAGGACCAGGAACACGACATGCCCCGGATCACGCTCCCCGACGGATCGGTCAAAGAGTTCGAGGCGCCCGTGAGCGCGTACCAGGTGGCCGAGTCGATCGGCTCGCGCCTGGCGCAGTCGGCGGTGGGCGCCAAGGTCAACGGCGAGCTGAGCGACCTCTCGACCGTGCTCGACTCGGACTGCGAGCTGGCGATCGTGACGGAGAAGACCCGCGACGGTGAGCCTGATCCCGACGCGCTGATGATGGTGCGTCACTCGTGCGCGCACGTGATGGCCGAGGCGATCCAGCGGGTCGTGCCCGGGGCGCAGCTGGTGTACGGTCCGCCGCTTGAGACGGGCTTCTACTACGACATCGCGTTCCCGGAGGACCGCCCACTTCGAGAAGGCGACTTCGAGGCGATCGAGAAGGAGATGAAGGCGATCACGAAGGAGGACCGCCCGTTCACGCGATACGAGCAAGATCCTCCCGAAGCAATGCGCAAGCTCCAGAATGAGCATAACAAATACAAAATCGATAACGCTATTCGGGCACTTCAAGCATCTGCAAAGGGGTCAGCCGAGAAGCACACGCTGACGGCCACGAGAATCGATTTCGACAATGACCGCAAACCAAATGCCCAGGTCAATGTCGAGTTCGCACCGGATGTCAAGCTGAGTTTCTACGCGACGGGTGAGCCCGGGAAGGACTGGGAGGATCTGTGCCGCGGGCCGCACGTGCCCAGCACGGGGCGGATCGGGGCGTTCAAGATCATGTCGCTCGCGTCGAGCTACTGGCACGGCGACGAGAACTCCGACCGCCTCACCCGCGTCTATGGCACGGCGTTCTTCAAGAACAAGGACCTCAACGCGCACCTGACGCAGCTTGAAGAGGCCAGGAAGCGTGATCACCGGGTGCTGGGTAAGCAGTTGCAGTTGTTCCACATCGACGAGACGGTGGGGTCCGGGCTGATCCTGTGGACGCCGCGGGGGTCGATCATCAGGAACGAACTCCAGGACTGGATCGGGGGCGAGCTGCGAAAGCGCGGGTACTCCGACGTGTTCTGCCCGCACATCGGCAAGCTGGAGCTGTACAAGACGAGCGGGCACTTCCCGTACTACGCCGAGAGCCAGTTCGTGCCGGTGATGGAGCGGGCGTTCCTGGAACGGCTGAGCGATGAGGGGTGCTCGTGCAGTGATCTGTCGAACATGATGGCGGCGGGAGAGGTCGAGGGGTACCTGCTCAAGCCGATGAACTGCCCGCACCACATCAAGATCTATGACAGCCAGCCGCGGAGCTACCGGGATCTGCCCGTGCGGTTGAGCGAGTTTGGGACTGTTTATAGATGGGAGCAGTCGGGCGAGCTGAGCGGGATGACGCGGGTGCGGTGCTTCACGGTGGATGATGCGCACCTGTTCTGTCGTGAGGATCAGATCAAGGACGAGGTGCGGGGGTGCCTGGATCTGGTGAAGATCGCGTTCACGACGCTGGGATTGAACGACTTCCGCGTGCGGGTCGGGCTGCGCGATCCGGACAGCGACAAGTACGTGGGCGACTCCGAGGTCTGGGACAAGGCGGAGGCGGCGTGCCGCGAGGCGGCGGCGGCGTTGGGCTCCAAGGTCAGCGAAGAGCCGGGCGAGGCGGCGTTCTACGGGCCGAAAATCGACTTCATCGTGAAGGATGTCCTCGGACGCGAGTGGCAGCTCGGGACGGTGCAGGTGGATTACAACCTGCCCAAGCGGTTCGACCTGTGGTACACGGGGGCGGACAACGAGAAGCACCGCCCGGTGATGATCCACCGGGCGCCGTTCGGCTCGATGGAGCGATTCATCGGTGTGCTGATCGAGCACTTCGCCGGCGCGTTCCCGACGTGGCTGGCGCCCGAGCAGGTGCGGGTGCTGCCCATCAGCGAGAAATCCGCCGACTACGCCAAGAGGGTCCACGACGAGCTGCACGAGGCGGGCGTGCGCGTGACGATCGACGACGGGAACGAGCGGGTGCAGGCGAAGATCCGGCACGGGGCGGAGCTCAAGATTCCGTATCTCTTGGTCGTCGGCCCGCGGGACGCGGAGAGCGGGTCCGTCTCGGTCCGGGCCTTCGGCATCGACAAGGACCTTGGCGCGATGCCGCTGCCAGAGTTCGTCGAGGGGATCGTCGAGGAGATCGGGAGCAAGGGCGCCTCGTCGGTCCGCGGTGGGTTCGAGATGGCGGGCGCGGCATCCTGAGAGGAACGCCCGTGCCGCGAATCGCCGTCCTTATTGCAACGCTCATCGGCGCTGCTGCACTGACGCGGGCTGAGCCTGAGCGGTTCACCTTCGAGCACCCCTCACCCGACGGCGCCGAGACCCGGACCTTCGAGGCACGGATCGACCGCCCCGACGCCGAGCTCGCCAACGGCTCCGCGGTCATGCTCATCGGCGGCGGGAACGCGACCGACATGGACTGGTTCGTCTCGGGCGTGGTCGTGCGGGGCAAGACCCAGACGCGCGTCACGATCTCCGGCGAGCCCACACGCGACGCCCGGACCATCGGCGAGGCGCTCGTGGGCGCCGGCTTTGTCGTGATGCGGTGGAGTTCCGTGCACGAAGGCGACCCGGTCGCCAGTCAGACGCCGGGGATGATCACGCCCATCCCGTTCGAGTACTCCGTCGAGCTGACGCGCTCGGCGCGGGACGCATTCAGGGAGCGGTCGCCCGAGGCGCGGGAGAGGCTGATCCTGATCGGGCACTCGCTGGGGGCGCCCCGGGCGACGGCGGCCGCGGACGACGGGGTGGTCGGGCTCGTGTTCCTGGCGGGGGCGTACACGTCGCGGACGAAGGAGAGGCCCAGCGAGATGCGTGAGCAGGGCGCCGCGTTCATCCGCCCGAAGGACCGCGACGCCGATGGAACGCTCAGCAGGCGGGAAACGCCCGACATGCTCATCGAGCTGTACGACACGGTCGACGCGGATGGTGACGGGCGGCTGTGCGACTGGGAGGTCAGCACGCTGCTGCGGGCCGCGGCGCCAACACCCGACGACACCAGCGAGGAGCTGCGCCCGGGCGTTCCGTGGCCGAGCGACGTGATCCGCGATCGGCGCCTGCCCACGCTCGCGCTCTTCGGCGGGCTGGATCCCATATCGATCCACGGGGGGTGGCTCCGGAACCTGGCGAGCACGGAGGGGCTCGACGCGCTCCGCGTCGAGTTCCGGGCGGGGCTGGGGCACCAGCTCTCGCGTGAGCAGGACGGGCTGATCGGCCCTATCGATCCGGGGGTTGTGGAGCGGATCGTCGCGTGGTGTATGGCGTTGGTCGAGAGCGAGCCGGCACAGCCGTAGCGACCCGAACGATCCGCGCGGTGCATCCGAACTCTAGCGCACAACCCGCGCAAGCGGACTTCTGGGCGTGGGTTTCTTTCCCTACACGTGGCCACGCGCCTGATCTCGGTGTCTGTTGTGGGTGTGCGGCGCCTGCCGCCCAGCCGGCTTGTGAGAGGGCCGACGACCGCCCGGAGTTGAGAGAGACACAACTGGAGAGATGAGATGAACCGCAACGCCCTCGCTATCGCCGCGCTCGCACTTACGGCCACCGCCGCCTCGGCCGACGTCTTTGAGTTCGCCATGTACAACCACCCGGACGGCAACGCCGCCCCGCCCTTCTACGGGCTCCGCGTGGACAACATGTTCGGCAACGGGCGCATCAACACCTTCAGCATCGACCACGTGGGCGATTCTCTCCTGACCGTCCATGAGGACGGCGAGGACATCAGCATCCACATGGAGGGCACGCTCTTCGGTGGCGGCGACGGCGGCGACGCCCACGTCAACCCCGAGCTGTACACCTACACCTTCGACTTCACCGACGGCGTTGAGAAAACCGGCGAGGGCTGGATTGTCGTGGGCACCCCCGAGGTCAACGGCGGCACGCTGACCCGCGTGAGCGACGGCGCCGAGTTCGAGTTCTCCACCAAGGCCAACGGCGATGACGTCGCCTTCATCTTCGAGGCCGACGGGCACCGGATCTCCGGCGACAGCGACTCGTGGGTTGGTCGCGGCTGGGTTCAGAGCGACACCAACCCCCGCTCGCAGTCCACGCAGGACTGGCTGTTCCGGGCCGAGGTCGTCCCCGCCCCGGGCACGATCGCCCTGGGCGCCATGGGCGGGCTGCTCGTCACCCGTCGCCGCCGCAAGAACTGATCACGATTCACGCCTCCTGAACACAGCGATTGCGGGCACGCGGAGCCGTGCCCGCTTTCGTGCGCCCACTACACTGGGCCGATGGGCGAGCCGGTGCGAATCGCGATGTGGTCCGGGCCGCGGAACATTTCCACGGCGCTCATGCGTTCGTGGGGATCACGCCCCGACTGCGCCGTCAGCGACGAGCCGCTGTACGCCCACTACCTGAGCACGCTGACGCCTGCGGCACGCAACGAGCACCCGGGCGCGGACGATGTGCTCGCCTCGCAAGCCCGGGACTGGCGCGAGGTCGTTTCCGTTCTGACCGGCCCGTCACCCAGCGGCAATCCGGTCTGGTACCAGAAGCACATGGCCCACCACCTGACGCCGGGCATGGATCGCGGGTGGACGCTCGCCCTGGCAAACGTGTTTCTGATCCGCGAGCCGAGAGAGATGATCACGTCGTTCATCAAGGTGATCCCGGACCCGACACCCGAGGACCTGGGGTTGCCCCAGCAGGTGGGGCTGTTCGAGTTTGTGCGCGCACGAATGGACGAGGCGCCGCCGGTGATCGACAGCCGGGACGTGCTGGAGGACCCGCGGGGTATGCTCGGGGCGCTGTGCGAGCGGGTGGGCGTGGCGTTTGATGAGTCGATGCTGCGCTGGGCGCCGGGCCCGCGACCCGAGGACGGCGTCTGGGCCCCCCACTGGTACGCGAGCGTGTACGAATCGACGGGCTTCGCGCCGTACAGGGCGAAGGACGAGGACATTCCGAGACACCTCTCGGGCGTGCTGGAGTCCTGTCGGGGCCTGTACGACGAGCTCGCACGGCACAGGCTCCGGGCGGGCTGACGCCGCCGCAACACGTCAAGGGCACGCCCGGTAGCACCCGCGAAAGGGGCCACACATGAGCGATTGCACACGGCGGGTCTTTATGGCGGCGGGTCCGGTCGGTGTTCTCAGCGCGAGCGCCCTGGGCTCGACGCGCGGGTTCGCGACTGGTGTAGACAAGGACACGGTTGGTCCCGAGTACCCCACGACACCGGCCGAGCGGGCGCAGGCGATCGTCGGGGCCTCGCACGTGCGCATCGATCGGGTGAAGGAACTGCTCGGCGAGGACCCGGGGCTGGCCAAGGCGTCGTGGGACTGGGGGTTCGGGGACTGGGAGACGGCCATCGGCGCCGCCTCGCACACGGGACAGATCCCGATCATCGAGCTGCTCATCGCGCACGGCGCCCGCCCGACGCTGTTCACGATGGCGACGCTCGATCAGATCGACGCGGTGCGCGCAGTTCTGGAGCACGTGCCCGGCGCGGACGCGCTGGAGGGGCCGCACAGCATCTCGCTCTACGACCATGCGCGTGCGGGTCAGGCGGCGCGGGTGCTGGAGTACCTCGGGTCCAAGGGGCTCAAGCCCGAGGACCCATTCCCGACGGACCGGGCGGCGGTCGAGATGTATCTGAGTGAGTACACCTGGGGCGTGGGCGCGAATGAGCGGTTCGCCGTGGAGTGGTCGGATCGCATGTCGGCGATGACAATCAAGCGTTTGGGAGGTGTGGCGCGCGGCCTGACGCCAGCCGGAGATCACGTGTTTTTGCCGGCAGGGGCGCACCACGTCAGGATCCGCTTTCAGATCGAGGGAGGCCGCGCCGCGCGTGTCACTGTCACGGGAGCTGGGCCCGAGGTTATCGCGGAGCGCGTCTGAGCGCTGGGCGGGCGATACGCTTAGCCCATGCTCCAGAGCTTCAACGAACAGAATCGTGACCTGCTCATCAACATCAACGGCGAGCTGGTCCACCGCGACCGGGCCGGGGTCAGCCCGTTCGATTCGAGCGTGCAGGGCGGGGACGCGGTCTGGGAGGGCCTGCGCCTGTACGACGGGCGGGTCTTCAAGCTGCGCGAGCATCTGAACCGCCTGACGCATTCGGCCAAGGCCCTCGCGTTCGAGACGATCCCGAGCCATGACGAGCTGATCGAGCAGATCCGGCGGACGCTCGAGGCCAACTCCATGCGCACGGACGTGCACATCCGCCTGACGCTCACGCGGGGCGTGAAGATCACGTCGGGGATGGACCCGAGGCTGAACCAGAGCGGGCCGACGCTGATCGTGCTGGCCGAGCACAAGGCGCCGGTGTACGACCGCGCGGTGGGCGCGACCGGGCTGACGCTTGCGACGTCGAGCATCCGGCGGTTCGGCCCGGACCAGATGGACCCGAAGATCCACCACAACAACCTGATCCAGTCGATCATGGCCAAGATCGAGTCCAACGCGGCGGGGGCCGACGACGCGGTGATGCTCGACCAGCGGGGCTTCCTCGCGGAGACCAACGCGACGCACGTGTTCGTGGTGACCGGTGGCAAGGTCGAGACGAGCCGGTGTGTCGCCTGCCCGGAGGGGATCACGCGAGCGACGGTGCTGGAGCTGTGCGCCCGGCACGACATCCCCAATGCCGAGCGGGATATCTCGATGGCGGAGCTCTACCGGGCGGACGAGTGCTTCACGACCGGGACGATGGGCGAGATCGCGTGGGTGGGGTCGGTTGACGGGCGGGCGATCGGGGGTGGCGGCATCGGCCCGGTGACGATGCGACTGCGCGAGTTGTTCAGCGAGCTGACGTCGCGCGAGGGCGAGCGGGTCGTCGGGTAGGCCCTGTCTGTCGGATCTCCAAAGGTCGGTGGTACGGGCATCCTGCCCGTCTTCCCGGCAACGAGGCGGGCTCGTACGGGCTGGAAGCCCGTACGACCGGATAACCCGCGTGCCCTACTTGCGCAGGCGGTCGGCGAACCAGTCCCAGAGCTCGCTTTTGCGGTAGGCCGAGTCCCACGAGTTGTGGTTGTCCTCGGGGAAGATCGTGAGCTTGATGTCGTCGTTGTCGGTCTCTTCGAGAGCGGCGAAAAGGCCCTTGGATTCGCTGGGGGGGACGACGTCGTCGCGGGCGCCGTGGAAGATCCAGACGCCCATGTCAGACATCATCCGGGCCGCCTGGGCGAACTGCTCGGGGGAGGTTGGCTCTTTGAAGCTGACGCGTTGGCCGTCGCCGGTGAAGCGGGGCTTGGTGTAGCCGCAGACGGGGGCGGCGGCCCTGAAGCGGTCGGGGTGGTTGGTGGCGATGGCGATCGTGCCGTGCCCGCCCTGGCTCAGGCCGGTGATGCCCACGCGGTCCGGGTCGGCGCCGAACTCGGCGATGGCCAGGTCGAGCATGTTGATCACGGCGTCGTCGTAGGTGTCCCAGTCGGTGTCGAAGACGGGTTTCTGGGGCATGACGATGACGAAGGGCCAGCGGTCGGCGTTCCAGAGCAGCGCGTTGGGCAGGCCCACACCGAGGTTCTTGGAGCCGTCGGTCCCGCACTCGCCGTAGCCGTGGAGGAAAACGAGCGTGGGCGCGGGCGTGCTCATGTCCAGCCCGCGGGGGACGTAGATCGTGCCCTTGACCGTGCCCTGCTCGCCCTCGACCTGCACGAAGTGGAATCCGGGGGTCGGTTGCTGGGCGCGGGTCGTCGCGGAGACGAGCATCAGCACGAGCGTGGAGATCACAAGGGCGAAAGTACGGCGCACGGTGTTGCTCCTCAGGCGGACTCGCCGAGCACGGGCGCGGGCTTGACGACGGGGTGGCAGGCGCGGACGTGCTCGTGCTCTATGATGATCCGGACCGCCTCGCCCGGGTCGTCGGTCAGGTGGATCAGGTTCATGTCCTCGGGCGAGATCGTGCCCATGCGGATGAGCGACTTGTCGATAAACTCGCGCATCGGCGCCCAGAACTCCCGCCCCATGATGATGATCGGGAAGTGCTCGATCTTGCCCGTCTGCATGAGCACGGCGGTCTCGAAGACCTCGTCAAGGGTACCGAAGCCGCCGGGCATCACGACGAAGGCGTCGGAGTACTTGACGAGCATGACCTTGCGAACAAAGAAGTAGCGGAACTCGACGAACTTATCGAGGTAGGGGTTGGGGTGCTGCTCCATGGGCAGCTCGATGTTGCAGCCGATGCTCAGGCCTTCGGCCTCTTTGGCGCCGCGGTTGGCGGCCTCCATGATCCCGGGCCCGCCCCCGGTCATCACGGCATAGCCCGCCCGGGCCAGGCGGTCGCCCAACTCGCGGGCCAGGGTGTAGTATTCGTGGTTCTCGTCGAAGCGGGCCGAGCCGAAGACGGTGACGCAGCGCCCGGTGAAGTGGAGCTGGCGGAAGCCGCGGATGAACTCGAAGAAGATGCGGATCGCCCGGCGCAGCTCCTCGCGCCGGAGGCGGGGCCCGCCCAGCAGGGCCCGCTCGTCGCTGGGCGGGGGGCGCTTGCCCCACTGCTGGCATGACTGGTCGGGCGGGAGGGCCGCGTTGACATCGGGCACTCGCTGGGGTGGGTTTGGGCGCCCGTCGTGAGAATCAGAGACCATGTCCAGAGCGTACCCGGGCGAGCACCCTTCCGGAGGAACCGCGCATGACGGAGTGGACGATCCGGGGCAGCGAGGGGCTGGACCTGCTGGGCAAGACCGATCTCCCGAGCGGCAAGGCACACGCCGTCGCGGTCATCGTCCACGGGTTCAAGGGGTACATGGACTACGGGATGTTCCCGTCGCTGGCGTGGTGCGCGGCGGAGGAAGGCGTCATCGCCCACCGATTCAACCTGGCGCATTCGGGCATGACTCGCGACATCAAGACCTTCGAGAAGCCCGAGCTGTTTGCGCGCGATACGTGGAGGTTCCAGGTCGAGGACGTGATGTGCGTGGTGCGTGCGATCCGCAGCGGCGCGCTCGCGGGCGACGGGGTGCCGCTGGTGCTCATCGGTCACTCGCGCGGCGGGGCGACGTGCCTGCTGACGGCGGGGCTTCACGCCGACGAACTTCGGGAGTTGGGCGGCGTCGTCACCATCAACGCGCCCCATTCGTGCTGCCGCATGAGCCACGAGCTGCGCGACCGGCTGCTGCACGACGGGTTCATGGAGTCGCCGAGCGCGCGCACTGGGCAGGTCCTCACGATCGGCGCGGGCTGGCTCCGGGACCAGATCGATCACCCGGAGGATCACGATCTGCTGGCGATCGCGGGGCGGATCCGGGCGCGCGCGCTGGTGATCCACGGCGAATCGGACCACACGGTCGAGCCCCGCTCGGCGGTGAGCATCACCCAGGCGCTGGCCCTCCCGACGGAGCCGGTCTTTGTCTCCGGCGGGGACCACGTGCTCAACACCCCCAACCCGTGGCCCCCCAGTGAGAATCCTCCCCCCCAGTTGGGGGAGACACTTGACCGGCTGGCCTCATTCTTGCGAGAGATCCACCCGCTGGCGGACCGATAGTACCGGCAGGCCCTCGGCAATCGCCGACACCGGGCTGGATTTACCCAGGGGGGATGGGACAATTGCCATTCTGCTCCCGGGCAGTGCGTTCGGTGCGAGCCGGGCGGGAGATGACTGGCGCCGGTCCGCGTTATGGGGCGGGCGCCCGGAGTGTGCCGAGCGTGAACGTTCGCAACGCCATGACGCTGCTGGTCTGTGTCGGCGCTTCGGCGCCGGCGATCGGCGGCGCGGAGGCGTCGCTCTCGCTCGAACCCGAGAACCTGCTTCAGCCTCAAGACGCGGCGCTCGATCCGGCGTCGGTGGCGCCCATCGATGTGCGCCTGGTGGACATCCGACTGTCGCCGCTCGTGGACGAGACGCCGGAACCGACCTGGTCCCGGCGCAACCTTGAGCGGGACGGGCTCACGCTCGGCGACGGCGCCAGCTCGCTCTCGCTCCGCTCTGAGGGGGCGAGCCGGGCATGGCACGCGCCGGACACGGCGACCCTGAACGACGACGACGAGCTGAGCCGCATCATCAACGGCGAGCAGCGGTCCGCGTTCGACTTCGGCCCATCGGTCCGCCTGCACTTCGACCGCCCGACGTCGCTGCGGGACGGCGGCGTCGGTGGCACGCAGATCGCGCTGAGCAACGCGCCGACCGAGGATCGCATCTACGGCTACGAGAACAGCCAGGGCCAGTTCGACCTGTACGACATCAGCCTCCGCTGGAACACGCTCTCGTCCGGACCGGTCTCGTTCTCGCTCATCGGGGGCGTCAAGGCGGTGAGCACCGACGTCACTCAGGGCATCAACGAGTACGACTCGGGCGGCAACCACGTCTCCACGCGGTCCGAGGACGAGTACCGCATGGTGCCCGTCCCCATCGTGGGCGGGAGCTTCCGCTGGGACGTGGATGACACGTTCTACTTCGAGGGCACCGCCCAGACGCACACGATCCCGGATGGGAACACCCTGCTCGACTTCACGGCCGAGACAGGGATAGATTTTTCTCCCACCGTCGGTCTGCGTGCGGGGTACACGTACGTGCGGACCGCCGTCGAGCTCAATCAGTTCGACGCGAGGCTGACGCAGTCGGGCGTGTTCGCCCGGGTGCAGATCAGCTTCTAGCCCATCAGCTCGCAGATGGCATCGAGCCCGCGCTCGAGTTGCTCCATCTTTGTCGCGTAGCTGATGCGGATGCGATCGGTGCGCGAGCTGAACACGGAGCCGGGTATGATGAGCACGTTGCGCTCAATGCAGCGATCGACGAACTCGGTATCGCTAACCCTGAGCTTGGCGGGGATCTTGGGGAAGGCGTAGAAGGCGCCGCCTGGCGTGGGGACGTCGGTCAGGGGGGCGAGGCGATCGACAACGTAGTCGCGCCGGCGCTGGTACTGGCGGACCTGGTCGGACATGTCCACGCTGAAGCACTCGCTCACGCCGTGCTGGAACGCGCTGGGCGCGCACACAAACGTGTACTGCTGGATCTTGGCCATCTCGGCGATGAGCTCGCGCGGGCCAGCGGCGTAGCCCAGGCGCCAGCCGGTGCAGGCGTAGGTCTTGCCGAAGCCGCGGATGAGCAGGACGTCCTCCTGGGCGCCGGGCAGGCGGGCGGGGCTGGGGCAGCGAGAGATTGATGGGTCCCCCACCGCCTTGTCGAGGGCGAACTCGGGGTAGGTAAACTCGTCGTAGATCTCGTCGGAGATGAGCAGCACGCCCTTGGCGCGGCAGAGTTCGAGCAGGTCTCGGCATTCCTGGGGCGTGCTGACGACGCCGCAGGGGTTGGAGGGGCTGTTGAGCAGGACGAGCTTGGTGCGCTGCGTGATGAGCGGCTCGACCCGCTCGGCGGTCATGCGCAGGTCTTCGCCGGTGTCGCAGAGAACGCCCTTGGCGCCGGCGAGGGCGCACAGGTGGGGGTAGGCGACGAAGTACGGGTCGGGGATGATCGCCTCGTCACCCGGGTCCAGCAGCGCGGCGAACGCGAGCGAGAGGGCGCCCGAGGTGCCTGTGGTGATGAGCGTGCTGGGCTGTCCCGGCGCGGCGCTGCCGGCGGGCTTGGCGTCCCAGCCCAGATCGGTCTTGAGCCAGTCGGTGACCTTGGCCTGGAGCGAGGGAATGCCCTGGGTCGGGGTGTATCCGTTGTGGTCGGTCTCGATGGCGCGGATCGCGGCGCGCTTGATCGGCTCGGGGACCGGGAAGTCGGGCTGCCCGATCGAGAGATTGATCGGGTCCTTGAGCCTGGCGCCCAGGTCGAAGATGCGACGGATGCCCGACGCGTCGATCGCGCGGGCCCGATCAGAGATCAGGCGATCCATATCCATGCGGCGATCGTAGGGTGACGGAAGAAGACAGGCCCGGGTTCGGGCGGGCGATCAGCCCTCGCGGATCTTGGTCTTGGGCAGACCCATCGCGGTGTCTTTCTTGGGGTCGAACTTCTTCTCGGCCTTGAGCGCCTCGATGCGCTCGGCGCGGGTCATGACGGACCGCTTGCCGGTGAGGTTGCCCTTGGTCTTGAGTGAACTGTCCAGGCTCATGGCTCGATTCCCCGCGGCTTATCCCGCCAGAGTCCCGAGCCGGAGATCCGGTCACGGGACGTACTTGCTGTAGAACGCGCTGGAGAAGTCCGAGCCACCTCGCTCGTCTCGACGCCAACGCTGCCCGATCTGTGCGATGCGACGGATGTGGTCGCGTCGGTCCCGCCCCATCGCCGCGAACTGCTCGCTCGGCACGGGCACCTCCAGGGAGAAGAGGCGGTACCAGGGATTGTTGGACTGGGCGCCGCGGCGTTCAAGCGGGATGGCGATGATCCGCTCGGCATTGGCGGCGAAGTACTCAATTGCGGCCGCGGCCTGATCCCGGGGCAGGTCGCCCATCTGCACGTAGTTGACCCCGGCGAGACGGGGATCGGCCTGGGCCATGCCCGCGTAGGTGATGATCGGGCCCGAGCCGATTTCCAGGACATTGGCGCCGGTCGGAAGGGGCGTCGCCTGGGGCTCACGGAGGACCTGGGCGGGGGCTGGATCGGTCCTGGGGGTGTTCGAGGGCGGGGATCTCGTCGAGGCGATTGGGTCGGATGGGACACTCTGGTTGGTGTTGATGGGGTCGCGGATGGGGTCTTCGGTGTCGGCGGCCCCGGCCCCGAGACTGCTGGCGAAGTCAGCCTTGCCCGCGTTGAACCCCAGCTTGTAGCCCCCCGCATAGAGCAGGACCCCCAGCGTGAGAAGGATCGCCCCGCCCAGGTAGAGCGTGGTGACGCGGATGGCGTAGGTCGCGGGCTCCTCGCCCGAGGGAGCCCGGGAGGGGCTCGGGCGGGGCTCGGCGGCGCGCGCACGGGCGGCGGCCGCCGCGGACCGGCGTCCCGTCATCAGTTCGAAGAGGGGCTTGCTTGAGCGCCCGGGCATCGCCCGATTCTACATGATCGGCGGACAATCGGTTCGGTCCACAGCGTGACGTTTGCGAATCGGGAGGCCCTATACTCGCGGCGATGGCGATCCCCGAAACGGACATCCTGCGTCTCTCCACGCCCCCGATGAACCGCTCCGAGAGCGTCTACCTCCCAGAAGTGGTCAAGGGCTTCGGGACGACGATGCGCCACTTTTTCACGAGTTTCGGGCAGAGCCGCACGCTGGCCCACAAGGCTCTGGGGCTCAAGAACACCTCCCGCACCCTACAGTACCCCGAGGAGCGGCGCGAGCAGTTCACCCCCGAGCAGGGCGGGCAGGAGGCCAGCAACTTCCGGGGCGTCCACCGCCTGAACAAGGACGAGGACGGGCGGGTCCGGTGCGTCGCGTGCATGATGTGCCCGACAATCTGCCCGGCCAACTGCATCCACATCACCGCGTCCGAGAGCCCGTGGGACGACCGGGAGAAGTACCCGGCCAAGTTCGAGATCGACGAGCTTCGCTGCATTTTCTGCGGGATGTGCGAGGAGGCCTGCCCGGTGGACGCGATCGAGCTGACGACGGTGTACGACATCGTCGGCCTGACCCGCCAGGAGATGGTCTTCGACAAGCAGAAGCTCCTCGAGGTCTACGACGTGACCATCGACAAGAAGCCGATGTAGCGCCCGGTTCGCTCCGCCCGCTCCCAACCCGATCACACGCCGGACGACGCCCCCGCGGGTGAGGGTGCTCGCGCGGTCGGAGTCGGACGGTCCGGGAGGAAAGCCGCTTGGCTCCGGGCACGGGTGTTTTTCTCGGCGAGGGTCCAAGAAAACTCGGTGCTGGGCTGGCATTCTGGGCGGGGGGGCGCACCTTGTAGGCGTGCAAGGAGATGCTGCCCCGCAGAGCGGGGGGTGTCTGGGTTCAACCAAGTTGTTGTAATTGAGGTGATCCCATGCGAACCCCGCATGTGTTTGAGGGCGGCCTTTGCGCCGCCAGCGCGATCGGAATGCTTGCCGTTGCCGGCTCAACGGCCTCGGCGGACGTGGTCGCGTCGTTCGGCTTTACCGAACTGAACGCCAACTTTGATCTGGATGGCATGACCGGCGAAGGCATGTTTACGGCGGTGGGCACGCTCGATTCGTCCGGCGATGTGACTCGCCTCGGCGGCATGGGCGGCACGGCGCTGTACAACCCGGGCAGCGTGGACGGCGCGCCGACCAGCGTGCTCTTTGAGATCTCGGTTGTGAACATTGACTCGGTCGCGAAGACCGCTCAGGGCTCCGGGACGTTCTCGATCAGCGACGCCGACGGCGACGTGCTCATGGGCTCGTTCAGCGGTGACTGGTCGGGCGTGGGCTTCGGTTTCACGTTCTACGGCGGCTCGGGTGTGGACTTCGAGTTTGACTCCTCCGCGGGCGACGGCACGTGGGACGGTCCCTCGGGCGGCAGCTTCTCGACCGACTTCGGCGTGGAGCAGCTCATCGGCGCCGTGAGCCTGCTCTTCCAGCAGCCCTCGACCGAGTTCTTCTCCGCCTCGTTCATGGACTCGTCGGTTCAGGCGGACGGGATCATGATCATCCCCGCGCCGGGCGCGCTCGCCCTGGGCGGGATCGGCCTCAGCATCGCGGGCGTGCGTCGCCGGCGCTAACGCCTCGGAATACGCCTCAACTTCAGACAACGCCGGCGTCTCGCACGCCGGCGTTGTTCATGCGCCCGCGGACTGCAGCAGCGATCGCAGCTCGTCGCCCAAGCTCCTGGCGGCGCGGCTGATCGCGTCGGTCCAGGTCTCGCCCTGCTCGGTCGGGGCGTAGATCACGCTGCGGCTGGCGTTGACGAGCACCCCCAGCTCTCCCGGTGTTGATGCGCCGGGGCGGAGCAGCGCGCGGACATCATCGACGGTTCCGCCCTGCGCGCCGACGCCGGGCACGAGGAAGAACTGGTCCGGCATGATCGCGCGCAGGCGGGCGCCATCGCTGGATTTGGTCGCGCCCACGACGGCGCCGAGATCGCTCAGGCCCCGCGCGCCGATGTGGCCGGCGCCCAGATCGGCGATGACGGAGGCGACGTGCTCGCCCACGCTGGCGCCGTTGGCCAGTCTGGCGGACTGAATCTCGTCGGAGTCGGGGTTGCTGGTGCGCGCCAGGGCGAAGGCGCCCAGCCCGGCCTCAAGGAACGGCTCGATCGCGGATCGCCCCATGTACGGGTTGAGGGTGACCGCGTCGGCGCCGATGACGCAGGCGCCGGCGGCGTAGTGGCGGGCGGTGCTGCCGATGTCGCCGCGTTTGGCGTCGAGGACGACAATCAGCCCGCGCTGCCTGGCCCGGGCGATGGTGTGCTCGAGCACCCCCACGCCCATCGAGCCGAGCCGCTCGAAGCAGGCGGACTGGGGCTTGACGGCCGGGGCGATGCCCGCGACGCTGTCTACGACCCCGATGCAGAACGCCGCCATGAGCTCCGCCGGGTCCGTCGTGAGCGCGGTGAGCGCCGCGGGCAGGCGTTCGGGGGTGGGGTCGATCCCGACGCACAGCGGGGTTCCCGCGTCGTCGATCGCGCCCGCGAGACGGTCTGCGAAGTGCTGATCCTGGGGCACGGGGCGATCTCCTAGAGTGTGGACGTGCCCGAGACACCCGACACGCCCGCGCGGCTTGATCTGAAGAAGGACTCCGGCCTGACCATACGCTGGCAGGACGGGCGGGAGTCGTTTTACCCCATCGAGCACCTCCGGCGCTTGTCGCCATCGGCGGACATGCGCGAGCTGCGCCGGGCGATGGACTCCAACCCGCTGACGGTCCTGCCCGCGGGCGGCGGGGCGTCACCAACGCTCGTCGCGACCGACGCGGAGCTGGTGGGCAACTACGCGATCCGGATCACGTTCTCCGACGGGCACTCGTCGGGGATCTACACGTGGGCGTACCTGCGCCGTATCGACCCGGCCATGGGGGATCACGACCGGGCTCCGGGCGACGAGGGGCCGGCGCACGACAACCCTCTGGGGCTGGGCGGGCGGCGCTGAGATGGAGAGCCGGGCGGACCAGGGCGGGACGATCGAGGCCAGGCGGGCGGGGCTGACGACGCCGCTGTCGCGGATCGCGGGGATCGGGCCCGGGCTCGCGCCGGACCTGGCGAGCCTGGGGCTGACCAACGTCGGGCGTCTGATCGCCCATCTGCCCATGCGCCACGAGCGAGAGGAAGAGGAGGCCCCGATCGAGTCGCTGGGCGCCGGGGGGGTGGTCTCGGCGCGGGGCGAGGTCACGGCGTCTCGCATCTCGGGCTTCGGACGCAAGGCCCGGTTCGAGGCGGTGCTGCACGACGGGACGGGGCGCCTGGACCTGGTCTGGTTCAACGCGCCGTACATGCGCCACAAGATCAAGCCGGGCATGCGCCTGCGGGTGCAGGGCAAGGCGGGCACGTTCGGCGGC
>JAJDDI010000055.1 GCA_029260375.1 Phycisphaerales bacterium | reverse complement strand
CGCGGGCGCCAAGGGCTCGGTCGTCGTCGCCCGCGTCGAAGAGGCCAACGACCCGACCTACGGCTACAACGCCCTGACCGACACCTACGGCGACCTGCTCAAGGACGGCGTGCTCACCCCCGCCAAGGTGGACCGCAGCGCACTGCAGAACGCCGCGAGCGTCGCGACCATCCTGCTCGCCGCGGACTGCATCATCACCGAGAAGCCCGAGAAGGGCGGCGCCGACCACGACCATGGCGGCGGCGACCCGATGGGTGGCATGGGCGGAATGGGCGGCATGCCTGGAATGGGCGGCATGGGCGGCGGCATGCCGGGCATGGGCGGGATGGGGTTCTGAGGTGACTGGCTCAATGAAACCAAACACTATCGGAGTTCACTTTCGGCACCGTGATAGCGGCCAAACTGGTTTCGTATCTGTTTTCGCTGATGATCCTGAACTATCCACCTCGCTTATGGGTGTTCCGATTGCGTCCCGTGATGTTGGGACAGAAGTGAAGCTCACTCCTGCGACCCGGTCAGGGGGCCGAGCTGGTGAACAGGATGGCTCTGATTTTCGGTCAACGCATACCTGCTCGATGTCGATCGAATTGCAAAGATGCATCTTCGATAATCCTGGACGCGTGTCAGATGTATCAGTGCTCGACACGCTCGCTCAGTTGCTAGGTGAGCAGTATGAAGTTGAGTATGCGGAATCTCACTCTCACCTCGAAATCGTGTCGGGGTAGGTCAAGCAGGGCGACACGGCTTGACCCGAAGGGCAAACCGTGAGCGAGAACGAGAACGGGGCACGGCTTGCGAGACAAGCCGCGGCGCCCAGAAGAGATGAACAAGAACACGGGCGAGACGCCCGTGCCACAGGAAGACTGGAGAATCGAAATGGCAGTCAAGCCCCTTGAAGATCGTGTCCTGGTCAAGCCCATCGAGGCCGAGTCGAAGACCGCCTCGGGTCTCTACCTCCCCGAGGGCGCCAAGGAAAAACCCATCCACGGCAAGGTGGTCTCCACCGGCCCCGGCAAGCGCCTCGACAACGGCACACGCGCCCAGATGTCCGTCAAGAAGGGCGACACCGTCGTCTACGGCAAGTACGCCGGCTCCGAGATCGAGATCAAGGGCGACAAGCACCTGATCCTCCGCGAGTCGGAGTTGTTGGGGATTCTCAACGCCTGAGGCGTTGAAGGGACCGGGGACCGGCCACCGGGGACCAGGGCATGAGTGCGACCATCAGCTCGTATGAGGATCTGGATGCTTGGAAGCTCGGGGTGCGCGCCTGCACGCGCGTCTACGAGGCCACGGCGTCCTTCCCCTCCGACGAGCGGTTCGGGCTCGTGAGCCAGCTCCGGCGCGCGGTCGTGTCCATCCCCAGCAACATCGCCGAGGGGTGGGGGCGGGGAAGCACCCAGGACTACGCCCGTTTCCTGCGGATCGCCCGCGGTTCGCTGTACGAAGTCGAAACGCAGCTCGTGGTCGCCAAGGAACTCGGATTCATGCCCGACGAGGCGTGCCGAGAGACGACCGCGAGTGTCAGAGAGTGTGGCCGCGTGCTCGCCGGCCTGATCAAAAGCATCGAAAAAAAACTCGGGAGCCGTCAGCCCGCGAATCCCTGATCCCAGGTCGCCGGTCCCCGGTCCCTCACTCCGAAGGAGTGCATCATGTCCCAGAAACAGATCATGTTCGACGACTCCGCTCTTCTCGAGATGAAGAAGGGCGTTGACCAGCTCGCCGCCGCGGTCAAGTGCACGATGGGCCCCGCCGGGCGCCACGTCGTCATCGACAAGTCCTACGGCGGGCCCACCGTCACCAAGGACGGCGTCTCCGTCTCCAAGGAGATCACCCTCCCCGAACCCTTCGAGTCCATGGGCGCGAAGATGGTCAACGAGGTCGCCAAGAAGACCGCCGACAAGGCCGGCGACGGCACCACCTGCGCCACCGTCCTCGCCCAGGCCATCTTCACCGAGGGCCTGCGCCACGTCGCCGCCGGCGCCAACCCGGTGCACCTGCAGCGCGGCATCAACAAGGCCGCCGAGGCCGCGTGCGCCGCGATCGATGACCTGGCCGTCCCCTGCAAGGGCAAGGCCGATTACAAGAAGGTCGCGACCGTCAGCGCCAACCACGACGAGGCCGTCGGCGAGCTCATCGCCGAGGCCATCGCCCGTGTCGGCGCCGAGGGCGTTGTCGAGGTCGAGGACGGCAACTCCGCCGAGACCACGCTCGAGTACGTCGAGGGCATGCAGTTCGACAAGGGCTACCTCTCGCCGTACTTCATGACCGACCCCAAGACCGGCGAGTGCGTGCTCGAGGACGCCTACGTCCTGATCCACGAGAAGAAGATCTCCAACCTGCCCGACCTGCTCCCGCTGCTCAACAAGGTCGCCACCAGCGGCAAGCCCCTGCTGATCATCGCCGAGGAGGTCGAGAACGAGGCTTTGGCGGCTCTTGTCGTGAACCGCCTCAGAGGAGTTCTCAACATCGCCGCCGTCAAGGCCCCGGGCTTCGGCGACCGGCGCAAGGCGAT
This sequence comes from Phycisphaerales bacterium, assembly GCA_029260375.1. Lineage (GTDB taxonomy): Bacteria > Planctomycetota > Phycisphaerae > Phycisphaerales > UBA1924 > JAJRXR01. The sequence continues at coordinate 115 of JAJDDI010000055.1, read as the reverse complement.
GCTCCAGGACATCGGCGTCGTGACCAGCGGGACCTACTTCTCCGAGGACATCGGGCGCGAGCTCGAGTCCGTCGAGCTCAAGGAACTCGGTCGCGCCAAGAAGATCATCGTCACC
>JAJDDI010000054.1 GCA_029260375.1 Phycisphaerales bacterium | reverse complement strand
GAGCCTGTACACCGCGGGCCTGCCCGACCCGGACCTGATGATCCGCACGGGCGGGGAGATGCGGATCAGCAACTACCTGCTCTGGCAGCTGAGCTACGCGGAGCTGTACGTTTCCGACCTGCTCTGGCCCGATTTCGACGCGGCGGCGCTGCGCGACGCGGTCCGCGCCTTCGCCTCTCGCCGCAGGCGGTTCGGCGGGCTCGACCCGGGCGGGGCGGCGCCCGAGGCGTGAGCGGGCCGCGTTCGCTACTGTTTGCCCCGTGCTCAAGCATCGTCTCGTTCTTGGACCCGTGCTCATCGCCCTGCTGCTCGCGGGGGCGTGGCTCGATGAGTGGATCGATCGGACGCCATCGCCGGCTGCGATCGAGAGGCTGATCGGGCGCGAAACGCTGCCCCCGGGGGTGATCGTCTTCGCCCTGACGCTGACGCTGGCGATCCTGGGCGGGCGCGAGCTGGCCCGGATCCTGCGCCACAAGGGGGTCGAGGCCTCGCGGACGCTCACGTGCGCCCTGGCGGTGCTGGGGGTGTGCCTGACCTCGCTCGTGCCCAGCGCGACGCGGTCGCCCGACGGGTTGCTGCTGGGCGTGCTCATCGGTAACGGCGCCACGGCCCTGGTGTTGCTGGGCTCGCTGGCGTACTACGCCAAGCGTCAGCGGACTGAGGGGATGATCGCGGCCGCGGGTGGGGCGTTGCTCGGGTACGTGTACATCGGCATCCTGCTGGGCTTCCTCGTGGCGATTCGGCGCGAGCACTCGGCGTGGGTCCTTATCTGGGTGCTGCTGGTCACCAAATCGTGCGACATCGGGGCGTTCTTCACGGGGCGGGCGATCGGCAAGCGCAAGCTGGCGCTGTGGATCAGCCCGGGCAAGACCTGGGAGGGGCTCTTCGGGGGCATGGCGCTGGCCGCGGCGGTGGGGGCGGTGGGGGTGCTGGGGCTGCGTCAGATCCTCCCGGGAGACGCCTGGACGCCGGGCGTGCTGGAGGGGGCGATCGCGGGGGCGGTGTTCGGGGTGCTTGGGCAGCTGGGCGATCTGGTCGCGAGCCTGCTCAAACGGGACGCGGGGGTCAAGGACGCGGGCGGGGCGCTGCCCGGGTTCGGGGGGATTCTGGACGTGATCGACTCGCCGCTGGTGGTGGGGCTGGTCGCGTACTGGTGGATGCGGGTTTCTGAGCACGGGTTGACGCTCGGGTGATAGAACTGGGCAAACTCGCGGGACGTCGCAGAGACCGGTGCTACACTCAATGACAGACGTTCAGACCTCGCTCGAAGGGGTCGGTGGAGGGCGCATGACGGTCACAGGCAAGCTGGTGCGGGTGTACCAGGTCGACAAGCAGATCCGCGGGCTCAAGTCCCGACTGCGTGCGGCCGAGCGTTTCTTGGGCGAGCAGAGCCGGCTGCTCGGAGAGCTGGAAGCCAAGAAGGTCGCGATCGAGGGACAGCTCCGCCAGCTGACGGCCTCCGCCTCGAACGAGGAGGGCGAGGCCAGCCGCGTCAACGAGCGCGTCGAAGAGCTCCGCGAGCGGATGAACAACGCCCGGACCAACAAGGAATACAAGGCGCTGCTCACCGAGGTCAACACCCTCAAGGAAGAGCGAGCCAAGCACGAGGACGGCGCGATCGAGCGGCTCGAGAAGATCGAGACGCTGCGGACGCAGTTGGCCGAGATCGAGGCTCAGCACGCCGAGCGTGTGCGGATGACCGAGGTCGCCGCGAGCGAGCGGAAAGAACGCGAGGCCGAGATCAAGGACCGCCTGAAGGCGCTCGAGGGCGAGCGGGATCAGGTGATCGAGGATGTGCCGGGCAGCGCGCTCCAGGCCTACGACGAGCTCGTGGAGCAACGCGAGGACGAGGCGATGGCGCCGATCGAGATCGCCGATCGCAAGCGGCACGAGTTCACCTGCGGCTCGTGCATGATGTCGCTGCCCGTCGAGTCGATGAGCGCCCTGCTCAGTCACGGCAGCCTGACCAAGTGCGTCAGCTGCGGGTGCATCCTCTATCTCGAAGAGAACACGCGCGAGGCGATGACGCCCGCGGCCAAGAAGTAGGCGTTCTCAGGCGGGCGGGACGACTATCCCACCATTTCGCGAGAACAGCGACGCGGGCGATGTGTCGCTCGGGGGCGTCACGTGCGCCAGGCCCAGGTGGTCGGCCGAGGCCCGAGTGAGCGCCCGACCCCGGCGCGTTCGCGCCAGGAACCCGATCTGCAGCAGGAAGGGCTCGACGACATCCTCGAGCGTGCCCGCGTCCTCGTTCATCGTCGCGGCGACGGTCTCGAGCCCGACGGGGCCGCCGTTGTACGTTGTGCCGATGGTGCGCAGGTAGCTGCGGTCCAGCTCGTCCAGGCCCAGCGCGTCCACGCCCTCAAGGGCGAGCGCGTCGTCCACAATGTCCGGCGTTAGGCCCCCGTCGTGGCGTACGACCGCGAAATCGCGGACGCGCCGGAGCAGTCGGTTGGCGATGCGGGGGGTGCCGCGGGAACGCTCGGCGATGCTGGAGAGCGCCCCGTCGGGGGCGCTGGGGATGTGCATGAGCATCGCGGAGCGGCGCAGGATGGAGAGCAGGTCGTCCGCGTCGTAGTACCGCAGGTGGTGGGCGAGCCCAAAGCGTGAGCGGAGCGGGGCGGAGAGCAGGCCCGCGCGGGTGGTGGCGCCGATGAGCGTGAAGGGCTTGCACCGGATCTCGACGGTGCGGGCGTTGAGGCCCGTGTCGAGGCAGATGTCGATCTTGAAGTCCTCCATCGCCGGGTAGATGAACTCCTCGACGGCGACGGGCAGGCGGTGGATCTCGTCGATGAACAGGATGTCGCCGGCTTCGAGGCGGGTCAGGGCGGCGACGAGGTCGGTGCCGCGGGCCAGGGCGGGGCCCGAGGTTGTGTAGACCTTCGTGCCCATCTCCTTGCCGATGACGTGGGCGAGGGTGGTCTTGCCCAGGCCCGGGGGGCCGTGGAGCAGGACGTGCTCCAGGGGCTCGTCGGGGGTGGTGGTCCGGGCGGAGACGGCCTCGACGGCGATCGAGATCCGCTCGATGAGTTCTCTCTGGCCGACGTACTCGCCCAGGGTTTCCGGGCGGAGCGCCCAGTTGGGGCGCTGCTCCTCGGGGGTTTCCGAGGGTGAGATGATGCGGTCCGTCGCCATCGGTTGTCAGTGTATCGGTCGGGTAGAGCTTCGGAAGTTATTCATGGGCGGGGGCGGCGGTATCGACGCGGGACAGGCCCTTTTCGTCCGGCGCGGCCCGGGGGAGCAGCTCGGGCGCCATCGCCAGGTTGTACGCGACGACGGCCATGTTTGTGGAGGACTGCGCTAGGTACTCGCCGATCGCCTGGTCGAGGCGGTCGCGCTGGGTGTGCCAGGCGTAGCGGTAGTTGGCACGCCCGGTCTCGTCCCAGAAAAAGCCGGGGACGCCCACGGCGTTGAACGGCGCGTGATCCGAGCCCGAGTGCGTCTCGATCGAGGCGCCGGTGGGGCGGATGTTGACGTTCATGAAGCCGGCCAGGAAGTCGTTCTTGGAATCTTTGTCGGACATCGCGGCGTCGTGGTCCTCTTGCGAGAAGAAGTGCCCGTTGACGGGGGACGTCGCCGCGGCGAGGTAGTCCACCATGTAATCCGCGGCGGGGAGGCCGCCCTCGTAGTTGGTGCCCCCGTCGTCAACAAAGACCGCGGAGATCTTGTCCAGCTCAGCCGGCGAGAGACCCGCGACGTACGCGCGGGAGCCGAGAAGCCCCTGCTCCTCGCCCGTCCAGAGGATGAAACGGATGGTGCGTTTGGGCTGGGCGCCGACCCTGGCCAGCAGGCGGGCGGCCTCCATGACGACGCTAACACCCGTGGCGTTGTCGATGGCGCCCTGCGAGCCGGGCCCATCCCACGAGTCCAGGTGGGCCGAGACGATGACGACCTCGTCGGGCTTCTCGGCGCCCGTGATCTCGGCGACGACGTTGTAGCAGGGGATGGGGCCGTCGCTGATCGCGTGGGGCAGGTCGAACTCGACCTCGAGGCGGGCGCCGTCGGCAACGCGGGAGTTGAGAAAGTCGTAGTCGCTCTGGCGGACGTTGACCTCGATGTCTTGGGGGTAGTCGCTGGCGGCGCGCTCGCGCCAGCCGTTGGCGGAGGTGGTCCAGACGCGTTCGTCCATGCTCGAGGAGATGAAACCCGCGGGGTTGAGGGCCAGGACGCGTCCGAGCAGGCTGTCGTCCTGAATGGCCTGTGGCGCCGCGGAGGCCTCGGACCCGAGGCTGACCTCGATGGGGTACCGCTCGCCCGTGGCGCTGACCGAGGCGCCGGTCATGTCGTCGCCCGCGCGGCGCAGCTCGATGCTGCTCTTTCCCATCGAGTGTCGCCAGGTGTATCGCAGGGTGTCGGTCGCGTCGTCGTAGATGACATCGGCGATGGGGCCTGAGTGGAAGCCCTGGATGGACTGGGTACCGGCGAACGAGCCGGCGCCGTCCTTGGTCAGATCGAGGGTGAGCGGGAGCCTGGAGTCTCCGTACGCGAACGTGCCGGTCCAGCGGAGGGCGTTGTCGTTGGCGGGCGCCGCTTGCGTGACGGGCGGCGGCGGGGCGGCGCCCTTGCGGATGGCCTCGCGCTCTTCCAGGCGTTGGCGCATGAGCTGGCCCGAGCGTCGGATGTTGTCGTTGTCGCCGTAGGCCGGGGGGATGAGCACCCAGGCGCCGGTGATCCGGTCGCCCAGGGAGGCGAGCAGGCTGTCGCTGGTGGGCATGGGCAGGACGGGGGCACGGAGGGGGGCGTCGGCGCCGCGGGTCCAGGAGAGTGTGGTGAACTGGAGCTCGCGGACGACGCGGTTGGGGTCGTCGCTGGTGGGGATGATCGCGACGCCAGTCGAGGGGCCGCGGTCGAAGCGGACGGCGATATCGCCCCACCAGTCCAGGCGTGCGCGGTTGAGCCCCCAGGACGAGAGCTTGGACCGGGCCCACTGCGCCGACTGCTCGCAGGAGGTCGAGCCGGTGAGTCGGGCGCCGAACGTCTCGCACAGCTCGGTCATGTGCGCCACGGCGCGGTTGTCGTTCTGGCCCTCGCGGATGAGGCGCCGGAGGGTGCGCGCATCGCCCATCGGGATCGGTGGCACGGGGACGACCTCGGAGTCCACGACGGCGTACGCGCCGCGGGGCATGGTCGCCTTGGACGCGGATGTGTTGGATAGTGAGGCGCAGCCGGCGCTCCAGGCGGAGAGCGTGAGGATCGCGGCGGCGGACAGGGTACGGAACGAGGCGGGGGCGCGGTCGATCGATCGCATGGCGAGATCTCCGGTTGCGTTGGGCGGTTGGCGTGTCGCTGCGGACGGCTACTCGAGGGGCAGGCCCTTGGCCCGCCAGAGGGCGACGAGGCGTTGGAAGTCGATGGGCTCCCAGACCCGTCCGTCGGGGCGCTCGATTCGGATGAGCGAGCCGTCGGGGCGGTAGTAGGAGGTCTGGCTGGGGCCGTCCTCACGGGGGCGCGTGACGATTTTGTACGGACCGTCGGCGCCGTTGGGGCGAGAGGCCGAGTCGGTGCGCAGGGAGACCTTCTCGCCCTGGCTCTCGTAGGCGTAGAAGGCGAAGTCAGCGGGGACGCCCGCCTTGACCAGCAGCGGTCCCATCATGTAGGACTCGAGGACCGAGACGTACCCCTCGGTCTGGGTCAGTGGCTTGATGACGCGCGGGTGAGACGAGTTCTGCTCGACGCGGACGACCATGGAGCTCTCGTCACGGGCGCCGGTCTCCTCCCAGCGGTTGGGCGGGTTGTCACCCTCGCGGAGCGACATGCGGACGGTCCAGGACTCACGGTTGCGATCGATGGAGAGGAAGTAGGTGGCCTGGGAGTCGACGCGGATGTCGTCCTGGAGCAGGAGGGCGTCGATGCGGAGCAGGAAGCCCTGCTCGCGGTCCGCGTCGGACCAGGTGCTCTCCTTGCGGGACGGGTCCAGCTCGCCGCGCCGCCCGACCCAGGTGCGCAGGCGGCGGTAGCCGTGCTCCTTGGCCTCGAGATCGTCGCCTGAGCGGGCGGGCGAGTAGAGGCGTTCCCAGCGCTGGCCCGAGGCGGTCATGACGTCGCGGTAGTCCGCGGCGCTGAGCGAGGCCAGGGCGCCGACGCCGGCGCGGATCATGGAGCCGCGTTTGATGTCGATGTCCTGGCCGTCGGTGAACTCGGCGCTGGAGATCATGGTCTCGTAGTTGACGCGGGCCAGGTCGAGCTTGAGCAGGTCGGTGAAGAGCTCGAAGATGACGAACCGCGCGGGCGCGGTCTTGAAGACGGTGTACCCGCGGACCTCGGGGTTTTCCTTGCGGACCTGCGGGAACTCGACGTAGAAGCGGTCGGCGGGGAACCCGTTGATGTCGAGGTTCGCGTCGCGGGAGATGATGTTCGCCCGGCTGGTTCCCTTGATGAGCTTGCCCTCGGCGTTGATTTTGCCGGCGGCGGTGAGCATTTTTTCGACGAGCTCGTCGGTGACCTGCGTCAGGGTGAGGGACTCGTCGCGGCTGAGCTTGCTGTGGATCGCGGTGAAGCCGGAGGCGTCGGGGAAGACGATCTGGGTGGCGACGCTCCCGGCCTGGCCCTGGGTGACGGTCTGGGCGCCGGCGCCGTCGGGCAGGAAAAGGGTCAGCCCGAGGCTCTCGATCCGCACGGGGCTGGTCGAGAGGCGGACGGCGCTGGGGGCGAGCTGGGCCCGGGCTCCGGCGGCGAGCATCGTGCTCACGCCGATCAGGGCGAGAATCAGGGGGCGTGGTCGTGATCGCATGGGGATCTCTCCAGGTCTCGCGGTCCTTCGCGTCCGGGCGGTCATCCGGCCCGGGGTCTGGCGACTCGTGCGTGAGTATCAGGGCGATCCGAGCCCGGGGCAATCGGGGTTGCCCGGAACGGGGGTCCGGGGCGTCGTGAACTCATGAAATCTGAAGATCAGGATAGCGGGGGGCGTTGACTGGGCGGGGGGGAGACCTATCCTTCTCGGCTCATCGCCGCGGGAGGCGTGGTGGTGAGTGTCCTGGGTATCAGCCCGGGTGGTCACCGGGCCGCAGCGTGAACCTCTTTTTAGGTGTTCGCGGGGCTCAGTCGGATCGGCCTACGGAAGGGTCGGACGGCGGGGCGGGAAGCGTCGTCGGCTGAAAGGCTGACGGGGTCATTGGTTTCTGCCCGAGCCGGATGCTCGGGCCGATGGATGTCAGAAACGCGCTTCACGGCGTGAGAGGACGAACGGCTGATGAACGGCGGCAGGATTCGAATCCGGATGGAGGCGTATGACCACATCGCCCTCGACTCCTCCGCGAAGGAGATCGTCGATCACGCCAAGCGCACCAACGCGAAGGTGAAGGGTCCGATCCCGCTGCCGACGCGCGTGGAGCGGTACACCGTGCTGCGTGGCCCGTTCGTGGACAAGAAAAGCCGCGAGCAGTTCGAGATCCGCACGCACAAGCGGATCATCGACATCGAGGAGCCCAACGCTCGCACGGTCGAGGCGCTCAACCGCCTGGTCGTCCCCGCGGGCGTGTTCGTGAAGATCAAGGCCTAAGCGACAGAATCAAGCGGCGAGTCCCGACGGGCCCGCCGCTTCTTGTTTAAGAAACCCAGGACTTCCTCTGCCGGCCCACGCGGGTTCGGGCATGAAGCGGCGCCCGGACGGCTCGGGCGATTCAGGACGGTACACGATGACTCAGCTGCTCGGCATCAAGAAAGGCATGACCCGCGTCTTCACCGACGAGGGTCGCTCGCTGCCCGTGACGGTCCTCGAGGTCGGTCCGTGCGTTGTGACGCAGGTCCGGACGGAGGAGACCGACGGGTACAACGCCGTGCAGGTCGGGTTCGGGGACATCAAGGCCCGGAACTCGACGATGGCTCAGATCGCCCACGACGCGAAGGCCGGCGCCGCCCCAAGGCGTCACCACCGGGAGTTCCTGGTCGAGGATTCGAGCCGGTACGAGCTGGGCCAGACGCTGACGGTCGCGGACTTCGAGAAAATCGGCTACGTCGATGTCTCGTCCACGAGCAAGGGCAAGGGCTTCGCGGGCGGCATGAAGCGTCACGGCTTCAAGGGCCAGCTCGCGACCCACGGCGTGGAGCGGAAGCACCGCTCGCCGGGCTCGATCGGTGGTCACGCCAACAACGCCGGTAAGGCGGGGCGGATCAAGAAGGGCAAGAAGATGTCGGGTCACATGGGCAGCGAGCGGATCACCGTCCGCTCGCTGGACGTGATCCGGATCGACGCGGAGCGGAACCTGCTGCTGGTCAAGGGGCCGATCGCGGGTCACAACGGGGCGCTGGTCGAGGTGCGTCCGTCCGTGCGTTTGTACAAGACCAAGGGCGTGAAGCAGAAAGAGCTGAGCGCGTAGATGTGTGATTGACTCGCGGGTGGCGACACCCGCGGGGTCCGGAAGGTCCTACGGGAAACCGCCGGATGGAAACAAGCAAGTTCGGGGCGCGTGTCCCGAGTGACGGCCGAGTCGATTCCAAGCAGGCTGGGCCCGCGAGAGCGGGCGTCGAAGGCGACAACACCAGCAGGCTGGATAGGCGAAGCATGAGGCGGGCAATAGCCCGTGGCAGAGGCGTCCGACGAGGTTAAGACGATGGAAGTCCCCGTCTACAACATGCAGGGTAAAGAGGTCGGCGCCATGCCGATCGACGAGATCGCCCTGGGTGAGACAGTCAACCCGCAGCTGATCAAGCAGGCGTACGTTCGCTACCACGCGAACCGGCGCCAGGGGTCGGCTCGCACACTCAACCGTGGCCAGGTCCAGGGTTCGACCCGCAAGATCTACAAGCAGAAGGGCACCGGCCGCGCCCGTCACGGCGACAAGAAGCCCCCGCAGTTCCGCGGCGGTGGTCACTACAAGACCAAGCGCCAGACCCGCGAAGACTTCCGCCAGGACATGCCCAAGAAGATGCGGCGCAAGGCCAACCGCAACGCGCTGCTGGCCAAGCTGCTCGATCAGGAAGTCCGGATCATCGACAGCCTCGCGTTCAGCGAGCCCAAGACCAGGGCGTTCGTGGACTTCATCGCGGGCCTGGGCCTGGACCAGTCGGCGCTGGTCGCGCTCTCGGGCGACCCGAGCAAGAGCGAGAACGCCCGGCGCAGCTCTCGCAACGTTGAGGGCGTGTCCACCATCTGCGTGGACCACCTCAACTGCTTCGAGATGCTCAACCACCGCTACCTGGTGATCGACAAGGGCGAGCTCGAGGCCTGGCTCAGCGGCCCCAGCTCGCAGACGGGCAAGGACGCGAAGACCAGCCCGATGGGCGCCAAGGCCAAGACTGAGGAGGGCGCCTGATGCAGCCGCACTACGTCATCCGCAAGCCCCTGCTGACCGAGAAGACCACGCTCGGGATGGAAGAGGGGCACTACGCGTTCGAGGTTGACCGCCAGGCGACCAAGACGGACATCAAGGAAGCGATCGAGCGCGCGTACGGCGTGAACGTGATCAAGGTGACGACCCAGCGCCGCAAGGGCGGGACCCGTCGCATGAAGTACGGGTACGTCAAGGCGCCCGTGACCAAGAAGGCGACCGTGCGTGTGAAGGAGGGGCAGGTCATCGAGCTGTTCTGATGCGAACGCATCGGAGCGCGTCGAACAGACCCGCGAAGGACTGAACCATGGCTATCCGCGTTTACAAACCAACCAGCGCCGGGCGGCGGAACGCTTCGGTCAACCTCCACGAAGAGGTGACCAAGAAGACGCCCGAGAAGTCGCTGCTCCGCCCGATCACCAAGACCGGCGGTCGCAACCACCACGGCAAAATCACCGTCCGCGGTCGCGGCGGCGGCGCCAAGCGGCGCTACCGCATGATCGATTTCAAGCGCAAGGACCGCGACGGGATCACGGGCAAGGTCGTCGGCATCGAGTACGACCCCAACCGCTCGAGCCACATCGCCCTTATCGAGTACAGCGACGGCGTGAAGCGCTACATCCTCTCGCCCGCGGGCCTCAAGGACGGCGACACCATCCTGAGCTCCTCGAGCGAGGCGATCGAGCCGATCCCCGGCTCGTGCATGCCCATGCGGTTCATCCCCTCGGGCATGGACATCCACTGCGTGGAGCTGCAACCGGGCATGGGCGCCAAGTTGTGCCGCTCGGCGGGCATGTCGGCCCGCCTGCTCAACAAAGAGGGCAAGTACGCCACGCTGGTGCTGCCCTCGGGCGAGCTGCGTCGCGTGCCCATCGACTGCCGGGCGACGGTGGGGCAGGTCGGCAACTCCGACCACCAGAACCGGCGCCTGGGCAAGGCGGGCATCCACCGCCTGCTGGGTCGTCGCCCCAAGACGCGCGGCGTCGCGATGAGTCACCACGCCCACCCGCTGGGTGGTGGTGAGGGGCGCTCCAAGGGCGGGCGAGCCCCGGTGAGCAAGTCGGGCACGCTGTCAAAGGGCGGCAACACCCGGAACAAGAGTCAGCACTCAACGGACCTGATCATCCGCCGGCGCAAGACGAAGCGCTACGGTCAGAAGCGATAGGACCAGACCATGGGACGAAGCCTCAAAAAAGGCCCGCACGTTGATGAGAAGCTCTACCTCAAGGTGGAGAAGATGCAGGCGTCGGGTGGTCGCAAGCCCATCAAGACGTGGGCGCGTGCGTGCACCATCGTGCCCGAGTTTGTCGGGCACACGTTCCAGGTGCACAACGGGCGGACGCACCTGGACGTGTTCGTGACCGAGGACATGGTCGGGCACAAGCTCGGGGAGTTCGCGGCGACGCGGACGTTCCGCGGGCATACGAACAAGAAGGAAGGCATCAAGTCGGGACGCTAAGGCGTTCGGGCGTGAGGAGTTCTGGCGATGCGATTGGATAGCGCACGACTCAAGACGAAGACCGACGAGCTGGGGGTGACCCCCGAGCAGCTCGCCGACGCGATCGAGCGTCCGGGGCTCAAGGGCGCCAAGGCGCTCAGCGCCATCCGGAACTGGATGGCGGGGCGTGACCACCCTCGGGCCAAGAAGACGGACATCGACCGGATCAGCGAGGCCCTGGGCGTGGCGCCCAAGGACATCTGCCGGTTCACGTGCGAGGTCCGCAACCACCGGGGCAGCCCCCGCAAGGCCAAGCTCGTCGCGGACATGGTCCGCGGGCGCCACTCCGACGAGGCGCTCAACATGCTGCAGTTCTCACCCAAGCGGGCGGCCACGAACGTGCGAAAGGCGCTCGACGCGGCGATCGCCGAGGCCGAGGTCAACGGCGCCGACACGACCCGCTGCTACATCACCGAGTGCCGCATCGACAACGGTCAGCACATCAAGCGCTTCCAGCCCAAGGACAGGGGTCGGGCCCACCCGATTCTGAAGCGTACGAGCCACATCACCCTGTCTGTGCAGGAGCGAGCCTGATGGGACAGAAATCACA
>JAJDDI010000053.1 GCA_029260375.1 Phycisphaerales bacterium | reverse complement strand
TGTCGCGGGCGTGGACATGCTCGAGAGCAACTCGGGCCCGCAGATCATGGAGGTCAACTCCTCGCCCGGGCTCGAGGGGATCGAGGGGGCGACGCAGCTGGACATCGCGGGCGCGATCGTGGACTACATGGCCCAGCAGGTGGACTTCCCGGAGCTGGACGTGCGTCAGCGGCTGACGGTGACGCAGGGGTACGGGGTCGCGGAGCTGACGATCCCCGAGGGGTACGAGCTGGTGGGCAAGACGATCAGCGAGTCGGGCCTGCGTGAGAAGGACATCGCGGTGCTGACGATGCACAAGGGCACGAGCGTGATCTCGAACCCGCGGGGCACGCGGGTGATCGAGGCGGGCGACCGGATGCTCTGCTACGGGAAGCTCCAGGAGATGCGCCACCTGGTGGGCGAGCGGAAGAAGCGCAAGCGTCGACCCAAGATTGGTCCCCTGGAGTCCGAGATCGGGACGCACGAGGACAGCGATGGCTGAGCGAGACGAGAAGGGGTGGATCGGCGCGTCGATCGAGCGGGGTTGCTCCGGGGGGGCGCCGCTGCGGGTGTCCACGAGCTACTCGGGGGCGATCATCGAGATCCCGATCTTCGTGCTGCGGGGTCGCGAGCCCGGTCCACGGGTCTTCGTGACGGCGGCGGTGCACGGCGACGAGATCAACGGCACTGGGGCGATCCGCGAGATCATCACCAGCGAGCCGTTCACGATCCTCCGGGGGGATGTGGTGCTCGTGCCCGTGGTGAACATGATGGGGTTCGACCAGCACATGCGGTACATGCCCGACCGGCGGGACCTGAACCGGTCGTTCCCGGGGAGCGCGGGGGGGAGCCTGGCGAGCCGGATGGCCCGGGCGGTGTACGACGCGATAGTCGAGCCGTGCGACTACGGGATCGACCTGCACACGGCGGCGGTGCGCCGGACGAACTTCCCCAACGTGCGGGCGGACATGGAGAACCCGGCGCTGGCGAAGTTCGCCCGCGCGTTCGGGACGGAGCTGATCGTGTCGGGTCGTGGGCCGGTGGGGGCGTTGCGGCGCAGCGCGTGCGACGCGGGCAAGCCGACGATCATCCTGGAGGCGGGCGAGGTGTGGAAGGTGGAGCCGGCGGTGGTGGAGTACGCCGTGCGGGGGATCACCAACTGCCTGGCGTACCTGGGGATGATCGACGCGCCGATCAAGAAGCCGGCGTACCAGATCGAGGTGGACTCGACGAAGTGGCTGCGGGCCGAGCACGGGGGTTTCTTGCAGTTCCACGTGGCGCCGGGGGACATCGTGGAGGCGGGCGAGGCGCTGGCGACCAACACGAGCCTGACGGGTGAGCGGCACAACGTGATCGAGGCGCCGCGGGACGGGGTGGTGCTGGGGATGACGACGCTGCCCTCGGTGGCGCCGGGCGACCCGGTCTGCCACCTGGCGTACCCCAAGGCGCGGGCGCTGCGCAAGGCCGAGAAGGTGATCGACGCGATGTCGGACGATCACTTGCACGAGCGGACGCGGGAGGACCTGGCGCGGAACATCGTCGTGCAGGACCACGAGCAAGAGGGCTGAGGCGTTTCGCTCGCGGGGGGGTAGACTCGCCCCAGCATGAGCAAGAGACCCGATCCGCTGAAACCCGATCCGAGCCTGTACGAGCGTCTGGGGGTGTTCTACCTGGGGCGTGAGCTGAGCCCCGGGGGGGAGCTTGGCGGGGCGCTGCTGTACGACTCGCGCGACCTGACGACGCACGCGGTCTGCGTGGGGATGACGGGCTCGGGCAAGACGGGGCTGTGCGTGTCGCTGCTCGAAGAAGCGGCCATCGACGGCGTGCCGGCGATCTGCATCGACCCCAAGGGCGACCTGGGCAACCTGCTGCTGACCTTTCCCGAGCTTCGCCCGGAGGACTTCCGCCCGTGGATCGATGAGGCGGACGCCCGGCGCAAGGGCATGACCAGCGACGAGTACGCCGGCAACCGGGCCCAGTTGTGGAAGAACGGGCTGGCGGACTGGGGGCAGGACGGCGAGCGGATCCGGAGGCTGCGTGACAGCGCGGAGGTGACGCTGTACACGCCGGGCAGCAGCGCGGGGCGCCAGATCACGCCGCTGACATCGCTCGAGGCGCCGCCGCCCGAGATGCGGGGCGACGCTGAGGCGATGCGCGAGCGTGTGAGCGCATCGGCATCGGGCCTGCTGGCGTTGCTGGGTGAGGACACGGACCCGATCAAGAGCCGGGCGCACATCCTGGTCTCGACGATCCTGGGCGACGCGTGGGGCAGGGGTCAGAGCCTGGACCTGGGTGAGCTGATCCGGCGGGTGCAGTCGCCCCCGGTGGACCGGATCGGGGTCATGGGCGTGGACGCGTTCATGAGCGAGAAGGACCGTGGCAAGCTGGCGATGACGATCAACAACCTGCTCGCGTCGCCCGGGTTCGCGGCGTGGACGGAGGGCGAGCCGCTCGACGTGCAGCGGTTGCTTCGCACGAAGGAGGGCAAGCCCCGGATTTCCATCATGTCGATCGCGCACCTCAGCGAGCCCGAGCGGCAGTTCTTCGTGACGCTGCTGCTGGGCGAGGTGATCGCGTGGATGCGTCGCCAGCCGGGGACGGGGTCGCTGCGGGCGATTCTGTACATGGACGAGGTGTTCGGATACTTCCCGCCCACGGCCAACCCGCCGACCAAGCCGCTGCTGCTGACGCTGATGAAGCAGGCGCGGGCGTACGGGCTGGGGTGCGTGCTGGCGACGCAGAACCCGGTTGATCTTGATTACAAGGGTCTGAGCAACGCGGGGACGTGGTTGCTGGGGCGGCTCTCAACCGAGCGGGACAAGATGCGCGTGCTCGACGGGCTCGAGGGCGCCGAGGGGGGAACCGGGATCGATCGGAGGCAGGCGGACAAGATCCTGAGTTCGCTGCGGCCGCGCGAGTTCTTGATGCAGAACGTGCACGAGAATGGGGCGGCGGTGTTCCGGACGCGATGGGCGATGAGCTACCTGCGCGGGCCGATGACGCGGGAGGAGATCCGACGGCTGACGCCGGATGAGGCGGCGGAGACCGCGGCAGCGACAGCGAAGCCAGCGCTTGCGCGCACGGCCGCGGCGCCCGCGCCCGAATCGCTGTCCTCGGCGCCGATCGCGCCCATGGGCGTGGAGATGGGGTACGTGCCGATCGCCCGGTCGATCTCGGCGGACGACACGCTGGTCTACCGACCCGCGGTGCTGGGCTCGTGCCAGCTGCACCACGTGCGCGTCGCGGCCAAGATCGATCAGTGGGAAGATCTGGAGCTGCTGGCCCTGGTGGATGAGGGCCAGAACGGGGCGGACTGGGACGGGGCGATACGCGTCGAGGGGCTGCGGGACCAACTCGGGGACGCGCCCGACACGCGGGGGACGTTCGCGCCCATCAGCGACGCGATCGATGAGCGCAAGGACTTCACGAAGTGGAAGCGGGCGCTGTGCGCGCAGGCCTACCGGGAGCAGGCGCGCGACGTGCTGCACTGCAAGAGCCTCAAGACGTACTCGGCCCTGGGGGAGACGAAGGGGCACTTCCGGGTCCGCCTGGGCGATGCGCTGCGGGAAGAACGCGACGAGGCGTTGGACACGCTGCGCGACAAGTACGCGTCCAAGCTCGCGACGATGGAGGACCGGGTGCGCCGGGCCGAGCAGAAGGTCGAGGTGGAGCGTGAGCAGTACACGCGGTCGGGGCTAGACACGTTCATTTCCGCGGGATCTGGCCTGCTGGGGGCGCTGCTGGGGCGGAAGACAGTGAGCGTGACCAACGCGAGGCGGGCGGGCAGCGCCGCGAGCAAGGCGGTGCGCACGGGCAAGGAGCGGGGCGACATCGGGCGGGCCGAGGAGAGCCTGGAGGCGCTGCGCGAGCGGTACCGCAGGCTGGAGCTGGAGTTCGACGACGCGGTCGCGGCGATCGAGCGCGAGATGGATGTCGATGCGTTGGAGATCGAGTCGATCCGCGTGGCGCCGCGGAAGGGGGACATGAGCCCGGGCGAGCCGGTGCTGGTGTGGGCGCCGTTCCGTGTGGGGGCGGACGGGCGGGTGGAGGCGGCGTTTGAGATTCGCCCGTTGTAGACCCGGGTGAAATCACTTTGCTGATATGTGCTCGTTGCTGGCCGCGAACAAGATCGTGGAACTGGCGTCAGCCCGGTTCGTATCGGTCTGCACGAGCCGCCCATGCGTGGGCGGCGGACGGCGTTCGTGCCCGCGCAACGCGGGTGTTCGGAGAACGCTGGGCGTGAGCGGTACGGTGGATAGCCGTGCAAACCACACAGGCGCGTATCCCAGCCCGCGGCGTGAGGCGATGGGCCCAGGGGCGTCCGCGCATGAATAAGGAATCGAGCTATGGGTCTGCAAGCGCGAGCGGTGACAGCGGCGTTCGGAGTGACAATAGCGGGTTCGGCGGCGATCGCGGACGGGCCGCCGCAGTATCGATTGTTCCTGCTTGGACGCCCCGACACATCGATCGAGGATCGGGCAACGGCGATCAACGGCCTGGGTGATATCGCGGGGCGGTCGAACGTGTTCATCGAGGCCGAGCAGGACGGGGTCGGGGTGATCCGAACTCGGCCCGTGCTGTGGAGGCGCGGCGATCGCCAGGCCTCGGAGGTGCTCTCGCTTGCGCCGAACACCCATCAGTCGTGGACCGTCGGCATCGATGACGCGGCGCGGGTGTACTCCCACACGAACGAGAACACCGGGTCTCACTCGATGTTCGACGGTCAGCAGCACGATTTTTACCTCGAGCCCGGCGAGCCGCAGCTCGGTGGGTTTCCTCGCGACGTGTCAGATGTATCGGAGAACGGGCTGGTCGCGGGGACAGCGCTGCAGAACGCGGTTCCGCCCGGGGCGCCGTGGGGTAACTACCAGCCGGCGACGCTCTGGAACCCGGACGGGAGCCGCCTGGTGAGGATCGGGACGCTCGGCGGGCAGAGCGCCCGGGCATTTGGCGTGAACAACAAGGGCTGGGCGTGCGGCGTGAGTCAGGAGGGTGAGAGTCTGACGGCGCCGTCGTTCCCGTTTTTCTACATCGACGGCGAGCTGAGCCGGGCGCCCGAGCCGGCGGGGTCGCCGAGTGCGAGCGGGCAGGCGCTCGCGATCAACCGTGACGGGGTCGTGGTCGGGCGGATGGGATCTGGGAGCAACTCGCGGGCGGCGGTGTGGAACGCGCTGACGGGCGAAGCCCAGCTGCTGCCCATGTTCGCCAACGACACCTCGCCGATCGATGTCGCCAACGACATCAGCGACAACAGGCTGATCGTTGGCAGGAGTTCGACAACCAACGATTTCGGCAAGGGCGTGGTCTGGCTCGATGGTCAGGTGTTTGACATCGAGACGCTGATCGTCGAGAGCGACGCGCCGATGCTCAACACCGGGTCCGGGCCCGAGCTGAGCGCGGTCAACGGGTACGACGAGATCGTGGGGTACGCGAACTTCGATGTCGATGGCGTGCCGCTGTTCGAGAGCCGGTTCGCGTTCGTGCTGCTTCCCGCCTGCCCGGCGGATCTCAACGGGGACCGCACGCTGAGCTTCACCGATGTTGTGCAGTACGTCGGCGAGTTCGCGTCGGAGCGGCAGCGGGCGGACGTGAACCGGGACGGTGTGCACGACTTCACGGACGTGATCGCGTACCTGCAGCGGTTCGCGGAGGGGTGCGGCTGAGGGCGACATTATCCCGGTGGGGCGGGTGTTGGTGTGGACGCCCTTCCGTATGGGGGGTGATCTAGCAGGCGAGATCGGTCGCCGATCGCAGAGAGTTTTCTAGATTCCATTGCGCTCGCGCGGTTCATCGCACGCAGTAGTAGGCAAGTGCGTACCGAGATATGTGTCATGTAAGTCACATTCGGGTGCGTCTGCGCGGTTCTCGAATTGAGTGCGCGCTCGATATAGCTGCCGAGCGCTGTCTCGGCGAGTGCGTCTGGAAGGGGCATGGTATGCCATCGATGAGATTGCGAGCTATCGCATTGCTGTTGGCTTCTGGTGTAACGTCGGGTTACGCATGTGCACAGGGAACCATGACCATAACAACTGACAAATACACACTGACCCAAGGAGTTACATGGGACATTGTGTATAGCTGTGCGGTCGAGTCGGTCAGCGGGAATGCAAGTGCGAACGCGACAGCACAGCTTCTAACGAATGGTGGGTGCCCCCCCGCCAACGGCTGCGAGCCCACTACGCAGCAGCCTGACAACGCGGACCCAGACACTGTGGGGCCATTCTACGGCGCGATCGCATCACAGTCAGATCGGTGTTTCCCCAACGGGGAGTACGGGGCTTCCGCGTCGCATAAGGCGAACGCGGATTGCGACGGAGGTCAGGCAGTCCACTCACTTTCTGTCGATCAGGTCACGATCATCGAAACCTGTACGCCTTACACGTGCTATGTGGGCGGGTCGTCCGGCGGGACGGCGCAGGTCACGGTCAACTGTGTGCCGGCCGGGCAGTGCGGGTCGTTCAGCTCGATTGTAAACGTTCGGCCCATCCTGATGATCGATCAGGACCGCGAGTTCTCCATCGATCCATGCCCTCAATCGCCGACCGGGGGCGGCTCGGTTATGAACCCGGGTTTGCAGGGACCTGATCGGGGAATCACCAGCTTTGTCCTGGTGTGGGGCGACGCATCAGGTGAACTCGGGCGAACGGTGCGCCAGGGATACGTGGAGCGAGGCGAGTGGTCGACGAACGCATACGGCAATCTCTTTGACGACGGTGGTTCGGGTTCGTATGGGCCGGGGGTACCCCAGCCGGTGAACTGCCCGCCAGAGATGAACGCATGCACACCGCCTGCGTTCGATTATTCCGGGGAGTTGGACATCGAGATCCCGCTTGCCGTGCCGGCGAACGCGACTTGGATTGAGATATCTGCCAGTGTGAATTCCGCAAAGGGATTCAGCAACGACGTAAACAATGATGGGGTTGTTGACTACTGGGACCGCAAGGCGGTGGGCGATCTATTCGGTGTCGCGCTCGGAGACGAAGCGTTTGACATCGCGGCTGATCTCGATGGAGATCTCGATATCGACTCGGCGGACGGCGACATTCTCGGAGCCCTCCCATGCATCGCCGACATTGACGGGAATGGTTTGGCAAACGTGGATGATCTGGATGCCTACGTCGCGTGGTTTCTCGGCGGAAACCTCAACGCTGACCTTGACGGGAACGGAGTCTTGAACGTTGACGATATGGATACGTACGTCGCAATGTTCTTGACCGGATGTTGATCGAACTTGCTCCGGGCGGCGGAGGCTGTCCGGAGCGATTCTGACTCACTTGTCCGCGTAGTAGTCGATGTTGATCTGGACGTAGTTGTTCCACTCTTCGGGGAGGTCCTCGTCCTGGTAGATGGCCTGGACGGGGCACTCGTCGACGCACAGGCCGCAGTCGATGCAGGTGTCCGGGTCGATGAAGAGCTGGGTGGCGGACTCGAAGTCGGGCTCGTCCTTGGTCGGGTGGATGCAGTCCACCGGGCAGGAGTCGACGCAGCTCGTGTCTTTGGTGCCCAGGCAGGGTTCGGCGATGATGTGAGGCATGAGAGGTCCTTGCGGGGCGCCCGCGGAACAGCTCGGGCCCGCGGGCGGAAAGGGCGGTCAGGATCGTTCCAAGTCCTTGCTCTAGCTATAGCTCGGGGCGTGCGCCGAAGCAAGGGGCGAGCGCCGCGGCGTGGCGGGCTCAGGCGGCGTGGCGGGCGTCGCTTGCCTGGCGCGAGGCGGAGCAGAGGGATTCGATACCGTCCCGGACACGCTCACGCGTGGTGGGGAGTGCGAGAGTCGCGTGCGCCCGCCCCTGGAGGTGGTTCTCCTGGATGAGCAGGTTGCCCGCGGGAGAGAGCATGAGCACGGGCAGGGGGGCGATGCCGGCCTCGCGCTCCAGATCCAGCAGCACGCTCGTGAGCGAGGCCCGCTCGTCGGCGGCGCGGAGGCGGACGACCGCGAGCGTGGGCGGGTCCTCGGGGCTTTGCCCGTCGGGGGACATGACGAGACGAATCGCGTCGGAGGGCGAGGACGAGACGTACAGCAAGGGCGGGAGCGCGGCGGAAACGCGCGAGAGCGTCGGCGACGAGTCGGACCCGGCGAGCATGGCGATCTTGAGATCGTCGGTCATCTCGGGGATCTTCTCGGCGAGGGTGCTGAGCGTCTCTGGCGGCAGACGGAGAGCCTCGAAGAAGTCCTCGGTGGGGTAGATCGCGTCGTTGCCGCTGGCGCCGATCTCCATCGCGTGCACGAGGCGATCGGCCAGCGCGACGATGGCGATGGCGTTGGCGTGCTTGGGGCTGGCCGAGCGGATGTTGCTCATCGACAGGTGGTGGTAGACGATGGGATCCATGAGTTCGCGTGGCATGCCCCAGGTGCGCAGGATCTCCTGGGCGACCTCGGCGTGGGTCATCAGCAGCATGCGCTTCTCGAGCTGCTCGAGCGGGAGCGAGAGCGACTTGGCCTGCTGGGCGACGGCCGCGTACTGGTCCGGGATCGCCTCGGCCAGCAGGATGCGCCCGATGTCGTGCAGGAGGCCCATGGTGAAGGCCTGGTCGGGCTCGATCTCGCGGGTCTGACGGGCGAGTTCTGCGGCGGTGATGGCGACGGCGATGGCGTGCTCCCAGAAGAGCCCGGGGGAGAAGCCCGGCAGGACGCTCGTGGCCGAGAGCTGGTCGATGATGCCGATGTTGGTCACGGCCTGGCGGATGGAGTCCGTGCCGATGCGCACGACGGCGTCCTTGACGCTGGTGACCGGGTCGCCGCGCGTGTAGGCGCTGGAGTTGGCGAGCTTGATCACCTTGAGCGCGATCGCGTGATCGACACGGACGGCCTTGACCAGCGCGGCGGTGGAGGTCTCCTTGCGCCCGGCCAGGCGCATCACGTTGGCGACCGCGGGCGAGATGGCGCGAAGCTCGCTGACGTCTTGCAGGCGTTGGAGCAGGTCCTTGCGCGCAACGACCGGCTTGAGTTCCTTGAGGCCCTGGACCGCTTGGGCCGTCGTGGGCAGCTCGACCCTGGTCATGCTCGCGGTGACCGCGCCGCCGGGCGCGTCTTGGGGGGCGATCGCGTCGGGGTCGGCCGGCCCGGGATCCTGCTCGATCGGGCGGGGGTGGCTCTTGGACGCGATGGCGAGGCGCTTGCAGAACGCGTCGATGCTGAAGTTGGACTTGAGCAGGCAGTGCGAGACACCCAGCTCGACGAGCTGGAGAATGATGCTCTTGTCCTTGGCGTGCGTCAGGACGAGCAGGGGCGTGGCGCCGAGCTTGGGATCGTGGCGGATGACGCGGATGAGCTCGAGGCCTTCGCCGGCGTCGATCTCGGGGTCGATGATGATGAGCTCGATCGGGTACGTGGCGAGATAGGCCCGGCCTTCCTCGGCCGAGGCGGCGACCTGGACACGGTCCTTGCGAGCGCGCAGCAGGAGCGCCACGCATTCGCGGACGATCGGGCTCGGATCGATCAGAAGGATGTTCAACGCGGCCCCTTCGTGCCCGCCCCCGGATCAGGGGGGTTTGTGAGCACATCGCCCGCATTCTGGCGGGCAGATTCACAACACCTTCGGTTCGATGTGCGCACGACTGGACGCGATGAGCAAGACGGCGGCGGCATGTGCGGCGAGGGTGGGGGCGAGTGGGATCGTAGCGGTTGTGAGGAATCTCCCCTGGATCTGGGGCTCAGCGGGGCGGGGCGCGCAGTTCGTCGAGCGATGAGATGACACGCGTCGCGCCCGCGTCCTGGAGCGCCGGCGCGTGGGTGAGCCCGGCCAGGGCGATGACCCGCATCCCCGCGCGCCGGGCCGCGACGACGCCGCTGGCGCTGTCCTCGATCACGATGCAGGCGTCGGGGTCGGCGCCCATCGTCCGGGCGGCGTGCAGGAACAGGTCCGGCTCGGGCTTCCAGACGCCCACGTCGTAGGCGCTAAATATCGCGTGCCCGTCCAGGTGTCCCGGGGTGATGTCGCAGGCGAAGCGGTGGAGCATCCTGGCGCCGGTGAGCGAGGCGAGCATTTTCTTGACCGGCCCGTTGGAGGCGACGCAGCGGCGCGGGGCGGTGGGCGATGCGTCGAGGTGGTCGAGCAGCTCCATCGCGCCCGCGACGGGCGGGGGCGGGCTGGTCTCGAAGGCCTCGAACATGCGGGCGCGGAAGGTGTCGAGGAAGCCCGGGAGGGGGCGGGCCAGGCGGGCCTCGAGCTCGCTGACGATCTCGTTGAGGTCGCGCCCCTTGAAGGTGTTGATGGAGTCCTGCACGCTCATGGGCAGGCCGGCCTCGGTGGCGCAGGCGGCCAGCAGGGCGTTGGTGGTGGGCTCGGTGTCCACGAGGACGCCGTCGCAGTCGAAGATGATGAGGGCGCAGTCGAGCATGGGGCGGACTTGGTGGGGCAGGCGTCCCGCCTGCCGGGAAGAGACATTGACGCGGAGAGGCAGGCGGGACGCCTGCCCCACCAGAGAGGTTACGAGCCCGGGGCGGGGTCGCTGGGGTCGGCGCGCATGAACAGGGCCTCGCCCTTGGTGATTTTCTGGCCGGGTTTGAGCGAGTAGTCGCCGCCCCACTCAGCGAGTTTGCTCAATGGCGCGACAAAGCCTGAGTTGGCGTCGCTGGGGTCGTTCAGGTGGTCGCAGCTCCAGTTGCGCCAGACCTCGGCCATTTTCTCGGGCATGATCGGTGCAAATAGCAGCGAGGCGATTCTCAGTGCTTCGCCAGCTTCATACATCATTGTGCCGAGACAAAGATTTACCCAACGAAGATCGTGTCCTTCCACAATCTTCAACATCTTCGCGTACTCAAATGGGCGAAGCCGAGTGATGTAGCCATCGACGGCTCTCACAATCCCAACGCCTCGTTCCGAAAATGATGCCAAGTCAAGCGAATCTACTTCAGGTTGCACTTCACGTACATATGCGCGAACGATCTCCTGCAAGCTTTCGCCACGAATGGACTCCGAAAGGTCGAAGGTGTCATTCGCATCGCCTAACTTAGGGTGGTCGTCAGCTGAGAAATCGGCCCAGTTCGGTACCTCGCCTTCGAAGTATTTTGCAATCATGTTTCCGACACGGCTGGTTGCATTGCCAATACCATTCGCGAGATTGGCGTTGTAGACCTCGATGAAGCGGTGGTGCGCAAAGTCCGCGTCGGTCGCGCCCAGCGGGCCCTGGGTCATGAGGAACCAGCGGACGGCGTCGAGGGAGTACTTGTCGGCGTACGCGCGGAGCTGGTCGATCTCGATGAAGTTGCCCAAAGACTTGGACATCTTCGTCCCCTCGCTGATCCAGTACGCGTGCGCGTACACCACGCTCGGCGGGCGCTCGCCCAACGCGCGGAGCATCGCGGGCCAGATGACCGCGTGGAACCAGAGGATGTCCTTGGCCATGAGGTGCACGATCTGCGGCGGCCCGCCCTCCTCCCGGAGGGGGGGGCTTCCAGCCCCCCCTGCCTCGTCGAGCGGCGGCCAGAAGCGGCGGCGCTCGTCGGTGTCCATCGTCGTCAGGTAGTTGCACAGCGCCTCGATCCAGACGTAGATGCGGTGGTCCGGGTCGCCGGGCATGGCGATGCCCCAGTCGGCGTCGCCCTCCTTGATCTTGCGCGAGACGGGGACCTTCTGCAGCCCGCCCTTGATGCGGCCGAGCACCTCGTTCTTGCGCGCGTCGGGCAGGACACGGACAGCGCCCGACTCGATCTGGTCCTTGAGCCAGGCCTCGTGCTTGTCGAGGCGGAAGAAGTAGTTCTGCTCGGTGCGTTTCTCGAGGGGCTTGCCCGTGACGGGGCTCTTGTAGTCGTGCTCCTTGGCGGCTGTTTCGGTGACGTACTCCTCCTGGGAGGGGTCGAACCAGCCGACGTAGTCGCCCAGCTCGATGTCGCCCGAGTCGATGAGCCTCTGGATGTAGGCCGCGGCGCGGGTGGTGTGGCGGTCCTCGGTGGTGCGCACGAAGTCGTCGTTGGAGAAGTTCATGAAGGCGAAGGCCTCCTTGAACCGCTCGGCGTTGAGGGTCGCCCACTGCATGGGCGACATGTCGTGCTCGCGGGCGGAGGTGACGACCTTCTCGGCGTGCTCGTCGGTGCCCGTCAGGAAGAAGACGGGGCGCCCGATGAGGCGCTGGGCCCGGGCGGCGACGTCGGCGACGAGCGTGGTGTAGCAGTGCCCGATGTGCGGGCGGTCGTTGACGTAGTAGATGGGGGTGGTGACGTAGTAGGGGGTGCTTTGGGCGGGCATGGGGCGAGTCTAGGTGAGGTCTCGATGGATCTCGGGGTGGATCTCTGGACGGATCTGGATGGATGATCGTGTAGGCTGGGGGCATGAGACGGAGAATCCACACGCCCTGGCTGGCGGCCGCGACGGCGATCGCGATGGGCCTGATGCTGACCCCGGGGTGCAAGAAGACGGCCCAGGTCCGTGACACGACCCCCGCGCTCCCCGAGGAGCTGGACCCGAGGCTGGTCCGCTTCAGCGACTTCCCGGTGGATGAGAGCCGGGCGGGGCGGCGCCCGCTGGTGATCTTCGCGATGTCGGAGCAGGACCCGGTCGCGCGGGATCAGATCGGTGTGGTGTTGGCGGCCCGCGAGGGCTTCGAGGAGCGGGAGATGACGCTCGTCGAGGTGTACGAGACGGGGGTTTCCCGGTACGACAACCGCCCGATGAGCCCGGCCAGCGCGGTGCGGTGGCACGGGCGGTACCGGGCGAGCAAGTGGCCCGCGGAGGTGGTGCTGGTGGGCAAGGACGGGGGGGTGAAGCGTCGCTCGGCGCGGGCGATGGCGGCGACGGAGCTGTTCGGGCTGATCGACTCGATGCCGGTTCGCCAGCACGAGGTGTACGAGCGTTCTCGGTCCGGGGGTGGGGGCTAGGGTTCGGCGGCTGATCGGGCCCGGGTGGGTCTGCGCGGGCCGATGGTCTATGCTCGGCGTTCACGCGGAATAGGCCCGGCCTGGGGGCGGTTGCCCCTGTGATGAAGGGATTACTCATTGGAGCGCGACCAGTTCGAGAGGCTTGCCCTCGAGCATTTGGACAGCGTGTACCGGATGGCGCTGCATCTGTCGCGTCGCCCGGAAGAGGCCGAGGACCTCGTTCAGGAGGTCTACGCGCGGGCGTTCCGTCCCGGGACGATCGAGCGGTTCGAGGACAAGGGCGACGAGGACGGGTCGGGCGGGATGCGGTCGTGGCTCTTCACGATCACGCACAACGTGTTCTACACGCGGATCAAGAAGGAAGGGCGCCAGCCCAAGTCGGTCGAGGCGTTCTACGCGGAGGAGAGCTCCGAGACGCTGCCCGGCGAGGCGCCCCCGGTCTTCGACCGGACGGAGCTGGACTGGGAGCACGTGGACGGTCGGCTGAAGAAGGCGATCGATGAGCTCAAGGACGAGTACCGGGAGGTGCTCATGATGTGGGGCGTGGACGGGCTGAAGTACCGGGAGATCGCGACGATCCTCGAGGTGCCCATCGGGACGGTGATGAGCCGTCTGCACCGGGCTCGGAAGGTGCTGGCGGATCGGCTGCTGGCGGACGACGGGGCGGCGAGCGACCTGGGGATCGAGAACGCGAACGGGCGGAGCGAAGGGCAGGGACAGTCGGCATGACGGACGAGCAGGACAACTTCGCGGGAGATCAGGCGGCGATGCCCGACGCGGCGTTGATGCGTCTCGCCGCCGACGACGAGCTGAGCGACGAGCAGCGTGAGACGCTCGACCGGCTGCTGTCGCGGAGCCTGGAGGGTCACGCGCGGGTCCAGTTTGAGCGTGAGCTTCGCGGGGCGGTCGGTCGGGTGATGGGCGCGACGTCGGCCCCCGCGTCGCTGCGGGCCAGCGTTGAACGGATCATCGAGAGCGCCCGCGACAGCGAGCCCACGCCGGAGCTGAAGCTGACCGAGGCGCCCAAGCCCGGCAGCGGGGCGTCGATGCCCGTGCCGCTGCGTGTGCAGACGCGTTCGCGATCGTTCTGGGCGAGGCGTCAGTCGCTGGTGAGCGTCCTGGCGGCGGTGCTGGTGGTGGGCGTGGCGTCGGTGCTGGTCTGGCAGGCGACGAGGCTCGCTGGCGTGCACCTGACCGATGCGCAGATGGACTACCGATCGCGCTTGGTGGGGCATGTGGCGGGCGAGCATCGGCGGGTGATCGACCCGGCCGTGGCCGCGAGCAAGCTGTCACTCCACGAGCCCGAAGAGGTCCGCGCGTTCTTCCAGCAGGTGGTCGGGTCGGTTCCCTCGATGGAGGGGCTGACGGTCGGAACCCCCGAGATGGTGTTTGTGGGCGCGGGCAACTGTCACGTGCCGGGGTCGGACGGGAGTTCGGCGCATCTGCGGCTGGACCTGATCGCCCCGGACGGGAGCGTGGAGCGGGTGGTGAGCGTGTTCGTGAAGGCGGACCACGGCGAGCTGCCGCTCGAGCCGGGCGTGACGTACGCCCTGGACACCAAGGCGTGCGGCGAGTCCGGGACGCGCGTGCTGGCGTGGACGGACGGGGGCCTGGTGTACTTCATGGTCGCCGACGCGATCAACGACGGGTGCGTGGCGGTGCTGGAGCACCTGGGCGTGAAGAAGCCCAGCCAGGGTCTCTGACGGGCGCCCCGAGGGGCGAAACCGAAGCACAACCGAGCGCCGGGAGGCGTAGGAGGGGGGGCGTGGGGTCCGCCCCGTGTTATTGGGCGCGCACGGGTGGGCTTTGTGCGATCGGGCGCTCCGGGGGACCGAGTATCATTCTTGTGGGAACGAGGAGGCGGTCATGAGCGGACGGGCACGGATTGTCGGGTTGGTCGCGGGGCTGGCGATGGGATCGCTGGCGCAGGGTCAGAACGCGCTGGACGCGGGTCTGGACCAGCGGCTGGACCCGCGGGGGCCGCAGTCGCTGTGGGCCGGCGGAGCCGCGACGCAGCAGGCGGGCAGCTCGGGGCGGCTCCTGGACAACAGCCTGTACCACGGGAGCCGCTACAACGACGCGGGGATCTCGCGCGACCCGATGCGTGAGTTCGGGTTCAGGCGATCGATCGTCACGGGCAACGCGCCCAGCGGGCTGTCGTTCCGCGGCGACGTGGGATACTCCGACCCGAGGGCGTTCCGCTCGGACCTGGGATCGAATGATCTGTTCGCGTTCCGGCGTGACTCGCTGTACTCGGGTCTCGTGGGTCAGGGGATCCGGGGGACCGAGGCGCTCCAGTACCAGATGGCGTTGACGACGGGCTCGACGCCCCCGCCGAACCTGGTGGGGTCGATCGTGGTGCCGCGCTCGTTCACGCCGGAGCCGGTGGCGCTGGATCGGTCCGTCCCGGCGCGCGAGGGCGTCGGCCTGTCGCGCCCGGATCCGTCCGATGAGAGCGAGACGGGGTCGTTGCTGGGGACGCTGCGTTCTTCGTCGGCGTACTCGACGATCATGAGTCTGCAGCCGGTGATGGTCAACAAGATGGACACGCAGGGCCAGGGCATGGACATCGGGGTGACGGCCTCGCCGCTGCGCGGGGTGCGTCTGGCGCCGATTCCCGATGAGTCTCAGGACCTGCGCCCGGACACACGCGTGGACACGAGCATGCCCGGGACGGCGTTCGAGGACGCGAACCGGGTGGAGACGGCCCACGACGTGGTGATGCGTCAGCTCGAGGAAGCGGCCACGGGGGGCGAGGATGAGCCCGGGGCGGCGGGGCAGGATCTCGACTGGCGCCAGCGGCTCCTGGAGCTGCGGAACCGGCTGAACCGGGGCGATCCGCCCGCGTCAGACGAGAAGGAGGACGGGGATCAGGCGCCGACGCCCGGTGACGGAGGGTCGTTCGATCTGGACGCGATGGAGCGTCTGGGGGCGTTCGACGAGCAGACGCTGGAGCTGATGCGAAAGTCGCGTGAGCCGATCGAGCGACTGGTCTCGCCCGGGGAGGCCGGGACGCGGGACGCGTTCCGTGAGCACATGGAATCGGGCCAGCGGCTGCTGACGCGCGAGCGGTTCTTCGACGCCGAGGAGCGGTTCACGCGGGCGCTGGCGCTCCAGCCCGGCGACGTGACGGCGCAGGTCGGGCGGATTCACGCGCAGCTGGGCGCGGGGATGTACCTGTCGGCCTCGATGAACCTGCGGGTGCTGATCTTCCAGAACCCGGAGCTGGTGGCGATGCGTTTCGACGAGAAGCTGCTGCCCGGCAAGGAGCGGCGCGAACAGATCATGTCGAAGCTGCGGGCCAAGGCCGGGATCGGCGCCGGGGCGGACGCGAGCGCCAAGGGCGACCCGCAGCTGCGCCGGGAGTCTGGCCTGCTGCTGGCGTACCTGGGGCGACAGTCGGGCGACCGGGTCGCGGTGCGCGACGGGCTGGCGGCGATCCGGGCGGTGAACGACCTGTACGCCGACGACGAGAGCCAGGCGAGCGAGCGTCGCCTGCTGGACCTGCTCGAGCGTGTGTGGTTGCCCGCAGAGAATGATGGATGAGCACGGACGCAGGTGCCGGGCGTCGGCGGCGGGTCTCCATCCGCGACTACATCACCGATGGATCGCTCGCGGCGCTGTGCGATGAGCTGTCGGCGCTCACGGGCGCCTCGGTGCAGCTGCGCGACGAGCGTGGCGAGCTGATCGACAACGAGGGCGGCCTGCTGATTCGGGGTGACGCGGTGGAGGACCCGGTCGAGGTGCCGCTGCTGGTCGAGGGGGCGCGGATCGGGTCGCTCGTGATGACGGGCTGGGCGGGCGACAACGCGGACTACCAGCACACGAGATCGATCTTGGCGCTGCTGGGACGGGCGGCCAGCGAGCTGTGCGCGGACGTCTCGGAGCTGCGCGGGCGGGTGAAGGAGCTGGGCGTGCTCGAGCGCCTGAGCAGCCTGCTCGTGGGCGGGGGCGACCCGGCGGACGTGCTCAAGGCCGCGTTCGGGTCGGCGCTGGAGGTGCTGGGCCTGGACGCGGGATCGCTGGTGCTGCTGCCCGAGGACGCGGACGGGATCGCGCGGTCAAACGATGAGTCGGAGCTGGTCGTGAGCGCCAGCTCGGGGTTGAGCGACGAGTGGCTCGAGAGCGGGACGCCGCTGAGCCGGAACCGGGTGTTCGACCGGCACGCGCTCGACGGCGAGGTGGTGGTGTCCGAGGATCTGCTGGCGGACCCGCGGGTGATCGAGCCGCAGCGGTGCGTGCGGGAGAACCTGCGGAGCTTCATCGGCGCCGGATTGGTCGTGCGCGGGCGTCCGATCGGGGTGATGCGCCTGTACTCGCGCACGGTGCGGACGTTCTCCGAGGCGGACCGGCGCCTGCTGCGCTCGATCGGGCAGCAGGGCGCGGCGGCGGTGGAGCAGGCGAGGCTGGTTGAGTCTCGGGCCAGGTCGCGTCGGGTCAAGCGGCAGCTGCGTCTGGCGGGCGCGGTGCAGGCGCGGATGCTGCCCACGATGCTGCCCGCGACGCCCGGGCTGCAGATCGCGGCGCGGTGCGAGCCCAGCTCCGAGCTGGGAGGGGATTTCTTCGACGTGTTCGAGCGGGGCGGGCGCGTGGTGGTGTTGATCGGTGATGTGGTCGGCAAGGGGATCGCCGCGGCGCTGCTGATGAGCGCGGTGCGGGCGACGTTGCGGGCGTACCTGGAGCAGGTGGACGACCTGTCGCGCGTGATGGCGATGGCCAACGACGCGATGTGCCGGGACTCGCAGCCCAACGAGTTCGCGACCGTCTGGCTGGGTCTGATCGATCCCGGGACGGGCGCGATGACATACTGCTCGGCGGGGCACGACCCGCCCTTTGTGGTGCGCGATGTCGCGTCGGGCGCTGCCCGGATCGAAGAGCTGCACGGCGAGGGGCTCGTGCTGGGGGTGCAGCAGGATGAGGAGTTCCCCTCGCGGGCGGTCGAGCTGCACGAGGGCGACGTGCTGTTCGCCTACACCGATGGGGTGACGGACGCGGCGAGCTTTGACCGCCAGCGGTATGGGCGGGCGCGCCTGCACGCGGGTGTGCTCGAGCATTTGGGGCGTGACGCCTCGGCGACGGCGTCACGCGTGCTCGATCAGACGATGTGGCACGTGCGCGCGTTCTCGGGGCTGGCCGATCGCGCGGACGATGAGACGGCGGTGGTCGTCCGAGTTGGGGCGAGAGCGGCCGAGCGGGTCTGATCTCCGCGCGTGGCGAGGGGGTCAGGCGGCGTACGGGCCGTCGTCGTGCTGATCGGCAACCGGGAACGGGAGCGTGTCGAGCAGTTCCTCGAGCTCGGAGATGCCGCGCTGGAGGTTGTCCAGGGCGGCGTCGGCCGCGCTGGCGGTGTCCTCGGTGCTCGGGCTCCGGGCGGAACGCCGATCATCGGACCTGCCCGGCGCGCGGTCCCTCGGGAAGGGGAACGGGGCGGGGGCGTCGTCTTCTGGGTTGTCGTCGCGGTGCAGACGCAGACGCATGTGATACCTCCTCGCGGGGCGACGGTCCCCTTGAGATCGGCGAGTTGAGCGCCGCAGTTCAAGCGGCGCAGAACTTGCCGAGCTGGAGGCGATTCGGACCACACCAGAGCGGTTCCGGCGTGGTTCTCGGACGCTCCGGAGTCGTTATCGGGCGGGGATGGGCCGCAGCTTGAGCGGAGGGCGATGGCCTCAGTCTGTCTGCGGGGGCGTCGCGGCGGGGGGCCTGGGCGAGCCGACCTTGTGCTCCTGGCCCGCGAGCAGGCGGCGGACGTTGGAGCGGTGCCGGAAGACGACCAGGGCGCCCAGCAGCAGCGTCACGCTCAGGAAGGGCAGGGCCCGCAGCGGGGCGTCGCCCGTGAGCTGGTCCCAGAGCGCGAGCGTGACCGCGACGGGCAGGGCGATGGCCGCGGCGATGGAGGCGAGCGAGACGTACCGCCAGATGGCGAAGGTCAGCCCCCAGACGATCGCGGCGGCGGCGGCGGCGAGGGCGCCGATCGGGAAGACGCCCAGCAGCGCGCCCAGCCCGGTGGCGACGCCCTTGCCGCCCTTGAACCTCAGGAAGGGGCTGAACATGTGCCCGAGTACGGCGCTGGCCATGACCGCGAGCCAGAGCCAGGCGTCTGTCGTGGGGATCTCGCGCTGGCCCAGCACGCCCGCGGCGAGGCCCGCCAGGAGCGTGGGGACGAGGCCCTTGAGCATGTCGAGGACGAAGCACAGCAGGAAGAAGCGGAAACCCAGGACGCGCCCGACGTTGGTGGCGCCGGGGTTGCCTGAGCCGTGCTTGGTGATGTCAACGCCCTTGGCGCGGGCGATGAGGACGCCGAAGGGGACGGCGCCGGCGAGGTAGGCCAGGGGGATGGCGATGAGCCAGGGGAGCATGGGGGGAGGATACGGGAAGGAGGGTGGCACGAGTCGCGGTCCGCCGCGCACTCGTGGGCTTGAGCGAGCACGACTGCGCCGAATACGGCGAGTCGTGGCACCCGGCACGAGGGGAGGATACGGGATTGGTGGGGGCGCCACGGCTTGACCCGAAGGGCAAGCCGTGCGGATCTCGTCGATCCGTTCTTGCGACATCACGCGTGAGACGCGATGCTCGACCCGTGTCTGAGCCACGCAAGCGTCTGAGGCGATGCGAGATCGATGGGCATGCGCGGTTTCTGACGTTCTCGTGCTATCAGCGTCTGCCGTTGCTGTCCAACCCGGACATCCGGGATCCGTTTGCAGAGCAGTTGTTCCTGGCTCGAACGCGTCTGGACTTCAAGCTGATCGCGTGGGTCGTGATGCCCGAGCACGTGCACCTGCTCATCCTGCCGGATCAGGCAAACGCATCGGTTCCTTCGGTTCTTTCGGCGATCAAGCGTCCGTTCGCAGCGATGGTGCTTGCGCGATGGCGAGAGCTTGAGGCGCCGGTTCTCGATCGCATCCGTGACCGATCAGGCGCCGAGCGGTTCTGGCAGGCCGGGGGCGGGTACGACCGCAACATCTTCTCGGAGGGCGAGCTTCGAGAGAAGATCCGCTACATCCACGAGAATCCGGTGCGCCGAGGGCTGGTGGGGCGGGAGGAGGACTGGGTGTGGTCTTCGGCGCGGGCAACGCGGGGGTTGGAGACTCGCTGGCCCACGATCGACCGGGCATGATCCGGGCTTGCGGCACGGCTTGCCCTTCGGGTCAAGCCGTGGCACCCGGCGCACTCGTGGGATCGAGCGGGCACGACTGCGCCGGAGACGGCGAGTCGTGGCGTCCGGCAGGGGAGCATGGGGGGAGGATATATAGAAAGAGAAGGTGATCGTGGCGTCCGTGGATCATCAGGGGCCGAGTCGCTGGCCCGATCTGCGTTCCCATATTGCTACATCGATGTGCCGTACGGGCTGCCCGATCAACTCGCTTGCCCGTTCAAGCGCAAAGATCGCCTGAACCTCCCGCGCCATCCGACCAGCGATAGGGCGGCTCAGGGCTTCCTCGACGTATGCGAGAATGTGAACATCGGGCTTGACCGTATCGGCGCCAAAAAGCATTCGGAGATACTGGAACCCGGCCAGCTTAAAACCATGCACGTCAAGCGTAAGGCAATCGCCGGGGCGGGCCCATCGCGCCCACGCTGCCAACCGCTCTTCTTCGTGCTCTCCCTCAAACCGGTCTTGGATGTCAATCAAGTAATCGAGCACTCCAACGAGCATTGTGGCCTTGGAAGGGCTACGCATGTGGAGCACTTCGGCCATGAAGGATTCGGGTGATTGCCACGAATCAATTAGTGTACGGAGGTCGGGACATCGAATGACTGATGGGTGGGAGTTGACGAAACGCTTTACCCGAGGTTCAACGATCAGTTTGTATTTCTTCCGCAGTGAGAGCACACAATCGATGACTTTCGCTGCGGGTGTGAATCGCCATACCGGATCAGCCAAGCCTCGGGGCGAGGGGAAGTCGAGCAGGATTCGATCAGCGAGAGTGCGGGCGTCTGCCTCAATCATTGTGGAGAGCGTACGGGATTGGGGCGGTCAGGAAGCACAACTGTGCCGAAGACGGCGGATCATGGCACCCGGCGGTCCGCCGCGCACTCGTGGGCTTGAGCTGGCACGACTGCGCCGAAGACGGCGAGTCGTGGCACCCGGCGCCATTCGAGAGAATGGTGGCCAGATTCCGAAGTATTCGCAAGCTGCGGCAGTCTCCGGCCCACACGGCCGAGGACAGTGTCTTCGACCAGAGTATCTTCAAGGAGCAGCGGCAACTCATTGCCGACGCTTACGGGGCCTTGAGAACAATCAGGTTGATACTGGCTAATCACCCAGCCGTGCGAGATTACGAGATTCCGGAGCAGTTGTTCAAGGGTGAAATCTGGACTTACTAGCTCATGTCAAGCGCTGTCTGAGCCCGGTGACAAGTTGCTCGAACACCTGGTCCTCGCCCTTGCTCGCGTCCACGCGCAGGTGATGCTTCTGGTCGCTCTCGATCTGGCTGAGGTAGCCCTGGCGGACGCGTTTGTGGTATTCGCGTCCCTTGGACTCCATGCGGTCGAGCAGGGGGTTGAGGCGGGTTGCGGCGGTGTCTTCATCGACATCGAAGATGACGACCAGGTCGGGGGTGGTGTGCCCGCAGGCGATGTTGGCCGCGGCGCGGATCTCGCGCTCGGGCAGGCCGCCGGCGGCGCCCTGGTAGGCGAGCGTCGAGCTGACGAAGCGGTCGGCGACGACCAGGCGCCCCGCGGCCAGCGCGGGGCGGATGGTCTGCTCGACGAGCTGGGCGCGGCTGGCCATGTAGAGCAGCATCTCGCAGCGGAGGGTCATGTCCTCTTCGAGATGGTCGAGCAGGGCGGCGCGGATCTTCTCGCCGATCTGGGTGCCGCCGGGCTCGCGGACCTCGCAGGGGTCGAGGCCGGCGGCGCGGGCGGCTTCGAGGAAGCGGCGGAGCTGGGTGGACTTGCCCGAGCCGTCGGGGCCGTCGAAGACGATGAACTTGGAGCGCAGGGCGCGGGCGAGTTCTGGGGCGAGGGCGCCGGGGCGTGGCGCGACATCCTTGTCGGTTTGGTGGCTCACGGGGCGGAGTCTAGCTGGCGTGCCGCGGCCTCGATGCGGGAGCGCCAGGGCTCGGCGCCGAGCACGGGATCGAGCAGGCGGAGGCGGGCGATGTTGGAGCGTGCGGCCTCGGCGTCGTCGGGCTCGCCCAGGGCGGCTCGCTCGGCGAGGATCTCGAGCATCAGCGTCCAGGCGTGCCAGAAGTGGTCGGTGCGGTCGCCCGCGGCGTCGAGCGACGAGGCGAGGTTGCGCAGCAGCTCGAAGGCCTCGGCGCTCTGGGCGAGGGCCAGGTGCGCGCGGGCGCGGGCGAGCTCGAGCCGGGCCGGCCCGCCGGGGATGGACTCTTTGAGCGCGGCGGCGCGGACGAGCAGGGGCATGGCGCGCCCGGGGTCGCCCGCGTCGAGCTCGGCCTCGCCCAGGTCCACGAGCAGCGCGGCGCGGGGGCGGGCGTCGTGGCGCTCGGCGTAGCCGGCGGCGCGCCGGAGCAGCACGACGCGATCGAGCCCCGATTGGGCGAGCGGCCCGGCGGTGAGCTCGGCGACGGCTTCCAGGTACAGCGCGGCGGCGGCGGCGCCTTCGGGCGTGCCGGGCTGCACGGGTTCGAGCACGTCCAGCACGTCCAGCCCGGTCAGGCGCTGGGCGTACTTGTACCGCCAGAGATCGGCCTGGGGGTGATCCGGGTATTTCTCGACGGCGAGTCGGAGCACGCCCAGCTCGTAGGACTCGGGCAGGCCCTGGCCCGCGGCGGAGGCGTCGGCGACGGCCGCGGAGAGCGCGTCGGCCGCGCGCGGGGAGTCCGGGTAGTCGCGGGCGATGCGCTCCAGGTGCTGCGTGGCGCGGGCGCGGGACTCGGGGGAGTTACGCACGCGGTGGACGATCGCGGCCTCCCACAGCGCGTCGGGGGCCAGGGCGCCCGCGTCGGGGCGATCGGCGACCTGCTCAAAGAGGCGGACGGCCTCGTCCCAGCCCGTGGCGCGCCGGGAGAGGACCACCGCCCGGGCGAACGCGGCCTCGGGCGGGAACTGGGCCCAGTCGAGCGAGCGGGCGAGGGCGTCGGTCGCGGCGGCGAGCTTGGCGTAGACGAGCGCGGTGCGCTGGCGTGGGTCGCTGATGAGCGCTTCGTCCGAGGCCAACGCGAGCAGGTCGTCGAGCGCGCCCGGGGCGAGGGTGGGCTCGGGGAGGAGGGTGCGGGCGGTGGCCTCGGCCGCGGCGAGGGTCCAGAGCGGGTCTGGTGTTCGCTCGACGACGAAGGGCGGGTTCACCATCGCGTCGCGCAGCGCGGCGACGCCCAGGGCGCGGTCGCGGTCGTCGTGCGCCGTCAGCAGCAGCCCGAGCATGGCTTCGGCGACGATCGAGGGCGTGGCGCCGAGCATGGCGGACTCAGAGATCAGCGATCGGAGCACGCGGCGCGACTCGCTGGTGTCTCCGAGCAGGTGCAGCGCGACGCCGAGCGCGACGCGGCGGGCGGCCTCGGCGTCGGCGTTGGCGAGCGAGAGCTGCTCGACGTTGGCGATCGCGGTGGTGGCGAGCTGGCGACGCCAGGCCTGATCGTCGGCCATCGAGGCGAGCAGGATCGCGGCGCGGGCGCGCAGCAGGGGGAGGCGCGCGTCG
The DNA here is from genome assembly GCA_029260375.1 of Phycisphaerales bacterium. Taxonomy (GTDB): domain Bacteria; phylum Planctomycetota; class Phycisphaerae; order Phycisphaerales; family UBA1924; genus JAJRXR01. Next base: position 109,675 of record JAJDDI010000053.1, on the reverse strand, counting down.
GGCGGGTTGCGCGGGTCGTAGTCCGAGCCGGCGGAGGCCTCGGGGAAGGTGGCGAGGACCGCGAGAACGAACTCGGCGGCGCGGGAGACGTTGTCGCGCTGCTCGGGGAGGGGGACGCCAAAGAGCACGGAGAGCGCCGAGCCGTCCTTCTCGATCGAGGACAGGCGCTGGGCGGCGCGGGTGAGCTTGGCGTTGTCGTCCTCGGAGAGGGCCTGGGCGAGGGCGACCTCTTCGGCCTGGTCGGGGTTGTTGGCGAGGTCATCCCATTTGACGAGGCGGTGGGAGCCCTCGCCGTCGCCGTGCGCGAAGGCGATGGCCTTCATCGTGCCCGTGGGATCCTCGTCGAGGAACTGGATGGTCTTGATGACGACCTTGCGCCGGGCGGTGTGCTTGGAGAGGGGGTTGAGTCGGTCCAGGTCGGCGAGGATGGCGTTCTTGCCGCGCCCCCAGGAGGCGTTTGGGCCGGAGCGCTGGATGGAGCGGGAGAGCAGGAAGATGAGGTCGGGGTTGAACTCGAAGGCGGCGCGGAGGCCGTCGGCGGGATTGGAGCGCCCGCCGGGGAGGGCGGCGTCGATCCACTGGGCGACGGCCTGCTGGTTGGCGGGGGTGGCGCGCACGAGCGTGGGCGTCGAGCCCTTGGGGGTGAGCACGCGGAACGGGGGCGTGCCCTCGGGGCGGTCCTTGTTGTCGCCGAAGAGGACGATCTGGAAGTGCTGGGTGGGGGAGAGGCGGTCGATGGAGCGCTTGAGCTGGTCCTTGACGAAGGAAAAGGAGGAGGCCATGGCGCCCGAGCCATCGACGACGTAGACGATGCGCGAGGCGGCCTGGGAGCGGAGACCCGCGAAGGAGGCGTAGGACTGGTCGGAGGAGCCGGCGCCGGCGATGGCGTCGATGGCGCCCGAGCCGTTGACGGCGCCGACGGACGAGATCAGGTTGGGTGTTTCAACCTCGAGCGAGTTGGCCAGGCCGACGAGCTCGGTGACGCGCGACGGCTCGGGCAGGGCCATGGGGGGCGGGCGTGAGTTGGGGTCGGTGGTCGGCTGGGGGTCGCCCGCGGGCTGGACGGGGGGGCGTTGCAGCGGGGTTGTTGGGCGGGGGTTGGCGATGGCGGGGGCGAGGCTGATCTCGCTGAGCGAGGCGCGGTCGTCGTCGAGGCTGGGGGTGGTGGCGCTGATGTAGAGGATGGCGCCCAGCAGCGAGACATGGATCGTGAGCGAGACCGCGGTGGGAAGCACGTTGCGGACCCAGGCGGGCGTGGCCTTGACGACCTCGGGGATGCGCGGGGTGATCTCGGCCTGGACCGGGATGGGCGCGGGTTCGATCCGTTCAGGCGTGGGGGCGTCGCTGAATCGGGGCGGGGCGGTCATCGGTGTTCCTACGGCGCCCGGTCGAAGGAGGATCGGTCGCGGGCGTCGTCATCCTCGTCGTCCCAGTCTTCGTCCCTTGATGGGGCGAAGATGGCGCGATCGAGGGCGAGGGTTCCGGAGCCCGAGAAGAAGAGGGCCATGCAGCCCATGAGGACGATGAGCTGGAAGAAGGGGTCCTTCCAGAAGAAGGAGAGGTAGGGCTCGTTGGGGAGGAAGCCGAGGAAGGTGTTGCCGGATTCGATGGCGACGCCGATGGTGGTGAGCCAGATGGCGCCGAGCATGACGCCCGAGAGGGCCAGGGCGGAGAGGCGGGTGATGAGCCCGATGAGCAGGAAGAATCCTGCGAAGACCTCGGTGAGCGCGACGGCCCAGGCGAGGACCTTGGTCCAGGGCTCCTTGGCGAGGGCCTGGGGCCAGGTCGGTGTGGCGGGCGAGCCGTCCTTGCGGGACTCGGGGTTGGCGCGCTGGTCCATGACGAGCACGAGCTGGTAGACGCTGCGGACGGTGTAGGTGTCGGGATCGGCGTCGGCGCCGTCCTGGACGAGGATGATGCGCGGCGTGTTCGACTGCGCGGTCTGCGGGTCGGGCGTGTCGGCGTCCTCGACCGCGTCTTCGATGGTGTCGGCCGGATCGGCCTCGGGGTCGGGGAGCGGCGCCGTGGGTGTGTCGGAGGTTGGATCGGGGGCGAGCGTCTCGGGGACGTCGTCGCCCGGCTCGTCGTGCGCGGGCGGAGGCGTCTGTGCGGGCGCGGGGGGTGTGGGGGCGTTGGGGATGGCGACGCCGTGGGCCTGGAGGACGAGGGCCTGATCGGGCGTGACCTGGGACTCGGTGATGATCTTGGAGAGGCCCGCCCAGATGAAGATGAGCGCGAGGGGGAGGCGCAGGCAGAGGGGGGTGAGGTTGAGGGCCATCCGTTCGCGGGTGCGCATGTCGCCTTCCTTCCGTGGAGGGGCGGGTGTGGGACGCCCAGCGGGGTCCGCAGGAGCATCATACCTGCTGGGGCGCCGGTGAATTCAGGCTGATATCGGCGATTCGGGGTGGATGAGGTAAGATGCGGGGTCAGCGGGTGTGGCGGAACTGGCAGACGCGCGGGATTTAGGTTCCCGTGGGGGCAACCCCTTGCAGGTTCGATTCCTGTCACCCGCATTGCGAGGACCGGATCAGGCGGGGGGGGGTTCGGGGGGGACCCCGATGTCCTCGTTCCAGAGGTCCGGGCGCTGCGCGATGAACGTGCGCATCAGTTGAACGCAGCGCGGGTCTTCCGCGAGGACGATCTGTACGCCCTCGGCGGCCAGCCAGTCCTCGCGACCCAGGAAGGTCTCGTGCTCGCCGATGACGACGCGGGGGATGCGGTGGAGCACCGCGGCTCCCGTGCACATGGCGCAGGGTGAGAGTGTGGACGCGAGGGTGAGGGTGTGCCAGTCGCGCCGCCTGCCGGCGCTGCGGATGCAGGCGGTCTCGGCGTGGGCGGTGGGGTCGCCCGTCTGCACGCGGAGGTTGTGCCCGCGCGCGACGATCCGACCCTGGGGGTCGATCAGGGCGCTGCCGATGGGGATGCCGCCCTCGTCGCGTCCGGCGCGGGCTTGTTCGTAGGCGGCGTCGAGCGCGAGACGATCGTGGGTTGTCAGTGTGTGGCTCACGCGTGATTGTTGGCCAGGAATAGGCCCCACGCGTTGCAGAGAGCGATTGCGGCAGAATGAGACGAGATTCATCGGCGGTTCACGTGGGATTATGGCGCGTCTCCATATTGACATGTGTTGCCCGCAGATGGGCGACGCAGCAAAAAGGAGATACGTCATGAATCTGAAGAACGCGACACTGAGCGGCACGGTTCTGGCCTTGAGCGGGTTTGCTCCGGTGGTTGGCGCGGCGGCGATCGCGAGCAACGCGCCCGCGATCTCGTACGAGCTGTCCGAGGAGAAGGAGGTCAGCGGGTCCATCAGCGCGGTCGGGATGGGCGCGTCGTTCACCCTGACCGATGCTGAAGACAACGTGCACACGATCTCGACCAACGAGAAGACGTCGTACATGCTCGACGGCGAGGAGGCGACGAGGGCGCAGGTGATCGTGAAGGGCGCCGATGTTCGGGCGAAGGTGAACCAGGACGGGCTGGCGGTGCGGGTGCACCGCGTCACCGAGTAGCTGGGCGCCGGGTGGGTAGCCCCAATCGCCCGGTCGGGACGCGAACGGCGAGAGCCGGCGACCGGCCGGGCATTGTTGTGCGCGGATCGCGAGGGTGTAGACTCGCGGCATGACGCCACCGATCTTCGACCATCCGAGCCTGGTCGTGTTCGACCACCCGCTGATCCGTCACAAGCTCACGCACCTGCGCGACGAGACGACCGGGCACCGGGCGTTCCGGGCGAACATGGCGCAGATCGCGGGGCTGATGGTCTACGAGGTGACACGGTCGTTCATGAGCGAGACCTTTGAGGTGCGGACGCCGATGACGGTGACGTCGGGCTCGCGGGTGCGGGGAGAGATCACGGTGGTGCCCGTGCTGCGGGCGGGGCTGGGGATGATTGACGGCATTCTGGAGATCATGCCCGAGGCGCGGGTGGGGCACCTGGGGCTGGCGCGGGACGAGGCGACGCTGCAGCCCAAGGCGTACCTGAACAAGCTGCCGCGGGACCTGGACACGGGGCCGGTGATCCTGGTGGACCCGATGCTGGCCACGGGCGGGAGCGCGTCGGTCGCGGTGCGGATGCTTCGCGACGCGGGGGCGAGCGACCTGCGGATGATCTGCCTTGTCGCGGCGCCCGAGGGGGTGGAGCGGATGCGCGCGGACCACCCGGATGTGACGGTGTACACCGCGGCGCTGGACGAGCGTCTCAACGAGCAGGGGTACATCATGCCCGGGCTCGGGGACGCGGGGGACCGGCTGTTCGGGACGACGTGAGGCGGGCTTTGTGCGCGCACGAGAAACGCCCGGGTTGGTATCCCCGGGCGTGTAATGGTGTGCGCACGGCAGCGGATGAAGACACCCCTCACCCCGGCCCTCTCCCCCGGGGGGAGAGGGAGGCCTGCTGTAGACACCCTCACCCCGGCCCTCGCCCCCGGGGGGAGAGGGAGGCTGGTTACGGGCAGCCGGCGCCGAAAGCGCTGAGGAACGCGGCGACATCGGAGAAGTCGAAGACGCCGAACGGCGGGGCGAGGTCGGCCCCGGGTGTCATCGCCCCGAAGGCGGCGAGGAACGCAACGACGTCGGAGAAGTCGAGGGAGCCGAAGGGCTCGGCGAGGTCGGCGGGGCATGTTGTGTTGGGGATGAGCATGAAGCCGGTGAACTCGCCGTTCAGACGCCCGGTTCCGACGATGACGCCCGAATCGTTGATGTCGAAGGCGTCGGTGAGTGTCCAGCCCAGGTTCGGGTCGATGAGGGTGTCGAGAAGCGTGGCGGCGCCGCTTTCCCAGATCACGGCGGAGTTGGCGTCGACGAGATCATCGGGGCGGGGGAAGGTGATGCCCACGACCTGGGCGTTGTTGTTGATGGCGTTGGGCCTGGTTCCGACGAAGGCGGGGCCGAAGAGCCCGCCGGGGGCGCCGGTTTCCGGGACAAGCCCCAGGTCGGTGGCGACGCCGGCGTCGAATATGACGGCGCGCAGATCTGGGAAAGCGCCGTCGTTGATGCTGGAGAACCCGACGATCTGACCGGCGTTGTTGATATCGGTCGCCTGGCTGGTCCCGGCGGCGAGAGCGCCGAGGTCGGTGAGCCCGGTGTCGGCGGTCCAGGAGAAAGCTCGCTTGTCGCGGTCAGCGTTCCAGGCCCAGCCCACAACCACGCCGGCCTCGTTGATGGCGAGGGCATTGCTGAGCTCGCCGCCAAAGGTGGGGAGAACGAGAGGTTGATCGCCCGCGAGGCCCCATACGGCGGCTCGGGTGAGGTTGTTCTGACCGCTGGCGAGCCCCACGATGACGCCGGCGTCGTTGATGTCGGAGGCGTCGGTGAGAATGCCGCCGAGATTGGGGAGCTGGGTGAGGACGCCGCCGCTTTCGACGAAGGCGCGGTGGACGAACTCGGAGACCTGCGCAACACCGACGCTCTGGCCGAGGTTGTTGATGGCGCTGGCGGACGAGCGGTCGCCGCCGAACGTGCCGAGATCGCGCGCCGTCCCGCTGACTATGGAGAACGCGTGGTTCTGATCTGCGGGGCTGAAGTACCGCCCGGCGATATCGCCCGCGTTGCTGATGGCCGTGGGGGTCATGCAGCTGCAGAAGAGCCCTCCCGGCAGCTCGGGGATCGCGACGACGGTGTAGCGGGGCGATGATTGTGCGTTTGAGCTGTGGGGCGTTGTCGCGGGTCCTGCCGGCTGGGGGCTGGCGAGCGGGGCCTGCAGTGCGAACGATGCGAGTGCGGGGAGCAGGATGCTTGTCATGGGGATTCTCCTTTAGGGCATGGCCGGCGTGCGGCGGCGTGTTCCTATGACAACCGTTGTGCGCACAAAGACATCTCCCTCTATTGAGAGGGAGATGTTTCACTTGGTGGTTTCAGGATCGTGCCCGGGCCTGGCGCTATGGGCAGCCCGAACCGAACGAGTTGAGGAAGGCGATGACATCGGAGAAGTCGAAGGCGCCGTCGGGGTTGAGGTCGGCGGCGGGGTCGGCGTTGGCGAAGGCGGTGAGGAAGGCGATGACGTCGGAGAAGTCGAGTTGGCCGAAGGGCGGTGCCAGGTCCGCCGGGCATGGACCGGGGAGGCTGACAAGGGAGCGCGACCAGGCGGTGATGGCGTCGATGTCGTCGAAGAAGGGGCGCCCGAGCAGCGGGAAGCTGGAGCCGCCCAAGAAGGAGGCGTAGAGCATGGTCGGGTCGAGCCCCCCCGACTCGTCGGTCGGGGTGATGGGGTCGTCGTCATCGACGGAGAAGATGAGGGCGAGCGTCTCGGCGTTGGCGCCGGGGTTGGGGAGCCAGACGAACTCGAAGGCGTCGATGTCGGCGCCGTCGGGCAGGCCCAGGTGCGTCGCGTGGTGGATGGCGAGCGCCGGGGCGGGGGCGGCGGCGAGGTAGATGTCCGCTGGGTCGAGGTCGGTCCCGCTGAAGGGGTCGAAGCTGTGGGCTTCCGAATCAACGGAGATGTACCAGTTGCTCGCGAGTCCAGCGCCCCACTGGGCGTCGAGGGCGTCGATGTCGTCGTCGAACTCCTCGGTGAGGGGGTCAACATCGGGCGCGAGCGAGGGGTGGACGTCGGTCTCGGACGCGACGGGGACCTGGACGCCGATGTGTCCGACGATGGGCGACGCGGGGATGGCGGTGGGGAAATAGATCAGTTCGGCGGTGAAGAGTTCGGACTTGCTCGTTGCGCCGCCGTAGGGGCCGAAGCCGATGGGAGAGGGCGAGCCGGGCGCCGTTGAGCACCAGGCGTAGTGGACGGGATCGTCGTCGTCGAAAGAGAGCAGCAGGCGGTTGGCGCCGTGGACGGCGGTGGTGTTGATGGAGAAGCGGTGCACGGGCGCGGAGAGGGGGGCGAGAGGGTCGATGATCGACGCGAGGTTGAAGTCGAGCGCGTCAGAGGCGTCGGTGTCGAGGTAACTCGAGGCGAGGGCGGGCAGGTCGGCGATGGGCGTGAAGGCGCCGACGGGGGCGAGGTTTGGATCGCCCGGTTCGGGGACGAAGGGGGCGGGGGCGAAGGCGGGGAAGTCATCGCGGATGCCGTTGGTGGGCGCGAAGAGCGCGGGCCCGTGCATCGCGTACATGTCGCCCGAGTCGAAGAAGTTGTTGCCGGGGTTGGTCGCGAAGCAGCCGCCGGTGGCGTTGTCGGCGAGTTCGGAGTCGGAGCCGAGGTCGAGGCCGAACTCGATGGCCAGGGCGCTCGGGGTGTAGTTGGGGGGCGGGGGGGTGGGGAAGGAGAAGGTGTATCCGGTGGACTGGGGCGGCGGGGCGCCGTTGATGCCCAGGGCGATGCGTCCGTTGACGTTCCCGTTGGACGAGTCGCGGATGCCGGGGTCGCAGCCGGGGCTTTGATCCTCGCCGGGGCTGAAGATGGTGGCGTTGAGGATCGCGCCGAGCTGGACGGTGAGCGGGCCGGCGGAGGGGTCGATGGTGAACGAGCCCGAGTCGTCGATGTGGATGACGGGGCGCCCGCCCGGGACGGCGACGCCCGCGTCGAGGTCGCCCGGGTTGATGCCCGCGGCCCCTGAGTTGATGTCGAGCACGCTCATGGCGACGCTGACGGGGTCTTCGCCTCCCGCGTCGTGATGGGTCCAGGTGATGGAGGTGGCTTCGTACTCGAAGTTGACGGTGGTGGCGGGGCCGGCGCCGTTGTTGACGATGAAGCAGGCGAGCGCGTTGAAGACGACGTCCGCGGTGATGCCCCAGGGGTTGCAGGGGTCGTTGCAGTTGTGGCTGGTCCCGACGCTGCCCCAGAAGCGGATCTCGACCTGGTCGGTCCCGAGCCCGAAGATATGGACATTCGAACCTACGTCGGCAAAGTCATTACACGGGACGGTGGGTCCGAACGGGACAGTGAAGCCCGAGCCGCTGCCAGTGTTCTCGGGTGAGGCGGGGGGCTGTCTGGTTCCCTCGTCCCAGTTGTTCCACTCTTCGTGGTCCGTGTTGCCGTTGATATTGGTGTCCACGCTGCCGTTGGTGGTGGAGCAGTTGGGATCCCAGCCGAACTGGGCGTGGGCGGCGGTGGTCGCGACGAGCAGGGTGATCGCGGCGATGGGTGAGCGGGTCATGGCGGGCCTCCCGGGACGGTCTTGTCCACCAAGTAGTTTGCGCTATCAGGCGGGATCTCTCAGCGCAAAAAAAGTCGCGCAAAAAAAACCGCCCCGCGTGGTGCGGGGCGGCTGGGTGTGTGATGGTCGGCGAAGGCTCGTGCGAACGGATCGCTTACGGGCAGCCGGCGCCGAAGATGCCGAGGAAGGCGGCGACGTCGGAGAAGTCCCACTGGCCGAAGGGGGTGGCCAGGTCGGCCTCGGGCTGTGAGGTCGCGAAGGCGGTCAGGAAGGCGGCGACATCGGAGAAGTCGAGGCTGCCGAAGGGCTCGGCCAGGTCCGCGGCGTTGCAGCCGGAGGGCCCCTCGCAGACAAACGACTCGATGTGGATGGCGTCAACGCCGGCCTCGACCACGTTCTGTGTGCCCAGGTCAGAGGCGGTGAAGCGGAGGCGGACCTGGTCGGTGGGGGTTACGAAGTCCGCGACGCGGAAGGCGGCGTTGATCCAGGAGCCCGAGCCGTTGGGGCCGACGGTCTCGAGGTTGGTCCAGGAGGCGCCGGCGTTGTTGGAGATGTCAACGACGAAGAAGTCGTCGGAGGAGGCGCCGGCGCTGGTGTCGTACCAGCGGCGGTAGGAGATGATGGCTTCCGGGGCGGAGGCCAGGGCGAAGTCGGAGCTGGTGAGGATGGTAGAGGAGTTGTCGACGTCGGTGTTGCCGTCGGCGTTGCCGGTGAGCCAGCACTGGCCCGAGCCGTCGGCGTCGGAGGCGGGGTCGCTGCGGTCACCGCCGCCCACGGGCACGCCGCGCTCCCAGCGCCCGGTGTCCTGGGTGGCGACACCGCCGGAGACGGTCCAGCCGGTGTCGGTCTCGAAGTTGTCGTCGAGCAGGACGCTGATCTCCCCGATGTTGACGCTGTAGGGCGCGGCGGCGCCGGCGCTGGGGATGTCGATCGGGCCGACGATGTCGCCCTCGGCCGAGACGTAGAACTCGATGGACTCGCCGCAGTTGGCGCCCGGGATGGTGGACGCGTAGTCGTCGCCCCCGGCGCTGGACATGGAGACGGTGGTGAAGGCGCCCGCGTCGTAGCGGTAGCTGAGGGTGACCGAGCCGGGGACGAGCGAGTCGATGCCCGGGAAGACGGTCACGCCCACGGGCAGCGGGGTCAGCGGGGGATGGAGCGTGGGGACGCTGGTGGTGACGCTCGCGGCGAGGAGTCCCTCGCCCAGGTCGGGCGTGGCGGAGAGGGCGAAGGTCTGCGGGCCGTCGGCGACGTTGAACCCGCGGACCTCGACGCGCCAGGCGCCGGGCTCGGGGCTCACGACCTGGACCTGCTCGATGTTGTTGAGGTGGTCTTCCTGGGTCTGCACGGCGGGGGACGCGGGGCTGGCGGGGTTGAGCGTCCACGGGAAGTAGCGCGCGCCCGAGGGGGAGATGACGACGAGGTCGAGGTCGTTGACGAGGGCGTTGCCGACGTTGGGCGTGCCTGCTGGGTCGTCCCAGGCGAGGGTGGCCTTGAGCTGGGGATCGCCCGGGTTGACGTTGATGGTGTAGGAGACGTTGCCGCCCTGATCGACAACGCCCTCGCCCCAGTCGCCGGAGCGCATGAAGTCGATGGTGTTGACGACCTTGGCCGAGCCGTAGCCGTACTGGTAGTCGGGTCCGGTGTTGCCAAGGTCGAGCGTGGTGTGGCAGAGCCAGGACTTCATGAGCTGGTTGGATGGGTCGGGCTCGGAGGGGAAGGTGTTGCGGAAGTCTTCGAAGATGAGGGCGGCCATGCCGGCGAGGGTGGGGCCTGACATGGAGGTGCCGCAGAGTGTGGTGTAGTCGGAGTCGTTGCCCGAGTCGCACGAGGTGACGCCGCCGTCGCCGCCGGACTGGCAGCCCGGGCCAGCGAGGACGGGGCGGATACGGCCGTCATCGGAGGGGCCCCATGAGGAGAAGGAGGTCATGGAGTCGTCGTTGGAGTTGAGGGCGCCGACGGTGATGGCGTTCTTGTTGTTGGTGGGTGGCGGGGAGGTGTTGTAGGTGGAGCCGCAGGCCCAGCCGCGCTCGTTGCCGGCGGACCAGAAGATGACGATGGGTCCGCCGAGGGAGCCGCGGATGATGTTGTCGATGGTGGCGGCGCAGAGGCCGTAGTCGCCCTCGTAGGAGCAGGGGAAGCCGTTGGGTCCGATGTTGGAGCCGATGGAGTTGTTTGAGATGGAGGCGGCGTGGGTGTTGATGGCGGTGGAGTAGTCGGCCTCGATGTCGCCCGGGTTGGTGTAGAGGAAGGTGCCCGAGCCGTCGTACTCGAATCCGGCGGAGACGAGGGTGGCGCCGGGGGCCATGCCCTTGTGTGTGGCGTTGGCCGTGCCGTTGCCGCCGACGGTGCCGGTGGTGTGGGTGGCGTGGAAGTTGGTGCCCGAGCCATCGATGACGGTGGTGCGGCCGACCAGGTCGTTGTGGGTGGCGCGGGCGGTGCCGCCGTCGTAGATGAGGACGGTCACACCCGAGCCGTCGAGGTTGTAGGGGGCGGCCTGGGCGACATCGACCTGGGTGATGGCGCGGTTGGAGGCGTTGTAGTGCCCCATGCGCGGGAGCGGGGGCTCGATCCACTGGACGCGGTCGTCGTCGGCGAGCGTGCGCACCTGACTGAGCGGGAGCTCGACGACCATCGCGTTGACGCTGTCGAGCGTGTCGCGGACGACGCCGGCGTGGTCGGCGATGACGGTGTTGGCCTCGGCGAGCACGGCGTCCACGTCGTCGTGGAAGCGGACGTAGACGCCGACGGTGGGATCGCTGAGCGGTCCCTGCTCGCGGGCGTCAACGATGGACCACGACGGGGGCGCCATGTTGAGCAGGTTGTTGTGGAGTTTGTGCTCGGGGAGGATGGGCGAGGCGGCGACAAGGCCGGCGGCGCTGAGCGTGTTGGCGTTGACGCCGGGGCTCAGGCGGGCGAAGTACGCGCCCGAGCCGAGCGGGGAGAGCAGCGTGACGCCCTCGGCGTCGAGGCTGGCGCGCTGGGCCTTGGTCGGGGTGGCGTCGAACTGGAGGATCATCCGGGGCGCGCCGGGCTGGGCGGCGATGCGGATGGCCTGATCGGCGGCCTGCGCCGGCGAGACCTGTACGGGGGCGAGGCGTTGGGCGGCGTCTGAGCGCCAGACGATGGTGTTATCGAGGGCGGCGGCCGAGCCGGCGCAGGCGAGCAGCGCGGCGAGAGCGATATTCCTGGCGTGGGTGGGGGGCGTCCTCACGTGATTCTCCTTGTGGCGATCCGCCCGAGGAATTGGGCGTTGTGGTCAACGTACCGGCAAACTGGGGCGAGCGGAAGGGCTCACCGGGGGGCGACGAGAGGATTTAAGAACGGGGCGGACCCTTTGGACCGCCCCGCTGGGGAACTGGAGAAACCTGGGGGCTTACGGGCAGCCGGCGCCGAAGAGGGTCAGGAAGGCGCCGATATCGGAGAAGTCGAAGACACCGGCGGGGAGGGCGAGGTCGGCCTGGGGGGCGCCGCCGTTGAAGGCGATGAGGAAGGCGGAGACGTCGGCGAAGTCGAGGGAGCCGAAGGGGGCGACCAGGTCGGCGGGGGAGCAGGCGCCGCCGCCGGGTCCTTCGGAGGCGAGGTTGGGGCGGTAATGCTCGAGGGTGCAGCGCATGCGGTTGGCCTGGTTGGGCGTGAACTTCTGCATGCAGATGTCGTCGGAATAGTCCATGTAGTTGTCCTTGGGCGCTTGCAGGCCGCAGGACGAGCGTGATCCGGGGCAGCCGAAGGTGGGGGAGCTCTCGGGGTTGGTGTCGCAGATGCGGTCACCGTTGTTGCTGCAACCGGAGGCGGAGGCGCAGCCGCCGGTGAAGGTGTGGTAGAGGCCCAGGTAGTGCCCGACCTCGTGGGTGGTGGTGCGCCCGAGATGGAAGGGGACGAAGGGGGCGTTGCGTCCGAAGGTGGAGTACAGGACGACGACGCGGTCGCTGTTGGAGCCGACGATGCCGCCCTGGGGGAGGTCGGGGACGTAGCCCAGGGCGCCCGAGGCGGAGTTGGTATAGATGTTGAGGTAGCGGTTGGTGTTCCAGGCGAGGGTGTTCCAGTAGGAGCCGCTGTCGTTGAACCAGGTGTTGTTGGTGGAGTAGGTGATGCCGCTGGTGGGGTTGCCGCTGGGGTCTTCGGTGGCGAGGAAGAACTCGAACTGGGAGTCCGTGCCGTTGGAGCCGTTGGTGCCGGCGATGGCCTGGAAGTCTTCGTTGAGCACGTCGATCTGCGACTGGACGCGGCTCTCGGAGATGAACCCAGTGCCCCCGGTGTTCTGGATGACGTGGACGACAACGGGGATGCTGATCAGGCCGTTGGAGGGGTTGTACTGGCCCTCGATGCTGGTGTTGTTGAACGAGCAGTCGTTTGAGGACCCTCGGGCGGGGCCCTGCTGGACGCCCTGCATGCTGGGCTGAGTGATGCAGTGGGTCTGGTTGGTGTCGAAGTAGCCCGACTCGGCGAGGGCCTGCCAGGAGTTGTACAGCGTGTCGTTGGCGTAGATGGTGTTGTCGTCGATCACCTGGAACGACGGGCGGGCCAGTGGCGATTCGTCGCCGGCGAGAACGGGGCAGGCGCACGCGGCGACCGCGATGGCGAGAACGGGTTTGATGGTCACGGCGAGAACTCCTGGCGGGGTGGGTTGACGGAAGGGGAAGGGGATGCGGCGCGCCGCCGGTGAGGGCGACGGACCGGGGGGAGTGTCGGGGTTACGGGCATCCGGCGCCGAAGGCGGCGAGGAAGGCGAGGACGTCGGAGAAGTCGAACGTGCCGAGAGGCGCCGCGAGATCCGCGGCGGGGTCGGAGGCGCCGAAGGCGACGAGGAAGGCGCTGACGTCGGAGAAGTCGAGGGCGCCGAAGGGCTCGGCCAGGTCGGCGGCGGAGCAGGCGGCGGAGGTCTCGTGGGAGAGGAAGAACGAGAGCAGGTCGGTCTTGGTGAGGTTGGGGCCCTCGACGCTGGCGAAGAGGCCCGCGCCGCCGCCGTTCTCGAAGAACTCGATGCGGACGGCGTGCTTGCCGGCGTGGAGGGCGATCTGGCCCGAGCGTTCGACCATGCCGTGCAGGCCGTCGTTGTTCACGACGAGCTGGTCACCGATGTAGAGGGCCGAGCCGTCGTCGGAGTTGGTGTAGAGGGTGTAGAGCCCATCGAAGAAGACCTCGATGAAACCGATGAGGACGGCGCCGACCTCGTCGGATCGACCGCTGGTCATGAAGTTCCCGCCGGTGCTGGCGAAGTTGACGCTCATCGCGATGTCGCTGGCGTAGGGGGTGAGCGCGTCGAAGTCGGGCAGGGCGCTGGGGGAGTTGAGGGCGTAGTAGTCAACGGTCAGGCCCACGGCGGGGCTGACCACGACGTCGGGGTCGCGCAGCTCGGCGACGTCCACGCTCACGCTGGCGCTGGGCCCGGCGGTCAGGGCGTACGAGAACGAGTCGGAACCGGAGAAGCCGGCGGCGGGGGTGTAGCGGAGCAGGTCTCGCCCGGCGGGGCCCGCGCCCGGGAGCAGCGTGACCGAGCCGCCCTGATCGCTGGAGGCGTCGAAGGTATTGAGCAGCGCCGCGTCGCAGGACTGGGCGGTGTCGTTGGCGAGGATATCGATATCGATGGTGTTGTCCTCGTAGGTGTTGGCAAAGTCGCCCGCGGCGTTGACGCCCGAGGTGGTCAGGTCGCAGCCGCTGCTCTCGATCGAGTCCATGTACGCGACAACGACGTCCTGCACGCGGGGGTGGAGCTGGAGAACGATGTTGCTCAGGCCGCCGGAGCAGGTGTGGCAGTAGGACATGATGGTGCCGCCGAAGGCCGCGCTGCAGTCACCGTTTCCGCAGCCGTCGATGACGGGGGAGTACGAGTCGTGCGTGTGCCCGGTGCCGAAGTTGTGCCCGAGCTCATGGGCGGCGACGATGACGTCCCAGTTGCCGCCGGAGTGGTCGGTGAGGGGGTAGGGGAAGGATCCGTTCAGGTGCGCGGAGACGCCGAAGCCGAAGTCCTGGTTGCAGAGGACGGAGAGGTAGGCGACGCCGCCGTAGCCCACGTCGGTGCGCCCGGTGAGGTAGTGGACGGTGGTGCGGTCAACACCGGTCATGCTCGATTGCCAGTGGTTGCGGACGAGGTCGAGCGGGTCGCCGAAGCCGGGGTCGTAGGGGTCGGAGTTGGAATCCCAGACGCGGAGGAAGCCCACGGCGAGCTTGACGTTGACGTCGCGCTCGTAGATCTCGGAGATGGCGCCCAGGAGGGTGACGGCGTAGGCGGCGGCGGCGTTGGCGTTGCCGCCGAAGAGGCGGCTGGTGAACACCCAGTCGGTCTCGATGGCGATGCTGGCGACGCGGCACTCGGGGGCGCCGCGGGCGCCGGGGTTCACGGGCTCGACCATCGGGCCCGTGGGGCTGAACTCGGGGATGTCGGGGTCGAAGGCGCACGCGGACTCGGGTCCGGCGTTGGGGTCGATGAGTGTTGCGAGATCGCCGACGCGGAGGGCGTCGGAGAGGTCCTTGGCATGGGCGAAGTCGCCGGTGGAGATGGAGTAGACGCTTCCGTCGTACTCGATGAAGCCGTTGGAGCCGTAGGGAGAGAGGGCGAGGTAGGCGGTGCTGTGCGCATCGCCGGCGACGTTGCCCGAGAGCAGGACGACGTCGGGGCGCTCGAGCGTGACCTGGCCATCGCTCGTTCCCAGGATGAGCTGGGCGCCGGGGGCGATGATCTCGAAGCGCTGCAGTTCGAGGTCCACGGCGACGCCGCCGGGGAGTTCGAAACGGGAGAAGGTGACGTGCTCGCCGATGGGCGCCGAGCGGAGCTGGTCGTGGCGGAGCTGGAGGGCGTTGGCCTGTGAGGCGATGGCGACGGCCTCGGGCGCGGCGAGCGCGGGCGTGGTGGCGCACGCGGCGACGACAGCAAACAGACAGCGACGGTGTGTCATTGAGCACTCTCTCCGGATGTTTGATCCGTGGTTGACGGATAGAAAAAGCTCGGCCACAGGATGAGGGGAACCCCTCGCTGGCCGAATGGACCCCCAGCCGATTCGCCCCACCCGTATGGACGGTTTCCATGATCCTGCGTGTTCGGGCGAATCTCGAGGTCCGAGAACCGGGGGGGCCAATAGAGGATATAAATGTCCGCTGAAACAGACAACTAGGGGGCGTCGGCTGGGCGCGCGTGGGTGACCTCGCTGGGGTGGGGCAGGGGGGGGAGGTCATACGTGGCGCGGAGGGCGTTCTGGGCTTCGAGCTCGGCGTTGAAATCGGTTTCCAGGATCTCATCGATCGAGCCCGACGAGAGCACGACCCAGATGGAGCCGTCGATGGATCTGACGCCCGGGTTGGCGTCGGGGTCGGGCGAGATGATGACGCTCCAGAGGCTGAAGTTGGTGGAGAGCGAGAAGCCGTAGTGCGTGAACACGAGGTCGCCCAGGCGCTGGGCGGTGATGCCCTCGGGCAGCGCGTCGGCCTCGGCCTGGGCGATTTCTTTCTGATCCTCGGCGGAAGCCCCGGCGAACTCGTAGAGGAACAGCGCGCTGGCTGGAACATTGCCCAGGGTTGTCCGCGTGCTGGGGTGGGTGACGTCACTGGGAGCGAGCGCGCCCGAGCTGATGAGTTCGAGCGGGTGGCGCGCGGGTGAGCCGGTGTTTTGTTCGTGGGTGTTGACCGCGATCCAGGCGGCGGAACCCATCTGGTAGTTCTGCACGCTGAGTATGGCGGTGTTGGAGACAGAGAGGGCCCAGAAAATGAGCCAGACGTAGAGCCCGATGAAGGAGGCGACGGCGAGCAGCGGCGGGGCGAGGGTCGCGGTCATCGAGCGCCATGCGGAGACGCCTTGGAGCTGCATGAGCGCGAGGCCGGCGCTGATGGGCCACCAGAGCCAGGAGAAGTAGTTCACGCAGGGGATGAGGTTGGGCAGGCACGCGCCCGAGGAATACAGGATGCTCAATGTCGTGGCGCGCATGGGGCGGGGGGCGCCGCCGGTCAGACGCAGGATCGCGTGGGCCAGGAGGATCCAGAGCATGATGCAGACGAGCACAACGATTACGCCCACGGCGTACATGATCGTGAAGCCGAGCATCATCATGCCCGCGCCCGTGCCGCCGCCCTGGGCGGCGGTCGCCAGCGAGAGCGTCATCAGCGCGAGCCAGGTCAGCACGCCCAGCGAGCCGACGATGAGCAGGTTCAGGCCCGTGTACTTCCACGCGGGCCAGAGGTCGGCGCTCGGGGGCGTGCGCCGCCCGAGCTCGATGGGGTTGAACAGACCCAGGACGCTGGTCTGCCACCAGGCGCGGACGCGCCCGAGCTGAGCGCGCCGGACCCAGTGCTCGTCGCTGCGTCCCGCGCGGTCCGGGTCCACGCCGTGGGCGGGGAGGACGACCATCTCGTCCATGTCGATGGGCTGGCTGCACGAGACGCAGGTGAAGGCGCGGGGGGAGAGGTGGCCCTCGGCGGTCGTGCCGTAGTAGGACTGTGCGCAGTGGGGGCAGCGGAACTCGACGGCGTTGGGCCTGAACTCGAAGCCGGAGGGCGCGAAGGGGTCGCCGCACTCGGGGCAGGTCCGGGCGGTGAGATTCCAGAGCTGGTAGTCGCAGGTCTTGCAGCGCACGTGGGGGGAGTGTACTGGTAAGACCGGGCGAGACCTCGCGCCGATCAGGGGCGAGAGATGGAGTTTGCGTCCACGCGCAGGACGCGTCCGATGGGTCGCTGTTCGAGTCGCCCGGAGATGGTGACGGGTTCGCCGATGAAGGGGAGGAGGGAGTCGATGATGGGGGCGCCCGATTCGTTGGTGAGGAGGGTGTAGGTGCGGGAGCCGTCGGGGGCGCGGGCGTAGAGCATGGGGGGGATGCCGCTGGCGATGCAGTTGGTGGCGCAGGCCTTGTGGGCCTTGCCGTCGCCGGGCTTCATGGCGCCGAGGTAGCACTTGGCGTCGAGGATCTCGCCGTGGAGGGTGGCGGGTCCGAGGTCGGTGGGAGCGGGGATTGGTTGCGGGGCGGTCCCGGTTGCGAGCGTGATGGCGGGATCGGATCCGGGTCCGTCGTCGAGTTCGATCATGCGTCGCCCATCGCGCTCGAGCTGGCGCCCTCGGATGGTGACGGGCCGGTTGTCGAACGGGGCGGCGGCGTCGTGGGCGCCGAGCTTGCCCATGCGCACGAGCAGGTACACGTTGCTGTCGTCGCTGCCGGTCGAATGCAGGACGGGGTAGGGATCAAGGCGGACCACGCCGGTCCAGGTTGACGCCTCGCCCGTCTGCCAGACGCCGGCGCCGGGGTCGCGCTGCTTGAGCGCGATGCCCGCGGCGGAGAAAACCATCAGGAACACGACCAGCGGGAGCGCGACCTGGAGGAAGCGCTTGTGCGCGCGCGGGAGGGGAAAGTACCCGACGTAGAAGTCGTCGCGCTCAGACATCGGTCACTCCTCCGGGGCGCGCGGGCGGCGTGGGCGTGCCCGGGGGGAGGGGGTTTGGATCGACCTCGACGCGTCCGTTGGTGAGGCGGACGCGGTAGGTGGGGAGGGTTTCGTTGTAGGGGGGTGGGGACTGGCCCTTGGCGGGGAGGTACTGGTAGCCGTGCCAGGGGCAGGTGATGCAGCCGCCCACGACCTTGCCCTCGTGGAGAGGGCCGCCCTGGTGCGCGCAGACGGAGTGGATGGCGCTGATGGCCTCGCCCTGCTCGTCGGTGTAGCGGAAGACGGCGATGGGCGGCGCGGCGCCGCAGCGCACGGGGCGGGCGCGGTTCATGGGGATGTCGCTGGGGGCGGCGACGTCGATCCACTGGGCGATGTCGCGACGCTGGAGCACGTCGCGCTTCGCGGTGACGAGGGCGCTGGCGATGTGCAGGATGGTGACGACGGCGGCGCTGCCGAGGAGCAGCGCGGGGTAGGCGGGGCTGCGTTCGGACTGGAGGGCGCCCAGGGCGACGTGGGCCAGGAGGAGGAAGTAGGCCGCGTACACGAGCATGTGCAGGGCTTTCCACCAGCGGGGGGAGAGGTTCTTGAGCCAGAAGTCGTGGCTGGTTGCGGCCATGAGAAGCAGGATGAGCAGCGCGAGCAGGCCCGGGAGTTCAAACGGGAAGGCGCTGACGGAGGCGAAGGTTTTGTCCTGGGCGAGGACGGCGAGGATCGGGTTGCGGGCGCCGAAGCCGCCGTAATAGAGGGTGGCCAGGGCGGCGTGCGCGAGGG
This sequence comes from Phycisphaerales bacterium, assembly GCA_029260375.1. GTDB lineage: Bacteria > Planctomycetota > Phycisphaerae > Phycisphaerales > UBA1924 > JAJRXR01. The sequence goes on along the minus strand of JAJDDI010000053.1, from coordinate 91,502 downwards.
CGAGCAGGGCCATGGAGACGCCCAGGTGGCGGCGGTTGTAGAGCAGGACGTTGAAGCGGGTGTCGAGCCTCGCCAGCGGGCCGATGCACAGGATGACGGTCAGGAGTGTGAACGCGCTCAGCGCCAGGGCGCGGAGGATGAGGATCTCGTCGGAGATGGCGCTCTCGCCGGTGTGGGCGATCTTGGAGAAGATCACAAATGACGCGATGAAGGCGGCGATGAGCGCCCACAGCACGAGGTCGTAGACCTTTTTGTGGGTGTTCCACTGGACGCTGACGTAGCGGGCGCTCACGGGGCGGGCTCCGGGGCAGGTGTCGGCGCCGCGGGGGCGCGGAGGACGAGCAGCGTGACGCCGGCGATCGCGAGCGGCGCGAGCAGGAGCCAGATGAGCAGGTGGGCCTTTCGCTGGGCGCGGGTCATGCGGCGCTCCTCGCGCGGGCGCGGCGCCACATGAGGGCGAGCGCGGGCCAGAGGAGGACGGCGCCCGGGAGGATGAGGATCTTGAAGGGGATGGAGCCTGCGCGGGCGACGGGATCGAGGCGGGCGGCGCCGCGGAGGGCGAAGGGGATGGCGAAGAGGGCGCCCAGGGCGAGGTAGATGGCGAGGGCGAGGAGGATGAGTTCGAGGGGGTTCATGGGCGTTGCTGAGCGTACCACTGGTGCAGAGCGTGCGCACGAAAGCGGCCCACGCTCTCAAGGGGCCGCTGGGCTGAGACGAGTGCATTGCCGTGGTGTCAGGCCGCCGATGGCTCCGCCGCGCCCGCCTTGGCCTTGCCGGACTCGGTCTGGCAGGTGAGCAGGAGGGCGACGCCGATGACGGAGGAGGCGAAGGAGGCGATCATGATGCCCATCTTGGCGGCTTCGAGCTGCGCGGCGTCGGTGTAGGCGAGGTTGCCGATGAACAGGGCCATGGTGAAGCCGATGCCGCCGAGGAAGCCGACGCCCAGGAGCTGCTTCCAGGAGACGCCGGTGGGGAGCGCGGCGATGCCGAGCTTCACGGCGATCCAGCAGGCGAGGAAGATGCCGATGGGCTTGCCAAACAGGAGCCCGGCGACGACCCCGCGGGTGATCGAGCCGGAGATGGCCTCTGTCGATTCGGCGCTGAGGTGCAGGCCGGCGTTGGCGACGGCGAAGAGGGGGATGATGAGGAACGCGGCGTAGGGGTGGAGGATGTGCTCGAGGCGCTGGAGCGGGGGCACGACGTGCTCGGCGTTCTGCTCGAGGGTCATGACCGCGGCCCGCTGCTCGCTGTTGGTGCGGACACAGGCGCCCGGCTTCTCCGAGTTCTCGAAGACGTCCAGGGCCTGGCGCGAGGAGCGGAGGAAGCGGATGGAATCGACGCGGGCCGAGGCGGGGATGCAGCAGGCGGTCAGGACGCCTGCGATGGTCGCGTGCACGCCCGACTCGAGGACGAAGAACCACAGCAGCAGGCCCACGGCGACGTACGGGATGATCTTGCGGACACCCAGGGCGTTGAAGGTGGCCATGACGGCGATGGCGCCGCCGGCGTACATGAGGTAGGTGGTGGAGAGGTCCTCGGTGTAGAAGATCGCGATGACGACGAGCGCGCCAAGGTCGTCGATGATGGCGAGCGAGACGAGGAAGACCTTGAGCGGCAGCGGCGCTCGAGCGCCCATGAGCATGAGGATGCCCAGGGCGAAGGCGATGTCGGTGGCCATCGGGACGCCCCAGCCGCGGAGCGAGGGCTGGCCCCAGTTGATGACGGCAAAGATGAGCGCGGGGGCGATCATGCCGCCGAGGGCGGCGATGATGGGCAGCGCGGCCTTGCGGGGGCTGGCGAGCTCGCCCACGAGCATCTCGCGTTTGATCTCGAGGCCGACCACAAGGAAGAAGATCGCCATAAGGGCGTCGTTGATCCAGTGGGCCAGGCCGTGGGAGAGGTGGATGGATCCGAGGTAGATGTCGAGGTGGAGCTCGTGGAAGACGTAGTGGTAGGCGTCGGCGAGTGAGGAGTTGGCCCAGACCATCGCGATGACGGTGCACAGGAGCAGGAGGAGGCCGCCGGCGGAGGAGAGGGCGAGGAAGCGTTTGAAGGGCGCCGTGAGTCTTTCGGCCGGAACGGGCGGGAGGTCGTGGGCGGCGTTGGGCACGGCGTCGTGATGCATGGTGATCCTCTGCGGTGTGGTGCAGCAGCGGGATCGGCCAAGGGCGGGCACGGCGTTGGCTCGGCGGGGGGAGCGGGGCGCGAAAGGGCGGAAGATGTGCGGGCTGGCGCGGGAGGGGCGCCTGAAACGGGGGGCGTGTGATCGGGCGTGGGGTTACTTGCGGACCGAGGCGGGGGCGGTGGGGGTGCGCCGGCGCCACTTGTTGCTCGTCGCGGCGGGGGCGAAGGCGCCGCCGGAGGGGCGGTCGGCGCGTTCGATGGTGACAAACGCCTCGGGGGCGATGGAGTTGACCAGGCCCAGCACACGCTGCAGGTGTCGCCTGCGGATAACGGCTTGGGCGATCTCGACGGGGCCGTCACGACCGGCGCCTTCGAGGCGGGTGACGCGGTAGTCCTTGGAGCGGAGTGACTCGGCGACGCGGAGTTCGGGGTCGCGGTTGATGATCTGGACGACCCGGTAGCCCAGGGCGATGCGGTCCTCGATGATCATGCCCACGAGGGTTCCCGCGGCGAAGCCCCCGGCGTAGCAGACGAGCGCGAAGGGGTTGTCGAGGTACTTGATGACGCCGCCGACGGCCATGGCCCAGATGAGGACCTCGAAGAAGCCGAGCACCGCGGCGAGGTAGCGGTGGTTGGCGATGACGAGCACCATGCGGATGGTGCCCAGGGAGACGTCGAAGACGCGGGCGGAGAAGATCAGCGGGGGGATGTACCAGGCGATGTCCATAAGGGAAGAGGCTAGTCGCGCGGGGCGCGCAAAGAAAACGCCCCCCTGGGGAGGGCGTGCGAGAGGATGGTGATCGGGTTGCGTCAGGCGCCGGCGGACTTGGCGAAGGTGTTGATCCAGCTCTCGGCGAGTTCGCTCAGGTTCTCGTCGGCGCGTTTCTCTTCCTGGAGGGTCTGGGCGAGCAGGTCGGAGGCCTGGTGTTCGCCCAGGAGGCGGGCGTAGGCGTGGACGCAGCCGTAGGAGCCGATCTCGTAGTGCTCGATCTTCTGGGCGGCGCAGACGAGGGCGGCGTCTTTGACCTTGGCGTCGCCGTCTTCCTTGATGATCTCGTCGCCCTCCTTGATGAGCCCCTCCATCGCCTTGCACCTGTGCCCGCCCGGGCTGTAGTCGAGCTTCTTGAAGATGCGCTCGAGGCGTTGCTTGTGCTCCTTGGTCTCGGTGAGGTGGCTCTCGAACGCTTCGCGGAGCTTCTGGGCGCTGCAGGCGGCGGCGACCTTCGGGATCGCCTCGATGAGTTGGGTCTCGGCGCTGTAGAGGTCTTTGAGCTGTTCGACGTAGAGCTTGTGCAGGGTGTCGAGTTTCATGCGGTCCTCCTTTGGTGTTGTGGACAGAGATAAGGATGGGATGCGCGTCTGAACGTGGCGTGAGGCTGGGGTGAATCCGGGTTCATCTGTGGCCCGTGCAGGAAGATGTCGCCCAGGACGACGGCGAGCTGGGTGGCGAGATCGGCGGTGTTGAAGGCGCCCGGGGTGAGGCGCCCGTCGCCGTCGCTGATCGCGATCCGCCTTTCAGCGCAGAATCGCACAGGGCCTGCGCATCGGCGCAGGCCCTGTGCGTTGGGGGGCTGCGTTGGCGGGTCAGGCGGCCAGCAGCGTCAGCGCGTTGGCCGTGGCCCGGTTGCCCAGGACCAGCGCCGACGCGGCGGCGGCGGACAGGACGCCGATGCGCACGAGCTCGGAGGTCTCGGCGGCGTAGTCGGTGTCGCGGATGAATGAGAGGGCGCTGGAGATGTTGCGGGTCGCCGCGGCGTTCTGGGCGATGCCCGGCTCGACGCGGTGCGCCTGGAACGCGCCGATGCGCCCGCGCATGGTGGCGATCTGGTCGCGCGCCGCGGCCATGACCTGCGCCGCGGCCTCGGGGTTCGTCGCCAGGTCGGCGCTGCCCCCGGAGACGACATCGCTGAGCGCGTAGGACGCGCCGTCGATCTCGACGCCCCCGATGGAGGACAGGGAGAGCTGGTCGAGCGCGACAGCGCCGCCCGAGATGGCGATGGCGTTGGCGCCGTTGAAGAGGCTCTGCCCGTTGAACTCGGCGGTCTGGGCGATGCGTGAGACGGAGTTGGCGATGGAGTCCATCTCCAGCTGGTACGCCTCGCGCTCGGCGTCGGACATGCCCGCGGTGTTGGCGGCGGCGACGGCGAGCGCGTCGCCCTCGCGCAGCAGCGCGCTCATCTCGCCCAGGTACGCGTCGGCGGTGCTGGCGACGGCGCTGGCGCGGTCCAGCGAGCGGGTCTCGGCTTCCAGGATCGACAGCGCGGCGCGGAGATCCTCGGCGGCGATCAGTCCCGAGGGATCGTCCGCGGCCCGGCTGATGCGAAGGCCCGTGGACAGACGCAGCAGGCTCCGGCCCTGCGCGGCGGATGCGGCGGCGAACGGCTGAGCCAGAAACGGGGGCGGCGCGATGGGCGTCGGCATGGGGTCTCCCGCGGAGAGAGGAGGAGCGGAACCAGCGAGCAAAGGTGTGTAACCGGGCGCCCGGCGCCGAGAAAAGGCCAAGCCCGGAGCGCTGACGGCACGATGATCCCCGGTTAGCGGGATCAGGCCGGAGGCGCCGAGGGTTCTCGGATGTGACGCGTAGACTCAGCACGGGAATCCACGGAGGGCCTCGGATGGATTGGGTGCTTGCGGCGGTTGGATTCGTGGCGCTGGTGGTCGTGCTCGTCACGGTGTACGACCTGGTGCAGACCCGGCACGCGATCCTGCGGAACTTCCCGGTGATCGGGCACTTCCGGTACTGGCTCGAGGCGGTCGGGCCCGAGCTGCGCCAGTACATCGTGACGAGCAACAACGAGGAGCGCCCGTTCAGCCGCGACCAGCGGACGTGGGTGTACGCCTCGAGCAAGCTCCAGAACAACTACTTCGGGTTCGGGTCGGACAACGAGATGGAATCGGTCCCGGGGTACATCATCCTGAAGCACTCGGCGATGCCGCTGAGCGAGGCGGCCCCGGGGGAGATCGGCGGGGGCAAGCTGCACCCGATCCCCTGCGCCAAGGTGCTGGGGGAGTCACGCGGGCGTGCCAAGGCGTTCCGCCCCGAGAGCATGGTCTACGTCAGCGCGATGAGCTTTGGCTCGCTCTCTGGCGCGGCGGTCGAGGCGCTCAACGCGGGCTGCAGGATCTCGGGCGCCCTTCACAACACCGGCGAGGGCGGGATCTCCGACCACCACCGTCACGGCGGGAACCTGATCTGGCAGGTGGGCACGGGCTACTTCGGGGCGCGTGACAAAGACGGCAAGTTCAGCATGGACCGCCTGCTCGAGTCCGTGGCCAGCGCTCCCGTCAAGGCGATCGAGATCAAGCTCAGCCAGGGCGCCAAGCCCGGGCTCGGGGGCGTGCTGCCCGCGGCGAAGATCACGAAAGAGATCTCCAAGATCCGCGGCATCCCGATGGGTGTGGACTGCATCAGCCCGCCCAACCACAGCCAGTTCCGCGACGTGGACTCGATGCTCGACTTTGTCGAGGAGATCGCGCAACGCACGGGCCTGCCCGTGGGCATCAAGTCGGCGGTGGGCGAGGAGGCGTTCTGGGTCGAGCTGTGCGGGCGGATGGGCGACGGGCAGCGGGGCGTGGACTTCATCACGATCGATGGTGGCGAGGGCGGGACGGGGGCGGCGCCCCTGACGTTCAGCGATCACGTGGCGCTGCCGTTCAAGATCGGGTTCGCGCGGGTGCACGCGATCTTCGCCGAGCGGGGCGTGAGTGATCGGATCGTCTGGTGCGGCTCGGGCAAGCTGGGCTTCCCGGAGAACGCGGTGCTGGCGATGGCGCTGGGGTGCGACATGATCGGGGTGGCGCGCGAGGCGATGCTCGCCATCGGGTGCATCCAGGCGCAGCGGTGCCACAACGGGCACTGCCCGACGGGCGTGGCGACGCAGAACAGGTGGCTCGTGCGCGGGCTGGACCCGACGCTCAAGAGCCACCGCCTGGCGAACTACGTGGTGATGCTCCGCAAGGAGCTGTCCAGGCTCAGCCGGGCGTGCGGGGTGGTGCACCCCGGGCTGGTGACGCTGGACCGGATCGACCTGATCCAGGACAGCCACACCTCAAAGCGCGCAAACGAGGTCTTCGGATACCAGCCCGGCTGGGGCCTGCCAAGCGAACGCGACACGCGCCAGATGGTCGAGCTGCGCATCAAAGGTGAGGCGATCGAGCCCGAATACGAGGCCGAGTACGCGGAGTCGGACGAGACCGACGGCGAGGCGGCCTAGGCGGTCTGCGGGCGCACGGCGTCGATGAGTGCGCTCGCGGCGGCCTTGGCGGCCGAGATCGTCTCGGTGTACGCCTCGGGGCTCGCGTCCACCTGGTCCATCGCGTGCGCCTTGGCGCACGCGCCCTCGAGCAGGATGTGCAGCTGGCGCGCGATGGTCTCCGGGTCGCGCAGGTTCGCGGCGCGGCACAGGTCCAGGATGTACTGCCCGATGGCGCGGACGTGATCGGCGGCGGTGCGTCGGATGGCGCAGTCCGGGTCGGCGAACTCCGATGTGGCGTTGAGGAACATGCACCCGTTGAACTCGTCTGAGGCGAACCACTGGGCGTTGAAGTCGAACGCGGCGAGCAGGCGGTCCGCGGGGTCCTTGGCGGCGCTCTCGATGAAGTTGCGCATGCGGTTGCGGAAGAGCTCGTCTCGACGGCGCAGGGCGGCGACGATCAGCTCGTCCTTGGACTTGAAGTGGTTGTAGAGCGTCATGCGGCTGATGCCCGCCTCGCGCAGGACGCGGTCGATCCCCGTGCAGTTGAACCCCTCGCGGTAGAAGACGTTCATGGCGGTCTCGATCAGCTCTTCGCGTCGGCTGGGGGGCATCGGGGGGTCTCCGGGGGTGGGGTCACCATAAGAATAGATAGACCGATCGGTCTATTCCAGTCCGTGCTCTGGGATGAACGTGGCGAGAAGCAAAAAAACCGCACACGCCCGATAATCGTACAAATCAAGCGATGGCAGTGGTTTAGATGGTTCTTCTCGGGGCGCCACAGGGTCATCTCAGGATTCATGCTGGAATATACTGACCGATCGGTCTATTAATATGTGAGCCGGTGTAGGCCGGGCAGAACCAGCGGGGCAGAGAGCCTCGCAGCTAAGGAGAAACGGAAATGGCACGCATCACCCCCGTCGATACGACCAACACTCCCGCGGGCTCGGTCCCCCTGCTCGAGGGCGTCAAGGCCAAGATCGGTAAGGTCCCCAACCTGTTCGCGACGCTGGCCCACTCGCCCGCGGCGTTCGGCTCGTACCTGGCCTCGGGCGAGGCGCTGGGCAAGGGCGAGCTGGGCCCGGCCCTGCACGAGCAGATCGCCGTCGCGATCGCCGGCGCCAACGCCTGCGGGTACTGCGCCAGCGCCCACACGGCGCTGGGCAAGATGCACGGCGTGGACGCCGGCGAGCTGGCGAAGAACCTCGACGGCGAGTCGGGGGATCCCAGAGCTGGCGCCGCGATCCGGTTCGCACGGGCGGTCGTCGTGAAGCGCGGCTTCGTCAGCGATTCGGACCTGGCGGACGTACGAGCCGGCGGGCTGGGCGACGGCGAGATCACCGAGATTGTCGCCCTCGTGGCGCACAACACGTTTACCAACTACTTCAACCACGTCGCGCAGACGGCGATCGACTTCCCCGAGGTGAAGGTCGGCGCCCCCGTGACGGCGTGAGAGCCGCTCCTCTCGTGGATTCTCATCCACTCCCCCTGCCCGGCGCGTCGAGAGTCGCGCCGGGCCTTTCGGGCCGCGACGGCGCGGGCCCCGCTTGAAAGGAGATCGACATGTCAGAAGCTACCCCGATGAACGTGAACGAGAGCGAGCTGGACGCGCTGCTGAGCAAGAGCGAGGGGCCGGTGCTGCTGGACCTATGGGCGCCCTGGTGCGCCCCGTGCCGGGCGATCGCGCCGGCGCTCGAGAACATCGCCAGGTCGTACGCGGGGCGCGTGACGGTCGCGAAGGTGAACATCGACGAGTCGCCCGGTGTGGCGCGCCGTCTGGGCGTGGCGAGCATCCCGACGCTGATCGTCCTGGATCGCGGGGCGGAAGCCACGAGGCTTGTTGGGGTGCAGTCCGAGTCGGCGCTCGCCAAGGCGCTCGACGCGGTGATCGGGGCGAAGACGGCGTAAGGCGCTCGGCGCCTGCGCCAGAGATGGCGCGGGCGCGATTCTCGATGACCTCATTCACACACACGAACGGAGACACTCGGATGAATCGCACGATGACCATGATGATCGCGGGGTTGGCGGTCGGGCTCGGCGGGCCGGCGCTGGGGATGACCGACGGTGAGGGTTCGGGCCAGGGCGTGGCGGAGGTGTCGGGCGGGGCGGGCGATGTCAGGCACCGGACCATGGAGATCGACGGCGTGAACATCTTCTACCGCGAGGCGGGGCCGCCCGACGCGCCGGTGCTGCTGCTCCTGCACGGGTTCCCCAGCAGCAGCCACCAGTACCGCGAGCTGATCGGTCTGCTGAGCGACACGTACCGCGTGATCGCGCCGGACTACCCGGGCTTTGGCGCCAGCGACGCGCCGGCGCTGGGCGAGTTTGAGTACACGTTCGATCACTTCAGTCAGATCGTGACGGAGCTGACCGACCGCCTGGGGCTTGAGTCGTACACGCTGTACGTGTTCGACTACGGGGCGCCCGTCGGGTTCCGCCTGGCCAGCGCCCGACCCGAGAAGGTCGATGGCCTGATCGTGCAGAACGGCAACGCGTACGACGAGGGCCTGCGCGAGTTCTGGGATCCGATCAAGGCGTTCTGGAGCGACCCCAGCCCTGTGAACACCGACGCGCTGCGCGGCCTGCTCACGATCGACGCGACGCGCTGGCAGTACACCAACGGGGTGAAGGACCTGGAGTCGGTCGCGCCCGAATCGTGGATCGTGGACCAGGCGCTGATGGACCGTCCGGGGAACGCGGAGATCCAGCTGGCGATGTTCTACGACTACCGCACGAACGTGCCGCTGTACCCGCGGTGGCAGGCGTACTTCCGCCAGTACCAGCCGCCGACGCTGATCGTGTGGGGCGAGGGGGACTTCATCTTCCCGAGCGAGGGCGCCACGCCGTACCTGCGCGACCTGCCAGACGCGGAGCTGCACATGCTGCCCACGGGGCACTTCGTGCTCGAGGAGTACGCCCAAGAGACGGCGGCGCTGATCCGCTCGTTCATGGACCGTCGAGTGGCGGGCACGGACTGAAGGAGCCGGCGATGACAAAGCCCACGGACATCCGCCCCCCGTTCACGCGGGAGACGGCGCTGGCGAAGGTGCAGGCCGCGGAGGACGCGTGGAACTCGCGCGATCCCGAGCGGGTGAGCCTGGCGTACTCGGTCGAGAGCGTGTGGCGCAACCGGGACGAGTTTTTCACCGGTCGCGAGGCGATCCGGGCGTTTCTGGAGCGCAAGTGGTCCAGGGAGCTGGACTACCGCCTGATGAAGGAGCTCTGGGCGTTCACGGACAACCGCATCAGCGTGCGGTTCGAGTACGAGTGGCGCGACGAGGCGGGGCGGTGGTACCGCACGCACGGCAACGAGCACTGGGAGTTCGACGACGATGGGCTGATGCGCCGGCGGGACATGAGCGCCAACGACGTGGCGATCCGGGCGGAGGACCGGCGGCTGTAGGCGGCGTCGCGGCGTGCGGAAAAAAGACTCGGAAAAAGACACAAGGCCCCGGGGTGATTCCCGGGGCCTTGTCAGTGGAGACGAGGGGGCTCGAACCCCTGACCTCTTCCATGCCATGGAAGCGCTCTACCAGGCTGAGCTACGTCCCCGGGCTGTTGTCACCATCGGGTGAGGGGCGCCTTGGGTCAAGACGCTCTCGTCGATGGGGCCCCGCGGGCGGGCAGGGGCAATCGTAGGGTCCCGCCGGGGCTCGTCAAGGGGTCGTGATCGGGCGGGAAAGGGCGGTTATCCGGGGTGGCTCGGGAATGCCGGATGCGCGGGCTGGGCGGATGCGAGGGGTCGGTGCGGTCCGGGCGGGGGTTCCTTGCGCCGGGCGCGAAGCCCTCCTGATCGGTGTGACCCGCGGGCCCGATACGAGCCTTGTGACCCGTCCGCCCCGCGCGGGCGGGCGCGCAGGAGCGTTCATGACCACCCAGCCCGCCATCTTTCGGACCCCGGCGCATGAGGGCAGCGAGCGGTGGGAGATATCGGGCCAGCGGGGCGCGTACGGCTGGGTCGATCGGGCGCGGGGCGTGGGTCGGATCGAGTCCGATCACGATGGCGCCGATCTCAGCCCGGGGGGGAACGCCCTGCTCGATGAGCTGGGGCGGCGGTACCCGGGCGTTCGGTGGTTCTCAGCCCGCGCGCCCTGAGGCGTTCATCAGCGCGTCGGCCGCGTCGAATACCGATTCCGTTGAGATGCGATCCACGGCGCAGCGCTGCGGGTGGTCGTTGGCCGATTCATCGACGGGCAGGCCCGGGTCCGAGACGAGGATGATCTCTGCGGGGCGACCGTCGGTGAGCGTGCGCACGGGGATGGTGGTCCAGCGCGGGTCGGTGGGGCCGAACAGCGAGACGACGGGGGCGCCCATGGCCGCGGCGATGTGTCTCGGGCCCGTGTCGTTGGTGACCATGATCGACGCGCCCGCGCACAGCGGGATCAGCGCGCCCAGCGAGGACCCGTGATCGGCGAGGACGACGGGGGAAGTCGAGGCGGCGTCGATGATGGCGCGCGCGATGTCGATCTCGGCGGGGGAGGTGTTGATCAGGACGCGCAGGGCGTGGGCGCTGGCCAGGTGGTCGGCGGCGGCGGCGAATCGGTCGGCGGGCCAGCGCTTGGCGGGGTTGTTGCCGCCGGGGTTGAGGATCGCGTAGGGCTCGTCGGGGGCCAGGCCCGCGCTGGCGAGCAGCCGGCGGGCGTTGTCACGCTGTGCCTGGGTCGGGGTGAGCTCCATGAGCACGCCCGGCGGGAGGATGAGCGGGGCGTGGGTGGTGGAGAGGGGCTGGTCGGGCGCGGGTGGCGGGGGGTTGTCGTGGCAGAGGGCGCTGGCGAGGGCCCAGTAGGCGTTGACGGCGGGGACCATGGCGAAGGCGCCGCGCGGGGTTCGGGCGGCGGGGACGGGGTCGGTCAGCAGGAGCCGGCGCGCGTCGCGGTCGTAGCCGATGCGCCGGGGGACACCCGCGATGCGGGCGATGAGCGCGGTGGAGAACGAGTTGGTGAGCAGCAGGGCGGTGTCGTAGCGCCTTGGCCTGAGCTTGGCGGCGACGAACTTGGGGCCAAGCACGCCCGAGGCGCGTTCGACGTGGATCTCGTCGAAGAGGTCGGCGCCGGCGAGGACCTGATCGATGCCCGGGCGGGCCAGGGCGCCGATGAACGCGCCCGGGAGCGCGTCGCGCAGGCGGCGGAGCGCGGGGGTCGCCATCACGGCGTCGCCCACCCACGAGGGGAGCACGAGCAGCAGGCGTCGGGGCTTGGCGGGCGGGCTGGGCATCAGCGGTCGGTGGGCCAGAGGTCGGCGCCGGCGCGGGCGCGGGACCAGGCGTTGGTCAGTCGGCGCAGCTCGGCGAGGAAGCCCAGGGCGCCCAGGCGGTGGGTCGCCAGGGTGATGGTCACGCGGTCGTCGGCGGTGTCGAGATCAACGAGGCGGACACCCGTACGCTCGGCGATGGCGCGGGCGGTGGCGATGACGGTCTCGCGGGCACGCTCGTCACCCAGGGGGGCGCCCGATGACGCGCGGAGGGTCAGGCGGGTGGTCTGTGATGGGTCGATGGCGCTGGCGAGGATGCGGTCGGCCGCGGCGGCCAGGTCGGGGCAGGGCGAGCCTGGCGCGAGCAGGATGGTGCGCTTGGGCGGGATGCCGGCGTTGGTGGCGGCGTCGAGGTCGCGCTGCTTGTCGCCCACCATCCAGGAGCGGGGCGGGTCCAGTCCCAGCTCGTGGGCGGCGGCCTCGATCATGCCGGGCCCGGGCTTGCGCCAATGGTGCTCATCGTCGAAGGGGGGGACGTCGCCCTCGGGATGGTGGGGGGCGGAGTAGCTGGCCGTGACAACGGAGGCGCGGAACGGGGCGGGGACGTGCTCGTCGTGGTCATCAGAGGGCGAGAGCAGGGCGCGGAGGGCGGTGTTGCAGGCGTCGATGTCGCGGGTGGAGCCCCCGCCACGGGCGACGCCGCCCTGGTTGGTGATGACGACGAGGACGAACCCCGCGTCGGAGAGGCGGCGGCAGGCCTCCAGGGCGCCCGGGATCAGCTCGACAAACGCCGGATCGAGCAGATCGCCCTCCTTGGTCCGGGCCCAGGCCTCGGGGGGGAGGTCGGCGTTGACGTTGAGGGTGTCGTCGCGGTCGAGGAATACCGCGGGTCGGAGGGGGCGCATGGGCGCAGCTTAGGGGGAGGAGAATCCCAGCGGCGGGGCTGGAAAGGGTTGAATAACGGATAAATAGGTCCTATAATAGAGTGAAGTGGGGTAAAGTAGTGCGAACCGAAGGAGGGCATGCCATGGACTGGGTGGGACGTCTCGGGCGGCACAGGTTGGGGCGGGTCCTGGTCATCGATGAACAGGACCATTCGGCGGATGAGGTGGCGCGGGTTGCGCACGAGGCTGGCGCTGAGTGCGTGCGCTGTCGAGGTGAGAACGGGATGAGGTTGTTGCACGACAGCATTGACGCGGATGTCGTGTTCTGGGCTTGGCACGGTGGGCACGACTGGTCGGAGCATGTCGTCGAGCGCGTGCACGAGCTGGGGTATCGGGGTCCGGTGATCGCGGTGGTGGATCGGTTCGATCCGGGCGTGATTCAGGACGCGAGGGCGGCGGGCGCCGACGATGTGATCGTGCAACCGCTGAGCCCAAGCGAGGTTCGTTCTGCGCTGGGGCGTTGGGCGAGGTCTGAGTAGAATCTAGGCTCTGTTTGGCGGATCAACGCGGCACGCCGTGCCACTGACCTGTCTTCAGGTCAGCGCATCCCGCGGACCCGGTACGCCTCCCCCGCACGGACCGGAGGACCGGTCCGTGGCACGAATCAGATCCGTCAAACAGGCCCTAGTTGTGAGCGGTTGTGGCGCGGGCCTGGCGTGCGATGCGCTGAATCTCTTCGTCGTCCACGCGGGTGAGGCCGGTCTGGATGGCGAGGGCGGCCAGCTCGGTGCGGGTGAGCTGGCCGATCTTGTTGCGGATGGAGAGCAGGTGTCCGTCAACGGTCTTGACGGATCGCGAGAGGCGCTCGGCGGTCTGGGTGGTGTTGAGTCCCAGGCCGACGAGGCGGAGGATATCGAGTTCGCGGGCGGTGAGCTTGGCGATCGGGCCGAGCTCGTCCCGGGTGGTGCGCCGGGTGATGCGCGCCGGGGTGGTGGTGTGGAAGACGCTCGGGGGCGGCGAGCTGATCAGGACGCAACGCTGTTCCTCGAACGCGACGGGGCGGAAGGTGAGGCGTCGCCAGACGCCGGCGATCATGCCCACGAGATCGACGGGGGCGTTGGCGTCGCAGGCCTGGGACGCGGTCTGTGCGTACTCGCGGGCGATGGGGCCCGGGAAGAGGTCGCAGAGCGGGCGCCCGATGCAGCCCTCGGCGGGGTTGTGGGCTCGGTCCTTGAGGCAGGCCTGGGCGTGGGCGTTGGCATATCGGAGGCGGAGATCGGCGTCGACGACGATGAGGGCGACGCCGGCGTCGTCGGCGATGGTGTCGGCGAGCCCACCGGGCGCGAAAGCCGCGGTGGCCTGGTCGCTTTGAACTGAACTGGGCACGTGCAGACTCCCCGTCCGCGGCGATGCGGGTCGCAGGGCGAACCACCCGATGGGATCGGTTGTTCCTGCGGGAGGGAAAATACCTGGGGGGTTCGCTTTATGGAAGCGAGTACGCTCGGGCGATGGCGCAGGACGGGTTCTCAGAGCAGGAAACGGGTGAGAGCGTGGCCCGGGGCATTCTGGGGGGTCGATTGGCCCCTACCGGATTCTGGGGCGGATCGGTGGGTGGGGGGTTCGTGGCAGATTTTCTTGCCGTACTTTTCAAGAAGCCAACCTAGTCGATAACTGAGGAGTGTCATCGCTTACGAGTTGGCTTCCGACCCTTTGAGTTGGTTCTCAAATTCTTCAAACAGCCCGAGTCTGTGTAGTATCGCATCGCGCAATGAATCAGACTTCCAATGGCTGTTTCTCACAGTTTTTTTATCGACATGACAATGTTTAGCCAAAACTTGAAGTCGTTCCGTTGGCCAGTCAATAAAGCAGCATTCAACGCGATCGGCCGCTGACTGCCAATTTCGTTCAAATAGAGTCCGGTAGTAATCGAATATCGATTGTCGATCGCCGTCAAACCCGTATTGGCTCTTTGAGGGATCATTATCTAGCTCAGTAGCGAGCGCCGATTTGAAGGAACTAAACGCACACTTCTCGATGTGCTCGCATTGCTCCATCGGGTCTGGGCTGGCGCTTCGAAGAGCGCTCTTGACTGCAGTTGCGAATAGAACGCTATGCAGCACGATCGGCGGATCTTGCCAGCCGTGAGAAAACCTTCCATATCGTTGCAAGACGAGTCGTTCGGCACTCAAGAGCATGCGATACTCAGGCTCTGAATCGTAGTAGCGTATTTCAATTTGGCCAGGATGAGATTTGGTGTGTTTCTCCAAGACCGCAAGCATCCGTATATATGGGTTGATATAAAACTCGCAAATACGACCATTAAGTCGCCGGTCGCGTGCCAATAGGCATTTGGAGCAGGGGTTTGCTAGGAGTAGTCGGAACCTTTTTGTTGGGTCCGACTCCCAGGCGGCCTGGAAGACATCTTGGTTCGAGTTGGTATTAACCTGCAGTAGGTCGCGAGCAGTTGCAGAGATGATACTAATTGGGCCTGAGTCGTTCAAGGCTACGTCTAGTCGACATTCTTTGGGGCTTTTTCTGGACGGCGCGTACTTGTTGACGGCAGCGAGTATCTCTGCAGAGATCCTATTGGTTGGCGATGCTTGCTCAATTCTGGTTCGGGCTTGTGCAATCACAAAGCCCAAAAACGAGAATGCTGTGAATAGCAATGCAGAAACGGCAGGGTAGGCAATCGGCTTGTTCCATGGGCTTGGAAGCGGCGTATTGCGGTGAGCCACAAAAACGGGTGCAAGAATAAGCTGACTAAGCGCGAGTGAACCGAACGCGACCCACGTTGCTTGCCGAGCCAGGGTCCTAGTTAAGAGCCTTGAGAAGCCTCCCCAACAGATCGGTATAGGTCTCAACAATGCGTATCGGAAGTTCTGGTCAGGTCCGTTGAGCCGGGCTCGTGACTCTCGAGCCACAGTCTCCAATGCGGTGTGGATTCTGCGACGCCCTACCCAACTAACAGCAAGCAAGCCGTACAGGACGGTTATTGCTAATGCAATGCGGTATGCGAGTTCCCGATCTGGAATTGCGGCCCAAGCAACAACAGATGCGACAATTGCTCCGACTGCCGACCACGGTTTCCAATTAGCTTGTTGAGTCAACTCTTGAGAAACCAAGCTAGATACCCCGCAGCAAGCCAGTAGATCGGCAGCAAAATAAAACGCTACTCGAAATAGGTTGCTGGGGGGGTGTGATCGGAATTACGTTTTTCTGTGCGATCAGATATCTGGTCGCCAGTAAAAAGTCTTGCAACCCAGTCGCCTGCATTCTCGGCGAGTGGGTGAAGAATGCGTGCTACTAAGACAGTAGCGATTCCGATTAGTGCTAAATCTAGCATGGCCATTTAAACCTCTTCGACGAGGTCTCCCCCCCAGTGAACGATAATCGTAGGACACTGAACTCCGTTCGGCAATTCTCCACATATGTGCGCAATTTTGCGCAAATTCCGGCTTGGGCAAGGGTAGCAAAGTTATTGGGCACTAGCAGGCGTGTGATTACGCCACCGTGATCGACTCATCCAGATACACGTCCTGGATCGCGTTGAGCAGGGCGGCGCCTTCCTTCATGGGGCGCTGGAAGGCCTTGCGTCCGGAGATGAGGCCCATGCCGCCGGCGCGTTTGTTGATGACGGCGGTGGTGACGGCGTCGGTGAGGTCGGAGGCGCCCTTGGACTCGCCGCCGGAGTTGATGAGCGGGGCGCGGCCCATGTAGTTGTTGAGGATCTGGTAGCGGCAGAGGTCGATGGGGTGCCCGCCGGCGCCGGTCTCGTCGCAGCCGGCCAGGTCGGTGTAGACGCGTTTGTCGAACTTGCCGTAGGACGAGTCGCCCGAGTTAAGGGCGGCGTACCCGCCGTTGTTGGTGGGGAGCTTCTGCTTGATGATGTCGGCCTCGATGGTGACGCCCAGGTGGTTGGCTTGGCCGGTGAGGTCGGCGGAGCTGTGGTAGTCCACGCCGTTGACCTTGAAGGCGGGGTTGCGGATGTAGCACCAGAGGACGGTGACCATGCCCAGCTCGTGGGCGTGGTGGAACATCTCGGAGACGTACTGGATCTGGTGTTCGGATTCGTCAGAGCCGAAGTAGATGGTGGCGCCGACGGCGACGGCGCCCATCTCGTAGGCCTGGGTGATGGAGCCGAAGGGGATCTGGTTGAAGGTGTTGGGGTAGGTCATCAGCTCGTTGTGGTTGAACTTGACGATGAAGGGGATCTTGTGGGCGTACTTGCGGGAGACGCTGCCGAGGACGCCGAAGGTTGAGGCGACGGCGTTGCAGCCGCCGTCGATGGCGAGCTGGACGATGTTGGCGGGGTCGAAGTAGGCGGGGTTGGGGGCGAAGGAGGCGCCGGCGGAGTGCTCGATGCCCTGGTCAACGGGGAGGATGGAGACGAAGCCCGAGCCCCCAAGGCGCCCGGAGTTGAGGATGGTCTGGAAGTTGCGCATGACCGAGGGGTTGCGGTCGGAGAGGGCGACGACGCGGTCGATGAAGTCCGGGCCCGGGAGGTGGAGGGCGGACTTGGAGACGGTCTTGGACTCGTGGTTGAGGAGGGAATCGGCGTTATCGCCCAGGATCTGGCGGGGGTTGATCGTCAGGTTCGGCATGGGTGGATTCCCGTTGATGGAGGTTCGAGTCGGTCTGGCGCCACTATAGGCTGTTGGGACAGAATCTCAGGCGGTGTGGAGGCTCGTGAGCCTTGGGAGGTGTTCTGATGATGTGGTTCATGTTTCTGTCGTGGGCGATGTGGCTGCCGGTTCTGGGGATCCTGTTCGCGGTCGGGGTGGTGCTGGTGCTCCGGAGCGTGTCGGCGCCTGGGTGGATGCGCCGGGGCGCGGCGTGCGGCGGGTGCGGGTACGAGCTGGTCGCGATGGGTGAGGAGCGGTGCCCGGAGTGCGGGGCGTCGCTGCTGCGGGTGGGGGTGAGCACGCCGCGGATGGCGGTTCGACTGCGCGGCAGCGGGTTCTTGCTCGTGTGCGGTTGGACGCTGGTGGCGGTGATCGGGTCGATGCCGGTGGTGGGCGTTGCGGGGTCGATGGCGGCGACGGCGCAGATGAACCAGATGATGGGCGCTGGCGGCGGTGGCGCCAGCACCGGGACGATTGACGACATGCTCCGCCCGAGTCAGATGAGCAGCACCGGAAACTTGGGAACGCGCGACCCGGAGAGCTACCGGATCGCGCTCCATGCCGACCTGACGACGGACGCGACATCGAGCGTGGCAGCAGGCACGTTGACGCTCGACTTCCGCGGCGCCGGCGCGGACGTGTCTGTCGAGATCGATCTTGCGGATCTGTCGTGGTCGCTGACCAACGCGAGTGGCGATGAGATCGACGGCGGGGCGGCGTTTGACGCTGACGCGTCCGCGCGCGTGTACCAGGCGGCGGGGCTCGACATGGATCGTGCGAGCACGTCGGAAGAGTCGGCGTACCTCTCGGAATACGTTCTTGATCTGGTGTCTGATCCGCAGGGGTTTGCGAACTTCCCGGCCAGTTGGGACAAGCCGCTGGCGTCGCAGGGCGCCTCAACGGGATGGCGGCCGGCGGGTCTTGGCGCCTCTGGCGCCGGTGGGTTCCCGCTGTGGGGGGTTGTCATGGCCGCCGGCCTGGGGCTGGGCGGGCTGGTTTACATCGTGGGGCTGGTGCTGCTGGTCCGGAAACGCAACCGGATGCTCAGGGCGCCGGTGGTCGCGTCATAAATGGGCGTAACGCGGGAGCGGGCCCGTCGTACCTCAGTGGGCGGCCCCAGACTGGTGGATGGCCGCGTGAGGAGCGACGCGATGATGAACACAGTTCATGGGCTGGCGGCGGCGGGCGTGATGACGATCGGGGCCTTTGCGTTGGCGGGGCCCGTGCCTGAGCGGCAGGTCGATGCCGAGTCGAACTGGCTGGTGCATCTGGACCTGGAGCAGGCGCTGGGATGCGACCTGGGGCGGATGCTTCTTGAGAAGATCGAGGAGGGGATCGACGAGGACCCCGACGTGGCCCAGTTGCTGGGTGATCTGGAGCTGGGGCGCGACGTGCACGGGGTGACGCTGTACGGGTGGGACGGGGTGCATGATGATGAGTCGATGGTCATCCTGATCAGCGGGACCTCGGCGATCGACCGGATCGGGCAGAAGCTCAGCGCGTGGCACGAGGCGATGAACGGGGACGTGGAGATCCGCGTCGGCGGGCACGATGTCTGGCGGGTGGGCGAGGACGACGAGGTGATCCACGCGCTGACGATCGAGACCGGGAACAACGGGCGGGTGATGCTGGCGTCGCCGGGCATGGGCTGGCTGGACAAGGGCTTGCAGGTGCTTGACGGGAAGCGTGCCGGGATGGCGGGCGACGCGATCGAGCAGGCCGCAGGGGGGCCGCACGACGGGGTGATCCTGAGCGTGATGGCGTCGGACGTGCCGGGGCTGATCGGGTTTGCGCCGGTGAGCGAGATCGCGCGCAAGGCCGAGGCGTTGTACGCGGCGGTCGGGCAGGACGGGGACGACGCGTTCGGCGTGCTGGCCCTGACGACAGAGAACGAGGACGAGGCGAACTCGATCGTGGACATCGGGCAGGGATTGCTGGCGCTGGGGCGCATGATCGCGCGTGAGTCGGACGACGAGGAGTTCAGGGCGATGCTCGACCTGACGCGAGGGATCCGGCTGGAATCGGAAGGGCGGACGGTGCGGTGTTCGCTGCGTGTTGCGGCGGAGAAAGTGGGCGAGCTGCTGGGCGAGGTGCGGATAGGCGGCTGAGCGACTGGGGGCTTGATGCAAGAAGCGGTTCAGCAGTCTGGCGGGGTGAGCGACGAGGCGCTCGCTGCGCGCGCTCGCGCCGGTGATCGGGCGTGCTTCGGGATGCTCGTGGACCGGTTCGAGGGGCGGATCTATCGCCTGGCGCTCTCGCGCCTCCGCGACCGGCACGACGCGGAGGAGGTGACGCAGGAGGCGTTGCTGCGGACGTGGAGATCGATCAAGACGTATCGGGAGGGCGAGCCGGTGGCGCCGTGGATGCTGACGATCGCGAGGCGGGAGATCATCAACGTGGTGCGTCGGAGGCAGAAGTCGGCGCGGGACCGGGACCGGCAAGCGCCCGAGAGCGCGGACGCGGGCGAGGGGCGCGAGGGCGAGTCGGTGTGGACGACGGCGCGGGAGGCGCTCAGCCCCGAGGCGTTCGAGGCGTTGTGGCTGCGGTACAGCGAGGACCTGGACCCGGGGCAGATCGCGCGGGTGATGGGCAAGACGAGGGTCGGGGTGCGGGTGACACTGCACCGGGCGCGCAAGACGCTGGGCGAGATCGTGGCGGCGCGGGCGGGGGATGGGCCGGAGATGGTCGGACGGGAGGCGGCGTATGAGCGGGCGTGAGAACAACTTTGGCGGGATCGAGTCGCGGTTGCGGAGCGAACCACTCGGGGGCGAGGGGCTGAGCGACGCGGCGCGAGCGCGTCTGCGTGAGCGTCTGGCCTGCACGGCGCCCGAACCCGGGCGCCCGCCCTCGGCGCTGGGGGGGCGCGGGGCGGTGATCGTCGGCGTGCTGGTCATCGGCGGTGTGGTGGGCGCGGTGGTCGTGTCGCAGCGGCGTGCGGCTCCCGAGGGAGAACAGGATGCGCCGGCAATGGTGGCCGACGAGGCGCCGAGCCAGGGCCTGCGCGAGCAGCTCCGCCAGTTCGCGGGAGGGGTGGCGGACGGGGTGTCGCGTGAGTCGCCGCTGTTCGAGGAGGCGCGGCGCGTGGCGACGGACATGGGCGCGCTGCGGGGCGTGTTCAGGAGCCGTGCGGCGTCGCTGGGATGGAACCCGCCGACCGATGACGGATGACGTGATTCGCCCGTCATTCCCCCGCGATTGAGAAAAAACAACAGGCCGGACATCCGCGCCCGCGTAGAGGTGGTCTATGGGTGTGCGTGTTCCGATGCATGACGTGCCCGGGCCCGATCTGAGCGATGAGGCGTTGCTTCGTCGGTTTGCTGCGGGTGACGAGAGCGCGCTGGGCGAACTGGCCGAGCGGCACGAGGGGGCGCTGCTGGGGTTGGCGTGCGGGCTGGTGGGCTCGCGCGGGCCGGCTGAGGAGGCGGTGCAGGAGTCGTGGGTTCGGGTGATCCGCTTCGCGGGGACGTTCGACGGGCGTGCGAGCGTGCGGACGTGGCTGTACCGGGTGGTGATCAACCGGTGCCGGGAGCTGCAGCGCCGCGAGTCGGTGGCACGGCGGGCGACGAAGCGCGCGGGCGAGGCCCGCGGCGCCGACTCGACCGGCGATGGCGTCGGGCACGGGCTTGGGGAGTTGCGAGCCCCGCTGCGGGCGTCGGTGGACCGGCTGCCCGTCGCGGAGCGCGAGGCGGTGATGCTGTGCCATCACGCGGGGCTGACGCAGAAACAGGCGGCGGAGGTCCTGGGTGTGCCGCTGGGCACGCTCAAGTCGCGCGTGCGCAAGGGGCTGGCGAGGCTGCGGGCGGATCTGGGTCGCCTGCTCGATGACGAGCGGATCGGAGCGGCGTGATGAACATGACCGGTGAGACACACGGGGACGTGCTGACGCGGGCGCTGGGCGAGATGACATCGCCCAGGGGCGGGACGGACCTCTGGCGGCGGGCGATCGAGGAGACACGGGGCGAGCCGGCGATGGCGCCCGCAAGCGCGGTGAAGAAGCCCATCGGGTCGGGGGCCATGCTTGGTTTGGCCGCGTCGGTTGTTCTTGTGCTCGTGGTGTGGATCATGCTGCCGTCGCTGGGAAAGGCGCGGAAGGCGGCGCGGCGGATGCCGGATGCGTCGGCGATTGCAGAGTTTGCAGACGCTGATTCAGTGTTCGGGCAGGGTATCAGTTCGGATCGACTGTCCATGGGCAGGGACGCAAAGTCGAACGAGTGGCGTTCGTATGCGGCTGCGTCGGGTTCTGGGAACGGCGTCTCTGTGCTTTTTAGATCGGACCAGTCTCCGACTCTGGCCCGCCAGGTCGTGCGCCGGGCGTCGATGCAGCTGACGACTCCGGACGTGCGGGCGGCGGTGGTCATGGCGCACAATCTCGTCAGCGCGGCGCGGGGCGAGTTTGTGCAGGAGTCGAACGCCCGCGAGGGCGCGAAGGGTCGCGTCGAGGCGGAGCTGACGCTGCGGGTCGAGGCGGGGCGCCTGGACGAGGTGATCGGGTCGCTGCGCGGGCTGGGCGAGGTCCGCTCGGAGCGCGTGGTGGGCGAGGACGTGACGGGGCGGGTGGTGGACATCGAGGCGAACCTGCGGAACGAGCAGCGCGTCGAAGAAGAACTGCTGGCGCTGCTGGACTCGCGCGAGAACGCGGATCTTGACGACATCCTGAAGGTGCGCCGTGAGCTGTCGCAGGTGCGGGCGCGGATCGAGGGGCTCGCGGGTGAGCGGGATCAGCTTGGCGCCCTGGTGCGTCTGGCGACGGTCGCGGTTGTGCTGCGCGAGCCAGACGCCGAGACAGAAGAGGTCGCTCAGGAAGAGACGGGGCTTTGGGCGTGGTTCGACGAGCGGATGGGCTCGGCCTGGAACAACGGGCTGCGAACGCTGCTGGCGACGATCGCGGTGATTGTGGAGGTCGCGGTGAGCGGCGCGGTCTGGTTCATTGTTGGCGGGGTGGTCGGGGCGTTCGCGTGGCGGCGGTACCGGGCGGAGCGCCCGCGGGCGTTGCCCGAGTAAAGGGCGGGGGCGACCTACCGTCGGGCATGGAATCAACGGACGTACTGATCGTGGGCGGGGGGCCCATCGGGCTGGAGGTGCACGCGGCGCTGCGGGGGGCGGGCGTGGAGACGATGCAGGTCGAGGCGGGGACGCTGGGCTGGACGATGGGGTGGTGGGCGCCGGGGACGAAGTATTTTTCGAGCCCGGAGCGGATCGGGATCGCGGGCGTGCCGCTGGTGACGCGGGACCAGGAGAAGGCGACGCGTGAGGAGTACCTGGCGTACCTGCGCCAGGTGGCCGGGGCGCGAGGGCTGGAGGTCGAGCTGGGCTGGCGGGTCGAGACGATCGATCGCGAGGGGGACGGGTTCGTTGTTGGGATGCGGCGCAGTGTGCGCGGCGTTGGGGGGCCGGCGCCTGGCGCCCGGCTTGCGCGTGAAGGCGGAGAAGAGGACGGAGCCCCTCACCCCGACCCTCTCCCCGGGGGGGAGAGGGAGGGAAGGCGGATCCGGGCGCGTCGGGTCGTGCTGGCGATCGGGAACATGCACCGGGCCCGTGCGCTGGGCGTTCCGGGCGAGGGCCTGGCCCACGTGAGCCACTTTCTTGCGGACCCGCACGGGTACTACGGGCGCGATGTGCTGATCGTTGGGGGGAAGAACTCGGCGGTGGAGGCGGCGATCCGCCTGCACCGCGTGGGGGCGCGCGTGACGATGAGCTACCGCGGCGTCGAGTTCGATCCGGAGCGGATCAAGTACTGGCTCACGCCCGAGATTCAGTGGCTGATCAGCAAGGGCAAGATCGGGTTCATCCCCGAGAGCGAGGTCGAGTCGATCGGCGAGCGGGTTGTGCGTCTGCGCGTCGGCGGGGGCGTTCGGGAGGTCGCGGCGGACCGGGTGCTGCTGCTGATCGGGTACGAGCAGGACGCGACGCTGTTCGAGCGCGCGGGGATCGAGCTTGAGGGCGAGGAGCGGCGCCCGAGGTTCGATCACACGACGATGGAGACCAGCGTGCCCGGGGTGTTCGTTGCGGGGACGGCGACGGGAGGGACGCAGCGGCGCACGAAGGTGTTCATCGAGACGAGCCACGCGCACGGGGCGCGGATCGTGCGCGCCATCACGGGGCGGGGCGTGGGCGGCGCCGAGGAGTCGTACGGGGCGATGGCGGAGAGCTAGGGCGGGGGGCGGGTCGAGGCGAGGCGCATGAGCGACTCGAACGTGCCGACGGACTCGGGCGAGTCCGGGTCCGCGTCCGGGCCGGGGGATTTGCGGGTGTAGAAGCCGTCGGGCTGGAGGATCCAGGCGTCGCGGGCGTCGGCGAGGATGATCTCGAAGAGCGACCAGAGGCGGGCCCTGGCGCCGGGGTCGGCGACGGGGCAGGCGGCCTCGACGCGGTTGTTCAGGTTGCGGTACATCCAGTCGGCCGAGCTGATGTAGTACGATCCCTTGAGCGGGTCTGACTCGCCCGCGGAGAAGTAGAAGACGCGCGAGTGCTCGAGGAACCGCCCGATGACGGACGTCACGCGGATGTTCTCGGAGAGGCCCGGCACGCCCGGGCGGAGCGAGCAGAAGCCGCGGATGATGAGGTCGACCCGGACGCCCGCCTGCGAGGCCTCGTAGAGGCGTTCGGTGATCTTGCGGTCCTCAAGGGCGTTCATCTTCGCGATGATCCGCGCCGGGCGCCCGCCCCTGGCGTGCTCGATCTCTTGCACGATCAGCTCGTCAAAGCGGGATCGCATGTGTCTGGGCGCGACGAGAAGGCGGGCGAACTCGTGCTCGGCGGCGTGCCCGGTGAGCGTGTTGAAGAGCTTGATGACGTCGGAGGTGATCGCGGGGTCGCAGGTGAGCAGGCCCAGATCGGTGTAGAGCTGGGCGGTGCGGGGGTGGTAGTTGCCGGTGCCCACGTGCGCATACGTGCGGATGCCCAGCGAACCGTCGTCGAGTGTCTCGCGCCGGACGACGAGTGAGCACTTGCAGTGGGTCTTGAGCCCGACGACGCCGTAGGCGACGTGGACGCCTGCCTTCTCGAGCTGGCGGGCGAAGGCGACGTTCTTTTCCTCGTCGAAGCGGGCGCGGAGCTCGACGAGGCAGGCGACCTGCTTGCCGTCCTCGGCGGCATGGGTGAGCGTGTCGATGAAGGGCGAGTCGCTCGAGGAGCGGTAGAGCGTCTGCTTGATCGCGAGGACGTTGGGGTCCGCGGCGGCCTCGTCGATGAAGCGTTCGACGGACTGATGAAACGACTCGTACGGGTGGTGGAGGAGGATGTCGCCCTCGCGGATGCGGGCGAAGATGTCGGGCATGAGCTCGTCGTGCGCGGCGGTGAGCGCGGGCGGGGTGACGGGGGTCCAGACGCGGTCCTTGTGCTCCTCGAGCGGGAGCTCGGCCAGGGCGAACAGGTCCGCGAAGGCGAGGGGGCCCGGGCGGGCGTAGACGTCGTTCTCGTCGAGCTCGAGCTCGTCGAGGATGAAGCGGAGGATCTCCGGGTGTGGGTCGGGCTCGATCTGGATGCGGACGGCGCTGGCGAAGCGGCGCAGGCGCAGCTCCGCCTCGACCTGCTCGAGCAGGTCCTCGTACTCGTCGTCCTCTTCTTCCTCGAGGTCGGGGGCCGCGGACCGGGTGAGGCGGAAGGGCTGGACGGCGATGATGTCCAGCCCCGGGAAGAGGTCGTCGAGGTTGTGGCGGACGAGGTCGTCCAGGGCGATTAGGCGGAGCGCAGAGTGTTCGGAGATGTCGCCGGCGGGCTCGTCGGCGCGGACGAACTGGGGGAGGACGTCGGGGATCTTGACGCGGGCGAACTTGTTCTCACGGGCGCCGGGCGCGCGGAGCAGGACGCCCAGGTTCTCGGAGAGGTTGGAGATGAAGGGGAAGCGGTGCCCGGGGTCCACGGCCAGAGGGGTGAGGATGGGGAAGACGTTGGCCATGAACCAGTCGTCGATGCGGGCGCGCTCGTGGTCGGTCAGGTCGTCGTAGCTCAGGACGCTGACGCCGGCCTCGGCCAGGGCGGGGCGGATGTCGCGCCGCCAGCAGTTTGCCTGCTGCTGGACCATCTCGATGATCATGTCGCGGCAGGCGGCCAGGGCCTGGCGGGGGGGCAGCTCGCCCGGGGCGCGGACGCCGCGCCCGGACTCGATACGCCGCTTGAGCAGCCCGATGCGCTTCATGAAGAACTCGTCGAGGTTCGACGCGAAGATGGCGAGGAACTTGACGCGTTCGAGCAGGGGCGTGCGCTCGTCCACGGCCTGGGCCAGGACGCGCCGGTTGAACTCCAGCCAGGAGGTGTCCCGGTTGAAGTATCGGGCTTCGGGGGAGCCCTCGGGCAAGGGGGGGGCGCCGGCGGGCGCGACCTCGCTCGACTGGCGGCGGTCCTTCTTGTTCTTCTTCTTGTCGCGGTCTTTGGGCGGAGGGCTCACGCGCTGGCCTCCGGCGGGCGGTAGGTGGCCTCGCAGCCGGGGGCCTCGGTCACGCTGACGCTGGCGATGCGGGCGTGGGGGGCCAGGGCCTCGCCAAGGCGGTCGGCCAGCTCGTCGGCGATGGCCCGGGCGACGCGTTCGGCGCTGGGGTTGGCGCCCTCACTGAACGGGGGGGCGTCGTTGAGCGTCTGGTTGTGGAAGGGGGCGCAGACCTGCCTGAGAACGTCCTCGACGGTGTGGAAATCACACAGGAGGGCGTCGTCGTCGAGGGACGGGCCTTCGAGGGTGACGCGGACGCGCCAGTCGTGCCCGTGGAGGGGTTCGCGGGCCGAGCCGATGGTCAGGGCGTGGGCCGCGGAGAAGGTGTGCTCGACGCGGATCTCGTACATAGGTGGCAGAGTGTAGCGGTGGGTAGAGTGGGGGAGGGGAAGAGACGAAGAGACCCAGAGACACGAGACGAAGGGGCTGTGATGGGTGAGGCGCCGTTGATTCTGGGGGTGAGCGGGCTGCGGGGGATCGTGGGGGAGAGCCTGACGCCGGAGGTGGCGGTTCGGTATGCGGGGGCGTTTGGGGTATGGCTGAATGATCGAACTGACAACGAGAAATGGCCTTACGTCATAGTCGCTCGGGATGGTCGCGAGGGTGGCGAGGCTATCTACTACGCGGCCATTAGTGCGCTCATCGCCTCGGGCTGCAGGGTCTGTGAGATCGGTGTCGCGATGACTCCGTCTGTCGGCGTGCTTTGCGATGCGAAACGCGCTGACGGCGCCGTCATCATCACAGCGAGCCACAACCCTCAGGAATGGAACGGGTTGAAGTTGCTCGTTCGGCGTGAGAGCTGGAGCGGACGAACCGATGGGCGAGCGAATGTCATCGAGTCATACGCGGATGCTTGCGCACCAGATGCGATCGCTGCGGGCGATATTATCAAGGTGTTTCAGGATTCGTCACACACTTGGGATGCATCGGCTGAGTACTTGAGTACAACATCGGACCACGACTCTGAACACTCGCATTGTCTGCGCGTGCTCGATGCGTGCAGCGACATTGCGGGTGTCGAGTACTTCTGGGATGTGCTTGAGAACACTCCGATGCGCATCGTGATCGATGCGGTCAACTGTTCGGGTCAGTACGCCGATCGAGCGTTATTCGAGGATACGCCGGTGCACGCGGTGCTCCTGTATGGGGAGCCGTCGGGCATCTTCCCCCACACCCCCGAGCCGACGAAAGAAAACCTCTCCGGCGAGGGCGGGCTGTGCGACGCCGTGCCGGGGCTCAAGGCGGATGTTGGGTTTGCGCAGGACCCGGACGCGGATCGCCTGGCGATCGTCGATGAGCGTGGCGAGTACATCGGGGAGGAGTACACCCTGGTGCTCGCGGCGTTGAGTCTGCTTGAGGCGAGGAAGACCCCCTCCGTCGCCTGCGGCGACACCTCCCCCGCCGGGGCGGGGGAGGATCAGGCGAACGCGCCGGTGATCGTGACGAACCTGTCCACGTCGCGGATGATCGATGATGTCGCGGCGCGGTACGGGGCGCGGGTGGAGCGGACGGCGGTGGGCGAGGCGAACGTGGTCGAGCGGATGAAGGCGCTCAAGGCCGCGGGCGAGGACGTGGTGCTGGGCGGTGAGGGCAACGGGGGGGTGATCTGGCCCGAGGTGGTGTACGTGCGCGACTCGCTGGGGGCGATGGCGCTGACGCTTGCGCTGATGGCGCGCACGGGCAAGACGGTCTCGGAGCTGGTGTCGTGGATCAACTCGATGGCGGTGGGTGGGGAGACAGGCGGGACGCCAGTCCCACCGGGGTACACGATCGTCAAGCGGAAGGTGAACATCCCGAGCAAGGACGCCGCCAAGCCGGCGGTGGAGGCGGTGCGAACAGCGTGCGAGGGGGAGGCGGGGGTGGTGATCGATCTGCAGGACGGGGTTCGGGTGGACTGGCCCGAGCAGCGGGCGTGGGCGCACGTGCGGGCGAGCAACACGGAGCCGATCATGCGGCTGATCGGGGAGGCGCCCAGCCGGGCGGAGGCCGAGGCGCTGCTGGCGCGGATCGAGGGGATGATCGCGGCGGGGTAAGGCTGGGTCGGCGGGCGGGGCGGGCTGAAGCGAGCTAGAGTGGTGGCATGAGGACTTCTGTCGAGCTTGGCGAGGGTGTTCGGGTGCGGATCACGCAGCAGGTGCCGCGCCTGAGCGGGGCGATGAGCACCAGCGTCGAGGGCGAGATCATCCGAGTGGGGCAGCAGAAGACCGGGTCGTGGTACGCCCACAGCAAGGACAAGAAGCTGTGGATCGACCGCGTCGAGCTGCGCAAGGACGACGGCGAGATCGCGCATGTCAACCTCGACCAGCACTCGCACGTTGAGATCCTGACGGGCGACTGAGCGAACCAACCGGCGCCGGCGATGCGGCCCCCGTCTTGGCGGGGGCTGTCTGTTTTTGCAGTGCAATGTTTGTGCGCACGGGCGGGGCGTTGGCGCGCGGCGGCACGAAGAAGTTTGAGAAAGATCTAGAACGGGCTGGGGCATGGCGTTGCGCGCGATGCGTGGCGGCGCGGCGCCCGGTGGTGTGCGCACGGATCGGGACCGGGGCAGCAGGGGTGAGGCGGCGCCGTGGGGACGCCGCGGGACAAGGCAGTTGGCAGCGCCGGGGCCACACAGGACCGGCGCGGGGAAGTGGAGGGGGCGGCCCATGTCCTACCGGCTCGACGTGTTTACCGGGGCAGGCCTCGACGAGGCAAGGCTGATGTCCGTCCTTGACGGGCGACGGGCGCGGGATCTGCCGCGCTACGAGAAGCTGTGGAGTTACTTCCGGAACCCGCTCGAGCCGGTGGGGGTGGGCGGCGCGGCCAGCCCGAACCGGCGTGGGTGGTACCGCCAGGCGCAGGAGGTCGGGCTGCCCGACCGGGTGACGGGGGTCCGGCGCGACCCGGCGCTGGACGACCGGGCGGCGGGGCGGCGTGAGGTCGTCATCGAGAACGACATCGCGTGGCGCGTGCAGCTGATGGTGGACTTCCTGTTCGGCAAGTCGATCCGGATCCTGAGCACGAGCGAGGACGAGGCG
This sequence comes from Phycisphaerales bacterium, assembly GCA_029260375.1. Classification (GTDB taxonomy): domain Bacteria; phylum Planctomycetota; class Phycisphaerae; order Phycisphaerales; family UBA1924; genus JAJRXR01. The sequence goes on along the minus strand of JAJDDI010000053.1, from coordinate 63,047 downwards.
ACGCGGGAGCGGGTGGAGCGGGTGATCGAGGCGGTGTGGGAGGCGTCGGGCGGGATCGCGATGCTGCAGGACGCCGCGACGCTGGGGCACGTGTACGGGCACGTGGACCTGGCGGTGCGGATCGACGAGGAGAGGCTGCTGGGCGTCGCTGCGGGGGATGTCGCGGGGGTCGTGGAGGCGGTGCGGATCGAGCCGATCGACGCGACGCGCGGGGCGCCGATCGTGAGCCGGGACGACTACCGGGAGCTGGACGCGTACGCGATCTGCGTGGAGCGTGAGGCAGGCGATCAGGAGAGCGCTGCGGCGTCGGATCGACGGTTGCGTCTGCTGGGTGGTCGTCGAGCGATCGATCGTTCGCGCAGCGCCCCCGAGCGGGTGCTGAGTCTGGAGCTGATCGGGCCCGGCGTGCGCCAGGTGTACGAGGACGGGGTGTTGGCAGAGGAGGCGCGGAGCGTGCTGCTGCCCGAGACGCTGCCGATCGTGCACGTGCAGAACGTGAGCCAGCCGTTCCGGTACTCGGGGATGAGCGAGGTGGAGGCGCTGATCCCGCTGCAGGACGAGCTGAACACGCGGCTGAGTGATCGGGCGAGCCGGGTGACGATGCAGAGCTTCCAGATGTACCTGGCCAAGGGGATCGAGGGGTTCGAGCGGGCGCCGGTGGGGCCCGGGGCGCTGTGGCAGACGGACAACATGGAGGCGTCGGTGGAGGCGTTCGGGGGGGACTCGTCGAGCCCGAGCGAGAGCGCGCACATCGCGGAGATCCGCGAGGCGATGGACAAGGTGAGCGCGGCGCCGCCGCTGGCGGGGGGTGTGCTGCGGGGGCGCGTCGGGAACCTGTCGAGCGCGACGGCGCTGCGGGTGACGCTGATCGGGCTGCTGTCCAAGACGGAGCGCAAGCGGGTGACGTACGGGCGCGGGATCGCGGAGGTCAGCCGGGTGGTGCTTGGGGCGCTGGACGCGGCGGGGGTCGTGCGGACGGCTCCGACGGACCGGGGTGTGCGGGTGGCGTGGACGGACCCGCTGCCCAGCGAGGAGCGCGACGACGTGGCGGCGGCGCGGGCGAAGGTGGAGCTGGGCGTGAGCGAGGAGCGGGTGCTGGGCGAGCTGGGGTACGAGGCGACGGACCCGTCGATCCGCTGAACGCGGGCGGGAACAACACAGGAGGACGGCATGAAGGGTGGACAGACCAACGAGCCCGTGGGCGGGGACGGCGGAGCGGACGCGGGGGAGGGGCCGGTGGTGAGCGAGGAGTTGCTGCTCCGGGCTCGGGGCGACGAGGCGGAGACGAGGTGCGCGGCGTACGAGTCGCGGATCGCGGAGCTGGAGATGCAGTTGAGCGCGGCGCACGAGGCGCTGGACGCGAGCGAGCGTCGGCGCCAGATCGAGCGGGCGCTGGGCGAATCGGACACGGTGGACGTGGAGACGGCGCGGCTGCTGACGGAGGCCGCGGTGGCGCAGATGGACGAGCCGGACGTGGCGATCGCGGTGGAAGAGCTTCGGAGGCGCAAGCCCTTCCTGTTTCACGCGGGGGCGGCTCCCGCGGCGGGGCGGGGGATCGCGATGCGTCCGACGGGAGAGGCGGCGATCGATTCGGTCGAGCTCGACGGGCTGGCCGAGCGAGCCAGGCAGAGCGGGGATCGGCGGGCGCTCATGCAGTATCTGCGTCAGCGACGGTGCTGATGGAGTGTCTGGGGGTGATGGAAGACCCCTCACCCCAGCCCTCTCCCCCAAGGGGAGAGGGGGCGGAGGTAGCCCCTCGCCCCGGCCCTCTCCCCGGAGGGGCGAGGGAGGAAGAGGTGGTGTGGTTCAGGTGACTTCAGACGGAGGGAAATGAATGGCGTTTACAGGCAAGGCGACGTATGGGGCGGGGGTGGACCTGCCCGAGCTGGTGGAAGATGTTTCGGACGTGATCGGGATTGTGAGCCCGCACGAGACGGCGCTGCTGGATCACCTGGGTGATCCGAAGCGGGCGGCGATGTCCACGGTGCACGAGTGGGTCGAGGACTCGCTGCTGAGCAACACGGGGACGCTGGACCAGACGACGTTCACGCCCAACCCGGAGTCGGCGCCGGCGCTGACGCTGGACGATGTGTCGGCGTTTCGCGAGGGGGATCTGGTCCGCCCGGGCGGGTTTGGCGAGGTGATGCTGGTCACGACGGTGGACCCGGGGACCGACACGATCGTTGTGACTCGTGGGTACGGGGGGACGACCCCCGCGACGCTGGCGAACAACATGGAGCTGACCGTCCTGGGAAACGCGGCGCTCGAGGGCGACGGGGCGCCCGACGCGCGGTTTACGGACCGTGTGCGCCGGAGCAACTACACGCAGATCCTCACGGCGAGCGTGGACGTGTCGGGCTCGATGCAGGCGGCGCGGGCGTACGGGATCGACGACGAGGTCGATTACCAGAAGCAGGAGCGGATGCGCGAGCTGCTGCGGGATCTGGAGAACTGCGTGATCAACGGCGTCGCGCCGGGCGCCGATCAGCAGGGAACGAGCGGCGTGCGCCGGTCGCTCAACGGGATCGTGCATTCGATCGCGACGAACCGGTTCGAGCCGGGGACGGGCGGGATCCCCGATGGGGAGGGGACGGGCAGCGATGAGCTCAGCGAGGCGGTGCTCAACGCGGCGCTCAAGCGGATCTGGGATCAGTCGTCGGGGAGTGTGGACACGATCGTCGTGGGCGGGGCGCAGAAGCGCCGGATCAACGCGTTCGCGACGGGCGCGCGGGCGTACCTGCCCGAGGATACGGCGTTCCGCGATCTGGTGAGCGTGTACGAGAGCGACTTCGGTGTGTGCCGGGTGGTGATGAGCCGGTGGGCGCCGGCGGACTCGCTGCTGCTGCTCGACTCGTCGCGGATCCAGGTGATGCCGTTGCAGGGGCGGAGCTTTCACTACAAGGCGCTGGCGTCGGACGGGGACTCGATCCGGGGGCAGGTGATCGGGGAGTACACGCTGGAGTTCAAGAACGAGAACGCGCACGGGATGATCAGCGGGCTGGGGGTGTAGCGCAGCGTCCGACCCTCTCCACAGGGGTAATGCGGGAGAAGTAGTACGGGGAGGGGGGAGAGTAGACGGAGCCCCTCACCCCGGCCCTCTCCCCAGGGGGGAGAGGGAGGATGAGGACGGTGGCGTTGGGTTCGGGGGGACCTTGCGGCGCCCGCGCCGTCGGGAGACCGGCGGCGCGGGTTTGGGGTCGGGAGTTGGATAACGACAGGCGGGACGCCTGTCCCACCGGGGGAGGGTGAGGATGTTTGCGACGGACAGGGATCTGCTGGTGCTGGAGCCGGGGGTGTTCAGAGAAGTCCTGTGGCTGGGGCAGCGGCTGGTGCGCGGGGTGGGGACGCTCAGCGGCACGACGCTGACGATGGTCAGCCAGGACATGGGGTTCGACGACGCGGGCGTCGGCGAGGGGCACGTGGTCGTGATCGACGGCGTGGCGCTGGAGGTGATCTCGCGGGCGTCGGCGGGGGAGCTGGAGGTTTCTCGCTTGCGCGAGAGCGCCGCGGGGGCGGCGGTGGGGGCGGGGTCGATCGCGAACAAGGTGGTGGAGGTATCGACCTTTGGGCCGCAGGTCGCGCTGGTGCACGGGCAGGTGCTGCGGATGCTGGGGCTCGAGGCTGCCGGGAGCCAGACCGACGCGCCGAGCGAGGACGACGTGGTGAACCCGGAGGATCTGGCGCTTGTCGAGGCGCTGGGGGCGCTGCACGTGGTGTACGCCTCGGCGAGCGCGGCCGGGGCGGGGGAGCTGGCGACGAGGGCGGCGATGTACCGCGAGCGGTTCAGCGCGGAGCGCCAGCGTGCAAGCGCGCGGGTAGATCTGGACGGGGACGGCGTGCCCGACGCGACGCGACGGATGAACGTGGTGCAGTTTGCAAGGGCTTGAGGGGGGTGACGGATGCTGGTGCTGAATCCGAGGCAGGTTGAGTTCGGGGCGGGCACGTGGACGAACGTGACGAGCGTGTCGGTCGGGCGGTCGGCGAGGCACGTGCTCACAGAGTGGTCCGACAGCGGAGCGCACGTGGTCTTTGTGGACGTGCCAGAGCAGGTGGTGAGTGTGCGGGTGGTGCAGGAGATGCTGGGCGACGACATGGACCTGGTCAGGCCGGGTGAGAGCGGATCGTTGTCGTTCGTGACGGGGCCCAACTCGTCGGACGCGGGGACGCGGGAGGTGACGATCGAGTGTGTCGTCAAGACGGTGAGCTACGAGACGTCCGTGTCGCGCGGGTCGAGGCGGTTCATCGAGCTGATCGCGGTGTCGGAAGACGGCGAGGCGGACCCGGTGGACGTGGACGACGCGTGAGAGATGAGATGTGGTGAGGGAGCCCCTCACCCCGGCCCTCTCCCCCGGGGGGGAGAGGGGGAGGAGTCGTGATGGCGAGTTCGTTCAAGGGGCTGGATCTGTTCGGGTCGGGGGCGCACCGGTTTGTGATGGGGCGTCAGGGGCTGTACGCCGTGCCGCTGTCGGTGGTGGGGGGGGACCCGACGCAGGCGGGGTCGAGCTGGTTCGGGGACCTGGAGCTGGAGATCCACGTGCGCGGGCGCCTGGTGGCGGCGAGCGAGTCGGCGCTCTGGGCGCTGCGCGACGCGGTGACGACGCAGGCGGACAGCTCGAACACGCCCGTGCCGGGGACGCTGGTGGATGCGCACGGGCGGTCGTGGGCGTCGATGTCGCTGTACCGGTACGAGGAGGACGGGGCGGTGGACCGGGGGCGGGTGTGGTCGGTGGGGTACGCGGCGCGGTTCAGGCGGTTCATCGGGACGTGAGGGGGCGTGATGGAGGCGGAGCTGGCGGCGGCGGTGACGCAGTTCGGGGTGGCGGGGCTGATCGGGTGGATGTGGATGACCGAACGCCGGGCGAGTGCGGCGCGGGAGAAGCAGATCGGGGAGTTGCACGACCGGATCATGCGGGAGCGGACGGAGCTGGAGGTGCTGGTGACGGCGTTGAAAGAAAACACGAGGGCGCTGTCGGCCCTTGAGACGGGGCAAAGGGGGCTGGTCGCGCTGCTCGACCGGGTGTGGCCCGGGCGCCCGGAGTCGGCGGGGGCTTAGACTGGGGGCATGAGCCTGACTCTCCGAACACTGAGCGTGTGCGCGGTTGCTCTTGGCGCGACGATGATCGGCTGCGCGAGGCCCGGGTCGCTGCCCAAGGCGTCGATGCCCGCGGCCGGTCAGCTCACGGGCGGGCCGTTCGCGCCCGCGAGCATGCGCGTGTACCCGCTGACGCACATCGAGGCGTCGGGCGAGGACGAGGCCCGGCTCGTGCTGCACCTGGAGCTGCGCGACGCCTGGGGGGACACGGTCAAGGGTGTCGGGCGTTTGCAGGTGCAGCTGCTGCGCGGCGGTGACATGGGCGGGGGCGGGCGCGACGAGCGGATGTGGGAGGTAGACATGCGCGACCCGGAGGCCAACGCGCTGTACTACGACCCGGCGACGAGGACGTACCGGGTGCAGCTTCGCGACCTGCCCGCGTGGGTGGCGGAGCAGAGCCGGGCGCGGAGCGGGCAGGTGCGGGTTCTCGCGGTGCTGACGACGCCCGCGCCCGACGGGAGCGAGCGGTATCTGCGGGACGAGTACGTGATCCGGAACTGAGCGGTTCAGTCCTTCTCGATGATGCCCAGCTGCCGGTACTTGTCGCGGTACTTGTCGCGGAGCTTGGTCTGCTTGTTGGACAGGTCGATCTCGCGTCCGTCGATCCAGGCGCGCTTGACGTTGGAGGTGACCTCGAGGACGTCGCCATCGGTGAGGATGAGGGTGGCGAGCTTGCCCTGCTCGATGGAGCCGATGTCGTCGCCCACGCCCAGGATCTGCGCGGGCCAGAGGGTGATGGAGGCGACGGCGCTGTCGTGATCGAGGCCGAAGGCGACGGCGCGCCCGGCCTCGTGGGGCAGGTTGCGGACGTTGCCGTCGCGGTCGGCGGTGTTGAGGCACCAGCGGACGCCGGCGTCCTGGAGGCGTTTGGGGAGAGTAAATGCGTCGTCGAAGGGGGAGTCGTTGCGTTTGGGGAAGCCGTGGGTTCCCGAGACGATCACGGGCACGTCGTGGGCTTTGAGCAGGTCGGCGCAGAGGGGGGCGTCGCGCCCGCCGACGATGACGGGGCGAAGATCGCGACCGGTCGCCCAGGTGACGGCGGAGGTGATCTGGTCCACGTCGTTGGCGCTGATGAAGACGGGCTCCTGGGCGTCTCCCGCGCCGGGCATGACCTCGAGCATGGCCTCGTAGCGGAGGTCGATGGGGTCGGCGGTGTTGCTGGCGCGGTTGTCGGCGTACGCCTGGGCGGCGCTGAACAGGTCGTCGATGTCGCGCAGGTTCTTCCGGATGCTGTCCATCCGGTCGGACTTGGAGCGAGTGTCGAAGGGCCCGTCGGAGGGGCGGACGGAGGGCCAGTTGATGACGAGCCCGGCGGCGTCGTCGAGGGCCATCCCCTCCCAGGTCCAGGCGTCGGCGCGCATGACCGAGGCGCGCCCGGGGACGCGTCCGCCGGTGGGGAAGGAGGCGAAGGTGAGGATGCCGCCGGTGCGGGAGACGGGGATGAGCGTGGAGTCGGGGTTGACGCTTACGGCGGCGCGGACCTCGGGGGTGACGTCGCCGACCTCGTTGTGGTCGAGGCTGGCGCGGACGGCGTTGATCTCGGTCAGGCCGAGCTGCGTGTCGCTGGCGATCAGGCCCGGGTAGACGTGCAGGCCCTGGGCGTCGATGACCTCGGTCTCGGCGGAGAGGCGGATGGTCTGCATGATCTTGGCGTCGGAGATGATGGTGAGGCGGCCTTCGGTGAACGCGACGACGCCGTTGTCGATGGTCTCGCCCGAGACGGTGTGGACGGTGGCGCCGACGATGAAGACCGGGTGATCTTGCGGCGGGGCCTTGTGGGTGAGGTCCTGCGCGTGGGCGGCGAGCGCGGAGCAGGCCAGGGCGGCGAGCGCGGTGGTGATGTGCTTGATGGTGTTCATGGATCTGGTCCTGGCTTAGCGGTCGTTGAACTCGCGCTGGTGGTGGGCGTCGGTGCAGCCGCAGTCGCCCGGGCGGGAGGTCTGGGCGGGGTTCATGTCAGCGAAGGCGAAGGGCGGGGAGTCGACCATCTCGGCGTCGTCGTCGGTGTCGTCGCCATTGCCGACGCGGTCGGAATCGGTGTCGGACTCGTGCTCGCCCAGGATCTTCTGGATGAGGCGCTCACGCTCGGCGGCGTTGCGGGCGCGGAGGGACTTGTCGAGCTCGAGCGAGAAGTACTCGCGTCCGTCGATAAACACATGCTCGGGGCGGGAGAAGGAGCTGAGCGGGTCTCCCGACCAGACGACGACGTCGGCGTCCTTGCCGGCTTGGAGCGAGCCGACGCGTTCACCGATGCCCAGCATGATCGCGGGGTTGATGGTGACGAACTTGAGCGCCTCTTCGGGGCTGACGCGCCCGGAGGAGTACTTGACGGCCTTGGCGGCCTCGAGGTTCATGCGCCGGGCGAGCCCGTCGTTGTCGGAGTTGAAGCTGGTGAGCAGCCCCGCCTCGTGGTTGATGGGTCCGGCGTAGGGGATCGCGTCCTGGACTTCAACCTTGTACGCCCACCAGTCGGAGAAGATCGATGCGCCCAGCGCGTGCTCGCGCACCGCCTCGGCGACCTTGTAGGTCTCGAGCCCGTGCTGGAAGGTGCCGATGGTGAAGCCGAAGTCCTCGGCGATGCGGCAGAGCATCAGGATCTCGTCCTGGCGGTAGGAGTGGCAGTGGACGAGGCGGTCGCCGGCGAGGATCTCGGCGAGGGCCTCGAGCTCGAGGTCTTTGCGACCGGTCTGCGTCACCATGCCGCGGCTGGCGTACTCGCGTGCGGCCTGGAAGCGGTCGCGCATGAGGGTCTCGACACCCATGCGGGTCTGGGGGTAGCGGGTGGTCTTGCTGTCGCCCCAGTTGGACTGCTTGACGTTCTCGCCGAGGGCGAACTTGATGCCGGGCTTGGCGCCCTTCATGAACATTGCCTCGGCGTCGGGGGCGCCCCAGCGGACCTTGACGATCTGGCTCTGGCCTCCGATGGGGTTGGCCGAGCCGTGCAGGAGGTTGGCGGCGGTCGTGCCGCCGGCGAGCTGGCGGTACCAGTTGATGTAGCCCGGGTCGAGGGAGTCACCGATCCAGCACTCGCTGGTGACGGCCTGGCTGGACTCGTTGACGCCGAAGCGGAAGAGGCCCGTGTGCGAGTGGGCGTCGATGAGCCCGGGGGTGATGTGCTTGCCCTGGGCGTCGATGCGGACGACGTTGGACGAGCCGGAGGGGAAGCGGAGGGATTTCTCGGGGCCGACGTAGTCGATCTTGCCATCCTTGAGGACAACGAGGGTGTCCTCGTCCTCGGGGGAGAGGACGCCGCCCGGGCCGCAGGTCCAGACCGTGGCGCCGGAGATGACAACGGCGTCGGGGAGGGCGGGGGGCTGGGTCATGGTGTAGGAGGCGAAGGGGGCGCCGAGGATGTCGGGGATGTCGGCGTGCTTGGCCTCGGGCGTGACGCGGGTCGCGGTCCAGGTGAAGGAGTTGCCGTCGGCGTCGGTTCCCTTGCCGACGATCTCGCCGGCGATGAGCACGCCGGACATGGGGTACGCGCCGGTCCCGTCGTCCTCGTCGATGACGGTGAAGGCGATGCGGTCGCGGTCGATGGTGACGTCCTTGGCGGGGCCCACGGCGTCGCCCTCGCGGGCGGTGATCCCGTCGCCCTTGACGGTGATGAACATCTCGAAGTCGGCGACACCGATCCTCCACTCGCCCTCGAACTCGGACGCTTCGGGCTTGGGCTCGCCCGGGCGGGCGCGGACGGCGCGCCACGGGGCGGGGACGCCGCTGGGGCGCATCATGGCGCCGACGAGCTCGCCGCCGGATTCGACGGCGGAGAAGATGAGCGCCGAATCGCCAGCGAGGGCGGGCAGCATGGCGCTGAAGCTGACCGAGTTGTCATCGAGCGAGACGTTGGAGGCCTTGTACGCGGTCTCTTCGCCGGAGGCGTCGCTGACGTGGAGGGTGATCTTGTCTTTCTTGGCGATCTCGAGGCGGGCGGTCAGGGCGTTGTCGATGGTGACGTTCCAGTCGCCGGTGAGGTCGTCGCCCTCGGGGGCGTTGACCATGTGGCGGGCGCCGTCGGTCCAGACGTCGAGGATCTTGGTGTCCTCGTCGAAGATCGGGGCGTCGGTGACGACGAGCGAGGCGGCGTGCCCCGGGGCGATCGAGCCCAGCGCGGAGCTGACGCCCAGGATCTCGGCGGGGGTCGTGGTCAGCATGGCCAGGGCCTGGTCCTCGGAGAGGCCGTGCTCGATGGCCTTGCGCAGGTTGGCCATGAACTTCTGGCCCTTGGGCAGCTTGCTGGAGGTGAGCGCGACGCGCAGGCCCGCGTCGCTCAGGCGCCTGGCGTTGGTGGGCGCCTGCTCCCACGCGGCGAGGCGGTCGAGGCTCGTCGCGTCGGCGGCGCCGATGCTGCTGACGTCGGGCTTGGTCGGGAAGCGGAGCGGGACGATGATCGAGGCGTCGATGCCCGAGATCGCGTCGAGGCGGCGGAACTCGGAGCCCGAGCCGACGAGGATGATCGGGCCGGTCTTGAGCTCGCGCTGGATGCGCCGGGCCAGGAGGGTTTCGAGCTCGTGCGTCGTGACGAAGCAGAGCGGGGCGTCGATTTCGTACAGCGGCGAGATCGCGTTGCGTGCGTCCTTGTCGTTGGCCTCCTGCCAGCTCGCGTCCATCAGGGTCTGGCGGAAGAGGGCCATGACGCCCATATGACTTGTCGGGTAGTCGGCGCTGGACCAGTTGGAGGTCTCGAACCCGAGGGTGTGGTACGCGTTGGCGTCGTAGACGCCTGCCTCGCCCAGCGAGCGGTCGGACGGGTCGGCGTCGAGCGAGACGAGGGCGGACTGCCCGCGGAAGACGCCGCCCTTGGGCGCGATGGCCGCGGCGGTAAAGCCCATGGCGCGCAGGTCCTTCTTGGCGTCCTCGCTGAGCCCGCTGCCGAAGAGCGCACTTCGCTGGGGCGTGACGCGGTGGTTCCAGTGCTGCCCGGGCGAGCCGTCGCCCGGCTTGGGCGCGTCCACCTCGACGTAGGCGTCGATAAAGCCGGCGTAGACGTGCTGTCCCGTCGCGTCCCAGACGCGGGCGCCCTTGGGGGGCGGCCCGGAGCCGACGGAGGCGATCTTGCCGTCGCGGATGACGATGGTGGCGTTGTCGATCGTCTGGCCCGGGCGGGTGTGGACGGCAGCGCCGGTGATGGCGTGCCAGCTCGGGTCGGCGTGCTTGGGCCCGTTGGTGGGGGGCGCGAGGGGGGAGTCGCTGGTGGGCTGGGCGAGCGCGGGGCCGGGGAGAGCGGTCGCCAGCGCCAGCAGGGCGCCGACCGCGACGGATCGTCGGGTGGTCATGGATGTTTCCTCGTCGAGGGGAGACCCGAGCGTATCGCCCGGGCGGAGCCGAGCCAAGACGCGCTGTACGGGAGGATCTACCGCCCGGAGCCCGATCGGAGGCGCCTGTCGGTGGTGGTTTCAAAGGCTACGCTCCGGGCGGACCGGTTACCGAGGGAGACGACGTGTGCCAGAGCTGATCCAGGGAAACGCCGTGATTGGGCAGTCGGGCGGGCCGACGGCGGTCATCAACGCCTCGCTCGTGGGGGTCGTCGAGGGGCTGCGCCGGGCGGGCGCGGGGTCGGCGGGCAACCCGATCCTGAAGGTCCTGGGCATGCGCCACGGGGTCTCGGGGCTGACCAAGGGCGAGTTCCACGACCTGACCGACCTCTCGCCCGACTGCCTGGACCGCCTGGCGATCACCCCGTCGGCGGGGCTGGGCTCTACGCGTGACAAGCCGGACCTGGCGTACTGCGAGCGGATCTTCGAGGCGTGCGAGAAGCACAACATCCGGTATTTTTTCTATATCGGGGGCAACGACAGCTCGGACACGTGCCGGATTGTCAACGAGCTGTCCAACGCCAGGGGGTACGAGCTGCGCTGCTTCCACGTGCCCAAGACGGTGGACAACGACCTGGTGGGCTCGGACCACACGCCCGGCTTTCCGAGCGCGGCGCGGTTCGTCGCCAAGGCGTGCATGGCCGACTTCATGGACAACATCTCGCTGCCCGGGATCAAGATCAACGTGGTGATGGGTCGGCACGCGGGGTTCCTGACCGCGGCCAGCGCGATGGCGCGGCGCGAGGCGCGCTACGGCTGCGAGGCCTGCGGCGACGGGCCGCAGCTTATTTATGTCCCCGAGGTCGCGTTCGACCTGGACCGCTTCACGCAGGACGTGAGCGAGGTCTACGACCGGCAGGGGCGCTGCCACATCGCCGTGAGCGAGGGCATCCAGGACAAGGACGGGCAGTCGATCGGCGCGATGCTGATCCAGGGGCAGGTCGATGACCACGGCAACGCCCAGCTCTCGGGCTCGGGGGCCCTGGGCGATCAGCTGGCCAACGTGCTCAAGGCGAGGCTGACGCCCGAGGGCGGCAGGCCGGTGCGCGTGCGGGCCGACACGTTCGGGTACGTGCAGCGGTGCTTCCCGGACCAGTCGCCGGTGGACCTGGCCGAGGCGCGGGGCTCGGGGCGGTTCGCGGCCGCGCTCGCGACGAGCGGGGACATCGACGGCTCGGTCGCGATCGTGCGCACCAGCCCGATCGGGGTCGATCAGCCGTACTCGGCCAAGTTTGAGCGCATCGAGCTCTCCGACGTCGCGGCCAAGACGCGCCACATGCCCGCCGAGTTCCTCGACGGGCACAACAACGTCAGCCAGATGTTCCTGGACTACTGCAGGCCCCTGGTGGGCGAGCTGCCGAGGTACGAGCGGCTGTGAGCGAGTCCGTCACGCTCAAGGACGGGCGGGTGGTTCGGATCCGCGGTGTCGAGCCCGGCGACGCTCCGGCGCTGAGCGCGTACATCGCAGCGCTGGCCGAGGACGCGCCGTACATCGGTATGACCCCAGGCGAGACCCCCTCGCCCGAGAAGGTCCGCGAGCGCATTGCGGAGATGGGTGAACGCCCCGGCTCGGTCGGCCTGCTCGCGGAAGCGGGCGGCGAGGTCGTGGGCGACTGCTGGCTGATGGCGATGCCGCGGGTGAAGATGCGCCACGTCGGGCAGATCGGGATGGCGATCGCCGACGGCTGGCGCGGCGCCGGGCTCGGGCGGGCGCTGCTCGAGCGGGTGCTCGGGCACGGGCGGGTCAGCGAGCACGTCTGGCGGATCGAGCTGGGCGTGCTGCACGAGAACGCCCCCGCGATCGCGTTGTACGAGTCGCTCGGGTTCGTGCGTGAGGGGTATTACCCGGGGCGGTTCCGCCAGAGCGATGGGGCGTTGCTGGACGACATCATCATGGGGATGTGGGTCGGGCCCGGGCCGGATTCGGCTCAGAAGATGTAGAACACGAACCGGATCGCGAACGGGACGAACAGGACGCCGAGCAGAGCAAGTGAGCTGGCGAGCAGCAGCCGCTTCACACGCTTGGCGTTGACATGCGTCGGTGCGCGGCGTCGGGATGCGCGCAACCCGAGCATGGCGATGTAGGCGACGCCCAGGTACAGCACGGGTGTGGCGAACACCAGGAACCGATTCGCGAGCGGCAAGGTCCCGATGACTCCCTGCACAGCGCCCATGAAGACAGCCACCCCGTCGAGGATCGCATGCACAACCGCGATTGCGAATACCGTGCCGAAGTGCCAGCGGGGCCCGGCCACAGCCAACACTCGATCCGCCGATTCCGTGGGCGAGAGGGTCAGCACGTGCCCGCATTCAGGGCAACACGCATCCGTCCCGTCGCGTCGGTTGTACCCGCATCCCGGGCAGGGCACGTCGCGGGCGCGGAGGTAGAGGCTGGCCGTCTCGTCGAGGCCTGATGGGTTCGGGTCCATCCGCCGAGTCTATCGCGTGGCGTCCGTCCCCAGGCAGATCCGATTCTCAACGCTGCAGCGCGACCCTGTACGCCTGGACACGGGCGTTGAAGAAGCCACCCGCGACGCCCGGGTCCCGGGCAACGATCCGCTCGGCGTCCTCGCGTGACTGAGCCTCGAAGATCAGCACCCCGACGAACGGCGGCTCGTGCGTTCGGCCCGCGAGGATCAGCGCGCCCTCGTCGCGCAGGCGGGTGCAGTAGTCGAGGTGGGCGCGGGCGCCCTCGGCCTCCTCGTCGGTGGGCGATTCGGGCATGGCCTCGCGCGCGGGCTCGAGGAAGCAGATGAACTGTTGCGGTTGGCCATCCAAAGACGCCGCCCGGGCGTTGGCCCGGGCGGTGGGTGATGCGAATGGGCCTGACGGGTTACGGCTTGGTGTGCTCGATCCATCCGATCTTGGCCAGCTCGCCGGTCAGGGGGTTGGGCTGGTAGAACTCGAGGGTGTAGGAGCCGTCGTCGTTGACGATGTGGCGGTGGCGCATGGCCATCGTGCCGCCCATGCCGTCGGGCATCTCGCCCCTGAGGTCGATGGCGCCGTCCTTGAACGTGCCCGACTGGTAGAGCATGCTGGTGGAGAGGTTGTCGCCCCAGGCGCTGGTGAACTTCCCGGCGGCCTTGTCGTAGCCCATCATGCCCATGCCCTCGAAGTCGATGTCGGCGCCCATGAACTTGAACACGCCCTTGTAGTGGCTCTGGACGTAGCGACCGCCGAGCACGGGCTTGATCTCGGCCTTCATCTGCGAGACCTCGGGAACGCCACCGGGCGCCATGAGAAAGCTCATCTTCGCGTTCCATGTGCCAACCAGGGCGTCGAGGCGTTTGTGCTCGGGCGCCTTGGCGGCGGTCTGGGCCATCATGGCCTTGATCTGCTCGGGCGTGGGCTGGCCCGTGTTCTCAGGCTGGGCGACGAGCCGGGCCTGTGCCGGAGCGTTCGAGAGCCCGGCGTAGTACGAGATCGAGAGAGCGCCCGCGCAGGCGCCGACAAGAGCGGTGGTCGCGATTGTTCGACAGATCATGTGGATTCCTCGTGTGATGCCTGGGTGGGTGGGTTAGCCGTCGTGGTCGGCGTGCCCGTGCATTTCCTTCTTGTGGGCGTCGTGCCCGCCCGAGACACGGGTGTAGGTGATCTCGCCGTCCTTGACCCACTGGCCGTCCAGCTTCTTGTAGAAGGTGTCGTGCATGGTGTTGTTGTCGGGGTGGGTGACTTCCATCTTCATTTCGACCTCGCCCATGGGCGCGGGCATCGTGGTCGTGCCGTAGAAGACGATGGTGTCGCCCTTCATCTGCCCGGTCATGTGCATGACGCCGGTGCTCATGGAGTCGATCCAGATGCTGAAGTATTCTTTCTTGACGTTGTCGTAGCCGTTGAGGGCGAAGCCTTCGAACGGCATGCCCATGAAGTCGGCCTTGAAGTTGGCGTGGGTGTAGCGTCCGCCGAGGATGGGCTTGGACGTCATGACGCCCTCGCCCTCCTCGAACTGGCCGGGCTGCATCATGAAGTTGGTGTGGGCTTTCCACTCGCCGGCGGCGGAGGCGAGCATCTTGTGCTGCTCGCCGGGGGCGCCGGCCTGCATCATGGCCTGCATCATCGGGTCCATCTCCATGTCCATCTCGGGCTGGGCTGTGGTCAGGGTGGTGGAGGCGGTGTTGGCGCCCGCGTAGAACGAGGTGAACCCGACGCCGGCGAGCAGGGTGAGGGTCCCGGCGCTGATGAGTGTGATGCGCAGCATGTCTGTCTCCTTGGTTGCGTGTGGGGATGTGCTGTGGGTCTTGCGCTGCGGGCGCCCGCTGGGCGCGTCCGCCTCCGGCGCTCCGCGGCGCCTCAGAGATTCTGGCGCCTGCCTCCCGCAGGCGGTATCAGAACCCAAACATCCTTGCATATTCGGACCCAGCCCGCAAGCCCAATTTTTCCCGGACCTTGGGCCTTGGGCGTCGGGAGGGCGTTATGAGCTGGCGGAACTTGCGGATTGGTGCGTTCGGGGCGTCGAGTCGCCCGCGCCGCCCAGGGGCGTCGTGGCGCAGATCTCGAGCCCGAAGGCCTCGAGCCCGGGCAGGGCCTTGGTGTGGTTGGTCAGCAGGTTGAGGCGCGAGAGGCCCAGGGCGCGGAGGATCTGGCCGCCCACGCCGAAGTCGCGCTGGTCCATGGGCACGGCGTTGCCCGCGAGCGAGTCGGGGCGGGTCAGGTCGGGCGCGTCGGCGCCCGAGTCGAGCGCGGGTCGGCGGATGGCGCTGAGGCGGTCGGTCAGCGCCGCGTCCACGCTGTCCACGCCCTCGGGTCGGAGGTAGACGATGGCGCCGCGCCCCTCCTGCTGGATCAACCGCATCGAGGCGCGGAGCAGGTCGCTGGTGGCGCCGTCGGAGGAGGCGTCCAGGTCGGAGAAAATATCACCCAGCAGGTTGCGCCGGTGCATGCGCACGAGGGTGGGCTCGGTCTGCTCGACGACGGTTCCATCGGGACCCAGCTCGCCGACGCCACCGACGGTGAGCGCCAGGTGCGGGAGCGGATCGACGACGCTCTGGAAGGCGATGAGGTTGAACGCGCCCTCGGGCGTGCGGATGGTGGCGCCGCTCGCGGGGTCGAGGCGTTTGACGAGCGACTCGCGGGCCAGGCGGTGCTCGATGATCGCGGCGATCGAGCACATCTTCAGGCTGTGCTGGGCGCAGAACTTCTCGAGATCGGGCACGCGGGCCATCTCGCCGTCGGGGCGGCAGATCTCGATGCCCACGCACGCGGGGGTGAGCCCGGCCAGGCGGCAGAGGTCAACGATCGCCTCGGTGTGCCCGGTGCGGACGAGCACGCCGCCGTCGCGCGAGCGGAGCGGGTTGACGTGTCCGGGGCGGACGAAGTCGTCGGGCGTCGAGGTCGGGTCGATGGCGAGCCTGATGGTGTTGGCGCGTTCGGTGGCGGAGACGCCGGTGGTGAAGCCGTGCCGGGGGTGGCCATCGATGGAGACGGTGAGCGGCGTGCCGCGGACGGAGGTGTTGACGGCGGTCTGCCCGTGCAGGTTCAGGCGGTCGCAGTCGTCGTTGGTGAGCGAGAGGAACATGTACCCGCCGGCCTGGCGGACCATGAAGTTGACCGCCTCGGGGGTGATGTGCTGGGCCGGGAGGATGAGGTCGCCCTCGTTCTCGCGGTTCTCGTCGTCGGTGACGACGGCCATCTTGCCGGCGCGGAGGTCCGCGAGGATGTCGTCGATGGGGCTGAACATGGGGGATGGTAGGAGAAGGAACCCGTGGGCCGGCGGGTCGTGGGATCGGCAGGTCGGACCGCTACCATGGCCCGCTCGCCCCCGCGACGGGGGAGCCCAAACCACTGAGGGGAGTTCCCATGTCCACGATCACACGCCGCGTCTTTGCCGTCACCGTCCTGCTCGCGATGTCCGTGTTCCTGACGGGATGCGGCGCCAGCGCGTTCGAGGGGACGTGGACCCTGGATAAAGAGGCGATGCGCCCGGTCATGAAGTCCGCGATGGAGACGAAGATGGCCGAGGAGGCGGGCGAGGGGGGCGGTGCGGCGATGGAGATGATGAAGGGCATGATTGACGGCCTGCTCGACACCATGATGGAAGGCATGGACGCGACGCTGACGGTCAACGCCGACGGCACCTTCACCGGGACCGGCAAGTTCGGCGACAAGGACGCCCTCTCCGGGACGTGGAGCGAGAAGGGCGGCGTCGCGATGTTTGATGCCGCGGGCGAGGACGACGACATGACCGGCACGATCACCGAGACCGCGCTGAGCCTCAAGCCCGCCAACCCCCCGGCGGACATGCCCGCGGGCTTCGCGCTGCTGTTCAAGAAGAGCGAGTGACCCCATGGCATTGTCCCGCCGCATCTTTGCGTGTTGTGTCTTGACTGCGTTGTTCATCACTCTCGTCGGATGCGGCGGTAGCCCATTCGTGGGTTCGTGGACGCTGGACAAACCCGCGACCCGCGAGTCGGTCAAGGCCTCCGCAATCGGAGAAATGCGGAAGCGAGCCAGCGAGGGCGATGAGCGGGCGCAGCGAATGCTGGATGGCATGATGGAAACCACGCTTGACCAGATGATGCAGGAGATCGACGCAACCCTCGTCATCGGAGCGGATGGCGTTTACACGATGCATGTCGAGATTGGGAAACAGCTCGAAGCAGTTGGAGACTGGCGCGAGCATGAAGGCCGGGCGGTCTTCGAAGACTCCGGAGACTTTGGCGAGTCTGTCGGATCCCTTGAGGGCGATGCACTCCACGTCTCTCCGAAAGAGTGGTCCAGTGAGCTGCTCGAGCACCTTGTCTTGATATTTAAAAGAGGCGAGTAACCCCGTGCCCATGACCCCCGAACGCTGGCACGCGATCTGCGCGTACCTGGACGACGTCTTCGGCGAGCAGTCCGAGCGGATGGCGAGCCTCATGCCGCGGGCGGTGGAGGCGGGGCTGCCCGACATCGCGGTGAGCGCGAGCGTGGGGCACTTCCTGCACGTGCTGTGCAAGGCCGTGGGCGCGCGCACGATCGTGGAGGCGGGCACGCTGGGCGGGTACTCGGGGGCGTGGCTGGCGCGCGGGCTTGAACCCGGAGGCAGGCTCATCACCATCGAACCCGAAGCGCTCCACGCGGACTTTGCCCAGGGTGAGTTCGAGGCGATGGGGCTGGCCGACCGTGTTGAGATCCGTCGGGGCTACGGCATGGACATCCTGCCCCAGCTCGTTGATGAGCTTGGGCCGGGGGGCGTGGACGTGGTCTTCCTCGACGCGATCAAGACGGAGTATCCCGAGTATTTGCCGCACGCCAGGGCGATGCTGCGTCCCGGGGGGCTGCTGATCGCCGACAACGCGCTGGGGGGCGGGAGCTGGTGGATCGACAACCCGGAGGGGAGCCATGAATCCCGTGACGGGGCGGACCGGTTCAACCGGATGGTCGCGGCGGACGAACAGTTCGACGCGGCGTGCGTGCCGATCCGCGAGGGCGTGCTGGTGGCGAGGAGGGTGTGATGGGTCCGGTCCGCACGATGATCGCAGGGTTGATGCTCGCGTGCGCAGCCGCGTCGGCGGCTCCGCCGGAGACACCCGATAGCAAGAGCCTGTCGTGGGATCGCGTCGAGCTGCACACCGAAGGCGGTCCGCTGCCGTTCGTGCTTGAGTCCTCGACGAACGCGATTGGATCGGACGGTGGCGTCATCGAGGCGAGCATCGTCAACGGCGCCGAGCGCATTCGTGTCCGCGTGATGGCGCGCGAGGGCGGATACGAGGGCCCGGGCGGGGCGCTGCTCGAGTTCCCGCATTATGACGCCTGGATCCAGACCGAGGAACGCCCGCGGGGCGATGCGTCAAGCGGACTGGGTCGGTTCGTTGGGCGCGGGGAGTGGCACAAGAAGCGGGGCGATTCGTACGCCGTCGTGAAGACAACCGCCTCGACAGTGGACAGCGCCGATGACCGGTTCGATCCGATCCCGGGCGCGGGTGAGGCGAGCGACCTGAGCGGGCGCTGGCGGGTCTCGTTCTCGTCGTCCGAGGACGACGCGATCGGCGAATTCCGCGTGGACATGCAGACCGGCCTCGCCACCGGGACTTTCCAGACAACCACCGGCGACTACCGCTACCTCGCCGGGCGCGTGGACGGCGACCTCCTCCGCCTCTCCACCTTCGACGGCGCCCACGCCTTTCTCTTCAAGGCTGCCCTCCAGCCCGACGGCTCGCTCAAGGGCGACTTCTGGTCGGGGAACTGGTGGCACGAGACGTGGACCGGCGTGCGCGATGACGACGCGACGCTACCCGACGCGATGGGCGAGACCGCCTGGCGGGGCGACGCGGACCTGGACGAGCTGGTCTTCAAGGGGCTCGACGGGAAACCCGTGTCCGTCGCCAAGACGATGGACGCGCTCGACGCCGGCGGGGGCAGGGCGACCGTCCTGCTCGTCTTCGGCTCGTGGTGCCCCAACTGCGCCGACGCGACCGAGTACCTCGTCGAACTGCAAGAACGCTACCACGCCCGCGGCCTGCGCGTGCTCGGGCTCGCCTTCGAGCTCACGGGCGACATCGAGCGCGACGCGAAGCAGGTCCGCATCCATCAGGAGCATCACGGGGCCGACTGGCCCGTGCTCATCGCGGGGCTGTCGGACAAGGCCGAGGCCTCGCACGCGCTGCCGGTGCTGGACAAGATCCGGTCGTACCCCACGGCGGTGTTCCTCAACAGCGACCGCGAGTCGGTGGGCGTCTGGACCGGGTTCTCCGGGCCCGCGACGGGGGAGGCCAACGCCGAGCTTCGCGAGCGCTGGGAGGCGCTCATCGAGGGGTTGTTGAAAGAGTGATGGTGGGGCAGGCGTCCCGCCTGCCATGCGTGATGGACACCGGCAGGCGGGACGCCTGCCCCACCGGGCAGAACCTACCCTCGTCCATGAGCCGATACGACGAGTTCCGGGCGTTCCGCTGCGAGATGAACGAGAAGATCCTCGCCCGCGGCACCACCACCACCAGACGCTTCTTCAACCTGGACACCAGGGCCTACGAGCCGGGCGCCCTCGACGCCAAGACCAAGGAGCTGCTGGGCTTGTCGGCCAGCATGGTCCTGCGCTGTGATGATTGCATCGCGTACCACGTCGATCAGTCGATCAAGGCGGGGGCCAGCGATGAGGAGCTGTTCGAGGTGTTTGATATCGCGCTGATCGTGGGCGGGTCGATCGTGATCCCGCACCTGCGGCGCGCGGTGGAGTTCAGCGAGCTTTGCCGGGCGCGGGGCGGTTCGGACTGAGTCCTTCAGAGCCGGGAGCGCGAGCGACCGGGGGCGGGCGCCGTCCGGTGGACACCCTGCAGAAGAGAAACGCGGAGTTCGCGGAGAAATCGCGGAGCTCGCGGAGGGTTTCTCAAGGAAAGACATGAGGATCTCATCCTCCGCGTGCCTCGCGTCCACTCCGCGCTCTCCGCGTACGAATCCGGCCCCGGCGCCCGCCCCTGGTCGCTCGCGCTCCCGGCTCTGACTGCGGGTGGCACTACACTCCGCCCATGGGCCGGCACGAGGACTCACAGGCGGCGCGGGCTGCGGCGGTGCGCGTGGCGAGGCGTCTCCAGGACGCCGGGCACAGCGCGTACTTCGCCGGCGGGTGCGTGCGCGACGAGCTGCTCGGGCTCGAGCCGACGGACTACGACGTCGCGACCGACGCGACGCCCGAGCAGATCCGCGGGTTGTTTGACCGCACGAGCGAGGTCGGCGCGGCGTTCGGGGTGATGCTCGTGCGCGAGAACCACCAGACGATCGAGGTCGCGACCTTCCGCGAGGAGGGGGTGTACAGCGATCGGCGGCGGCCCGACGAGGTGAAGTTCTCGACGGCGGACCACGACGCCAAGCGCCGCGACTACACGGTCAACGCGCTGTTTCTCGATCCCGTCGCGGCCGACGAGGCGGTGGGCGCCAGCACGATCCACGGGCACGTCATCGACCTGGTCGGGGGCCTGGACGATCTGCGCGACAAGCGCATCCGGGCGGTGGGGGATCCGAATGATCGGCTCGCGGAGGACCACCTGCGGGCGCTGCGGGCGGTTCGTCTGGCGGCCAGGCTCGGGTTCGAGATCGAAGAGAACACCGCCCGCGCGATCCGCGAGCACGCGAGCGAGCTGGTGGGGGTCAGCCGTGAGCGGATCGGGGAGGAGGTGCGCCGGATGATGGCGCACGAATCGCGCGCCCGGGCGGTGCTGATGATGCAGTCGCTCGGGCTCGACGCGCCCGTGCTGGGCGAGGCGGCGGGGGACCTCCCGCCCGCGACGCTGAGCGCGCTCGCGCCCGAGGCCTCTCCGTGCGCGGCGATGGGGGCGTGGGCGATCGACCGGGCGGGCGTGGATGGGGCCGCGGCGACGGTGGGCGCGTGGCGCGAGCGGCTGATGCTCAGCAACGACGAGAACCGCTCGCTGCGCGACGCGCTGGCGTGCCTGACCTCGCTGCGCCAGGACTGGGGGGCGATGCCCGTCGCCAAGCGCAAACGCCTGCTCGCGGCGCCCGGCTGCGACGACGCGCGGGCGCTGCTGCGGGCGACCGAGCCAGCCATTTGCGACGCGATCGACCAAGACGCGGCGGCTCTCTCGGGCGACGGCGTCGGCATCGCGCCGGCGCCCCTGCTCACGGGCGATGAGCTGGTCGCTTCGGGCTTCAAGCCGGGCCCGGGGTTCAAGAAGCTGCTGGATCTGGTGTACGACGCGCAGCTCGAGGGGCGTGTTCGTTCGCCCGAAGACGCGATGGCGCTGGCCGAGCAAGAGGCGGCGCGGTTCGGGTTGAGTCGCTGAGCTGAGGGCTGGTCGGAAACCGGCCCCACCGAGAGACTGGGCGGGCAGGATGCCCGCCCATCCAAGAGAATCACGACGCGGCGGGGACGAGCTGGCGGCGGGCGATCTGGTTGTAGATCTCGCAGCGCTGCATCAGCTCGTCGTGCGAGCCCTGGTCGATGACGCGCCCGCGGTCCATGACGACGATGCGGTCGGCGCCCAGGACCGTGCTCAGGCGGTGGGCGACGACCAGCGACGTGCGCCCGCGCGCGAACTCGGCGATGGCCTGGGTGATCTTCGCCTCGCTCTCGGCATCGATCATGCTTGTTGCTTCGTCGAGGATCAGGATCGCCGGGTCGCGGAGGATGGCGCGGGCGATGGCGATGCGCTGGCGCTGGCCGCCGGAGAGGGTCAGGCCCTGCTCGCCGCAGATGGTGTCGTAGCCCTCGGGCAGGCGATCGATGAACCCTTCGGCGTGGGCCTGACGGGCGGCCTCGCGGATGCGGTCCTCGCTGATACCCGAGGCGCCGTAGGCGATGTTGTCGCGGATCGAGGCGCGGAAGAGGACGGTTTCCTGCGTGACGACGCCGATCTGGCGGCGCAGGGAGCGGACGCTGTAGTCCTTGACGTCGCGTCCGTCGATGAGCACGCTGCCGCGCTCGGGGTCGAAGAGGCGGGGGACCAGGGCGAGCAGCGTGGTCTTGCCCGAGCCGTTGGGCCCGACGACGGCGACCGTCTGCCCGCGTTCGACGCGGACGCTGACGCCCGCCAGCGCCCTGACGTCGGCGCCGGGGTAGGTGAACTCGATGTCGCGCAGCTCGATCGACTCGGCGTGCCTGGGCAGCTTGGGCAGGGCGGCGCCGTGCCCGGGCTCGGGCTCGGCGGCGAGCAGCTGCGCCAGGCGGTCCGCCGCGGCGCCGGACTGCTGGATGTCGTTGACCAGCCCTGTCAGGGGCTTGAGCGACCCGCCCGCGAACGCCAGGGCCGCGAGCGTGAGCAGGAACTCGCTCTTCTCCAGGCGTCCCTCGAGGATCAGCCAGACGGCGCCCAGCGTGAGCGCGCCAACCGCGATGATGGAGAGCACCTCGACGAGCGGGCCGGCGATGGCGCGGGCCGTGCGCACGCGGAGCTGCTGGAGCAGGAACTCTTTGTTGATTTTGTGGAAGCGTCCTTGCTCGTATCGCTCGGCGGTGTGGACCTTGACGACCCGCAGGCCCTGCATGGCCTCGGTCGAGGCGTGCAGCAGGCCCGCCTGCGATTCGAGGGCGCTGCGGGCGGCACGCCGGATGCGCTTGCCCAGCTTGCGGATGACGGTGACCAGCAGCGGGGCGATGATGAGCGCCGCGAGGGTGAGCGGCCAGTTAAGGATCAGCGCCGCGATGAACGCGCCCACGCCCTTGGTGATCTGCGCGACCGCCTTAGAGAGCAGCGCGTTGAGGCCCTGGGCCAGGTGCGCCGTGTCGTTGACGACGCGGCTGACCGAGTCGCCCGAGCCCTGGGCCACGACCTGGGCCAGGGGCATGTGCACCAGCGTGCCGAACGCCTTGCGCCGCACGTTGGCGACGGTGCGGTGCACGACGGTCAGGGCGAAGTACTGGTGCAGGAAGTTGGCCATCGCGCCCAGCACCGTGAGCACGCCCAGCCCGCAGAGGATGATGACGACCGCGGTGAACGGTCCCGACGGGACGGCGTCGATGAGCCAGTTTGGCACCCAGCCGCTGATCGGCGAGTCGTTGTCCAGGCGGGTGAGCAGCTCGGGCAGGCCGACGGCCTGGCCCGACTCGCCGCCCAGGACGATGTCGAGCACGGGCTTGATCGCGACGAGGCCCACGCCCAGTCCCGCGGCCGAGAGCGCCGCGAAGAGCACCGCCAGCACCACCAGCCGCTTGTAGCGGAGCATGCTCTTGGCGAATGTCCAGAAGGCGTCCATGGGGCGTGACTCCGGCGGGTCTATGGCGCGGGCGTAGCGCCCATCGCGTCCTCGACTCTGGCGCGTGCCGCCTCATACAAGCGCATGTCCATGGGGCTGCACGTTTCAACGGCCTCGCGTGTGGCGTCGTCGATCGCACACACGCTCGTTGCCTCGCCCGAGACCCGGTGTGACTCGATCGCTCCAAGCGACCCCCAGCCGAACCGCTCGGCGAAATACGCGAGCGTCTCGTCCAACCGCTCTTGAAGCCCGACGAGCGTGTCGGGCCTGGCGATGTGCTCGAGCGCGGTCTGGAGCGCTTCATCGGTGAGCTTTCCGGGGAGCGGGTCCATGCCGAGCGGGCCGCCCGCGAGCAGGCGGGTCTGGTGGTTGTCAACGGCTCGCCCGGCGTAGGAGGAAGCGAAGGCCGCCATGTCCATCCCGCGACCGATGGTGCGGGCGTAGAGGTGATGCGAGGGGTCTTGCCTGACATGATGAAAGAGCGAGGCGATGCGGCTGACGGGGTGGCGCAGGATCGTCACGCTGAGCCAGGCGCCGGGCAGGATCTCGTGCAGCCCGAACGGCGTGTGCCCCATGAAGACCCGGATCTTGGCCGCGCGCGAGGGCTTGATCGCCCGGACCTGGGCCTGCTGATCGCGCCAATCGCCGTTCCGGACGAAATGCGTCTGGCGGGGGTACAGGTCTCGGAGCAGGTGCAGGAAGGTGGTGCCGCCGGTCTTGGGGATGTGCAGAAAGATCAGGCGGGCGTCGCTGAGATCGGCGTGGTTGTCGGGATTGGTGGTGCTCATGGGCAAGAAGGGGCGTGGGCAGTATACGCCCGTGGCGCCCCGCGCCGGACGGAACGCGTACGCTTGAGCCCATGGGCGGCAAGGGTCACAGCTCGCGTTCACAGCCCGATCATCGCGCGCCCACGCCCACACCTCAACCCCTGCCCGGCATCAGCGTCATCACCCCCAGCTTCAACCAGGGGCGGTATCTGCGTCAGTGCATCGAATCGGTGCGCGATCAGGGCTACCCGGGGCTCGAGCACGTCGTCATGGACGGCGGGTCGGACGATTCTACCGTCCCCATCCTGCGATCATTTGGCGATCGCGTCCGCTGGCGTTCCGGTCCCGACGGCGGGCAGGCGGCCGCGATCAACCAGGGCATCCGCGAGACCACGGGCGATTACGTGCTCTGGCTCAACTCGGACGACTTCCTCCGCCCCGGCGCGCTGCACGCGCTGGGCGCTTGCGCCGCGGCCAACCCCGACGCGGACCTGATCTACGCCCGGGCGGACATGGTCGATGGGCGAGGCGAGCGGACCCGGGCCTACCCGACCTTCGCGTTCAAGCGCTCGGACCTGCGCCGCAAGTGCTACGTCTGTCAGCCCAGCGTGCTGATCCGGCGCGCGGCCCTGGAGCGTGTGGGTTTGCTGAGCGAGGCGCTGGACCTGTGCTTCGACTACGAGTTGTGGCTGCGGATCGGGCGCGAGGGTCAGCTCGTGTTCTGCGACCGGGTCGTCGCCGCGAGCCGGCACTACGGGCAGACCAAGACCGCCAGCCGCCGCCTGCGAGCGCTCATTGAGGCGGGGTACCTGATGCGCGCCCACTTCGGCGTCGCCTCCACGCGCTGGAGCGCCAAGTGGGTCGCGCACCGCTGGTCGCTGGACCGATCGCGATTCCTCACGCCCTGGGGCGTGTTCACCGCCCTGGCCAGCGCCAAGCGGTACCGTGACCGGTTCGACGCCCGGCGCGCGCCAAGCCCGCGCGGGCGTCGCCTGCTCGCGGCCCTCGAACGCCCGCCCGTGCTCCACGCGTCGCTGGGCATCACGCCCGCGCCCGAGCCCAAGCCCGGCGTGGGGCATGAGTCGAGTGCGAAGCGATCGGGGGCGGCCGCGTCATGACGGGGGCGCTGCTCAAGTACCGGGGATTCATCTGGCGGCGCGCGCTGCTGGACCTGCGCCTCAAGTACGCCGCGGCGGACCTGGGCGTGCTGTGGAACGTGCTGCACCCGATCCTGCTCGTGCTGATCTACACGTTCGTGTTCTCGTTCATCCTTCGGCGCGGGCGGGCCGACGGCGACGTGCCCTACTGGCTGTTCCTGTGCTCGGGGCTGCTGCCCTGGGTCGCGTTCACCGAGTGCGTCACGCAGGGGGCGAGGGGGTTCCAGCGGGCGGCGCCGTACCTGAGGCGCCTGGCGGTGCCCGAGGAGGTCTTCATCGCCGAGCGGGCGCTGTCGGCGACCATCGGGCTGGGCATCAGCTTCGTGGTGCTGCTGATCGTGGCGCTGTTCTACGGTCTGACGCCCACCTGGCACTGGGCGCTGCTGCCCGTCGCGCTGCTGCTGCTCCAGGGGCTCGGGTTTGGGATCGGGCTGACGCTGGGCACGCTGTGCGTCTTCTTCCGCGACATCCCGCACGCGCTGCCGCTGGTGCTGCGCGTTGGCATGTGGACGGCGCCGGTGCTGTACCCCGCATCGCTCATCCCCGAGCGCATCCGCCCGTACACGCTGGCGCACCCGGTGACCCCCTCGATGAACCTGATCCGGGCGCTCTTTCTTGAGGGCGTCATGCCCGCGTGGTGGCTGTGGCTGCTGTGCCTGGGCTGGGTGGTGGTGAGCGTGGCCATCGGATCGTTCGTGCTCAAGGCGCTGCGCAGCGAGATCCGGGACGTGCTATGAGCCAGGCGCCCGCGATCGTCGCGACGGATCTGCGCAAGACCTACCGGGTCTACAAGCGTCCCTCCGGGCGCCTGCTCGAGTGGGCGACGCTGGGGCGCGTGACCCGGCATGTGAGCTTCGAGGCGCTGCGCGGCGTGAGCCTGGAGGTCCCCCGGGGGCAGTGTCTGGGCGTCATCGGGCCCAACGGGTGCGGCAAGAGCACCCTGCTCAAGCTGCTCTCGGGCGTGCTGAGCCCCACGGGGGGGACGTTTGACGTGCGCGGGCGCGTCTTCGCGCTCATCGAGCTGGGCACGGGGTTCAACCAGCACCTGACGGGCTCGCAGAACATCGACCTGGCCTCGGGCCTGCTCGGGCTGGACCCCAAGTACGTCCGCGAGCGCAAGGACCAGATCATCGAGTTCGCCGAGCTGGAGGAGTTCATCGATCGCCCGATGCGCACGTACTCGTCGGGCATGCGCGCGCGCCTGTCGTTCTCGCTGTACGCGTTCATGGAGCCGGACGTGCTGATGATCGACGAGGCGTTCAGCGTGGGCGACGCCTCGTTCCGCGAGAAGAGCTACGAGCTGATCGAGCGGATGGTGGGCGACGAGGACCGGACGGTGGTGTTCGTGTCGCACTCGGCCGGCGCGATCGAGCGGCTCTCGCAGCGCGTTGTCTGGATGGAGAAGGGACAGATCCGCCAGGTCGGCGACCCTGGCGAGGTGGTCGGCGCCTACCTGGAGAGCGTCGGGCGTGGGCGGGCCCAGGCGAGCGGGCCGATCGTCAAGGACGGCGCCCCGATCCCCGGCGCGGACGAGAGCTTTCACAACGCGGTCGGAGACGACGAGCCGCTGCGCCGCGCCTGGATCGAGCTCAAGCCCGGGCACGCCGCCGCGCAGGCGCCCGCGTACAAGCGGTTCGTGCTCGGGGCGCTGGCCCGGGCGCCCGGGGCGGGTCCCTCGCACTTCTGGCTAGAGATTGAGGACGAGTCGGGCGCGCTGGTGGCGCAGGCGGACTCGCAGCGCCTGGGTCAGGACCCGGCCCCGCACGCCCCGGGCGCGGAGCTGGTCATGCGCTGGCCCTGGCGCCCGGTGGGGATCGGCCCGGGGCGGTACCGCGCCCGGTTCGGGATCCGGGGGCCAGGGTCCGATACCTCGGGCGGGGCGTCGTGGGACGCGGGCTGGTTCGAGGTCGAGGGTTCGAGGGTGGTGGACTCCACCTACCATGTGCTCTTGACGCCGCGGGTCCATGAGCGAGTTGATGGTCGGTGAGTCCGGTGAAAACCTCGTCTTTGTCCTGGGTCTGCCCCGGTCGGGCACGACGCTGCTGTGCGCGCTGCTGGCGGGGCACGAGCAGGTGCTGTGCCCGCCCGAGCCGTGGGTCATGCTGGCGCTCGAATCGCTGGGCTCGACCAACCCGAGCCACCCCGCCGACGCGCAGGTGATCGGGCGGGCGTTCCGCGACTTCACCCGGGGCGGGCCCCCGTCCAGCGCCCTGCGCCGCTTTGCGCGGGACCTGTACAACGAGCGCCTCGAGGGCACGGGTCGGTCCGTCATCGTGGACAAGACGCCCCGGTACTACCACATCCTGCCGTTCATCGACCGGCTGTTCCCCAGCGCCAAGTACCTCTGGCTGCAGCGTGACCCGTTCGACGTCGCGGCGTCGTACCAGAAGACGTGGGGGATCGACCTGGCGGGCAAGGCCCTGAGCGACCCGGGCGATCCGGCCTCGCTGGACCTGCTGGTGGGCCTGCCCACGCTCGAGTCCTTCGCAACCGAGAACGCGGGCAGGGTCCACGCGCTGCGGTACGAGGACCTGGTCCACGACGCGGACGCGACGCTGGCGGGCGTGTACGCGTTCCTCGGGCTTGAGGCGGCGCCCGCGCCGCAGCGCCCGGCGGACACGCTCTTCGAGCTCAAGGGCTCGGCCGTGGGCGACCGGAAGATTCTTGAGACCAGCAGCGTGCACAGCGCCAGCGTGGGCACGGGGCTGGCCACGCTCACGGGCGCGCAGCTCGGTTCGATCTACGACGCGGTCGGCCCGCGCACGCTCGGGGCGATGGGCTACTCGTCGAGCATCGAGGCGCTGGGCGACCGCGGCTTCGAGGCGCCCAGCGGAACCGTGACCAGGGAGCGCCGCGAGATGGCGACCCGGGCGCTCGAGCAGCGCTGGTCGCTGGTGGACAGCGGGTCGGACATCGGCGCGGAGCTTCCCCCGTCGCTGCGGTACCACCTGGACGAGGCCGAGCGGCGCTTCGAGGGCATGCAGGGGCACGCCCAGACCCTCGAGCGGCAGCGCGACGAGTGGATGGAGCGGTTCCAGGAGCAGAAGGACGAGGCCGACCGCGAGCGAAAGGCCCACTACGACCTGATCCGCGTGCACGACGAGACGGAGCGTCAGTTCCGGGCGTACAAAGACCGGCGCCCGCGTGAGCTGGCGCGCGAGCTGGTGGGCAAGGTCAGCGCCCGCCAGATCTCCAGGCTCGCCCACCCGGCCCGCGGCGGGCACATGCCCCCGATCACCCTCGTCACCCCGTGCTACAACGCGGAAGACACCATCCGCGAGACGATCGAGAGCGTCCTGGCCCAGGGCTACGAGCGGCTGCAGTACATCGTGGTGGACGGCGCCTCCACCGACGGCACGATGGACATCGTCCGCGAGTACGAGGACCGGATCGACATCATCATCTGCGAGCCCGACCACGGGATGTACGACGCGATCGGCAAGGGCTTTGATGAGGGCACGGGCGAGGTGTTCATGTACCTCAACGCCGACGACGTGCTCGAGCCGCTGGCGCTGCAGCGCGTGGGCGAGCACTTCCGGGACCACCCCAAGTCGCAGGTGGCGTACCGCGAGGACACGATCACAATCGGGCCCTGGCGGTTCCCCAACGCGGCCCAGCCGCCGCGGGTGGACATGTGGAGCCTGCTCCGCGGGCACATTTTGTTCCAGGACGGCGTCGCGTTCCGCCACTACGCCTACGCGCAGGTCCGGGGCATCGACCGGAGCATGCGCCTTGCGGGGGACTACGACCTGTGGCTGCGCCTGTCGCGCCACTTCAGGTTTGACCGCGTGGGCGGGCACGTCTCGAGCTTCCGCATCCGCCCCGGGCAGCTGTCCAACGACATGAAGGCCTACGGCGTCGAGCAGCGCGAGGCCCGCGCCCGCTTCCGGGCGCGGATGCGAGCCGTCGGCTGGCTGCGCCGGATCCCGGGGGGGCTGCTGACCCTGGCGGTCAACTCGGTCGAGCGCGTCGGGCGGCGTCGGAGGTTCTTCTACCCGGTCCACTTCGGGGGCCCGCCCGCGCCCGGGCAGGCGCCCGAGCCGGGCGCGCCGGCGCCGCGCTGCCCGCTGACGGGGCGCCCGATGGACCGCCTGCTGTTCTCGTCTCGGGACACGCGGTTTCAGTGCCCGCTGGTGAGCAGCGTGTACTACAACGACGCGAGCGGGGTCGTGGTCACGACGCCGCACCTGGAGGGCGAGGCGCTCAACGAGCTGTACGAGACGTACTACTCGTCGGGCCCGGGCGAGCCGATCGCCCCGCCGCCGGGGCTGGTGAGCCCGTACCGGGGTTGGCGGAACCGTCGCTGGGTCTTGGGCGAGGTGATCCGTCGCCTGCGCCTGCCCGTGCCGCTGAGCATGGCGATCAACTTCCGGGCGGAGTCGGGCTCGTGGGGGCAGATCACGTGGCGCGACCTGCGCGGGGCGCTCGGGCGGCGGGTCCGCAAGAACGACAGCGCGCTGCGGGTGCTCGACGCGGGGTGCTTCGAGGGCGAGGTGCTCGACGTGCTGCGCGAGAAGACGTCCTGGCAGCTCACGGGCCTGGAGCCCAACGCCCTGGCGGTCGAGAAGGCCCGGGCCAAGGGGCACCGCGTCCACCACGCGTTCATCGAGGACGCGCCGATGGTGGTCCCCGAGGGCGAGCGGTTCGACGTGATCTTCCTGGGCCAGGTGATCGAGCACGTGAACGACCCGGCGATGGTCGTCCGACGCATGACGCAGCTGCTGCGCCCGGGCGGGCTGCTCGTGCTCTCGACGCCCAACCTCGACAGCGCCCAGGTCAAGATGTTCGGCCCGACGTGGTCGCACTGGCACGTGCCGTACCACCGGGTGATGTTCGGGCGGCGGGCGATGCGGGAGCTCGGGCGGGTCTGCGGGCTGCGCCCGGTGCGCCTGACGACGCACTCCAACTCGTTCTGGAGCGGGTACTCGGTGAAGGTGAACGAGCTGGGCGTGGCGGGCTCGGCGCCGCACACCTGGAGGCCCGACCCCAGGACGATGCGCCGGGCCCGGAGCGTCTCGGCGTGGAGCCGGCTGCTCTGGAACTGGCGCGGGATGGGTGACTACATGTTCATGGTCTACACAAAGGTCTGATCCGAATGCCAAGGCCGCTGCCCACCATCTCGATCGTGACGCCCTCGTACAACCAGGGGGAGTACGTCGAGCGCACCGTGCGCTCCGTGCTGCTCCAGCGGTACCCGAATCTTGAGTACGTCCTGATGGACGGGGGCTCGACCGACAACACGATGGACGTGCTGGCGCCCTACCTGGACCGGTTCACGCACCACCAGTCCGCGCCCGACGGCGGGCAGTCCGAGGCGGTCCGCAATGGCTTCGAGCACACCTCGGGCGAGATCATGGCCTGGCTCAACTCCGACGACGTCCTCGCCCCGGGCGCGCTCGACTTCGTCGCCGACTACTTCGCCAAGAACCCGGGCGTGGACGCGATCTACTCCAACCGCGTGATCGTGGACGCGGACGACACGGCGATCGCGTACTGGGTGCTGGGCGAGCACGACGACTGGCTGATGAGCCGGTGGGACCTGATCCCGCAGGAGACCTGCTTCTGGCGGCGGAGCCTGTACGAGAAGGCCGGCCCCGTGGACGACTCGTACCGCTTCGCGCTGGACTATGAACTGTTTACCCGCTTCATGGAGTGCGGGCGGATGGAGCGCGTGCAGCGGTTCCTGGGCGCGTTCCGGATGCACGACGAGTCCAAGACGATCCAGCAGCTCGAGACCGTGGGCATGCGCGAGATCGTGAAGGTGCACCAGGCCCGGGGGCTGACGTTCGGTCGCTGGGCCAAGGTGCGCGGGCCGGTGTTCCGGACGATGGCGCAGCTGCGTGCCGCGTGGCACGTGCGCCGCAAGCACGTGATGCCCGGCTGCTTACCCGGGCTGGGCTGGGACTACGACGCGCTCTGGGGCGGGCTGATGCGTCAGGGCGCGCTGCCCCCGAGGGCGTCGTCCCAGATCGAGACCAAGCCCGGGGCAGGCGTAGGGGCTGGCGCGGAAGTGGGGGCGTAGATGCAGCGCGAGGGGATCGACCACGAGAACGCGGAGATGGGGGACATCCTCTGCGATTTCTGCCACAAGCCCTGGTCGATGGAGCGGGCGATGGTGGAGGGGCACCGCGGCGCGTGCGTGTGCGGCGATTGTCTGACGGTCGCGTACGCCGAGCTGGTGCTGCACAAGGTGGGCTCGCCCGCGTCGCCCGAGGAGAAGTGCATCATGTGCCGCGAGGAGCGCGACGACCCGCACTGGCGCTCGCCGATGTTCGACGAGGCGCTGGCGTGCCGACGCTGCATCAAGCAGGCGGCGGGCGTGCTGCACAAGGACCGGGATATCGGGTGGACGAAGCCGACGATGAGCGAGACGCCCGAGAACGAGCCCCGAACGTGAGTGAGGGGTTTCCTGGGGCCGCAACCCCTCACTCACGTTCGGGGCTCGTCGATCGCGCGCAGACCGGGACACCGGGTGAACGAATCCTGTGGGTGAGGTCTATTCGTCAGCCCATTCATTCAGGATGCGGCGAACACACTCGCAGTATTGGTCCCAGTAGTCCCAGTCGTAGCACTCGCCGAGCTCCATCTCCAGCTGGTCGATATCGTCCCTGAATGACGGGTCGTGAACTCTCGCGAGGATCTCTGAAGCGATCCGGCGCCTGAACGCCGGCTCGAACTCCTCAGACTCGCACATCGAGCCGATCCCCTTGAGGGTCCCAACGCCGTAGGTCCGGCGGAGGTGGACAATGCCGCCGCCCGCGACCCGTTTGCGGATTGGGACCCATTCGGCGCCATCCGCGGCGCCTCTTTGCAGATCTAGCGACTTACTGATCCATGTCTGCCTGACTCTCCACGAGACGCCCGCGAACACATCTCGCTCTCGTCCGCTGTTCAGGTCAAACTCGGTTTTGCGCGGGATCTTGGGGTAGGTAAGCAGTGCCAACGCTGCCAGCACGACGCACAGGGTGATCAGGGAGCAGATTTTGAACCGCTTCATAGTTCCAGATGCGCGTCATCGAACGTCGCGGTTGCACCGGGCGGCGCCCGAGAACTAGCCCCGAACGTTAGTGAGGGGTTTCCCGGTGACGCAACCCCTCACTGACGTTCGGGGCTAGCTGATTGCTAGCAGGAGATCCCGCGTTGACGGGATCAGCTCCCCCGTGTCCCGCGTCGCAAGGCTCGACGCCTCGCCGAGCGGAACCCATCGCAAAGCCGTGTACTCCCAGGTCTGCTCGATGCTCGGGCTCAGGTCCGTGATGGGCGCGTTCGTGTTCATCCGCAGGACGATGTCCACGGAAAGACCGGGTCCGTCGGCGACGAGCGCGATCGGTTCTGCGCCTGCCTCTTCGAGGATAAGCCCGAGCTCCTCGCGCATCTCGCTCGCGAGCTGAGCTCGGATGTCTTCGAGAGAGAAGCTGCTCGATACGTTCCCCGGCGGATCGATCCCACCCGACGGCGCCAGCTCCCAGAGCCCGCCGTGGATTCGGGTCGCGTCCGAACGGCGCGCGAGCAGGACGCAGGGGCGCCCGCGCTCGTCGAGGGCGGTGATGAGTCCGGTGACGCTGAGTATGCGGACGCCTGTCTCCACCTCGGGCTGCACCGCGAGGCGTTTGTAGCCCTCGCGGCGCGCACGGATGGTGTTGGTCTCGGGATCGAAAGACTCGATCGCGAGGATGGGGCCGTCAAAGTGCCTCGGGTTCTCCGCGAGCAGCTCCGCCCAGCGCCTCTCGGTCGCGTCGCCCAGTTCGGGGGTGACCGCGGGCGGGGCATCGTCGATCGCGATGGTGATGTCGCCCGTGATCGGCGTCACGGGCGCCAGGTCGCGCACGTCGATCACGTGAGCAATCCGCCCAGCCCGCCCGTCAGCTTGTCGGCGATCTCGGGCACGCCCAGCGCCTCGGCCTCGGCCGCGATGGCCGCCTGCGCCGCCTCCTGCGCCTTGATCAGCCCGTCGTTGACCGCGTGAACGATCAGCGACTCGGCCATGTGCCGGTTCTCGTCGTCGGCCCCGAAGCCCCTGGCCGCGGCCGGCTCGATGCGGATCGACTCGACCCGCATCTTGCCCGTGACGACGGCGCGGACCGCGCCCCCGCCCGCCTCGCCCGTGACGCGCAGGGCCTCCATGCGCTCCTGCACCCGCTTGCCCGCGGCCGCCAGCTCGTCCTTGTTCTTGAGCAGGCCCGCGATCGCGCCCATCGACTTGAGTGAATCGAACATTCTTTCCGCCTCTCGGTGCCACGCCTGACCCGAAGGGCAGGCGTGTCTTCCACCCCAACGCACGGCTGCCCTTCGGGTCAGCCGTGGCACCGGGTCTATTCTCCCTGCTCGGTTTCGTCGGGCATCTCGCTCTTGAGTTCCACGCGGATGATCTTCCCGCCCAGCAGCTCCAGCGCGTCCTTCACCAGCGGGTGCTCGATCGCCTGCTCGCGCAGCACGCGCGAATCGACGCTCGCCTGTCTGGTCACGGGCGTGGGGTCGGGCTCGGGTTCTTGGGTCGGCTGCTGCGGGGGTGTCGGGGGTGTCGGCGGCGGACGGTCGGGGAGCGTGGGGGCGCTCCTCGCGGGGGTGTCCGTCGCCGTCAGGCTTTTTTTGCCGTGGATCTCCCGGGCGCTTTGAGGCGGGCGCCGCCGGAGGCGGAGGCGACGACGGCCGTCACGTCCGCGAGCTTCTCGGTCAACGCCAGGCGGACCATCGCCGCGTCGAAGAGGGCTCTTGGCGCGCTGCTGGTCTTGATCGACCGCTGCACGCTCTCGCACAGGGCGATCATGTGCACCAGCCCCGCCGCGTCGAACCGCTGGCTCCGCCCGAACTCCTGCGCGCGGGCCTCGTCGGAGAGGTCCACAAGATCCGTGTCCTTGCCGCACGCGCCCAGGACCATCAGGTCGCGGAGCCGGTCGAGCAGGCTCTCGAGGGCCTGATCGGCGCTGATGCCCCGGCTCAGCAGCTCGCCGGCCTTGGTGAGGGCGACCCCCGCGTCGCCATCGGCGAACGCGTCGATCAGCCCCGCGATGACCTCGCGGTCGGGCAGGCCCAGCAGGTCCTCGAGCAGGGCCGCGGTGAGCTTCTTCTCGCCCACGGCCATCAGGCGGTCGAGCAGGCTCAGCGCGTCGCGCATCGAGCCGTTTCCCAGCCTCGCGACGGCGGCGACGACCTCGGTCTCCGCCGTGATCCCCTCCTGCTTGAGCACGTCCTCCAGGTGCCCGGCGATGCGGGCGGAGGAGATGTTGCGGAAGTCGAACCGCTGGCAGCGGGACTGGATGGTCGCGGGGACCTTCTGCGGGTCGGTCGTGCACAGGATGAACATCACGTGCTCGGGGGGCTCCTCCATGGTCTTGAGCAGCGCGTTGAACGCGGCCGTCGAGAGCATGTGGACCTCGTCGATGATGTAGATCTTGGAACGCCCCCGCATGGGGCGGTAGGCGGAGTTGGCGATGAGGTCGCGGGCCTCGTCGACCTTGTTGTTGGAGGCGCCGTCGATCTCGATGGTGTCCACGTCGGAGCCGGTCATGATCGCGCGGGTGATCTCGGCGTCGGTGTCGGGGTTGTTGATGGCGTTGGCGAAGATGCGGGCGGCGGACGTCTTGCCGACCCCGCGCGTGCCGCAGAAGAGGTAGGCGTGGGCGACCCGTCCCTGCTCGATCGCGGCGGTGAGGGTCCGCGCGATGGGTTCCTGGCCCACGAGCTGGTCGAAGTCTTTGGAGCGGTATTTCCGAGCAAGGACGGTGTATGCCATGGCCGATGAGTGTAGCGGCGGTGTTCCGGGGGCTTCCCGGGTCGATTCGTGGGCGTGAGGGGGCAAAACGGGTCAGTGTGAACGAGGCTTGACCGTTCAGCGTATAATCGGGTGTGATTTGAAACCCCCTGGCAGAGCGCCATGCGCCGAGCCAAGAGATCGGAAATATCGATGACTCAGACCGGTTCAAGGACGAACGCGCCCGTGGAGGTGTTGTCTCATCAGCACGCCCACGTCGCCGCGTCAGCAGTCGCCGTTGAGCCCCGCATGTCCGCCGGCATGCGGTTCGCCAACCTCATGATCATCCTCATCCCGTTCCTGAGCGTGGGTGCGGCGATCTACATGCTCTGGCCCTTCGGCTTCGGCTGGGCCTCGCTCGGGCTGCTCGTCGGGATGTATGTCCTGACCGGCCTGGGCGTGACCGTCGGCTACCACCGCCTGTTCACGCACAAGTCGTTCGAGACCGGGCCGATCATGACCGCGATCATCGGCATCGCCGGCTCCATGGCCGTCGAGGGCCCGATCATCGGCTGGGTCGCCGACCACCGCAGGCACCACCAGCACTCCGACCAGGAGCTGGACCCGCACTCGCCGCACACCCACGGCGCCGGGATCTGGAACCTGCTCAAGGGCGCGTGGCACGCGCACATGGGCTGGCTCGTGACCAAGGGCACCAAGACCGACTACTACCGCTACGCCCCGGACCTGCTGCGCAACCGACAGGTCGTCTGGCTCAGCCGCACGTTCCCGATCTGGGCGCTGCTGGGCATCGCCATCCCCACCGTCCTGGGCGGGCTGATCACCATGTCGTGGACCGGCGCCCTGCTGGGCCTGGCCTGGGGCGGGCTGGTCCGCATCTTCCTGGTGCACCACATCACCTGGAGCATCAACTCCGTCTGCCACATCTGGGGCGCCCGCGACTACGACTGCGGCGACGAGAGCCGCAACAACGCCATCTGCGGCATCCTCGGCTTCGGCGAGGGCTGGCACAACAACCACCACGCCTTCCCCACCTCCGCCCGCCACGGCCTCCGCTGGTGGCAGGTCGATACGTCCTACTGGTTCATCCGCGCGATGGAGGCCCTGGGCCTGGCCAAGAGCATCAAGGTCCCCAGCCCCGAACGCCTCGCCACCAAGCGACGCGCGGCCTAGCCGACAGAGCCGGGAGCGCGAGCGACCAAGGGCAACTTCAGAGCCGGGAGCGCAAGCGACCCAGGGCAATGACCGAGCGAACTGGTCGTCGCCCTTGGTCGCTCGCGCTCCCGGCTCTGACGGGCCTGCTCACCAAGCTTCACGCCCCGCACTCCGGGCACGTCTCCACGCCGGTCATGTCATACCCACACCCCCGGCAGAGCCCGCGCCGCTTGCGCCGCCATCGCACGGCCACGCCCGGCGCCGTGAGCAGCATCCAGCAGATCGCACCGTACGCCAGCACGTTCACGACAAACCCCGGCCAGACCGGGATCAGCGGGTAGCCGTGGTCGGCACGCCCGGACGCGAGCCCCAAGTCGATCGCCCCCAGCGGCGACGCCAGCTCGTCGAGCGGCGCGTCGCTCTCGCCCGGGATCACGTACGCGTCCCAGCTCCGGCGCTCCAGCGCCGCCATGGGCCACCCCAGGCGCACCTGCTCGCCCGCCCACGCCCGCTGCGGCGCCTCGGGGTAGCCCTCGCCCATCACCTGACCCGGCGTCCACCCCTGGCTGCCCATCGCGCGGAGCGTGACGCGCCCGAAGCTCTCCGAGCGGCTCGTCCACGTCGCCCGCGGGTACGACCCGGGCAGCGGCATCCCGGTCGGGAGTTCGCGGATGACCTGCCCGGGCGCGTTGACCTGCTCGGAGACAATGCCCCAGCCGCCCAGGACCCTGCGCGCGTACGCGGCGCTGATGAGCCACGACGTCGCGACGGTGACGATCGAGCCCACGAGCAGGCACAGGATGAGGCGTTTGACCCGGAGCGTCCGCATGCGTTCTCCACTCAGCGACGCAGTCTTGAACTAGCCCCGAACGTCAGTGAGGGGTTGCTCGCGCCCTGGGTTCTCGCAACCCCTCACTGACGTTCGGGGCTAGTTATCGCGCCGTCGCGTGTCCCGCACTCCGGACACACCTCGACACCGCTCAGATCGTACCCGCACGCGGGGCATTGCCCGCGCCGCGTGCGTCGCCAGCGCCGAACCCCGCCCGGCGCCGCGAGCAGGAGCCAGCACGCGCCCGCGTAGAACAGCGTGTTGATCAGGAAGCCGGGCCAGACGGGGAGCACGGGAATGGCGTAGTCGCGGGACCGAAAGCGATACTCAAGAAGGCCTTGCGTCTCGTAGTCCCTTTTGACGGCGACTCCGGTCGCGAGGTTCGTTGCTGAGCTGCCTCGCAGTGATGAATCGAGCGCCAGCGCGGGCCACCCGAGCCGCAGTCGCCAGTACGCCCATTGCTCGGTCCCGTTCCCGCCACCAGTGAGCGGGCCGGTTCTGTCCGCGGCCGTGACCTCAACCCGCAGGCCGAGGCTCGTGATGCGCGTCGTCTGCATCGGCGACGGCCAGTCGTCGGACACGGGCACAGGCCACCGGTCGACAAACTCAGCCGAAGTCGTATCTCCGATCCTGGACAACATCAGGCCCCACGCGCTCAGCCACGTCGCGGCCGCACCCACCACCAGACACACAATCACTCGCTTGCCCCGGAGTCCCCGCATGCGCGTCTCGCTCCTGTGTTGGGACCCGCCGGATCTACTAGCCCCGCACGTGAGTGCGGGGTTGCTCGCGCCGGGGTTCTCGCAACCCCGCACTCACGTGCGGGGCTTCAAGGGCGATGCGTTCCCGCCTTGCTCGGACCCGCCCCGATCGACGGCCAGGACACCGGCGGCGCCGGATGACGGCCGCTTATGGCTGCTGCGGTCAAGCCCTGACCAGGTTCACGGGCCACCCGCGCACCGGGCCCGGCCGCCGATCGGAGCGGGTCCGCATCCATCCTAGCCTCGCCGCGTACACTTGCCCGGTGACCCACACCCCCTCCCAGCACCCGCCCAGCGCGGGCGCCCGCCCGGCGCGGGCGCCGTCAACCACGGCCGACCCGCTCGAGGTCAGCCGTCGCCAGCGCCTCCTGCTGCTGCGGGTCGTCCGGGCGGGGTTCCTCGTGCTGGTCATGGTCGTGGTCCTGCTCAACATCATCAAGATCCAGGACGACCCGGCCACCGGCGGGCGCGAGGTCGGGCTGGCGATCAACTGGTGGATCCCCGTCGGCGCCGCCCTGCTGCTGGGCGTGATCTTCCTGACCATCGACATCATGACGCCGCAGAAACGCCTGGCGACGATCTCGGGCGTGATCCTGGGCCTGCTCGCGGGCCTCGTCGCGGCCGTCGCGCTGGGCTACGTCGTGGACCTCATCGCCGCCACGTGGGACCTGCACACCTCGCCCATCGTCGGTACGGTCAAGGTCCTCTTCGGCATCGCGCTGTGCTACCTCGGCGTCACGACCGTCCTGCAAACCCAGGACGACTTCAGGCTGGTGATCCCGTACGTCGAGTTCGCCAAGCAGCTCCGCGGCCCGCGCCCGCTGCTGCTGGATTCCTCGGCGATCATCGACGCGCGGATCGTGGAGATCGCCGAGACCGGGCTGATCCAGTCGCCCGTGGTGATCCCGAGCTTCGTCGTCGCAGAACTCCAACTGCTGGCCGACAGCTCGGACAAAATGACCCGCGCCAAGGGCAGGCGCGGGCTGGACATCGTCGCCCGCCTGCAGCGCCTGGCGGTGCTGGACGTCTCGATCGACGAGACGCCCATCCCGGGCAAGGCGGTGGACGCGATGCTGGTGGAGCTGGCGCGCCGCCTGCCGGGCATGGTGGTGACGACCGATGTCGGGCTCAGCCGTGTCGCGGAGATCCAGGGCGTGCCCGTGCTCAACGTCAACGACCTGGCTAACGCGATGAAGCCCAGCGTGATCCCGGGCGAGTCGCTGCGCCTGAAGATCATCAAGCCCGGCGAGCAGTCTGGACAGGGCGTGGGGTATCTCGAGGACGGCACGATGGTCGTGGCCGAGGACGGGAGCGAGTCGATCGGGCTGATCGTGGACCTGCGCGTGACCAGCTCGCTGCAGACCTCCGCCGGTCGCCTGATCTTCGGGCGGATCAACGAGCCCGCCCGCGACGACGAGCCGGCGCCCGAGCCCGAGAGCCACAGCGCGAGTCAGCCGGAAACGCCCGCGACCAACGGCTCATCGCCCCAGCCCTCACCCAAGGCCCCCGAGACGCACGAGCGTCCGAGGCCCGCGCGCCCGGCTCGCCCGGGCGGCGCCTCGCCCCGCAACCCCCGGCGGTAAAGCCGGAGTCGCACGCCGGGCCCTTCGCCGGGGCAACACCGGTCCTACGATCCCCGCTCTCCCCGGGACGCCCCGGGGGCCCCCGCTCGGTGAGCGATCACCCCGGAACGTGAGGTGTTGACCATTGGCAAGCGTTGGCAAGCACTGCATCCTCGAGCTCTACGGCTGTCCGAGCGAAACGCTCAACGACAAAGATCAGATCGTCACCGCCCTGCGTCAGTCCGCCGAGCGGGCGGGCGCGACGTGGATGGGTGAGGTCGCGCACAAGTTCGAGCCCCAGGGCGTGACCGCGCTGGGCCTGCTGGCCGAGAGTCACATCTCGATCCACACGTGGCCCGAGATCGGCTACGCCGCCGCCGACGTCTTCACCTGCGGGTCGTCCTGCGACCCGGTCCTGGCGTGCGAGCTGCTCGCGGAGCTGATGGGCGCCCAGCGCCACACGATGACGACGCTGCCCCGCGCCACGCAGCTGACCCCGCGTGAGGTGCTGCACGTCAACTCGGACGAGGCGCACATGGTCTCGACCGAGGGCGCCGTGTCGCCCGAGGCCCCGCTGCGCCGCCCGCCGCTGGCGATCAAGCACTCCGTGCACGAGATCGCCCGGGCCGCGCACGTCTAAGCGAGCGGGACATCACCGATCAAAGAACAGACCGAGCCGCGTCGATGCGGCTCGGTCTTTCATTTGGTATGTCAGAGCCGGGAGCGCCAGCGACCCGGGGTGACTCTCGTTTGGTCGGTCAACGCCGGGAGCGCCAGCGACCGAGGGCGCCCACCAACCCCGGTCAGTTGTCCCGGGTCGCTCGCGCTCCCGGCTCGGTATTGCGGGCGCCAGCGTCAGCGGTACCGGCGCACCACGCCCTTGACGATGCCCTGCACCTGGCAGAACTTCACGCGGATGGGCTCGAAGTCCGGGTTGGCGGGCTGGAGACGGATGTGGTCCGCCTCCTTGTAGAAAGTCTTGAGGGTGGTCTGCCCGTCGTCGAGCAGGGCGACGATGCGGTCGCCGTTGTGCGCCACCTGGGCGCGCTCGAGGAGGATGATGTCGCCGTCGAGGATGCCCTCGTCGCGCATCGAGTCGCCGTCCACCTGGAGGGCGAAGAGGCTGTTGTCGCCCCGCTCCGAGCCGGCGCCCAGGAACTCGCCCAGGTCGATCTCGTCAACGTTCTCGACCTTCTCGATCGGGTGGCCCGCGGCGATCTTGCCCACCATCGGGTACCGCAGCGGACGCGACTCGTCCGGGACCGCGATCCCCTCAGCGATCGACAAAGAGCGTGCCTTGTTCGGCTCGCGGATCAACGCCCCTTTCTTGATGAGCGCCTCGACGTGCTCGAACACGGTGACCTTGCTGACGCCGATTTCGTCGGCCAGCTCCTGCATGGTCGGGGAATAGCCACGACGAATGCGGGAATCCCGGATGAGCTGCAGAATCCGAAGCTGCTTGGGCGTGAGGTTCATGGTGTCCGTCCTTTCCTGCGACCGCGCCAATCAGTCGGCGATCGTCCGTGCTCTGCTCCGACCCGTCCACGGGTCCCGCGACCGGCTGGGATCCCAGCCTCGCCGCCAGGCGACCCAGGCGCTTTCGCGCCTGCTCCACCAACGCCTGCTGCCCCCGGAGCATCAGCTCCGACGCCATCAACAGGCCCACCGCCTCGGCCTGAGACCCCCCGTCCGGATGGACGGGCGCCGTCTCAAATGCTTCGGCGCGCTTCGCCCGCGGGCGAAGACTCAGAAGCGACCGACCCGAACGCGTGCCGTCGTAGGCCAGCTCGAACGAGCCGCCCGGACCGAGCTTGACCAGTGCTGTTCGATCCATGGTGGATCGCCCTTCCACAGGCCCGAATCGCTCGACGCGTGCGCCCGGCCCGAAGACCAGCCTCCGATCGGCTTCCAATCAAAAACCTATCGCCCAATTGCTTGGCTGTCAAGGGATTTGTTGGGGAGATCACGCGTTGTTGCGATTCTGGCCTCGATGTGACAACGCTTTACGGCCGGGTCGATCCTCCAATCGTGCCCCGAGCCCTCGGCGTCGCCTTGCCGATGATCTGGTTCCCTGCCGGTCCCCGGCGAGCCCTTTCAATCGTCACACACCCTCCAGATCCTTCACCTTTCTCGACGCGATGTTCGGAAAAAGATAGCCAATCACCGCCCCTACGAAAAGTCGCGGTTTGTCTGGAACGCCCTCAGATATTCTCGGACCAAACGCCGTTATCGGGCTTTGGAGACCCCTGAAATCGGGGAGTAGGTTACCCGGGCGCCCGGACAAGGCGTGAGCCATGGCGTTTGACCCGTCCGGAGAGTTCCAGGCGGGTCAGCTCGGCCCGGAGGGCCGGGGCGTCGAGCCCGCTGGCCTTCGCGAGCTCGTCCGGCGTCATCTCACCCACGAGCGACCCGAGTATCCGCGTCTGGGTCTCGCTCAGCCCGGGCGGCGGTGGGGGCGGCGTGTCAGGCAAGGGCGCCTTGCGGACGGGGTCGACGTACCGCGCCTCGTGCGTGCCCTGGTGGTGGTGGCGACCGACGGGCTCGAGCGCGCGGATAATGTCCGCCGGCTCGGTCGCCAGGGCCGCCTCAGCGTTCTTGATCAGCTCCAGCGACCCGCGGCTGGCGTCCGAGTCCACCCGCCCGGGCACGGCCAGCACCTCGCGTCCCTGGTCCTCGACCGCCTGGCGCGCGGTGATCAGCGCCCCGGAACGCAGGCCCGCCTCGATCACGAGCACGCCCAGCGACAGCCCGGAGATGATGCGGTTGCGGGCCGGGAAGTTCTCGGCGTTAGGCGGCGTGCCCATGGGCAGCTCGCTGACGAGGGCGCCGCGACTCTCGCTGACGATGCGCTCGAACATCGCCTCGTTCTCGGGCGGGTAGGCGATGTCCGCGCCGCAGCCCAGGACCACGATGGTGCGCCCACCCGCGTTGAGCGCCCCGCGGTGCGCGGCCGAGTCGATCCCCCGCGCCCCGCCCGAGACGATGGTCAGCCCGTCACGCGCCAGGGCGCCGGCGAAGCGTTCGCTCTGCTCCAACCCGTAGGGCGTGCACCGGCGCGAGCCGACGATGGCGGCGGGATAGCGGTCGGCGGTGTCGGGCTCGAGCGAGCCGCGGACGATGATCAGCGTGGGCGCCGAGGGGATGGCCGCGAGCAGCTCGGGGTAGCCCTCGCCGCCGCGGATCAGCACGCGGGCGCCGGCCGCGGCGATCTTCTCCAGGGCCTCGTCCACGCGTGAATCGCTGTCCTTGGCCGACTCGAGGATCGTGCCCGCCACGCCCGGGCCGACGCCCTTGACGCGCTGGAGCTGCGCCGCCGACGCGCCCAGCACCGCGCCCGGCGAGCCGAACTGGTCGAGCAGGCGCTGCACGCGCACGGGACCGAGCCCGGGCGCCAGCCAGAGGCGCATGGTGTCGCGGATGGCAGGGTCGGTCTGGTCCATCGCCTCCCCCGGGGCGCAGCGCGTCAGTCGGCGAGATCCACGAGCACGTACGCGCCGCCGGGCTTGCGCTCGTTGTGGTCCGCCAGGCGGCGGTAGACGCGCACCGGGGTCCCGGCGCGCACATCGGTGATCACGTTCTGCTCGACGGTGGTCTGCGGGTAGAAGAACGCCGGGTCCGGGCGGCGGACGGTCAGCAGCACCCGGTACGCGCCCGAGACCTTCTCCGAGCGGTCGAACTCGATGGTCCACCCGGGCGAGGGCGCCTCGACGACGACGACCGTGCGGTCCTCGGCCTGGCTGATCTTCATCGGGGGCCAGTCGGTGGTCTGGTCATCGCGGATCCCGCCGCCCCCCCAGCACCCGACCAGAAGCGCCAGGGCCAGAGCGCCGATCACTGCGCCGCCGATTCGTGCCTGCGTCATGCGTTCACATCCCCGAGCCAAGGTCGTCGGCGCCGCAAGAACACGGGCGCCGGGGCAGGGATGGTACCACCACGGGCGTCGGTTTGTTTCTGATTCGTTCGGGCGGCCCGTCAGAGCCGGGAGCGCAAGCGACCAAGGGCGAGCGCCAACAGGACCTGCGCCAGCCCCTGGTCGCTCGCGCTCCCGGCTCTGAAAGAGGGCATTGGGTCAGAACACCACGTCAACCAGGCGCCCGGTCATCGCCTCGCGGTACTCACTGACGTGGCGGGGGCGCATCTCGTCGGGCGTCGGGCCCGAGGGACGATCGGGGATCGGGCTGACATCGCCCAGGCGGGGGGCGTCGGGTCGGTGGTCGGCGGGCTCGGGCTCGATGGGGCGCGGCGCGTGGGGGTCGTCCAGGCGGGCGATGTTGTTCTGGGCCTGGATGTACCGGTGGTAGGGCACGCTGCCGGGCGGGGCGGCGTAGGGCTCGAGCGCCGGGCGGCGGTCGAAGCGGTCCACCCCGTCACACGAGCGCAGGCAGGGCTCGACCACGCGATGGCGTGTGTGGGGCGCCGGCGAGAAGATCGCCCGGGCGGGGGTCGCGTCTTGGATTGGTCCGATCGACACGAGAGGACACGGTGCAGACGGCGGGCCGCAGCGGGCGCCGGGGGCAGGGCCCGAGAACCCGGGGCCCTCGGGGGTCTGTGGGGGGTTCGCGCCTTCCGAGGGCGCCGGCGCCGGGGTCCGGTTGTGCGGGCGCGCTGCGCCGGGGCAACAGGCGGCGGCGCGTACGATCCACACCTGTGCGCACCGATGAGCTCGATTATGACCTGCCGCCCGGGCGGATCGCGACGAGGCCCTGCGAGCCCAGGGACGGCGCCGGGCTGCTCGTCTGCTCGCGATCGTCGCCCGAGATCCACCATCTGCATGTCCGCGACCTGCCCGGGCTGCTGGCGCCGGGCGATGCGTTGGTCTTCAACACGACCAGCGTCGTCCGCGCCCGATTTGTGGGCGTGAACCTGGAGACCGGCGGGCGCGTGCAGGGGCTGTACCTGCGTGACAGTCAGCCAACGCCCGAGGGCGAGCCCTGCTGGGAGGCGATGCTCAAGGCGAGGCGGTTCAGAGCGGGGCGGCGGGTGGAGTTGATCGGGCACGACGACCAGCCCAGCGGGATCACGCTGCGTCTGCTCGACCGCACGGGCGAGGAGGCGGGGGCGTGGCGCGTCGCGGTGGAGGGTGGGGCGGGCGAAACGAGCGGGGCCCTGCTCGAGCGGGCGGGGCTGACGCCGTTGCCGCCGTACATCCTCAGCGCCCGCAAGACGCTGGACCTGGTCATCGACGACGACACGGACCGGGCCAGCTACCAGACGGTGCTGGCGGATCCAGCGCACGCGGGCTCGGTCGCGGCCCCCACAGCGGGGCTGCACTTCACGCCCGGTCTGCTCGCGGCCCTCGGATCCGCGGGCGTCGAGCAGGCCCGCGTGGACCTGTGCGTGGGCGCGGGCACGTTCAAGCCCGTCGAGACCGAGACGCTCGAGGACCACCCGATGCACAGCGAGCGGTGCGCGATGGACGACGACGCGAGAACGCAGATCTTCGAGCGTGCCCGGCGCGTGGTTGCGGTGGGCTCGACCTCGGCGCGGACGATCGAGACGTACGCGGCCATGCGGGACTCGGGCCTGCCCCTCCCCCCCAGCGTGGAGACGGACCTGCTCATCGCGCCCGGGTACGCGTGGAGGCGTGTGGATGCGCTGCTCACAAACTTCCACCTGCCCCGCTCGACGCTGCTGGCGATGGTCAGCGCCCTCTTCCCCGAGGGCATGGACCGCCTGCGGGCGATCTACGACGAAGCCATCGAGCGCGAGTACCGGTTTTTCTCGTACGGGGACGCGATGCTCGTCCTCCCCTGAGCGCGAGGCGCCCGCTCGCTTTATGCTGCGCCGCGGCGGGATCGACCGATAGGCGGGCGTGGGCAAGGCAGGGGAACGCGAGCGATGAACCTCGGGGCGTTGATCGAGGGCCTGGATGTCCGGGTC
Source organism: Phycisphaerales bacterium (assembly GCA_029260375.1). Classification (GTDB taxonomy): domain Bacteria; phylum Planctomycetota; class Phycisphaerae; order Phycisphaerales; family UBA1924; genus JAJRXR01. The sequence continues at coordinate 18,199 of JAJDDI010000053.1, read as the reverse complement.
GTCCGCGGAGACCCGCTGTCCGTGCGCGCCTGCGACCTGACCGAGGACTCGCGCACGGCGGTGCCCGGATCGCTGTTTGTCGCCCGGCGCGGGCTCAAGGAGGACGGCAGGCGGTTCATCGACGGCGCGATCGAGTGCGGCGCCTCGTGCGTGCTCACCGACGACCCGCACATCGAGCTGCCCCCCCGCAGCCCGGTGTGCGTGATCGTGAGCGGCGACGTTCCGGGCGCCAGCGCCCGCATCGCCGAGCGGTTCTACGGCGAGCCCTCATCCAAGCTGCTGCTCATCGGCGTGACCGGGACCAACGGCAAGACCACCGTCGCCCACCTGACGCACCAGATGCTCAACAGCGCGGGCGTCCGGACCGGGCTGATCGGGACCGTCGAGGTGGACGACGGGCGCGAGACGGCGCCCGCGTCGATGACCACGCCCCCCGCCATCGAGCTGTCCCGCACCCTGGGGCAGATCGTCGAGCACGGGGGCAAGGCGGCGGTGATGGAGGTCTCCAGCCACGCGCTCGATCAGAAGCGGGTCAGCGCCCTGAGCTTTGACATCGCGGTTTTCACGAATCTCACGGGCGATCACCTGGACTACCACAAAGCGATGGACGAGTACGCGCGGGCCAAGGCGAAGCTCTTCGCGATGCTGCCCAGCGAGGGCGCCGCGGTGGTCAACGCCGACGATCCGCGCAGCGCGGAGATGGTGGGGGGGCGACGCCTGGCGTGCACGGCCCAGGGCGAGGGCGACTGGGCGGTGTGGGCGGTTGCCAGCACGCTCGAGGGCTCGGAGCTGACGATCCGCGGGCCGGGCTGCCAAATCGATGCGCACGTGCCCCTGTTTGGCGCGCACAACGCGATGAACACGCTGCAGGCGGTCGCGAGCGCGGCAGACGCGCTGCGCCGCCTCGGGCGCACCCAGGAGTCCATCCAGGACGACCTGGCCCGGGCCCTGCCCCGCCTGCGCCCGCCCGCGGGGCGGATGGAGCGGGTGAGCACGCGCGAGGACGCGATCACGGTGTTCGTGGACTTTGCGCACACGGACGACGCGCTGGACAAGTGCCTGTCCAGCGTCAAGCCCCTGGTCCCCGAGGGGCGCCGGCTGTGGGTCGTCATCGGCTGCGGCGGGTGCAAGGACGGGTCCAAGCGCCCGCGCATGGGGCGGGTCGCCAGCGAGCTGGCGACGCGCTGCGTGTTCACGTCGGACAACCCGAGGACCGAGGCGCCCTCGAAGATCATCGCGGGGATGATCGAGGGGGTGCCCGAGGCCGATCGCTCGGGTGTGATCGTGCACGCGGACCGCAACCGGGCGATCCGGGCCGCGATCGAGGGCGCGGGCCCGGGCGACGTGGTTGTGCTCGCCGGGCGTGGGCACGAGACGTTCCAGGAGATCGGCTCGCTCGGGGGCGGGGTGCTCCGCGTCCCCTTCGATGACCGGGTGGTCGCGCGCGAGGCCCTGCGCGAGATCCGCCTGCGCCACGCCCAGCCCGCGGGCGACGCGCCATGAAGCCCCGGACGATCGGGCAGGTTGCGCAGGTTCTGGGCGGGCGGTGGCTCGCGCCGCCGGCGGACCCGGGGGCGACGGTCACCGGCGCCTCGATCGACACGCGCACGCTGACGCCGGGGGACGCGTTCTTCGCATTCCGCGGCGAGCAGGTGGACGGGCGCGCGTACCTGGGCCAAGCGTTTGATCTGGGCGCGCCCCTGTGCGTGGTTGATCGAGCGACGGGCTCGCCTTGCCCGCCGGGCACGCTGCTGGTCGATGACCTGCGCGCGGCGTTGACGGCCCTGGCACGCTCCGAGCGCGATCTCCGCCCCGGGCTGCGCGTCATCGGCGTCACGGGAACCAACGGCAAGACCACGACCACGCGCCTGATCGAGAGCGTGCTCTCGACCGAGCTTGAGGGTCGCAGCTCGCCCAAGAGCTTCAACAACGAGCTTGGCCTGCCGCTGACGCTGCTGGGCGCCCGCGACGGCGAGGACTTTGTCGTGTGCGAGATGGGCACGTCGAGCCCGGGCGAGATCGGGCGCCTGACCGCGATCGCGCGCCCGGACGTGGTCGTCATCACCTCGATCGGGCGCGGGCACCTGGAGGGGCTGGGCTCGATCGAGGGCGTGGCCAAGGAAAAATCCTCGATCGTCGATGGCCTTGCGCCCGGGGGGGTCGCGATCATCACCGACGACTCGCCCGCGATCGACGCGGCGATGGCGCTGCGTACGAATGTCGAGACGCAGCGCGTCGGGACGACCGATGGCGCCCGCTGGCGCGTGAGCGATGTCGAGTCCGGCGCCCACGGCGTGCGGTTTCATGTCGAAGGCCTGGGCGACCTGTCGCTCCCCCTGCCCGGAGCGCACAACGCCCGCAACGGCGCGATCGCCGCGGCGGTGGGAGCGCATCTGGGGCTGGGCGCCGAATCGATCGCCCGCGGGTTGGCCGGCGCCCGCTCGCCCGAGATGCGTCTGAGCGTCGAGATTGTTCAACGTCCCGGCGGGGCAATCACCCTGATCAACGACGCCTACAACGCCAACCCCGACTCCATGCGCGCCGCCCTGGCGACCCTGGCGACCTTCGAGCCCGCCCCGGGCGGGCGACGCGTTGCAATCCTGGGCGACATGCTCGAGCTGGGCGCGGCGAGCGACGCGGAGCACGCGGCCCTGATCGAGTCGGCGCCCGCGGGCATCGACCTGATCGTCGCCCTGGGCGGGGCGATGAGCCGGGCGGTGAGCATCAGCCCGCGCGCTGAGGCTCTGGGCGAGGCGAGCGATGAGGCGACCGATCACGCGGCGTCGCGGGTCCGCCCGGGGGATGTCGTGCTGCTCAAGGCCTCCCGATCGATGCGTCTGGAGCGCGTCGCTGACGCCATCGGCGCCCGTTCGCACGCGGTACACTCGCCCTCACGCACGGATGGCCCCTGAGCGAGCACGATGCTCTACCTGCTCTTAGAAGCAACACGCGACTGGCTCGACCGGACCGGGGTCTACCCGGCCTTCACGCTCCTCGATCAGGTCCAGTTCCGGGCCCTGGCCGCGGCGGGGCTGTCGTTCATGCTCGTGATCGTCTTCGGCAGGCGCACGATCCGCTGGCTGGTCTCGATGAAGATCGGCGACGGCGGCTCGACCGACGCCGAGGCGCTGCGGGCCCACGCCGCGAGCAAGGCCCACGTCCCCACGATGGGCGGCATCCTCATCGGCGCGTCGATCCTCATCAGCACGCTGCTGCTGGCGGACCTGCGCCGCGACTACGTGTACATGGGCCTGCTCGTGCTCGTCTGGCTCAGCGTGCTGGGCGGGTTCGACGACTGGCTCAAACTCACCGCCGCCCGGCGCGGCACGGGGCGCCAGGGCCTGTACGCGTGGGAGAAGCTCGTCTTTCAGCTCGGGCTCGGGCTGCTCATCGGGGTGTTCACCTACCGGGCCGGGGGCGTGGGCGACACCCTGCCCCACGTGCTCAACCTCCCCTTCCAGAAGACCTACACCAACCGCCAGGGCGAGATTTCCGAGGCGCTTCTCTACCTGCCCCAGTGGGCGTACGTGCTGCTCTCGATCGTGCTCATCGCGGGGGTGTCCAACGCGGTGAACATCACCGACGGCATGGACGGGCTCGCGTCGGGCGTGTCGGTGGTCGTGTCGCTGGGCTTGTTGGTCTTGGCGCTGATCGCGGGGTCTGAGCAGATCAGCAAGTACCTGTTCGTGCCGCATATTGTGCATGCCGACGAGCTGGCGGTCATGGGCGGCGCGATGGCGGGCGCGTGCCTGGGGTTCCTGTGGTGGAACTGCTCGCCGGCGCAGGTGTTCATGGGGGACACGGGCTCGCTGGCGCTGGGAGGGCTGATCGCCTACATCGCGCTGGTGACTCGCCAGGAGCTGGTCGTCCTGCTCATGTGCGGCGTGTTCCTCTTCGAGATCCTCTCGGTCGTGCTCCAGGTCGGCTACTTCCGCTCCACCGGGGGCAAGCGCATCTTCCGCTGCGCGCCGTACCACCACCACCTGCACCTGGGGGGCTGGACGGAGCAGCAGGTCGTGGCGAGGCTGTGGATCGTCTCGATCATCCTGGGCGTGATCGCGCTGGCGTCGCTCAAGATCCGGTAGGTCTATTCGTGTTCGACGAGCAGCAGGACGCGCTCGAGCAGGACGCGGTCCTGGACCGGGCCGTACGCCCCGGCGTCCACGCGGACCTCGAGCGTGCGCACCTCGCCGGGGATCCCGCGGGGCAGCTCGAGATTGAAGGCCATCTCGCTCTCGCCCGGTCGCAGCCGGGCACGGGCCAGCTCGGTCTGCCCCCCGCCCTCGTCGAGCAGGATGGAGACGGCGCAGTCGGCCCACTGCCCGGGCGCATCGCCCAGGGTCGCGACGCCCGCCAGGCGCGCCGCGCCCTCGGGCAGGCTCCAGCGGACCCGCATCGGGCCGGGCAGCTCGATCGTGGAGGCGCCCAGGACCGCCTTGCTCGCGTCGCCCGTGATGGGCGGGGGCGTCCAGCGTCGCTGCCCCGTGGGTTCGAAGCTCGACGGGCCTATGCCGGCCAGCGGGCGCACCCCCGAGTTTCCGGCGTCGAAGACGATGCCCGCGATCCGCGACAGCGGCAGGCGCATTGCGGCGCCCATCTCGCTCTCGCTGCCCTTGGGGGCGCCCGTGTTCTCTCGGGCGAGCGTCAGGTCGAACGCGACGAGGCGATCGCCCGCGCCCGAGATCGGGCCGGCGCCGATGATCGACCCGTCGTCGAGCCACACGCGCGTGCCCTCGACCCGGCGCTTCGGGTTGGCCAGCTCGATGCTCGCGACACCCGACATGGGGATCTCGCGGGAGACGCCGTCCACCTCGACCCAGACGCTCGAACCCAGTCGCTCAACGAAGCCCGACACGCGGTCGCCGTTGGTCAGCTCGACCACGTCGTCGATGCTCGGGGCATCCTGTCGCGCGGGGCGCGACTCGTCAAAGACCGAGCGGGCCCCGGTGAGCCCGGCGATGCGTTCGACCGAGACGCGCATCGTCTGCCCGCCCACGAGCCGCAGCTCGACGAACTCGTCGCTGCCCTCGGGGTCGTCGCGCAGGCGCGCCAGCAGGCGCTGCCCGTCGGTGGTCTCGACCACGGGGAAACCCAGCGACTCGATGACCTGGCGGCGCACGTCGGGGGGCAGCAGGGCGCCGTCGGGGTCGATGACGGCCAGCAGCTCGTCGATGGCGCGGGCGCGTTCGCGTCCGGCGCCGTCGAGCCAGCGGACCTGGCCCTCACCGATCGAGGTGAGGTTGACCTGTGTCGCGTTGAGCTCGCGGTCGAGCAGGACGCGGGGGACGCCGTCGTCGGCGCCCAGCGCGCCACCCGCCGCCGCGAGGATGATCGCTGCGGAGGCCAAGAACCGGGATGGAACGGATGGGCTCACTTCTGGAAGATCGGCAGGTACCGCTTTGGCATTTGCAAAATAATGAGCGACATCGCCGTCGCGTACGCCGGGCCGACGGTGCGATCCTCCCAGGAGCCATCGTCGAGCTGCCCCTCGATCAGTTCCTGGCGGATCGCGGGCCACCAGGCCTCCCAGTCGTCACCGCCCGCGAGGTACATCGCCTGCACGGCGTAGTAGTGCCCGTAGAAGAAGTGCGCCCGCGAGGAGCGGGGCGTTCCGGGCTTGGCGACGCGGTGCAGGTAGCCCACGCCCTTGTCGATCGCCTGGTCCTCGTAGATGCCCGCGTAGAACAGGCTCGCGACGCCCGCGGCGGACCGGGGCCAGGCGCTGGATCCTGTTTCGAGCTGGTACTTGAATCCGCCGTCCACGTTCTGGCAGCGACGGATGTAATCGACCGCCTTGTCGATGACCTCCTTCTTCACCTCGATGCCCGCGTTGCGGGCCGAGCGCAGGGCCATGACCTGGCAGATGGTGACCGAGACGTCCGCGTCGTAGGGGACGGGGTTGTAGCGCCAGCCGCCCTCGTCGTTCTGCGTGCGTTCGATGAGGCGGATGGCCTTGACGAGCGTCTCGTGCAGGCGCCCGCTCAGCGCCGTGTCGCCCCCGCCGGCGGTCATGCCGTAGGCCTCGCCCAGGAACAGCGTCGCGAACCCGTGCCCGTACATGGGCCCGTTGGCGGCCTCGGCGGCGATGAGCCCGTTCTCCGCCGCGTTGGCCAGGACGAAGTCCAGCCCGCTGCGGATGGCGCGGGCGTGCTCGCCCCGGCTGGGGGTGTTGCCGTCGCCCATGAGCGCGAGGCAGGCCAGCGAGGTGATCGCGACGTTCTTGCCGAAGCGCCCGCCCGACCACGAGCCGTCGGTCTGCTGCTGCGCGTCGAGGTAGCGCAGAGCCCTGGCGATGGACACGTCCAGCGCCGGGGTGATCTCGTCCTGGGCCGCGTTGTTCGCGGCGGAGGGCGGGGCGGGCGTTGCGGGCGCGTGCGCGTCCTGGGCGAGCGCCGGGGCGGCGGCGAGGGTCAGCGCTGCGATCGCGGGGAGAAGCGTGTTCACGGCTGACGCTCCTCGGCAAGCCTGCGGTAGTACGCCTCGGTCAGACGCTCGTACAGCGAGCTGTACCGGTCCGATCGTCCCTGATAGAGCGCATCACGCACGCGCTCGGGCAGGGCGCCCCAGGCGGCCCGCGCCGAGTCGATCTCGGGGTTGAGCCGCCCGTCCTGGCGACCGGGGGGCGTGTTCTCTTGCTGGTTGTCGCCGTCGGACGCCTCGCCCTGCTGCTGTTGCTGCTGCTGGGGCTGGTTGGGCTGTTGCTGCTGCTGGCTGGAGCTGCTCGACGAGCTCTGCGACTGCTGCTGGTTGTTCTTCGCGGCCTCGATGACCTGGTCGAGCTTGCGCAGGATGTCCTCCTGCAACCGCTGCGTCGCCAGGCCCGTGTCGCTCATGTCGCCCAGACGCGAGGCGGACTCGCCCATGAGCGCCGCGGCCTGCTCGAACGCCTGGGCCGCTTCCTGCTGGGTCAGCTCGCGCTCCAGCTCGGCCTGGGCCGCGTCGGGGAGTTCCGTGCGGGCGTCTTCACCCTGACCCGCCTCTTCCAGCCCGAGCAGCTCGTCGAGGCTCTCCAGACGCTCGCCCTCGTTCACCGCCTCCTGCGCGCGCACGGATGTCGCCCCTACCGCAAGGGCGACCATCGCGCTCAGGAATGTCGTTCGGATGCTCAAGGCTGGGTCTCCTCGGGCGCTGGGTCGGGCTGGGTGGGCATGTCCACCGGGAGTTCTACATCCTCACCCTGCGGCTGGTTCATCTGTTCGATGAGCTCGCCCGCACGCTGGCCCAGGCGGCGTTGCATCTGGGAGAGTGTCCGGGCTTCGATGCCCGACGCCCGCTCGTCCCCCTCGTGGGCCCTGCGGGTGAGCTGGGCGATCTGGGCCTGCATGGAGCGGAGGAGCATCAGTTCGGCCATCGGGGGCACGAGGGGCTGCTCGGGCTGGGGGCCGCCGCCCTGCCCGCCGCCGCCGCCACCGCCCTCTTCGAACTCTTGCTCGTCGGGCTCGGGCTGGCCCAACGCCTCGACGAGCATCTGGAGCGTCTGGATCGACATGGACTGGTTGAGCACGACGCCTCGGCTCACCTGCCCCTGACCCAGCGCATCCGCGGCGGTCCCCATCAGCGAATCGAGCTGCTCGTGCGCGAGCGCGAACATCAGCGAATCGCCGAGCCCTTCGACCTCACCGAGCAGGGTCTGCAATCGCTCCTGCAGTGTCCGCTGGCGCGCGCCCATCGCCCGCACGCCCGCGCGCTGTCGGCGGGTGAGCTCTCCACCGAGCAGCTCGCCCGACTCGGCGCTGAGCGCGACCTGCTCCTCAAGCGTCTCGCGGTACGCCTGACGCAGCTCGGCCCGAAGGCGGTCCTGCTCGCGGTCCTGCGCCTGCTCGTCGATCTTCTCGGCCTCCGCCTTTGCCTCGGAGAGCAGACGCAGCGACTCGCCCTCGGCGAACGAGACGCCGTCGGCGACGATCTCGCCCTCGCGCAGCAGCCCGATCGCCTCGCGCTGCTGGCCCGAGGCCTCTTCGAGCAGGTCGCCGACCGCCCGCATCTCGCCCGGGCCCTCGCGCACCTGCGCGAGCACGCCCAGCGTGTTCTGGTCCAGGCGGATCATGCCCGCGTCGAGCCCGGTGTAGTCGTTTTTGGCCTTGGCGTCGGCGAGGTTGGCGATCTCGCGCTGCTGGCGGGTGATGAGCGCCTCGATAGACTCGATGATGCTCGCGAGCATCCGGCGCAGGGCGCTGTCCTTGTTTTTACCCGCGTTGTCGAGCTCTTCGAGCATCTGCTCGAGGGCCTGAATCGCCTCGTCCTGGTTCTGGGTCGCCCCGCCGGTCTGGTTCTGCGAGATCTGCTGCGAGGCCTCTTCGAGCGACTCCTGCAGGCCCTGCTCACGCCCCTGGCGGGCGGCCTGGCTCATCGCCTCGCCCTGGGCCGGGTCCACCTGCGACATCTGGCGCCCGCGTTCGCCAAGCTCGTCGAGGGCCTCGCGGGCCTGCTCGGCCGCGTCGCGCTGGCGCTGGGCGATGCGCTCCAGATCGCTCAGCTCGCGCGGGCTCAGCTCGCTCAGCTCGCGCCCGAGCGTCTCCTGCCCGGCACGGGCGGTCTCTTCGCGGATGCGCTTCTGCTCCTGCAACAGCCGCTCGACGGCGCGCCGGACCAGCCAGCCGTCCTCGCCCCGGTCGAGCAGGGCGATGAGCGAGCCGAGTTCCTCGCGGACGTCGTCCTGCGCCTCCACGCCCTCCTCACGCAGCTGCTCGGCCTTGGAATCTTCGGGCTCGTCCATCGACTGCCCGGTCTTCTGCGCGGCATCGGACGACCGCTGCCCGGCGCGCGAGAGCATGCCCTGGGCCTCGTCGAGCATCCCGGCCAGCGACTGGTCGCTCAGCGCGTTGCGCCGCTGGCGCTGGCGGAGGCGTTCGATGACCTGGCGCTGCTCGATGAGGCGCTGGGTCATCGCGTCCTGCTGCTGCTGGAGGTCGGGCGAGGGGCCGTTGTGCTCGAGGGACTGTTCGAGGGTTTGCTGGGTCTCGTCGAGGCGCATCGCGGCGCGCCGGACGCCGCCCAGCTCGCCGCGGATCTGCTCGATGAGGTCGGTCTCGCTGATGACGCGGAGCGTGCGCACACCCGAGCGTGAGGGCTCGCGGTCGATGTCGTCGAGGCGCTGGGTGTCGAGGGCGAGGGCGACGATCCGCACCTCGTCGCCCGGGACGACGCCCAGCGTGCTCAGGTCGAGGCCGGCGTTGGCCTGAGCGCTCGTGACGCCCTGGCTCGCGTCGAGTTCGGCGCGGGCGATGATGACGGATTCGCCGACCGCCTCGGGGGGCGCGCCGGGCGAACCCGAGGGCGCCTTGGCGATGGTCCGCTCCAGGGCGACCCAGCGCAGGCCCAGGTCGTCACGCCCCTCGCCCGAGGCGGCGATGACCGCCGTCGCGAGGACGGACTCGTCGCGGGCCGGGGCCGTGACGCTCACGCTCGGCGCCTGGTCCTGCGTCGCCTCGAACACGAACGCGACCTCGTCCCGCGGCGCCAGGGCGTTGGCGTCAACCACCGGCGGGGCGGCGCGCAGCGACTCGTCGAGCGTCATGCTCAGCGTGACGGTTCCCGCGTCAGACGTGACGCTGACATCGCGGGCCGAGCGTCGGAGCTGCTCGAGCCACGACTGGCGCTGCGCCTGATCGATCGTCACGGGCGTGCTGAAGCGCAGCGTCAGCTCCACACGCGAGCCGCCCAGCACCGGGCCGACGGGCGGGGCGCTCTCGGCGCTGGCGCCGAGCTCGATGAGCCCGCTGGCGAGGACGCCGGTGGAGGCGCTGGCGTAGTCGGGGGGTGTGACGACGGCCGCAGCGCCAACGAGCACGGGCGGATCGACCAGGCGGACCTTTCGGGTCCGTGTCCGGTCGTCGTCGGTCTCGAACCAATACTCAAGAGTGACGCTGCGGGCGCCCTCGCCCGCGCGGGGCGGGGGAATCGCCTCGATGAGGCGCTCGTACAGCTCGCCCTCGTGCTCGCCGACCTTTGCGTCGCGTCGCTGCCCGGCCAGCACCACGCGCCGCGTCTCGCCCGAGGGGCTGAACCCGGTCGCGTCGGTCAGGCGGTACCTGGCGTTGACCAGCGTGCGCCCCTGGGCACGGCTGGTCCTGGTGACGATCGCCCGCAGGGGCAGGGCGGTATCGCTCGGGTGGACCTGCGCGAGCGTCGCGTCCTCGACGACATACCGGCTGGGCCACTCGGCCCCGCGCCACGGCGTGAGCACCCGCGCGGCGCCCGTGCGGCTCAGCGTGGGCTTGACCAGAACGAACGAGAGCGCGAGGGCCGAGACGAGCGCGAGCCCGCCCAGGGCCCGCAGCGTCTGGCGTGGGTCGGTCAGCCTCCCGGCGGCGCCCGGGCGAAAGGCGCGCTTGGCGTCGTCGAGGGCGCGCTCGTGCATGGCGCGGGCCGCGGGTTCTTCGGGCTTGGGCTCGCTGGCGAGTTCCAGGCCCGAGGCGATCTGCCCGGAAGCGCTGGGGTCGAGGCGTTCGAGGCGCAGGGCGAGCGAGGTGAGGCTGGGGGCGAAGCGCCAGGCGCCGCCCACGATGCGGGCCAGCGCGACGCCCAGTGCCGCGACGGCGCCCAGGAGCATCAGCCAGCGCAGCCCGCTGGGCAGGCGCAGCGCGTAGTCGATGGCGATGAGCGCGATCACGCCGCCCAGCGCCCCACCCAGCACCCACGCACCGCCCCGCGCCAGCAGCAGCGCCCGCGCGCGGACGCGCACACGCGACAACGCGTCACGCAGGGCGTGGACCCGCGGGTCGGTCTCGGGGCTGGGCCTTGGCGCGTTGATGGTGCTCATGCGATCGTCGGCCCTGGGGTCCCCGGTGGTACGGGAGACCTATACAAGAGGTTCGGGCGCCCGGGGGCCCCGGATTGAACAATCACCCGCCGGGCACGCTTATGCCAGGCGAATCAGCCTCCGACCCACCCATTCCAGCGCCAGCAGCGTGATGAGCAGCGCCAGAATGAGCGGGCGGTCCCACAGCGGGCGGACCTCGCGCGGGCCGGTCATCACCAGCTCGCGGTTGGGCAGCAGCTCGCCCAGCCGGCTCAGCTGCGAGACGGGCACGACCTGGCCGCCCGTCTGCTCGGCCAGCTCGCTGAGTGAGGCGTGGTCCGTCTCGGGCTGGCGGCGTTCGTCGTCCGAGGGCCAGACCTCCAGCGTCGCGCTGAGCCCCAGCGGCGCCAGCAGCGGCTCGGTCACGCGCACGCTGTACGTGCCGGGTTCGTTGGTCGCCCAGGACGAGCCGAACGAGCGGGCCGCGTTGTCGCCCTCGACCGGCACGCCCTCGGGCGAGAGGCGCAGCTCGACGGGGCGTGAGCCAGCGCTCGAATCATCGCGCGTGATCTCGACGCGCACGCTCGTGGGCGCGGCGTCCACGAGCGACTGGTCCAGCAGTTCCAGGCTCAGGCGGATGCTGGCGCCGACCTGCCCCCGCTTGGGCGTGGCGCGGAGCAGGGCCGAGCGCCCGGAGCGGGCCAGGCCCTCGCGCCCGAGCATGCGGATGAGCGGGAGCCAGAAGCGTTCGGGCAGGTCCTCGCCGCGCCCGTAGCGCCAGCGCCAGATCTCGTCGGTCGCGACGTAGACCACGCGCCCGGCGCCGTAACGCATCGAGAGCAGCGCGGGCGAGCCGGCGCCCAGCGCCAGCGCGCCCTGGTCATGGAGCAGCTCGGGCGTGAACGCGCTGACGGGCACGCCCGCGGCCAGCACGCTCGCGGCGGGCTTGACGCGCTCGGGATCGATCTTCTGCATCCATCGCAGGCGTGACCAGCCCGTGCGCGGGTCGCTCAGACGGATGGGCCAGACGCCGGGCGCGTCGCCGAGTTCCAGCACGCCCAGGCGGGCGCCCTCGGGCGTGCGCACGAGCGTGACGTCCTCGTCCCACGTGCCCAGGCGCCCGCGGTCGTGCGACGCGCCCGAGCGGACGGGCAGCAGGTCGCCCAGAGGGGTCTCGAACCAGGTCTCGGGGGTGGCGCCCTCGCCGCCGATCCAGAGCAGGCCGGCGCCGCGGACGGCCACGTGCTCGCGCAGGGCTTCGAGCTGCGTGCGCCCGAGCAGATCAGAGCGCAGATCGCCCAGCACGATCACGTCGTACTCCTCCCACTCGCCCGGGCTCTGGGGCAGGCGGGTGATCGCGACGTCGCCATCCTGCGTGTAGCGCCGGTTCGCGGCCAGCAGCAGGCTCGACGAGCGGATGGAACTCTCACGCAGGAGCAGGTTCTTGACGTAGCGGTTCTCCCATCGCGGGTAGCCGTCGAGGTAGAGCACGCGCAGGGGGCGATCGACCAGCTCGATGGCGAGGGACATCTCGTTGTTGTCCGCGATGAGGTCGTCGCCGCGGGGGATGACGCGGGCGATCCAGCGCCGGGCGCCGGGCGACTCGCCCTTGGGGGTGAGCGTGACGCGGGCGGACGCGTTGTCGTCGAGCGCGTCGCCCACCGAGCGTTCGGCCAGCACCTCGCCCGTGGCTTCGTCTACGAGCTGCACGAGCGAGTCCGGGTCCACGCGACCCTCGCCCAGGCGTTCGAGTTCCACGACGACGGGTGTCGAGTCACGCACGAAGGCGAGCTCGGGGGCCTCCACGCCCGTCACGCCCAGGTCGGGCGCGGGGTCGGGCGAGCCCAGGGGGACGCTGAAGACCGGTATCTGGTCGCTCTGGAGGCGCCGGAGCGAGGCGCGGTCGAGCGCATCGCTGGAGCGTCCGTCGGAGAGGACGACGATGCCCGAGGTTGGGCGGGCCGCGACGCGCCGGAGGGCTTGTTCAATGGAGGCGCCCAGGGCGGTGCGCCGCCCGTCGGCCTCGCCGAGTTCAGGCGTGGGCGCGCTGCCGGTCAGTTCGTACGCCCCGGCGTCGAACCCGAGCCAGAGGACCCGCTTGGACTGGGCGATCGCGGACCACGCGTCGGACGACCGGTTCAGGGCGTCGGCGAGCTGGGCGTCGCGCGTCACGCCGCCGGGGGCGTCGGGGACGCGCATCGACGCGGAGCGGTCGGCGAGCACCACGACCCAGTCCGACTCGATGCGGGTTCGCTCGCGGACGAGCTGCGGGCCGGCGACCAGCAGCAGGACCAGCAGGAGCGTGAGCGTGCGCACGACGGCCAGCGCTCCGCGCGCGGCCCGCGGGCCGATGAGCCGGCGGTAGCACCACCACGACGCGAGCCCGGCCAGCCCGACGCCGAGGGCCCACATCCAGGGCGCCAGCGGGCGGGCGAGCTCGAACGCGACGTCCTGAGCGCCGAAGCCCAGCTCGTCGAGGCCCAGGATCGAGTTCAGCAGCTCGTTCACGCGGTCCCCCTGACGGGCGCGGTGTCGCGCCGGTCCGCGTGGGAGCAGAGGCGGGCGAGGAAGAGTTCAATCAGCCCCAGCCCGAGGGCCGCGGCGAAGACGATCCAGGCGTACTCCCGCCCGCGGCGCGGGGCATCGAATGCCTGTGCCACGCTCTGGGCGCCCGAGGCGGTATCGGTGGTCTCGTCGGCGCCGATCCACTGCAGCTGCGTCTCGGGCGAGAGGGTCGCGAGCCATCGCTGGACGCGCTGTGGGTCTTCTGGGTCGGCGAGGGTGGCGCTGGTGTCCGGGTTGACAACGACGCTGGCGCGGGAGGCGCCGCGCTGGTCGATGGCGCGCCAGGCGCCGGCGGTGCGGACCGCGTCGCGTGTGAGGCCGGACTCGTCGAGCGGGAGCGAGGCGCCGGTGTTGGACACAGGGGTGAGCTCGACGCTGCCCGTGGGCGCCAGCACGCGGGCGCCGGCGATGCCGCCGTAGGCGCCGCGGGCTCGCCCGACGCCCTGTCGGACGATCTCCTGCAGCAGCGGGACGAGCAGGGGCTTGGTGGGCAGGTCGGACCACTGGGTGTCAATGGCGCTGGCGAAGAGCACGACGAGCCCGCGTCCGGTGTCGTTGCCGGCGGGGGGCGAGGCGAGAACAAACGGCGCGCCGTCCTCGATCTGGAGGATGACGCTGGCGCCGCTCTGCGGGTCGATGCCGATGGGCAGCAGGCGCCCGACGCGCACGGGCTGGGCGAGGAACTCGAGCTCGCCGCCGATCAGGGAGAGCAGCGAGGCGCTGGCGTCGTCGCCGGCGCGCACGCCCAGGGGGGTGCTGTACTGGCGGGCTTCGCGTTCGATGGTCAGGCGCAGGCCCAGCGATCGGGTGAGGCGGTCGGTCCAGAGCTGCGCGCCCGCGTCGCCGGGGGGGAAGGCGACGACCAGCCCGCCCGAGCGGGCGAAGTCGGCGATGCGGTCCCACGCGCCGGCGTCGATGAGGTCGGGGCGGGGGAGGAGCAGGGCGTCGAGGCGGGCCAGGCGGGTCGCGTCGATGACGCCCGGCTCGACCTGTTCCAGGGCGATGCCGCCGAGTCCCGAGGCCTCGCCCGGGCTCAGGGCCAGTCGGAGCCAGTCGGCGGGGGTGTAGCCCTCGACGCCGACGCTCCCGGCGTACCGACCGGGCGCCGCGATGCCGACGCTGATGGACTCGCGCACCTCGAGCGCGCGCCGGCGGGTGTTGTCTCGCTGGAGGTCATCGGGGTCGATCTCGGCGCGGAGGACGAGCGGCCCGCCCTGCTGGGCTTTGGTCAGCGTCTGGGCGTCGAGCGAGACGAGGGCCTCGCCCTCGGACTGCCCCTGGCTCCAGCGCACCTGCCCCTGCCCGAGCGTGAGGCTGGGGTTGAGGTCGGAGACGAGGCGCACGCTGGTGACGGCGCGCCGCCCGATGGCGCTGCCCGAGCGGCGCAGGGCGACGCGGGCCTGCCCCGTGCCCAGGGCGCCGGATGTGCCCGACGCGACGACGAGCGAGCGCATGGGCTCGAGCGCCTCGATCGCGACGTTGCCCGCGCCGGGTGGTGGGGGGGAGGTGACCAGAAGGGCCTCGACCGAATCGCCCAGATCCGGCAATGGCGCCCGCCCCACGCCCTGGCCCGCGCGGAACTCAGACGCGATGAGCACACTGACCGGGGGCGCGTTGTCGTCGCGGACATCGAGCACGGACGCGAGCGTTTCCGCGGCGCCGAGATAATCAGGCGCGCTGTCCGTCGCTTCCGTGCCCTCGACGGCCCGCATGACGCCGGCGATGTCCGCCGTGGCGGGGAGCGCGACGGACTGGGCGGGTCCGGCGAGGGTGATGAGCGCCGCGCGGTCGCCGCGGGCCTGGTCGAGGCGCTGCAGGGCCAGGGTGGCAATGCCCTTGTGCCGATTGAGCGCGGACTGATCGCTCTCGGTCAGATCGCTGGTGATGGAGTTGTCCAGCAGGATGACGAGGGTGCGGGCGTTGGAGCCCAGGCCGGTTCCGCCGCCGAGCATGGGGCGGGCGATGGCGAGCGCGAGCAGGGCGACAAGAAGACACCTGGCCGCGAGCAGGAGCATCTGCTCGAGGGTCATGCGCCGGCGCTGGGTCTTGTACGCCTCGAGCAGGAACCGCATCGCGCCCCACGGCACGGGCTTGCGCTTGCGGCGCATGAGGATGTGTATCAGGATCGGGATGGCGATCATCCCGAGACCCACGGCGAGCAGTGCTGGATGAAGGATCGTCATCGCCTCACCCCGACTTGCTCCGCTTGATCATCGCGTTGCGGCGCGCCACGAACGACGCCAGCGGCGGGCCCAGCCAGTCGTGCGTGCTCACCCGCTGGTAGTCGAACCCGAACCCGCGGCAGATTTTTTCTACTTTCTCCAGGTGTGCGTTGAACGTCTCCAGGTACGCCTTGCGGATCGAGCGCGGGTCCAGGCGGAGCTTGCCCTCGCCCTCGAGTCCCTCGAAGGGCGCCGAGTCGGCGAAGTCGAATGACGTTTCGGCCCGGTCGAGCGTCTGGAAGACGATCGCGTCGTGCCCGCGGTGCTTGACGCGGGCCAGGGCCGCCTTGATCTTCTCGGTGTCCTCGAAGCAGTCGGAGATGATCGCGAACAGGCACCGGTTGGTGACCTTGGCCAGCGTCTGGTCGATGACGCGACCAAAGTCCGTCGGGGCGTCCACGGGCTGGGTGGAGAGCGACTCGACGATCTTGCGCCAGTTGGAGCGCTGCCCGGAGCGCCCGACCATGGCGCGGATCTCGTCGGCGAAGACGACGAGCCCGGCGCGGTCGGACTGGTGGAGGGTGATGTACGCCAGGGCCGCGGCCATCGCGGTGGCGTGGTCAAACTTGGTCCAGTTGGAGCGTCCGTCGAGCGAGACCTTCCGCCCGGAGCCCGAGGCGTCCTCGAACGACCGAGACCCGTAGTTCATCGAGCCCGAGGAATCGACCATGATGACCAGGTCCAGGTTGGTCTCCTGCTGGTACTGCTTGACCTGCAGGCGGTCGGTGCGGGCGAAGACCTTCCAGTCGAGGTGGCGAAGGTCGTCGCCCGGGGCGTACTGGCGGTGCTGGGCGAACTCGACGCTGACGCCCTGGTAGGGGGAGCGGTGCATGCCGCTCATGACGCCCTCGACGATCATCTTGGCGCGGAGTTCGAAGGAGCCGAGGCGGGCGAGGGTCTGGGGGTGGAGGTACAGGGTGGCGTCGGCCTCGCCCCGGGGGGCGTCGCCTGAGCGCTGGGGTGCGGGGTTGGCGCCTTCCGTGGACATCCGGGGTGATGGTACCGGGCGGGACCCGTTGTGTTTCGGGTCATCGCGAATCAGGCGTCGATTGCGGAGAACGCCGTCGGAGCGTGTCAGCAAGAAAAAAAGACAGGGCGGGACCCGCGATCGCGTGCGTCCCGCCCCATCCGCTGGTGGTGATGATGTTCTGACTCAGCCCTGGCGGCGCCGGCTTCGGGTGCGGTCGCCACGCGGGCCACGCTCGCCGCGCCCCTCGTGGGCGCCGGGTCCGCGCCGGGGGCGGAGCATCTGCAGGAGCGGGTCGCGGTCGGGCCGGTCCTCGGCGGCACGGAGGGCCTGCCGCTCGCTCTTGTCGAGCGTGCCGTCAGCGTTGGCGTCGTACTTGCTGAGCATCTCGGCCTTCTTCTGCTCGTGCCGGGCGCGGCGGGCCTCGTGAGCGGCGTCGCGTTCGTCCTTGCTCAGCTGCCCGTCGCTGTCGGTGTCGAACCTGGCGAGCATCTCGCTCTTCTTGGCCTCGATGCGGGCGTCGATCTCGATCTCGAGCAGCACGCGCTCGTCGGCGTCGATCGTGAGGCTGTCGTCCAGATCGAACTCGCTCAGGGCCAGGGCGACGGGCTCGGGGAGCTGATCCAGCGGGCGGCTCAGGACGCGGTCGAGCGTGCGCTCGCGGCGCCGCTCCATGCGGTCGTGCATGGCGGCGCGGGCCTCGGCGCGCTCGCTGTCGGAGAGCTGGCCGTCGTCGTCGGCGTCGAACCGGTCGTGGATGCGGTCGCGCATCCCCTCGCGTCGGTGCTCGCGTCGCTCCTGTCGGTGCTCGGCGCGGGCCTGGGTGTCGCGGGCGGCGGCGTTGCGGGCCTTGGCCTGGTCCTGCGGCTGGGCGAGCGAGACGCTGGCCAGGGCGATTGAAACGGCGGACATGATCTTGTACATCGCAGACCTCCTGATGGACGGACGCGGCTTTGCGTCGCCGGGGGATCAACGAACAGCCGGGATCGGTATTGCCCCCCCCGGGTGAAAGTTGGCGCCCGGGTGCGAGGGTCGCGACGTCTGTAGCATGGCGCCATGAGCAGAGCGACAGACCGAGTGCCCACCAGCGGCATTAAGCGGATCGGGGTCCTGACGGGCGGAGGCGACTGCCCGGGCCTCAACGCGGTGATCCGCGCCGTGGTCAAGGACGCGATCTTCCACGGCATCGAGGTCCTGGGCATCGAGGACGGCTTCCTCGGGCTCATCGAGGACCGCGTCCGCCCGCTCGTGGCCGATGAGGTCTCCAACATCCTTACCCAGGGCGGCACGATCCTGGGCTCGTCCAACAAGGCCAACCCGCAGGCCTACCCCGTGGGCCAGGACAGCGAGGGCAAGCCCCGCTTCAAGGATCTGACGGACGTGTGCATGACGCACATCGAGATCCACGGCATCGAGGCGTTGGTGTGCATCGGCGGCGACGGGACGATGTCCGCCGCCAAGCCCTTCGCGGACCGGGGCGTCAACTGCATCGGCGTGCCCAAGACGATCGACAACGACCTGTGGGGGTCGGACATCACCTTCGGCTTCCAGACCGCGGTGGGCATCGCGACCGAGGCGCTCGACCGGGTGCACACGACCGCGGCCAGCCACCACCGGGTGATGGTCGTCGAGGTGATGGGGCGCAACGCGGGGTGGATCGCGCTGCACGCGGGCGTCGCGTCGGGCTCGGACGTGATCCTGCTG
>JAJDDI010000052.1 GCA_029260375.1 Phycisphaerales bacterium | reverse complement strand
GTGGAAGGGGCGTAGCTCATCGGATAAAAGGTACCCCGGGGATAACAGGCTTATCGCACCCGAGCGTCCATAGCGGCGGTGCGGTTTGGCACCTCGATGTCGGCTCATCACATCCTGGGGCTGTAGGCGGTCCCAAGGGTTAGGCTGTTCGCCTATTAAAGTGGTACGCGAGCTGGGTTCAGACCGGCGTGAGCCAGGTCGGTCCCTATCTGTTGTGGGCGTTCCAAGCTTGAGAGGAGTCAACCCTAGTACGAGAGGATTGGGTTGGACCAACCCCTGGTGATCCTGTTGCATCGCTAGATGCATAGCAGGGTAGCTACGTTGGGCAGGGATAACCGCTGAAAGCATCTAAGCGGGAAGCCCCCCTCGAGATGAGGCTTGGTGGCCTTGTGCGAGAGACCCCCGGAAGACCACCGGGTTGATAGGCCGCATGTGTAAGGGTTGAGATGCCCTCAGCAAAGCGGTACTAACGGTCGAAGGTTCGATCACTCCTGCCAGCCGTCGCGATTCTTCCTTGTGAACGATCGCGCTGGCGCTGCAGGTTCGTTGAAGAAGATGGGCTTGCCCATCGACCTCCCTCGGGAGGGCTCGTCGTTGTCGTTCGTCGGTCCGAGTCAATGGACCGATGCGCCCCGTGAGAACGGGAGCGTGTCGATTGTCGGTGACCATAGGCTTGAGGAAACACCTGTTCCCATCCCGAACACAGCAGTGAAGCTCAAGCCGCCGATGATACTGCCAAGCGGGAAAGTAGGTCATCGCCGACTTTTGGGCTCTCAGAGGGACAACCTCTGGGAGCCCTTTTCGTTTTTGCACCGTATGTTCCGCGTGCCCTGGCCTGCGGCCCGGGTGCGGACCACTTCTCGCTTGTTCGATGGGCGCTGAGGCGATTACCATCCGCAGGGAGCCCGCCTTGAAGCGGCAGAGCCGCGAGGAGAGGCGCCCAATAGTGCGCGCGGCGATCGGCGTGGGGCAGAACCCGATACAGGAGGTGACGGATGCGAGTTTGCGTGCTTCTGGCGGCCGGCGCCGCGTTCATGCTGGGGACCCCGGTCTCCGCAACCGGTTCCGAGCCCGTGTCCGGCGCCCAAGAGTCCGGGCTGTCTTCGCCGATCGTCTACCGGGGGCAGCTGTCGTACCTCGATATCCCGGTGACCACCAGCGCTGATTATCGCTTCCGGCTCTACGACTTGATGGAAGACGGCGAGCGGGTCGGGCGCGAGATCGCTCTGGAGGAGGTGTCGCTCGAGGGCGGCGCGTTCGAGGCGGTCCTGGACTTCGGGGCGATGGCTGACGGCGCCTGGATCGAGGTTGATGTCCGGTCACCGTCGGGCGATGGGGCGTACACGACGCTGCGCCCGCGTCAGCGCGTGGGCAAGGGATTGTCGGGCGTCGCCGTTTCGGACTGGGACGATTTGGCCCCGACCGAGGGGGCGCGCCGCGCCTCGGGCTTGGTGGCGGCGCCAACGGTGGAGAACTCCGGATCGTCCGATCAGCCGGAGCGTGAGATCGTGCGTGGCGCTCCGAACGGCGGCGGGACATCCGGGACGTCGGGCCACGACCAGGGCGCGTCCGGTGGGGCGCGTGGCGCGGGCTGGGTGATGTCCGGCTCGACGGTGTTCTACACCGGCGGGAATGTCGGGATCGGCACGGCGGCGCCGAACGCGCCGTTGCACGTTGTGGGCTCGGGGGCGCGTGCACTGCGGGTACTCAACACGCCGTCGAGCGGTTCGGGCTGGGGAATCTTCGCCGAGGCGAACGGGAACAACTCGCGGGCGCTGTTCGCGCGGGCGAATCGGACGATTGGTCAGAACTACGGCGTCTTCGGGCAGTCGATGAGCAACCGCGGCACGGGCGTGTTCGGGCAGGCGAACGCGACGGCCGGGATCACCTTCGGCGTCACCGGTGTCTCCCGAGCGGGCTCGGGCACGGGCGTGCGCGGGCTCGCGACCAACCCGGGCGGCTCGAACATCGGCGTGTACGGCGAGACCAGCAGCCCCAACGGGCAGGCGGCGATGTTCCGCGGCGTGCCCAACGGGGGCGACAACCCGCAAGCCCTTGACGTGCTGATCCACAACGGGATCTATTTCTCGAGCGCCACGTTCGCGGACGGGTGGGTTCGGTCCGACTGGGATCTTGAGTTCGCCACCGATCTGACGCCGACCAACAGCGCCGCCTGGTACCGGTTCTGGACCAACGGGAACCCGGGCGTGGGGACGGAGCAGTTCCGTATCGCGGACGGTGACGAGGCGAGCGTGCTGGCGGACGGATCTTTCGTGACCAACGGGATCGACTACGCCGAGGCGTTCAGTGTGTCCGACCAGGGCATCGAGGCGGGCGACGTGGTCTCGATGGTGCGCGGCGACTGGGACAACATCCGCGTGGCGAGCCGTGGCTACGACGACATGCTGCTGGGGGTGGTCTCGACCAGGCCCGGATTTGTCGCGGGGCTGAGCTTCGATCAGGAAGAGGCGGCCAGCGCCCAGCTCACCGGCGAGCGTGACGCGGCCCGGGCGGCGGGGCAGTCGGACCGCGCCAGGGCGCTGACGGTGCAGATGCGCGAGCTGGCCGAGCGTCAGCACCGCCCGATCGCGCTGGCGGGGCGCGTGCCGGTGAAGGTGGACGCGTCGTACGGGGCGATCCGCGCGGGCGATCGCCTGACGTCGAGCGAGACGCCCGGGCACGCGATGGTGCAGACCAGACCCGGGCCATCGCTGGGGATCGCGCTCGAGGACTTCGAGGTTGGGCTGGGCGTGATCACGCTGCTGGTGCAGCCCGGCTGGACGGGGCTGAGCGATCAGCAGTACGACGAGCTTGAGGCGAGGAACGCGGAGCTTGAGGGGCGATTGCTGCTGCTTGAGAAGCTCATCCTTGGGGATGCGCCCTGACCACAGGTTTGCCGCCCGTTCGTCGGGCGCCGATCGCACGTACAGCTCTTCCGTGCTGTGTCGTGGTTTGCTCGGGGCGCAGGCCAGTGTCAGAGCTGGCTGGCGATTCGTTCGGACACGTTGACGGCGTCGAAGACGCAGTTCTCGACCGCGGGCAGGGCCCAGTTGTCCTGGTTGACGAAGTGGACGCGTCCCTCAAAGGGGCGGAGCAGCTCGCCCGGATTTCCGGAGGCGATGAATCCCGGCTCGGCCAGCGGGAGCGCGTGCCCCCAGCGTGTGAGGCGGACCTCTTCGACGGCGGCCTCGTCCAGCCCCAGTGTGGGCAGCACCTCGCGCAGCTGGGCCGCGATGGCGTTTGCAAATCGCTCGTACGGGTCGTTGAGGACGAGCTCGAACCGTCCGGTCGGGTATGAGAGTGGCCAGTAGAAGGTCAGGACGTTGCGCGTGCCGGGCTGCGGCGGGAGATGGCTTGGGGTGAAGGAACCGTCTAGGGCGTCGGTCGCGTGGAAGTACTGCTCGGCCTGGCCCACGTTGGTGGGGAAGGCGCCGTCGCGGAGCAGGAAGATGTCGTAGAACTCGGTCGGGATCTCGGTGTTGAGCAGCACGTTGACCATCGCGTATGCGCGGTACTCGAGGCCCATGGCGTTGTACTTGGCCTCGTCGAGTTCGCGCAGGTCGTGGAGCATGTGCCTGACGATGTGCTTGGAGTTGGCCATGACGACGTGCTCGGCGAGCATGATCCGGTAGCGTCCGTCACGGTCCTGGTAGGTGACGCGGACATCGCCCGAGCGGTCCATGCGAACATCGACGACCTTGCACCCGGCGCGGAGGTGACTGGGGTGGCACCCCTGGGGGGTGTTGGCGTCGAGGGCGCCGAGCTCCTCCCAGAGGCGGTCGGCCATGTAGGCGTTGCCCCCGGGGAAGACCCAGCGTCCGAACTCTTCGGCGGCGAGGAAGTTCCAGCCGCTGGCGGCGCTGATCTCTTCCCAGCCGGCGCCGAACGACGAGTAGCAGTAGGCCTGGATCCCCGCGACCAGCAGCGCGGGGATGGGGAGGGCGACCTCCTGCTCGATGTGCTGCTTGAACGTGAGCTGGTCGAGGGCGAGCATCCAGGGCGCCGTGAAGGGGACGTCGGGGTACATCGATCCGGCCATGCGATTGACGAGCTGGCGGTAGGCGTTGAGCGCGGGCATGTCGCCTGGCTCGAAACCCTCGCCGTGGATGTAGTTGGTGAGAATCTCGCCATTGAGTTCGACCGTCAGCGGATCGTTATCCACGCGGACATGCTCGTGGAGGCGTATGTCGCGGTAGAAGGTGTCGAGGAAGCCACCGTTGTCGGGCGTGATGACGTAGGCGCTGCCCAGGGTGTACGGGGTGTCCTGCCACGCGCCGCCCTGGGCGGCGCCGCCGAAACGGTCGCGCAGCTCGAAGACGACGGGGTTGAAGCGTCGGAGCATGTACGCGGTGGAGAGCCCGGAGATGCCGCCCCCGATGACCGCGACGCGGGCGCGGTCGACCGCGAGCGAGCGGAGCTTGGGGAGCGTGGGAGTTTCGTCGGTATGGAACGGGATGTGCTGATCGGGGAAGTCGTCGCCCGTGAACCAGGGTGCGAATCGGAACCCGCCGAAGGTCTTGGGGTTGACGGTGAGGGGCGCCGCGGCGAGCGGGCGCGTTCCGAGCAGGGGGAGCGAGCCCGGGTCGCAGGGGTTGACGAGGCCGGCGCCAGCGGCCCGTGCGAGGGCGCCGGTCCCGAGCCCGGCGGCGACGGCGCCCATGCCGGTCAATAAGAACTCGCGTCGTGAATGCATTGTTGTGTTCTCCGTAAGACGCTGCCGCACTTAGGCTACCGGCGGATCGCTCCCCGCGGAACGCCCACCCCGGAAGTTCTGGGACTCTCGGGGATGCGCCCCCACCGGGAGGGCACGGGTGGCGGGCGTTCTAGGACCCGCGGAATCTGCTGTGTTAGAGCGTGGCGCACTGATAGGCTGGGGAGAGGGCAGCGTGCGCGTTGCACGCCCGGGGCAAAGAGGGTGTTCGTTCGTGAATAACCGCATGAATATGAGTCGAGTCCTTTCCGTGCTCGCGGGCACGGCGATCGGCGTTGGGCAGTGCGGTGCGCAGGTCTTCCCGCCCGTGTTCGAGCTGTCGAGCCTGCACCCGGCCAACGGCGGGGACGGGGCGGACGGGTTCGTGATCAACGGCGTCGCCGCGCTGGATATCTGCGGGCGATCGGTCTCGTGCGCCGGCGACATCAACGGCGACGGCGTGGACGACCTGATCATCGGGGCCAACGGCGCGGATCCCAACGGCTCGTACTCCGGGGCCAGCTACGTGCTGTTCGGGGGGGCGTCCGTCGCAGCGGCTGGCGCTGTTGAGCTGTCGGGCCTCGACGGGACCAACGGGTTCGTGATCAACGGCGTCGCCGCGGACGACGCGAGCGGCGCGTCGGTCTCGTCGGCGGGGGACGTCAACGGCGACGGCATGGACGACCTGATCGTCGGCGCGTACTTCGCCAGGCCCAACGGCTCGCGCTCCGGCGCCAGCTATGTCGTGTTCGGGGGCCCCGGTGTCGGTTCGACCGGAAGCCTTGAGCTCTCGGGACTGACGGGCGCCAACGGGTACACGATCCGGGGCGAGGCGCCGGGGGACGTGAGCGGGTTCTCTGTGGCGTCGGCGGGGGATATCAACGGGGACGGGGTTGGGGATCTGATCATCGGGGCGGACGCCGCGGATCCCAACGGGTCGTACTCGGGCTCGAGCTACGTGGTGTTCGGCGGGGCGAGCGTCGGCGCCAGCGGCGCGGTGGAGCTGAGTTCGCTCAACGGTTCGAACGGGTTCGTCCTCAACGGGGGCGCGGCGGGCGACAGCAGCGGCATCTCGGTCACCGGCGCGGGCGACGTGAACGGCGATCTCGTGGACGACCTGATCATCGGCGCCAACGGGGCCGACCCCAACGGCGACCGCTCCGGCCTGAGCCACGTCGTGTTCGGCGGGGCGGGTGTCGGTTCCACGGGCACTGTTGAGCTCTCGGCCCTGACCGGGAGCGACGGCTACGCGATCCACGGCGCCGCGGCGGGCGACAACTGCGGCATCTTCGTTTCGTCCGCGGGGGACGTCAACGGCGACGGAATCGGTGATCTGCTCATGGGGGCGTACGCGGCGGACCCCAACGGGTCCAGATCGGGCGCCAGCTATGTCGTGTTCGGCGGCGCGGGGGTCGGCTCGACCGGCACGGTTGAGCTGTCCGCCCTGACCGGGTCGGACGGCTTTGCGCTCAACGGCGAGGCGACGTTCGACTTCAGCGGGCGGTCGGTTTCATCGGCCGGGGATCTCAACGGCGACGGGGCGGACGATGTGGTCGTCGGCGCGCCGGGCGCCAGCCCGAACGGGGAACGCTCCGGCGCGAGCTACGTCGTGTTTGGCGGGGCGGGCGTGGGGGCGGGCGGCGTGGTTGAGTTCTCGGCGCTCTCTGGCGCCGATGGGCTGGCGATTCACGGCGCCGTCGCGAACGACCGCTGCGGGATCTCCGTCTCATCGGCGGGCGATGTAAACGGCGACGGCCTGGATGATCTGATCATCGGCGCCTACTTCGCCAGCCCGAACGGGACCAAATCGGGCAGCTGCTACGTCCTCTTCGGGCGGTCGGCGCCATGCGCGGCTGACCTCGCGGAACCGCTGGGTGTTCTGGATTTTTCCGATGTGCTCGCGTTCCTGACGGCGTTCGCGTCGCTCGACGCGGCGGCGGACCTTGCCCCCCCGGTCGGCGTGTTCGACTTCAGCGATGTGCTCGCGTTTCTGGGCGCCTTTGGCGCCGGGTGCCCGTGACGCCAGCCCGCGGGCGCGATGCGCCCATGCGCAAGGGCGTTCCTCGCGGCACAACCCTTCGCAAGCTCATACCCTGAATGAGCAGCTTGGATCGACCACCTTCGTCCGTTGACCTCGTCCGCCCATTTTCCACTCGAGGGTGTGGCGCCCGCGTCGCGCGGCATCGGGGCTCTCCTGCGCATTGGCGGGGCGCCGCGTTCACCGTCTGGGCGAACCGGGTGTGTCCGGTCTCGAGAGCCCACTCGAATCGGACCCGGCTGTACCCCAGAACAGGGGGTGAAGTTGTTGCCAGCGGGGGCTCTCTGGGCGCCTTGCGAAAGTCGCGAGTCCGTCTCGTCGATTCTGCGATCCGACGCGCTGGCGCGTAGGGGTGAGGGCGAGGCTTGCAGCATGGATAGCAACCGGCACGACCAGGCGACCGCCGTTGTCATTATCGATGACGAGCGGGAACACCTCCGGTCGAGCGTGCGCTCAGCGCGCGCCGCGTACGAGGGCGATCCTCAACGGCTGAAGACCGGGGTCATTCCCAAGCCCCGCATGGGTCCGGCGAGACGCCCGGTTCACCGGGGTGGGGTCACTCCGCTCGGTCCCAGTCTGACGGGGGTCAACATCCGTCCGCTCAGGTTTTGGCGCGTCCGTGACGCCCGTCTCCAGTTCATCGATGTTCTGTTCTCCTCGAACGAAAGGTGCGAGCATGCCAGCCAGGTCCATCCTTATTATTGACGACGAGCCACGGATCACCGCGGCCCTGATGACGAGGCTCGAATCAGTCGGGTACACCGTGTATCACGCGATCAACGGCATGGCCGGTGTGGAGGCCGCGGCGCTGCACGAGCCGGACGCGATCGTGCTCGATATCCGGATGCCGGACATCGATGGTTTCGAGACATGCAAACGCATCAAGCGGATGCCGCGCCTGGCCAACACACCCATCATCTTCCTCTCGGCGAACGTCCAGGACACCGATCGGCATCGAGCCATCGCCTCGGGGGGTGCGTTGTTCATTTCCAAGCCGTACGAAGCTGCTGACATTCTCGGCGCGATCGAGTCCGTGATAGAGAGCGCTCGGGTTGTGAGCGAGGAGGCTCCGCAATGAGAGATCCGCGTCCAACGGTTCTGATCGTTGACAACGATGACGGCATGGTCTCCGCGCTCTCGTCCCGTCTGGAGCATCAGGGGTACAGCGTGGTGACCGCCGGTACGGGCGCCCAGGGGCTGGCGGTCTTCCGGACGCATGAACCAGACCTGGTGATCACAGACCTGAACATGCCCACGGGCGATGGCATCACCCTGGCGCGCCACATCCGCAATGCGAGCAAGGCGCCGATCATCATCGTGACCGGATTCAAGGATGAGTATCGCGATGAACTCCGCTCGATCGCTCACGTCTCGGTGCTGCGGAAGCCCTTCGAGTCGAGCGATCTTCTGGATCTCATCGAGATGGAGCTGACACTCGGCTCGAATCGTGCAGCCGACTGACGCGGCTTGTCAACGACATCCTCGGCCGTATGGCGTTCCTCGCCCGCGGCTGGGCGCCCTCCCTCGCCCGCCCGAGGACTGCCGCGGGGACCGGGATGGAGGTGGCGCAGATCGGAGTCGGCCGCCCCCGCAGACATGCTTGGGGCGGGGCTACTGGGGACCGAAGACGTGCACGTCTTCTGGTTCGACCCTGAACAACACCTGATCACCGACGCGAACCCCGGGGCGGTACCGGACGCGTGCGATCGCCCCGGGAAGGCTCGCGGTGTCGAACATCAGATCCATCTCTTCCCCGAGGATGTCGATCGACCGAACGGCGCCCTGGAAGGCGCCGTGCTCGGGGCGGTTCGGTTCATCGATCAGGCGGAGGCGGTGCGGGCGGACGCCGGCGGTCACGGTGGATCCCTCCTGCCACCCCTTCGAGCGGGCGGGATGGGGGGCGAGGCGGGCCGTGACGGGCGCCGGCGAGGTGGTATCCGAGGCCTCGGTGAAGAGCCACTCGCCGGAGCCGTGCGAGATCTCGCCGCGGAAGAGGTTCATCTTCGGGAGCCCGATGAACGTCGCCACGAGTTCGGAGGAGGGGTTTGAGTACACGTCCAGCGGGGGGCCGGCCTGCTGGATAGCGCCGCCGGACATCACGACGATCCGGTCGCCCAGCGTCATGGCTTCTTCCTGGTCGTGGGTCACGTAGATGGTCGTGACGCCCAGGCGACGGTGCAGCAGCTTGATCTCGGTCCGCATCGAGGCGCGGAGCTTGGCGTCAAGGTTCGAGAGCGGCTCGTCAAAGAGGAACACCGACGGCTTGCGAACGATGGCCCGCCCGAGCGCGACGCGCTGGCGCTGCCCGCCCGAGAGCTGGCCCGGGCGCCGGTCGAGGGTCGCCGAGATCTCGAGCAGCTCGGCCACCTCATCGACCCGCCTGTTGATCTCGTCGCGGGCAAGCCCGCGCAGGCGCAGGGCGAAGCCCAGGTTCTGACGGATGGTCATGTGCGGGTAGAGGGCGTAGCTCTGGAAGACCATCGCGATGTCGCGGTCCTTGGGCGGGGTGTCGTTGACGACGCGTTCGCCGATCCGGATCTCCCCGCTCGTGACGGTCTCCAGCCCCGCGATCATGCGGAGGGTGGTGGACTTGCCACAGCCCGACGGGCCCACCAGGACGATGAACTCACCATCCTCGATGGTCAGCGAAAAATCCTCGACCGCCCGGTACCCGTCCGGGTACCTCTTGCCGACTCGATCGAGTGTGACGGATGCCATTGGGCGAGGATACCAGATCAGGGGTGAGAATCCAGGCACGGGTGATCCGTGCCGGGCTACCCTTCACCTCCGCGTGCCCGGGCTGAGGCGAGACCCTCCGGGCGTCGATGAGTATCCGGGGGGAGCGAGACCGACCATGCCAGTATCCAGCGAGTTTGTGTGGGGGGTCGCCTCATCGGCCTATCAGATCGAGGGCGCCGCCTCCGAGGGCGGGCGATCACCCAGCGTGTGGGACACGTTCTGCCGCGAGAAGGGGCGCGTTTTCAACGGGGAAACGGGCGATGTCGCCTGTGACCACTACCACCGGGTGGAGGAGGACGCGGACCTGATCGCCGATCTGGGTGTGAATGCGTACCGACTCTCGGTCTCCTGGCCCCGCGTGCTGCCGGACGTCACGGGGCGGGTCAACGACTCGGGGCTGGCCTATTACGACCGGCTCGTGGATGCCCTGCTGGCCCGCAACGTGCAGCCCTGGATCACGCTGTACCACTGGGACCACCCCGCGGCGATGCAGGAGCGCGGGGGCTGGCTCAACCGAGAATCCGCCGACTGGTTCGCCGAGTACACGGCGGTCGTCGTGGACCACCTCTCCGATCGCGTGCAGCACTGGATGACGCTCAACGAGCCGCAGATCTTCATCGGGCTGGGTCATCTGATGGGGGATCACGCGCCCGGGCTGAAGCTCACTCGCAAGGAAACTCTGCTCGCCTCGCACCACGCCCTGCTCGCCCACGGCAAGGGCGTAGAGGCGATCCGTGCCCACTCAAAGTCCGAGTCGGTCATCGGCTGGGCGCCCGTCGGGGACGTGGTTGTGCCCGTCGATGACAAGCCAGAATCCATCGAGGCGGCCCGGGCGTTGATGTTCCAGGTCCGCCAGCCGGACGGGAACTGGGCGTTCAACAATCCGTGGTTCGCCGACCCGGTCGTGCTGGGGCGTTACCCCGAGGATGCTCTGAATCAGTTCGGGGGTGACGCACCCGAGGTCCGCGAGGGTGATCTTGAGCAGATCAAGCAACCCATCGATTTCTACGGCATGAACACCTACTCCGCGCTGTTCGCCAGGATGGGCGATGATGGCCCTGAACTGGTGGACTTCGAGCCGGGTGTACCCCGGACCACGTTCGGGTGGGCGGTTGTGCCCGAGGCGATGTACTGGGGGCCCAAGTTTCTGAGCGAGCGCTACAAGCTGCCGCTGTACGTCACGGAGAACGGGCTGGCGTCTATGGACTGGGTGGGGCTCGATGGGGCGGTGAACGACACCGGGCGGATCGACTTCCTGTCGCGGTACATCGCCCAGTTGGAGCGTTCGATCGCGGACGGTGTCGATGTCCGGGGCTACTTCCAGTGGTCCATCATGGACAACTTCGAGTGGGCCGAGGGCTACAAGATGCGGTTCGGGCTGGTGCACGTCGATTACCGGACGCTTGAGCGCACCCCGAAGGCGTCGTACGACTGGTACCGCGAGGTGATCGCGCGCGGCGGCGTCGCCCTGCCAGCCCCGTGCTGACCATGGCGGGCACCCTGGCGGAACTGTTCCGGGCATCTTGGCAAGCCGAACACCAGCAAGACAAATCATGAGGTGGTGGGCTTTGGGTGCGCCTCCGGGCCGGTCACTGACGCTCAGGGCCCGCCAGATAGCCGCACGAACAGGGATTCTCGCTGCCGCGGGCGATAAAAAATCTCCCCTGGATTCATAAAGAGAGTGTTTGGCCCAGTCGGGCGGATCTGGTACGATCCCGGAACTGTTACGACAACCGTGTCCACGTCTGGACGCTTAGCCATGAGGGAGATCCCAAGATGATCCGTTGCACTCTTCGTCCGGCCCGGGCATTGATCGCGCTGGGCTGCGCCGCCGCGATGACCTGCGGCGCCAACGCCCAGAACCTGCTCTCCAACCCCAGCCTTGAGATCGACGGCCCCGGCTTTGTGGTCTTCGAGGACTGGCTCCAGTTCAACAACGTCTTCGAGGACGAGAGCATCGAAGTCCTCGCGCAGGACGGCCTCCAGAGCGCCAAGATGTTCGGGCAGTTCACCCCTGAGGGTCAGAGCGACAACGGCCTCCAGCAGGTCGTCCCCGTCATCGGTGGAGACACCTACACGCTCACCGGCTGGACCTACGTCCCCTCTGGCGACGCCATCCAACCGCTCGACCCGATGGGCAGCCCCGGCGGCGGCGCCTTTGGGCACCTCGCCCTTGGCATCATCGACTTCCTTGACTCGGGCGGCGGTGTCATCGCTGGTCAGAGCGTCGAGGTTCAGGTGCACGAGAGCGGCGTGACCGCGACCGACAACTGGGTGCAGTTCTCCGTGACCGGGACAGCCCCGGCCAACGCGATGGACGCCCAGGTCACGCTGCTGCTTATCCAGTGGGACCTGGCCCCCGGCGCCATCTTCTGGGACAACCTCAGCCTCGAGGCGGGCATGGGTGAGCCCCAGCCCTGCAGCCCGGCCGACCTGGCCGAGCCCTTCGGCGTGCTCGACTTCTCCGACGTCCTCGCGTTCCTTGGCTTCTTCGGCGCCGGCTGCCCGTAATCGGCCGCAATGCTTGTTTGAACCGGGCGGGGGGCCTTCGCGGGCTCCCCGCTTTCTTTGTGCGTGGGCGGGTTCAGCCCTTGACCGCGCCCGCCGTGAGCCCGGAGATGAACTCCTTCTGCAGCAGCATGAAGAGCATTGCGGGCGGGAGCACCGAGACAACCGTTCCGGCCATGAGCAGGCCGTAGTCCTGGCGGTATACGCCCTTGAGCTGCGAGACCGCGACCGAGAGCGGGAACTTGTCGGACGACTGCAGAACGACCTGCGGCCATACGAAGTTGTTCCATGTCGCCAGGAACGTGATGAGCATGAACGCGCCGACCATCGGGCGAACGAGCGGGAGCACGATGGAGAAGAAGATGCCGATCTCGGAGCAGCCGTCGATGCGGGCGGCCTCGATCAGGTCCTTGGGGACGGACTGGATGGTCGCCTGGCGGAACAGGAACACGCCGAACGCGGGGGCGATCGCGGGGAGGATCAGCCCGGTGAAGGTGTTGAGCAGGCCCAGCTCGTAGAGCAGCTGGTAGGTGGGCGCCAGCAGGAGCGGGGGCGGGATGATCAGGGCCGCGAGGACGGCGGTCGTGATCACCTTGCGCCCGGTGAAGCGCAGACGGGCCAGCGCGTACCCGCCCGCGGCGCTGCACAGCGTCGCGAGCAGCGCGGTGGTGGACGAGAGGAAGATCGAGTTGAGCAGCGCCCGACCGATGCCCAGCTCGAAGAACAGGCGCGAATAGTTCGCCAGCGTCAGTCGATCCCAGGCAACTTCTGGGAGTGAGATACTGAGCTGCCCGATCGACAACGTGATCATCTCGCCCGTGAGCGGGAGGAACATCGAGCTGAAGAAGTCGTCGGTGTTCTTGAGCGAGGCGATGACCAGCCAGACGAACGGGACGAGGGTGAGCAGCGCCAGGGGGATGAGCGCGGCGTGTGCCGCGACGGCGGTGAGCGTGCTGGTGCGTTTCTGTCCCATCTACACCTCCGTCCTGGCCAGGCGGGCCTGGACGATGGCGAACCCGACGAGCATGAGCGCCAGCACCCAGCCGATGGCGCTGGCGTAGCCCAGGTCGCCGACCTCGAACCCGCTCTGGTAGAGGTACATCACGATGGTCAGCCCCCGGTTGGCGGGCCCGGCCGTCGCGTTGAGCATGACGTACGGCAGCTCGAAGAGCTGCAGGCTTCCGATGATCGAGAGCAGCACGACGAACGACCCGACGGGGCGGATGGCGGGGAGCGTGACGTGGCGGAACTTGGCCCACGGGCCGGCGCCGTCGATTGATGCGGCTTCGAGCAGTGATTTGTCCACGTTCTGCAGCGCCGCCAGGAAGTAGACCATGTTGAAGCCCACGTACATCCACAGCGTTGTGATGATGAGCGTGGGCATCACGTATGTCTGCAGCCAGGGGAAGTCGAGGCTCACGCCAAAGGCCCAGTGCAGCGCCTGGTTGAGCAGGCCCGAGCGTTTCTCGAACACGATGCTCGCCAGCGTCGCGACGAAGACCATGCCCATGAGCTGCGGGCTGAAGAAGATCAGGCGGTAGATCCCGCGCCCGCGAAGCCCGGGGCGGTTGAGCAGCATCGCCAGCCCGAGGGCGAGCGGGAGCTGGATGAAGACCGAGGCGGCGGTGAAGACGAGCGTGTTGGCGATTGCGCGCCAGAACAGCGGGTCGCGCGCGAGCTGGGCGAAGTTGCCAAAGAGCACAAACTCCGCGGCCTGGGGGCCGTAGGTCTGCTGCAGCGCCAGCACGCCCGCCCGCGCGAGCGGCACGACCACGAAGATGATGAACACGATGACAAACGGGCCGGCCAGCGCGTACGGCGCCAGCGAACGGCCCTGGGGACGCCCGGCGCTCATGGCGACGCCTCCAGGAACACGTTCCGGTCCATCTGGCGTTTGACCGCGACCTCCGCCCTGGCCAGCTCGTTGCGGCACCGGGCCTGGATCGCGTCGTACTCGTACGTCCGCGTTGAGCGGGACCACTCGGCGACGGCGACCGCCGCGTCGCGCAGGCGGTCCATGGCCTGCTTGTAGTACGGCGACGAGGTCCGCGCCGGGATCAGCGGCGCCTGCTGCACGTACATCCGCCCCTTGGCCTGCCCGGAGAAGTACGCGTCGGGCTGGTCGAACATCGGGTCGTCCCAGTAGAGTTTGATCGGGGTCACGATGTCGTTGCGGGTGTAGAGCTCACGCGCGATCGACTCGGAGAAGTACAGGTCCCGCGCCAGCGCCCAGCTCTCGTCGAACCGCTGCGTGGTCTTGGGCACGCCCAGCATGGTGCCGCCCCACACGCTCGTCCGCCGCCCGCCCGGCTCCCACGCGGGCAGGGGCATGACCTTGACCTTGCCCGCGAGCTGCGGGAGCTGCAGGCGCCAGATGTTGCACATCCAGTCGGGCATCACGAACGCGACGGCGTACCCTTCGAGCTTGAGCTTGTTGCCCGCGCCCGTGAAGTCGGGGACGTCCGCGGCGATGCGGTCGGGGCCGACGCACCACGATACAAGTTTCGCCAGCAGTTGCGCGTTGAGATCGGTGTCCATGGCGATCTGCCCCTGCTCGTCGAAGAACCGCCCGCCGCCCTGGAGCATGAGCGTCTCCATGCGGTCCGCGTCGGTCTCCCAGAGCCCGAGCAGGTAGCGATCGGGGTTGCCATCGCCGTCGTTGTCAGCCATGAGCGGGCGCATCACGCGGGCGAAATCGTCCCAGGTCTCGATCTGGGTGACGTCGATCCCGGCGCCCTCGACGATGTCCGCCCGGTACGCCAGCAGGACGGGGTGGACGTCGTGGGGAAGCCCGAAGATCCGCCCGCGCGAGGTCCAGGGACCGAACGACGGGGCGTTGATCTGCTCGAGCAGTCCTTCGCGTTCGATCAGATCGGTCAGGTCGGTGAAGCCGACGCTGTCGATCGGCCCCGTGAACGCCTGTCCCGCCATCTGGCGTTCGATCTCGATCAGGTCGGCCGTGGGCAGGCCCGCGAAGAAACCCGACATCATGCGGGACTTGAGCGCGGGGATGCCGATGACGCGCATGTTGACGTTGGGCTCATCCTGCGCCGCGCGCTGTTCGAGCGCGGGCTCATAGAGCAGCTTGTGCTCGGGGGAGAAGATCCACATCTCCAGCCCGGGGCTGTTGCGGGCGGGCCAGGCGAGCAGGGCGAGGCTCGAACCGATGGCGAGCGTGAGGATCACACCGATGCCCAGCGACACGCTGCTGAGCATGGACTCGATGGCGGTGCGCATGGCGTGAGCGTATCTCGCGAGGGTGAAGCGGAGACGAAAAGGGCCGGGGTCACGCGTGAACGGACACCGGCCCAAAGGGTACGGCACGCCGGGTGACCGACATGCCGGAGGGGGGCGCGGTTTAGCGCCGGCGGCGGGCGGCGCCCATGGCGCCCAGTCCCAGCAGCGCCAGCGTACCCGGCGCGGGGACCTTGGAGAACGACGTGCCGTCGATCTGGATGAACCCCTCGTACGGGGCAGCCGAGCCAAAGGTCTGGACGGCGATAACGGCGACAGCCGTCACGGCTCCCGTGGGCGCCTCGGCGGTGATGCTGAACTCCTGGAAGTCGGCGGTCAGCGAGTCGTGGATCGCGGTGTTCAGGCCGAACTGGTCGCCGATGATGGCGCCGCCAGCGTCAACCCACTCGATCCGGAACTCGGCGAAGATGCCGTTCTGGACGATCTCGCGGGCGAACATGGAGAACTCGTACTCCATGCCCTCCGCGACGCCGACGCGCTGGGTCACGCCCACGAACGTGTTGGGCGTGTTGAAGGTGCCGATCTGGAGGACAAAGTCTCCGTCGATCGTGGGGCCGACGGGATCGACCTGCTCAGACATCTGGAAATCGGCGCCCCCGAAGAAGCTGTTCCAGTTGCCGACATCGTTGCCGTCAAAGTTCACCTGGACCTCGAAGCCGGAGTTCATGAGCAGGTTCTGGGCGTTGGCCCCCGTGGCGCACATGAGCGCGATGCCCGACGCGACTGCAATGCTGGTACGACGCATGATGATCCCTCTCTCTCTTTGCACGCCCCGACTGGGCGGTGCTCTCTTCGTTGTTCCGGCTCGCCATCCAGGCAACCCGGCATTCTTGACACAGGCCCGGCCTCTCCATGCCGGACGCGTTGGCGGGTGACTACACCTGCCTCACAATCTGATTTCCGGCCATCAGCCTGACCCCGGTGATCGGGCAGAGGCTTGTGCTCCCGTGGACGTTGAGCGTGGTTCGGTGAAGCTCTCGGCAGCTGTGGTGCGCGTTGCCGGTGAGCGAACGCGTGAGCCAGCGGGCCGCCTCGAGCCCGAGGCCCTGGGCGTCCTGACATACGGCCGTGAAGTTCGGGAAGGTGCGGAGGCGCACGTCGCCATCATCAAACCCGATGACCGACAGGTCCTTGGGAACGCGGACTCCGAGCTGGAGGCAGCGGTGCAGGGCGCCGACGGTCGAGAGCGGGTTCGTAAAGAAGATCGCGGTGGGGGGGTCCTCGTGCTGGAGCAGGTGGTCGAGCATCATCGCGCCGCCCTCGGGGCCCGCGGGCGCGCGGACCGTCAGATCCTCGTCCCGCTCGAGCCCGGCTTCCGCGAGCGCCTGGCAGTAGCCGTCCTCGCGGTCCTGGTGGTCCGAGTCCTGCACGTTGTGGATCGCCAGCGCGATGCGCTTGTGCCCGATATCGATCAGGTGCTCCACGGCCTTGCGGCTCGTCGATTTCGACTCGCTGTCCACGAAGTTCACCCTCGGATCCTCGGAGCGGTCCGCGATCATGATCGACGGGAACCCCTCCGCGGCGATCTCGCTCGCCAGGACCGACGTCGCCTCCAACGCACGGATCACGACCCCGCGCACGCCCTTGCGGTGGAAGAACTGCGTATAGCTCTCGAACTCGTCCTTGTCTCGATCGAGGTTGATGATCGTGACGTCGAACCGCTGCTCGTTGGCGCCGCGGACGACGCCAGAGAGCATGAGCGAATCGAAGTCGCCGTACCCTGCCTGGACCGGGCCCGTGGGGTAGACCAGCCCGATGACATTGGTCGGGCGTTTGCCGACAGAGGGGTTGTAGCCGGTCGATCGCGCCGCCTCGAGCACACGCTGGCGTGTCTCGGCGCTGACGTCGGGGTGGTTGTTGAGCGCGCGCGACACCGTCGCGACAGACACCCCGACCGAGTTGGCGATCTTCCTGACTGAGGACATCGCGTCGAATCTCCTTCGCGGGGCGGATCAGCCGCCATCGGGCTCCAGGTCACGCTCCTGGCGCCGATCCATGGGGGACCAGAGCACCTCGTAGGTGCTCCGCTCGGTCTGCGGGTTGTACAACTCTTCCGGTCCGAACCCCTCGACGTGTCCGTCGGCGAAGCCGAAGTTTGCACGCCCCTCGGTCGTATCGAACGTGTCTTTGCGGGCCTTGGGGTGGCGGTAGTAGGGCACATATGAGGTCGGGCGCCCACTGGCCTCGAACTCGTCGGGAGGCGTCCCGTTGAGCCAGTTGCCGATGTTCCAGACAAAGTCAGGAAGACCGTCGCCAGCGCCGAAGCGTCGGCCGGGCAGCTCGACGCCCCCGATCGCGGCGCTCGTGAACCAGTTGATCTGGCCCGCCTCGGACTCGATCTGGCTCCGCCACACGCCCCAGGACTCGCCGAAGAGCATCATCTTCGACGACTCATCGACCGCGTTATCAAACGAACGTCCGTTGCGGTAGGTGTTCGGATTGCCGGAGTACTCCCCGGGCTTGTAGAGCTTCAGCGTCCCGGTCGAGAAGTTCGGCTCGTACTCGCCCACCGCCGAGGCCCAGTAGTTCATTGAGTATGAACGCCCCGCCTGCGGGTGGTTCGGGCAGATGATCACGCCCCCGCCGACGGTCTGATTGTCGAGGTTGTCGAGCGCGAGGTTGCTGTAGTCCTGCTGGGGGAGGTACTGGCCGATGCGGTTCACATCGTGCCAGACCATATTCCGCTTGCCGTTCTGCGGATCGATGACGTACGGCCCGCCGATATTGGTCGGGAACGCGTCCCCGAAATCAGTGGAGTAGGTGATGGCGGCGAGTGTGACCTGGCGGATGCGGGACTTGCAGACGACGTCGCGCCCGGTCTGACGCGCGGATCCCAGCGCGGGCAGGAGGATGCCGATGAGCAGCGCGATGATGGCGATCACAACGAGCAGTTCGATGAGTGTGAACGCGGTGCGGGTCTTCATGCCGGGCTCCTGGTTCCATGCTGAAGCTTGCCAAGGGGTCAAGCCGGAACAGTTCCGGCAGTATGACGACCTGGGTCGGTTCACGCAACCCTGATATGCCGAGTTCAGGACCACGAGAAAGCCCCCGTTTTTGGACTGAAACGCGATCTTTGGAACAGAGTACAAACAAGTTATCCGCCATTTTGCTGTCTGGGCGGTACAAGCTCTGGCCTGCAACTGTTACGATGCTCCCTTCACCGAGGCCAAGAGGCCAGGTTGGAGGCGCCGTCCATGGATATTGCCGTCATTGCCGCACTTCTGGTCGCCGCGTTCGCGATGCCGGCGTGCCTCATGAGCAAAGCCAGCGACGCCGATTCGGTGCGTGTCGAGGTCGCTCGGACCGAGCAGGGGTGGACGCTGCTCCGCGGTGGGCAGGCGTACATCGTCAAGGGCGCCGGGGGGCACGACAACCTGGAGCGCCTGGTCGAGGCCGGGGGAAACTCGATCCGCACGTGGGACGGCGAGGGCATCGACGACCTGCTCGACAAGGCCCACTCGCTGCGTCTGAGCGTGACCGTCGGCATCTGGCTGGAGCACGAGCGCCACGGGCACGACTACGACGACCCCGCAGTGAAGAGCGCCCAGTTGGCCAAGGTCGAGCGCATCGTCAAGGCCTACCGCGACCACCCGGCGGTGCTGATCTGGGGCGTGGGCAACGAGGTCGAGATCGGCGGGGACATGGACAAGGCCTTCCGAGCCGTGGAGGACGCGGCGAGCCTGATCAAAGAGCTCGACCCCAACCACCCGACGATGGGCGTGATCGCGGAGATCGGCTCGAACAAGGCGGCTCGCATGCTTGAGGCATGCCCGAGCATTGATCTGCTGGGCATCAACTCGTACGCGGGCGTGACGACAATCCCGCAGCGTCTGACCGCGCAGGGTGTCAACCACCCGTACCTGATCACCGAGTTCGGCCCGCGCGGGCACTGGGAAGGCCCGGTGACATCATGGGGAGCGCCGGTCGAGCCGACAAGCCTCGAGAAGGCCGAGATGTACGAGCGGCACTACGCCGAGGGCGTCGCCGCGGAGATCCCGGGTCGATGCCTCGGGTCCTACGTGTTCCTCTGGGGACAGAAGCAGGAAACGACGGCGACCTGGTTTGGCATGTTCCTCGACACGGGTCAGGCGCTGCCCACCGTGGACGTCATGCACCGGATGTGGACCGGTGTTGCGCCTGCGAACTCTGCGCCGCTCGTGGGCGCCATCCGATCCACCGTCAAGCCCGATCGTGTCCGTCCGGGAGCGCAGATCACGCTCGAGGCGGACATCACCGAACCCGACGGCGACCCCGTGCGGATCGAGTGGCGCGTCATCCCCGAGACAACAGACCGCCGCTCCGGCGGCGATTCCGAACGAGCACCCCAGGCGATCCCTGACCGCCTGATCTCCGCGAGCGAGAACAGCGCCGTGATCGAGGCGCCCAGAGAGCCCGGCGCGTACCGCGTCTTTGTCTTCGCGTACGACGACGCCGGGGGCGTCGGGACCGCCAACCTTCCCTTCCGAGTGCTCAAGAACGACTGAGCAGCACAGGCCAGACCAAGGACCCGGACCATGACTCACGCCGCCCGATTCCGCAGCCTGATCGCGTTCACGTCATTGACGATCGCGCCCGCAGCCCACGCTCAGCTCGAGCTGGTCTGGGCTGACGAGTTCGATGCCCCGCTGAACACAAACATCTGGGAGCACCAGATCGGCAGGGGCGAGGCGTACGGCCTCCCCGCCGGATGGGGCAACAACGAGCAGCAGTACTACACCGACCAGATATTCAACTCGTTTACCAACAGTGGCCAGCTCCACATCGTCGCGCAGCAGATCCCGTTCGGCGGCGCCCCATACAGCTCCGCGCGGATCCGGACGCTGGGCAGCTTCGATGTCCGTTACGGGCGCATCGAGGCCCGCATGAAGCTCCCCAAGGGGCAGGGCCTCTGGCCCGCGTTCTGGATGCTGCCCACCAACTCGCCCTACGGCGGATGGGCCTCCAGCGGCGAGATTGACATCATGGAGTCGGTCAACCAGATGAACCGCATCCACGGCACGCTCCACTTCGGATCGCCCTGGCCCAACAACACCAGCGCTGGCGGCACGCTCCAGGACGGCACGGATTTCTCGCAGGACTTCCACATCTACAGCGTCGATTGGAACCCGGATTCCTTCAGCTGGTCCGTGGACGGGCAGGTCTACCGGACCGTCACCAGCGGCGCCTGGTTCAGCTCCGAAGCCACGGGCAACCCCCGCGCCCCGTTCGATTCTCCGTTCCACATCCTGCTCAACGTCGCGGTCGGCGGGCAGTTCCCGGGCGATCCGGACGGGACCGCGTCCTTCCCGCAGCAGATGGTCGTGGACTGGGTCCGTGTCTACCGCGAGCGGCAGACGGCGTACGCCGGAGCCGCGCACGCCGTCCCCGGACGCGTCGAGGCCGAGGACTTCGACGAGGGCTACCCGGGCGAGGCGTTCAACGACTGTGACGCGGGCAACAACGGCGGCGCCTACCGCCCCGACTCGGACGTCGATATCGAGGCTTCGACCGAGGGCGGGTTTAACATCGGCTGGTTGTGCGAGGGCGAATGGCTCGAGTACAGCGTCGATGTCGCCAGCCCGGGGACCTACACCCTGCGCGCGCGCGTCGCCTCACCAACCACCGGCGGCGCCCTCCGCTTCGAGTCCGACGGCGCCGACATCAGCGGCGTGCTCAGCTTTGGCGCCACCGGGGGCTGGCAGAACTGGACCACCATCGAGACGCAGGTCGAACTGGCGCCCGGCCCGCAGATCATCCGGTCGATCAACGCCGGCGCCGCGGGCGACGGGTTCAACTACAACTGGTTCGAGCTCGAGGCTCTGGCGACGGGCTGCGGCGACGCGGACCTGGCCGAGCCGTTCGGCACGCTGGATTTCTCGGATGTCGTCGCGTTCCTCGTCGCGTTCGGTGAGTCGGGCGCGGCCGCGGATCTGGCCGCCCCGTTCGGGGCGCTCGACTTCAGCGATGTCATCGCGTACCTGAGCGCGTTCGGGGCTGGGTGCCCGTAACTTCGCGGCGCCCGGACACGAGCGGGTCTGGTGTAATCCGCGGGTAACGCGGGATGCGCTCGGTGATGCTGGAGTTTGGGACAAGCCGGCGGATGCAATCGACTGAGTTTATTGAGCACGTCGTTGAGGCACGCTTTCTGAGGAGCAGACGCGCCTTCGCACTACCAAAGAACTGTGGCGGTTTGCCCGGTCTGTGGGTTCATATGGACAGGGTTTAGTCCGCAGCCACTCGAGATTGCGCTTGCCTCCCTCGAAGTATGTACATGCTGCCATACGCACCTGGGCAACAGAATCGGTAGCGCAGATGACTACTCATCTCGGCATCTCAGAAGACGAGCTAGCTCGAGACAATGAGAGTTCTCGTCGTAAGAGCAAGCAGCACAACTGCGCTTCGTATTC
Organism: Phycisphaerales bacterium; assembly: GCA_029260375.1. Lineage (GTDB taxonomy): Bacteria > Planctomycetota > Phycisphaerae > Phycisphaerales > UBA1924 > JAJRXR01. The sequence goes on along the minus strand of JAJDDI010000052.1, from coordinate 117,827 downwards.
CCCGCAAAGTTGCGCGAGCCGTTGCTTACCCGTTCACCCCCGACCTCCGATCACTCGCGGTGTTCAGGATCGCGATCGGGTTCATCGTGCTGCTGGATCTGGCATCTCGAGTCCAAGACTTGCGAGCGTTCTATTCCGACGATGGCGTTTGTCCCCGCGCGATCGCATTCTGGATGACGAGCGATCGGAACTGGAGCGGGGGGAGGCGGCCCGGGGTACATGCTCTCTCATGCCAACTCGATGTATGGAGGCCGATGAGACTGAGCCCAGGATCGCGATCAGGCGCCGTTCTCTCGGCGGAGACCCGCAGTTGCTCTCGCCGGTGATCGCAGTGAGGCCGCGGCATTGTTCCGCGGCATTGCAAACAGCGTCTGGCGGAGCCCAACAAACTGCTGGCCCGTCGCTCAGCTCCAAGCTGAGGCAACCAAGAATCAGTTGCATCACTCGGCCATTCTGGCCAGTTGCTTGCGCGCCCACATCTGCCATCCTGGGTCTCCGCGTAACGCGATGTCGCCCAGGAGAGCGGGAGTTTGAGAATCGACTCGATTATGTCTGAGCTGGCATCGGGCGAGAGCTTGGATCGCCGGGAGGTGTGCCGGGCGCGATTCGATCGCCGCTTCATAGGCGTCAATCGCTTCGCCCATCCTGCCCGCCCGCTCCAGCGTGAGCCCGAGATTAACTCTCGGATCAGGATGGCCGGGCATCAGCTTTCGCGCCCACTCGAACTCACCCGCGGCGTCGTACAAACGGCCCTGGCTGAGGTAGATGATCCCAAGATTATTGTGCGCCGGCCCGTGGTGCAGGTCGTGGTCCAGGGCCTGCCGAAGGACTCGCTCGGCCTCGGTCGGATCCGACTCTACGAGATCAGCGGCGATCTGAGTCAGACGCTGCGCTTCGAGTGAGTCTCGAGATTGAACAGATTGAGGACGGTAGGGACCGTCGTGTCTGACATCGGGCCGACATCCAGCCGCGAACACGACGAGCAATAATAGGAATGTTTGCGTGGTGGTGATCACGGATTGAGCCCCGGCGGTTGGTGGTTACTAAACAGCGTTGTCATGTGGATGGTCACGGAGTAACCTCCGCTCAACTGAGTCCGGCCTCTGATCGCGTTCATGCTGATCTGTGACGGCGTCCATTCTGCATGATGCTGCCGCCAGTCCTGAAGCCATTGCCCCAGCTCGGATGTGGTAAGCGACTCAAGCACGATCACTTCAGATCGTAGAGAGACAAGAGCGTTGTCACCGGATGTTCCCGGTCGCTGAGCGACCCGGTCACCAGGGCGGGTGATCTGCTTAATCTGCACTCCGGCCAAGTCTGCACGCTGAAGCGACTCTCGGAGATGTGTGACCAAGAAGCCATGCGGTTTGTCGCTCGGCATTACCGGTGGAAGTTCGGCCCGAAGAGTCTCGAGTTCAATGACGTTTGCAGAGACTCTGCTGAGTCGGGCTCTGGCAGAGCTCGCACTTTGATCGGCCGCCTTGAACCGGCCCCACGCAAGAAGCAGGGCGACAAAGCAGAGAGCGGCCGTGCCGGCGATCGCGCTTGAGGGTCGGAATCTCAAGGCGTGCCCTCCTCGATTGGCACGAGAGGGAGTCGGAGTTCAACGCCATCACGAGCCGGTCGGAACGTGCGTTGGCCGATCGTCCACCCGTCAACCTCACTCATCGAGCGTTCGAGTTGTTCTGCCTGGGTGGTATTGGGGAGAAGAGCCGTGATCATGACCCGATCACCCGTGAGATGGACGTTGCTCGTCTGCGCAGCCACCACGGAGGGCCAGCGCTCAAGAATGGAGGCAAGCGCGATCGAAACGTCTGGTGGGGTCTGCAGTTGATTTCGGGAGTCGGAAGCGGCCCGCATGCGGCGCAGTTCCGAGAGGAGCCGAGCGGCTGGATCCTGGCCATTGGAAGTGGCATCCCCCAGAGCCAGATCGTACAGAGTCTGAATATGACTATTCATATCCATGACAGAGGAGCGAGAGGATTGCGTGCGTCGTTCAAGGCCGATCGTGATGAGCAGGGTGCATAGTGTGAGGATCATGACGACATGCAGTGAGCAGCGGGACTTTGCCCTGAGAACCGCCGGCGGTTCGTATTCGCCAGTGAGCAGGTTTATCGATCGAATGAATCCACTTGCATCGAGGGCTCTGTGCTCGTTCGCCAGCGATTCCAGGATGAACGGAGGCGCCTCTAAAGGTCCGAGCGAGATCGCATCCTCATGCCGGTCGGAAAGCCGATCGCGCGGCAAAGCGCACGCGAGCACATGCCCGGCAGCAATCGGAAGATAGACGGCGTGGACGGACTCAGTCGGCTCTGGCAGTATCGATTCAAACAAGTATCCAAGTCGCTGGACACGGGTCGAGGGGCGAATCCCCGGTGCCGGGAGGCCTGAGGTGTCGAGGATAGCCCAATAGAACATGTTGGGCGGGAGCCGAGTATCACAATGCTCGGGATGGGTGTGGACTTGCTTCACGCGTCAGGCGCCTCGGAGCCATCGGACCGATCGGGGGAAAGCGGCAGGGCCGTCTGCTGTCCATCGGAATCAACAAGCACACGATCATGCTCGATGGTGGTAACGCGGTGCCGCCCGGCTCGCTCGCCCGAGTTGACGATCCAGACGCGATCCGCCTGCGGGTCGTAGATCGCGGCTGACCGGATCATCTCTCCGCTCTCAGGATCGGACTCGGTGATCAAGGCGAGAAGTTCTAGGTGAACAGGTGGAGCCACAGACTTCTGCTCTTCTGGACTCTCGGGCAGCGAATCCGCAGTCGTCTCAGGCTCGGCCCACAATACCGCCCGCTCAAACCCCGTCATACTGAGTACGGGGGGCGGTGCTTGTTCGAGACCAATGTCCAGTACTGGTTGGATGTTCGAGATCTGGATCTCGGACGGACTCGGGGCGGAGAGAGCAAACCATGCGCAAAGTGCAAGAGCAGCGCAGCCGACCGCCCATGTGATGCGCAAAAGGCGTTGAAGAATCTTGATTGGATCAGTCGATGATCGCAAGGCGTTGCACCGCCTCCCAGTTGCTCGATGTGTTTGTCCAAACCTCCCACCAGCTCCGTCTCAAGGTACCGACGCGGATGTCGATTCGGAATGCCCATGATGGACTCGAGGTGACAAAGCGGATCGGGGCGGTACTGGGCGCGTCGCCGATCGGGATGAGCGCGTTGAGCGCGACGCCAGTTCCGTCCGCGCGGGCGGCAAGGGCCGCGTCCAGACCGCCAAGCCCGGCGAGCCGCAAGGCTTCTTGCAGAAGGGGAGCCGGAGTTGTGTTGACATTGAGCCAGATCGGAGGTGCCCCGCGTCGCGAGCGGACCTGGGTCGGTGGGTTGTGCGTCGCCAGGAGAGCGCCCAAGGCAATGACCTCTTTCTGGTTTAGAGGTCGGATCCGTTGGGGAACGGGGTTGTCGGATCCGTACAGGGTTGGCGTAGTCGCTCTCGGTACTGGAAAGATGAGATCGTCATCATTCTGGAGCATGTCAAGGCCTGGATGATCTAGCCATTCGCGAGGAATATCGCGAGCGCGCTCGATTGCTCTAGACGACGCCGTATGGCCCAATCGGTGTCCCTGCGCGAGAGCTGATATTGGGATCATTCCGCACTGGTCCCACGCAGTGATGCGGAGTTCGCAGGAGTTCGCGCCGGCAGTCCACTGGTCATGGAGCACAGTTGTGCTCGGCTCGATCGTGTCAGGGGAAAGAACGAGCCGCGCCGACCGGTGGGCGAGCCAGTGCTCGATTGGCGGTTGGCTTGCATCAAGCAGATCGGCAGCGATGCGACTACGGTGATCAACTGAAGCAGAGAGTCGTGAGGAGATCCTGGCTCGCACGGCAACAGTCGCCGCCGTCGTCGTGAGCACGAGGGCCGTGAGCACGACTAACATCGCGGCTCCGCGAGGATATGGTTGCGTGGGGGTCATGGCTGGCGCCGATCGCGGATCCAGAACACTCGGGATACCGTCCAGCCAGCGTGAGACTCGATTCGGGAGTCGAGATGCGCCGGCATGTCTGATTCGAGTGATGCTGGTGTCAGATGAGCTTCGAACGCCGCTACATCGCCCAGCAGCAGGCGGTCATTCTCGGAGGTTCTGCTCTGTGAAGGCTGAGACCGGCTTAGCTGGCTCGCCCCCTGGTTGAGAGTGTAGATGGCAAGCACATCCTCAGAGAATGGCGCCGCCCGCACAACTACAGCGAGACTCGAGCCTTCAGAAGTGATCCAGGTTGGATTCCGTTCTCCGTCGATCCGTCGACGCGAGCGGTCGCCTGCAGCGAGGTCTTGAGCGATGATCTCAAGCGTCGCTCTCGCGGCCGTTTCCCAGCGAGCCCGAGCATCGATCTCCCGGCTCGCGTCAACGCTTGTCGTTGTCCAGCCGACAGACGCAAGCGTAACGCTGCTGAGCAAGGCCAAGGAGAGAAGAAGTTCCAAGAGTGTGAGACCGCGCCGATTCAAGGTGCAACTCCGATCGATTCAATGCTCAGCCACCGGGACACTGATGTGGCCCCGGACAGAAAGACCACCCAAACATGGCCAGTCTCAGGCGATGTCGGGTGAAGCACACACAGGTGAATGTCGGCGGGTGTCGATGGCGAGATCACCTGTAGGCGTGGGCCGTTTATCAATACTGTCCCATTCGCAGGGCCGAGACCATATGCGGCGGGGTCACTGAGCGCACGGTCTGCGATAAGCGCGAGTTCTTCAAGGGTGATGTCTGTCTGAGTCGCGTCGGAGCGAGCCTTTCCGATGAGCATGGGAAGGCACACGGCTACGATCATGGCGAGCAGGACGGTTGCCGCGAGGACCTCGATCAGGGTCATACCTTGAGATCGCCTCATCGGATGGGGCTCCCCAGTTGCTCAGCCCAGCCAGTGAGGCCGGCGATCTGCAAGGCTCGCATACGCTCGCCAGACCGAACCCGGACGCGGAAATCAGTGCACCGGCCCCGGCCGTCATACGCGACAGCTTGGAGAGGCAGCTCCGCATCGGAACTGAGAAGGTCGACGAGTATCCCGGGGGGCAGGTCGATCTCCTGAACGCCGGATTCCTCGACAACCAAAGCCAGTGTGAGCCGCGTATGCCCATCTGTCACCGTGAGGCGAACTGGTCCAGACTCGTTGGCGATTTGGCGAGCTGACCGGTCAGCGTCCAGCACGGCCGCGATGGCACGCTCGGTTGCAGCCGCGTCTCCAGTCGAGGCAAGGCCAATCGCGCATATTGACGCAATCAACGCCAGCAGCGCAATCGATGCCATGAGTTCAATGAGCGTGAAGGCCCGAAGTGTATTGCGATGGTCGCCCATAGCTAGTCGTTCTTGCGCAGGTTGATCGAGGTGAGATCGGCGGCCTCTCCCTGCCCCCCCGGCTGGCCGTCGGCGCCGTAGGTGAGGATCTCATAGGGATGTCCGTTCGGGCCGGGCACGACAATGACCAGAGGATTGTTCCAGGGATCGAGCAGCTGATCGGGCTTGAGGTAATAGGCGTCGGTCGGCGCCGCGTGTCCATCGGAGAGCGCCGCGAGCCCGATCGAGGCGTCAGGCCAGGCGTCGTGCTCGATGCGGTACGCCTCGACATGCTGGGCGCAGATGCCGATGCTCGTCTTCGCCAGCTCTCGCTTGCCCTTCCCGAAAGCGCCGGAGAATCCGACGGCGAGCGTGCCAGCAATGAGCCCGAGGATGACCACGACGGCAAGCACCTCAACGAGCGTCATCCCCCTGGCACTGAAGCCATCGGGTCTTGGCCGAGAACGGGTTCGTTGTGTCATCCAATCACCTCCTGCAGACGGACCAGCGGCAGGATGGCCGAGAGCACGACGAGCCCAACCAGAACAGCGAGGATCAGGATGACCGCGGGTTCGAGCATGGTTGCCAATCGGTCGATTGCCCTTCTCGCTGCCCGGCGCTGCCGTTGACCGACTCTCTCGAGAACCTCGGGCAGCTCACCACTTGTCTCCCCGATCTCGATTAGACGCTGCAGTTCCTCGTCAAACCATCTTGGACTGTCGAGCGATGCGGAGAGCGACTCCCCGCGTTCGATTCGGTCAGCGGCGGTCTCGAGCATTGGCCGCAGTACGCTGCGTCCGAACCCATTGCTGGCCGGCGCGAGAACCCGGAGCGACTCGACGATCGGTACTCCGGTCCGGGCCATTTCAGCCAACGCGAGCATCAGTTCAGCCACGGCCCCCTGTCTCATGACTCGCGGTATGACGCGGTGTATCCAGGGCAGGCTCAATGACCCTTGCCTCTGACCACAAACCCACGCGTACATGCAGAGCACAATGATCAAGAGGACCGCCAGGATCCCGACCCAGCCGTACTTGATGAGCGACTGGCCGACCGCCATAACACCGGCGGTTAGTGCCGGGGTCGAAATCTCAGCGTCATCGAGGATGGATACGAGGTCGGGAAGGGTCTTCGTGCTCAGGAAGATCACCACACCGACGCCCACAGCCGAGACAATCGCCGGGTAGGCGAGGGCGGCGGCAAGCTTTCCCGAGAGCTCGCCAGACCGCTCATTTCGTTCGGCCAGCACCCGGAGAACTGATGCCAGTTCCCCCGAATGCTGTCCAGATCGCACCATCTCGATCTCAACGGCGCTGAACCACGAAGGATGATCTCGCATTGCATTCGCGAGCGAGGCCCCAGCCCGGAGAGTCTCGCGAAGCTCCAACAGCATCGCCCGCAGTTTCGATGAGCGAGACGCCGTTCCTCCAGAAACCGCCGAGACCGCCTCCAGTAACGGGATCCCTGCGTCGAGCATCGTTGCCAGCGAGTCGTACAGCTCACCAACTGCCGGGCGGCGCCGAGAGCGGAGATGTCGATGCCATGCACTTTGCGCAGAAGCAAGCTGCTTGGACTGATCACCTCTCGCCGGGCGCCGAACCGGGCGGAGATCAACTACCTGCAGACCGATCCGGCGCAACGCGGCACGGACATCGGCTGGCGTCTCCCCGGCCAGCTCTCCCCGCTGTCGAGATGCGCCGGCGCCCTCCATCGGGATCGCCGTGTATCGCCAGACGGTCATAACTGCGATCCCCCAACGAGATTGGTCTCAAAGTCCGTGGTAACACGCTCAACTTCAAGGCGCGATGTGATGTGCTCATCGACAAGCCTCTCACCCTCATTATGCAGAGACCGCATACCGCGCTGCTTGGCGGCCCGACGGAGATCCGAAGCCAAAGCGCCTGAGGTGACCAGTGCACGCATGTGATCATCGAGCGTGAGCAGCTCAAAGAGGCCTGTGCGGCCTCTGAAACCGGACTCGAGGCACCCGGCACATCCGTTTCCGGAGCACTCGGCGTGGATGAGGCGAACCAGCCGCTGAGCCAGGACGGCCGTCAAAGATGAGCCGACGAGATAAGGCTCTACCCCGAGATCAACGAGCCTGGTGACGGCGCTCGCGGCGTCATTCGTGTGGAGGGTCGAGAACACGAGGTGGCCCGTGAGTGAGGCCTGGATCGCTGTCCGTGCGGTCTCGGAATCTCGGATCTCACCGACCATAACTACGTCCGGGTCTTGCCGGAGGATGTGGCGTAGACCGGTCGCGAATGTCACACCCTTCTTCGTGTTGACCTGGGCTTGGCTGATCGCAACCCCGGTGGTTGACAGCTCGTATTCGATCGGGTCCTCAATCGTCATCACGTTCAGCTCGCCGCCTGCGAGCCCCCGAGCGGCGAGCCAGCGGAGCGTGGCATACAGCGTGGTCGTCTTCCCGGATCCTGTCGGCCCTGTCAGCAGCACGATTCCGTTGGCGCGGCTGGTCGCGAGCTCGTACGCGGTGCGAACGGAAGAAGGCATTCCAATCTGGTCGAGGCGCGCCAGGCGAAGTCCTCGATCAGTATCGAGTAACCGGAGAACCACACGTTCCCCATAGCTGGTCGGCAGGGTGCTGATGCGAAGATCAATCGATCGAGCTGAGTCGCCCGCGCCAATCTTTACGGTTGCCCGCCCGTCCTGAGCCATGCGCCGCTCGGCGATATCCATCCGCCCCATCACCTTCACACGGCTTGTCACCGCTTGCGTGATCGATGGCGGCAACTCCCGAGCGACGTGAAGCACGCCATCGACTCGATAACGAACGAGCGTGCGATCCGCGAGCGGCTGGATGTGCAGATCGCTTGCGCGCTGTCCCTGAGCCTCGAAGAGCAGTGCGTCAACCAGTTTGACGATGGGCCCCTTGCCCTCCGTGCTGAGAAGATCACGATCCGCTTCCGCAAGCAGGCTATCGAGGTCAGCCGGCGCCGTGTTCTGTTCGTCAGCGACTTTGCTTTGATGCGCGTGCCCTGCCGATGCGGCGTACGCATCGTCGATCCGGCGCGCAAGGCTTTCGGGGTCCACCAGACTGGTCGCGATGTCAACTCCGAGTCTCACGCCGACATTCCAGATGGCCGCTGGGCTGCTCCGCTGCGTGATCAAGAGCTGCTCGACTTCACCGTTCCGTCCCGCTGAGAGCAGGAGGTGCTGTCGAGCGAAGTCCCGAGGAATGGAGCTGAGAAACTCCTCGGACGGACCTGCGTTCGCCTCGTCCGTGATCGACGCGAAACGAACTGGCTTGCCGAGAACGCTCAACGAATCACCCGCGGCTGAACCTCCGGCCAACCGGCGTCGATCCCTGCTTCCGCGGCGTTCTGATCACTGGCGTACTTGAGATCTTCGAAGTCCTGGTGGCGGAGCACGGATGCCCGAATAAACACATAGAACCGAGATCTGCTCGCGGAGGTTGAAGTGCTGCGGAACAGCGCCCCGAGGCCTGGGATGTCACCCAAAATCGGCGTCTTGCTGACCGCTTCCGCCTCGGTGGTGAGCTCGATGCCCCCCACGGCGATCGTGTACCCGTCCGGGATCGTTGCCACGCTCGAGAGGTTGTTCTGCTGACGCGGCGGCGGAAGAGAGGGATCGGCCGATTCGCCCGTGAACGAGCTGAGGGAGACCGAATACTCAAGCACCAGATGATCCCCCTCCGCGATCTGCGGGCGGATTGAGACAGTTGTGCCCGCGTCCTGGGTTCCACCGAAGCTCGTCGTCGCCACGGTGTCCGATGCGTTTGTACTCGAAAACGGCTCTTGGATGACAGAGTTGAAACTGCCACTCTCGTTGTTGTTGACGAGGATGCGTGGTATCGACAGCGATCGCCCGTCGTTTACGGTCTCAAGAGCTCGAATGACTGCGCTGAAATCCCCCGGATCCAGGATCACCGCCGTACCGCCCGATCCACCACCAACGGCCGCGGTCGTGTCAGACGGCAGGATGCCTGAGATCCCAAAGAGAGACGCGAGAGCAATCTGAGTGCCTTGTGCCGAGATGAGCCCAGCGAGTTCAATGCCAAGGTCCTGGGATTGCCCCTCCGTCAGCGATACCAGCAGCACTTCAAGCATAACCTGGGACTGGCGAACATCGATGATCTCAAGCAAGGCCGCGATCTGATCGAGCTGACGCTGTGGGCCGATGGCGATGAGTGTGTTCGTACCCTCATCGACTGTCATAACGAGATCGTGCCCGGCAGGCGCAGAAACTCCAGCGCCGTTCCCATGCTGCACGACGCCCCGAGCAGATGAGCGAGGTGTCCGCTGCGCACCGACGGAACGCACATCGATAGTCGCATCCGATACGCCATCCTCCGTAATTCCCGCATCAAGGAGTTTGTCGAGAACGCCTCTGACATCGAGTACACTGCGATTACGGATCACGAATGAACGCATGGGACGGCGGGCCTCGATTGGCGCATTTGCGAGACGATCAAGCAGCGCCTGTACACGTCCATGCTCAGATGCTGTCGTCGTGATCAACAGCGAGCCGGTCAGACGGTCGACCACCATATCCCAGGGCGCCTCCTCATTGGAGCCGAAGGTCTGACCGAGCAGGTCAGCGACTTCGTCAAGCCCGAAATGGCGGGGCGTGTAGTGATGAGTCTCGGCCGTCTCGATCTGATCGACAGACCGAAGCAGCGCCTCCCAGCCGTCGAGTTCTCGCTCTGGAGCGATAATGAGCACCGTTCGACTGTCGGCCAAGTGGACGAGTTCGCCGGGCGTCGATCCGGCGCCGACTCTTACGAAGCTCGCGCGGATGCTCTGGACGAGCCGGATCGCGTCTGCCGCTCCGACGTGAGCAAGGCGAACGACTCGTGAGCTAGGTGCTTGCGTGGGCGCGTCGGCACGCTCGAGAATCGGTCCCAGCGCGTCAAGGCGCTCCGTCAGGTCCGCCACAACGATCGACGTCGTGTCAAACACGGACACGGTTCCGTGCTCAGAAAGGAACGGTCTCACAGCGTCTATGACTCGGTCAACCTGAACATGCTGCACCGGCACGGCAACCTTCTGGAACCCTGGGGGAAGTTCTTGACGTGTGTAAGACTCTACACGGGCTGCGCTCGCGGCGTCTTGGAGTCGTACAAGCGCCAGGCTCTCGTCCCGGTCTCTTCGTACGCTCGTGTATCCATTCGCAACAAGAAGCTCGTTCGTGAGAAACCACAGCTCTGCGCTGCCAATATTCTCGGGAGTGTGAACCCGCAACTGGACACGCTCAAGCGGGCCTGGCTCGTAGGCAATGGTGAGCGAGAGCTGCTCAGACACAAGATCAACAAGGCGTGCAAGAGAGAGATTGCCTTGGACCTGGACCCTGGCAGACCCCGAAGGCTGGTTCGCGAGAGAAAGCGACGCCAGAAGCGCTGAGCAGAGGACAAGCAAGGGCAGTTTGCGCGGAATCATGGAGACCCCCGTTGCGTCTGTGTACCTCACCGCATCCGACTCGGCAGTGACGCCGGGTCTGCGTCACGGCTCAAAGCAGGACAGACTACCGGGGGCTTCGCCAAATGCAACACGGGCCTCAATGTGGATTCTGCTCAGGAACTCAGGCAAGCCGATCTCGACTTCGGATCCCGGCGAACGCGGTTCTGTCTGTGCAGACGTTGCTTGGCAGCTCACGTCATCAGACCTGCAGATTGGATCGAGAATAGTGCCCCGGCGAGGGCCAGCGCCGTGGGTGACCGTTGTCTCTCAAACCCCCTTTCCGTTTGGGGGGTGTGTGTTTCCACAGCGATCGTGCGGATTGACCTTGAGAAAAAAGTTCAGTATCACCGTGCTGCATTGCACAGACGTTCGCCGGGCTACGTTGACAATTGCCGATCCGATCTGCTTAGCGAGAGGGATTCCTGATGCGCCATACGTCGATGGGAGTTGCAGCCAAATACTCATCACTGATCGCGGTTAGCGCGGCGTGCGCGTGGTCTGCTCTGTCGGCAACTGCCGCGCAGCCATGGCCAACCGGGACGGATTACAACTGGCCGCAACTGGGACCAAGCACGTCTGATGAGGGCGCAATCTGTGACGACTCTGGGCATCAGATTGCCAGTGAGTACCACGGACTCAGCGAAGACGACGATGACTGGGCAAACTCATGGGGGCAGTTCCCATGCGACATGCAGGGCACGGGCATCGGTGACTGCTGCGAGTATTTCGGAGCGTATCTGTCTAGGTGTTACGCGAACGCGTATGAGCCCTCGGACGGGTCTATACCAGCCGAGCCTTGGTATGGGGACATCGGATTCGCGCGAGGAATCGACCTCGGCTGGGGTGTGGGGCCGGGCGACTACCCGCCGATTTCCACGAATGTTCACGCTTCGACCTCGCCGCTCGTCCCGGCCGGAAGCCCGCAGGTCGAGGGCCGGTACTACCCCGAACGCCCGGCGGTCGGGGAACTCGATCTGATCACGGGCCAGCCGCTCGTGCGCGAGGTCGACCTCGAGCTCCCGTTCGGCGGCGCGGTGTATCGCCAAGTGCGCACGTATTCGGAGCATCCTACGGTCGGGTACTCGTCTGTCGGGGATGGGTTCAGGAGTCCAACGCTTGATCGGACCTACTGGGACTGGTACGGGCAGGGCTGGGTGGCGGGGGAGAACCCGCTGTTCCTCTTCGACGCCGCGTGGCTGGGGGTGGTGTCTGCGGCGGATGCGCTCAATACCGACGGGAGCCCTCCTCGCTGCTATTTCCTACCGGACGCCCACCACGCGATCCCATTCGAACAAGTAGAACTCGGACCCGGCCAAGTGGCCTACATCGCGCCGCCTCAGTTCGACGCGGTGCTGCTCCACAGCGGTGGGACGTGGGACAGCTTGAACACGACGTGGATTACACCCCCGAGCGAGTTCAAGGTGCTGCTGCACAACCGCTCCGTGATCTACACCATCAGGCCGTACTACGAGGACTATCCCCCGTCCCAGCACGCAGCACCGTACTGGGATCCACAAGCGAGTATGCCGGTCGGTCGGGGAGCACCGTACTATGGACTTGTCACCTCAATCGAGGATCGCGCTGGCAACACCGTAAAAATGACATACGCCGACGGGCACGCGCCGCGTGAGCGTGATCCGGCGGATCAGAACACTGCGGGCTGCCTCGAGTGCGAGCAGAAGTGCCATCTCAAAGGCATGATCGAACGGGTCCAGCTCTTCGCCGCGGGGCAGACCGACCCGGCATGGACGCTGCTGTATACGTACCGTGCTTTCACGCAGGGCAATAAGGGTCTGGTTTCTGGGGACGACGCCGACGACCTTGACTATTGGGGGCACGAGTCGTTTGCGCCGATGGTGCACTCAGTTTTGGTGTACGAGGGCAGTACTTTCGTCGCGCAAGATGTGACCCGTGACCTCATCCTGCCAACGCATGCGATCGACGAGAATACAATCGAACCGTTCTTTATCTTCGCGGCGCCGGATACGGATGAAACGATTAACAACCAGTACTCAGTGATCGTGGCCCGCCCGCTGGAGGCTGTGGGTGATCCGTCGTTGCCGCCCACCCCGCTCGACTGGCAGGATGACGTCATCGGCCCAACCGCCCACGGCGGAGATCCCCAGGGTTGGGCCAACGTACCGTCTGACTGGTCGCATGTTCTTCGCTATAGCTACTCGGAACCCGAGTGCTACGGCGAATATACGGCGTCGAACGGGGTCGACACGGTCGTGTATTCCAATGCGGAAGATTACTACCGATATGCCGCCGGCTCAATCCCGCTCTACGACACCGGGTGGGCTCCTCGGCAGGCGAGATTCCGCGATCGCATGGCTCCGTATCTCGTCAAAGCGGCGGTTTCCACGGCGGTCGATCCCGAGGATCTCATGCAGGGCATGGACACCCGTTACTGGCTCTATCGGTACCAGGAAACGGACTACACGCGGCTCGCCAGCGGCTCGCATACGCCCAGCGGCTATATCCACACACCCTATTTCGGGACTCTGGACATCGCGCGGTTCGTACACCGCCGACTCAAGGCGGCGCTTCGGCCCGACACGGTCGGGCGCCTCGTCGAGGCGCGCCCCGATCATCAGGTCGGCGTCAACGCCTACGTCAACTCCCTGGTCGGAAGGGCCGACTGGGACGAGCTGCCCGTCCGCGAGCAGGATCCACAGACCGGCCAGACACAGATCATGAACCGCTCCCTGTGGTCGCTCTTTGATACGTCCTTGCTGCAGTGGAACCAGCCGTATCGCTTCAATGACGCCGCCGGATCGGGCGCCTATCCAAACGCCGCATACCCTATCAGCTGGGCCGCCTACCACAGTGACTCGAACGGTGTAAGCCCATTCCGAGAACGACTGAGAAACGCCTACTTCGGCGCCGGCACGCCGTCCGAGACGCTTGCGTTCGAGGATGACTGCGGCTCCATCGCGCCCTATCAGACCGGATTCCTGCCCGACGGGGCCGCCCTGTACTGCGGGGTTGGTCCCGACGACTCCAAACGCGTCTACCGCGTGTACCGGTACATCCGGGTCCCTGACGGCGAGACATACCCGGCGGGCAACCCGAACTCCTGGCGTCAGATGTCCACAGCCGATCTCGAATACGAAGGCAACCCGATAATCGGCGCCAATCCCGGCCCGGAGGTGGTGATCGAATCGGCCAACATGCTGGAAACCTCCGTGTCCCGATCGATCTACCACCATCCGTTCCGGTTCACGTCCACCCAGTATGACGGAATTTATCTTGACCCCTCGATAACGCTCACGAACGAGTCCGCGCGGGCGCAGACCATCCCGCTTGGCATGCCGATGTGGTTCACGGTCATCGACGAGTACGAATCCATCGAGGACGCCGTGCTCAAGAACTCGATCGAACCGGGGCGCGGGATCGACTACGCGAACCCGGAGCCGTGGATCAGCCGGCGTGTTGTCTCCATGAATCCTGCCGGGCTTGTGCTGACCGATCGAACATGGTCGGGCGGCGGCTTCGAAGAGAACTCGCCCCACCTGGCCGAGGCGTATAAGTACGACGAATGGGGCAGGCTGATTGAACGGCGCACACTCGGCTGGGCAGCTGCCGCAACCGATGACCCGGACACCGGCGTTGACGCCGGTGAAGAGGGCCTCTGCTATCGCTACGTCTATTCGGATCAGACCCCATTCGACCCGGACGAACCGATCAAGGAGATCGGCACAGAAGTGGCCGAGCTCTGGCTCAAGCGCGGGTCCGCAGATCCCGGCGGCGGAGTCGAGGGTGATGTCCTGCTGAACAAACTGAGTTACTTCGAAGCCGCAGATGGCGCAGAGGATGATGAGCTCTTTCGTGATGGTCTGCTTGAGCAGGTATCTCAGTACGATTACGCCCGTGAAAGAGTCGGCGCGAACGACTATCGGTATGAGTTCCACAACTGGAACGCGGCGGATCACGACGCAAACGGCAGCGGAACACCTGACGCCGATGAGAAGCCTCCACTGGAGAGGAAAATCTCAGCCGGTCCCAGATATCTCAAGGAGAGCAATGGCTCCCTCTACCGCTCGTTTGTCCGCGAGGACTACGACACGGAAGGGAAGCTGGTCTGGCGCTCGTACGGCTCGATGCAAGACCCGTTCGGGAGTCCCGATCCAGACGATGAGATCTTCATCGACTACACCGGGTATGACAGCCAGGGTCGCGTCAATATCGAGATCGTTGACCTTGACACCGCGGGAGTTGGCAACTTCAAGCCGCCCAATCTCATCATCGATTCGGGCACTGTGCAAGATGACTTTGCAGACTACGCTGCATTCCGTCAACCGATCCTTAATGCGGTCGGGATGCTCGATGGTCTTGCTCGCAAGGCCGAGGCGCCCCCACTCCAGGAAACCACGTTCCGCGAGTACGGCCAGTTCGGCCCCACCAAGGTCGTCCACCCCGACGGACGGCGTGACGTCATCAAGTACAGCTTCTCCAGCCAGCGCCTCCAGGAACTCCGCGCGATGGGCGTTGAGTTTGACGGCACAGACTGGACCTTCCTCTCGCCCGGCTGGATGAGCGACTTCTCGGGCGCCAGCTACGTCAAGTCTCAGCTCGCCCTCCTCGAGCAGCTCAACAGCGGCGAGTGGAACGGCGATCCTGCAGAGCTTGACAAGGTCTTCTCCAACGGCGGCCTCCAGATCGTCGCCGAGGTCGAGCCCGGGTACGACACCTCGGGTCGGCTCTCGGGGGTTTCCGTCACGAACCCGGAGCAGCCGGGCGAGCAACTCGCCAGTTCTGTCTTCATGGACGCCTACGGCAGCGTCATCCGCGAACGCACCGCCGACGGCCAGGTCACCCGCAACAAGCACGACCTGCTCGGGCGCCTCCACAAAACGTTCCGCGGCACAACGGATCTTCATCACCAATGGGGTACAGCCGACGTAGGCCAGGACAATGACGACATGCTGCTCGTCGAGAAACTCCACTACGGGCGCGGCGTCCACGACGCGGGCGAGGTCTCCCGCCGCTGGATGTTCAGCGAGATCTCGCAGAACGATGACCAGTACGACGCCGATTTCAGCGAGCCCTCGGAGGGCAACAACCCCGGCTTTATCGGTGTCGCGTACTCGGCGGAACAGGACTCGGCGACGGGACAGGGCGAGGTCTATGCGCACGACTGGCGCATGCGCCGGATCCACACGGATATCGAGCGGATCGCCGACCCGGATTCACCTGAACTGCACCGGTCCGTGCGCACATGGATGGACAACCAGGACCGTGTACGCCTGCGCGCTGTCTTCGCCGGGCCTACGCCCTCGGGCGTGCCGGACGCTGACGTTCTCCCTGAGGACGTGGCACTCAGCTCCAACGGCGAGGCGGACTATTGGAACACCACGATCGGAGCCATCCTGAGCGCGGGTATCGCCCCGGTGGACGGCGTCGCGCTCATCTCGCTGGATGAGACGATCTACAACGACGCGGGCCAGGTTCAGGAGCAGCGGCGCTACGACGTGAGCTCAAGCTATCCCCAGTGGCTGGCGACGCGGAGCTGGTACAACCACCAGGGCAAGCCCGTGCGCACGGAAGCGCCCAACGGGGACGTGACCCAGAGCGTGTACGACGCCAAGGGACGCTTGGTGCGATCGGTGGTGCTGGCGGGCAGTCTCGAGATTGTGCGCACCGAGAACAGCTATGGCCCCCTGGGAACGCTGGACGCGGTGCAGACCTGGGAGCGCCTGGATGGCGCCCCGGCGATGCCTGAGGAGCTGGATGCACTCGGGGATGAGTACAAGACGCTCTCAACGACTTTCAACTGGTACAACTCGAACGGGCGTCTGATCGCGACGGCCGACCTCGGCTCGTGGGCCGAGGATGGGTCTCTTGAGGCCGAGAGAGACCCGGCGGCCCAACCCGGTGTTCAGGGCGGGGTCCTCGGGTTCCGGCCGGACACGCCACCGGTGATTCTTGATGACCTCATCCTTGTCGCGGCGGATGAGGGTGGCGCCGGGGACGAGGACGATATCCCCGAGAAAAGCCGAGAGGTGCTTGTAGGCTTCAGCTACCCGGAGGAGTTTGAGTTTGACGGGTTCGGGCGGGCGCGCGCGCAGATCCGGTGCTACGCCTATGACGCGCGCGGGAACATGGCCGCGACGCTCTCGGTGCGCAGTTGCGTGGATACGTCCGGGGGCAGCGGCACGCCTGTACTCGCGCAGGAGTACCTCGTGACGCGCTCCTACCACGACGCGTACGGGCGCCTCGTCCTGACGGTCGAGGACGGCTACACGGGGGACGGGACGCTCGCCGGTGTTACCTATCTGGGCCGTCAGCGCGCCACCGCGTACCGGTACGACGGCAGCCGCGTCACGGACATCGCCGCGGTGCTGGGCGGGCACCAGCTCACGGAGTTCGCCTACGAGGACGATCCGGAGACGCCCAACGACGAGTCCGCCGAGCCGACGGGCGAGTGGCGGGCGGACTGGAGCGCGACCGACGGGACGCTGCAGGTGACGCACATCATGTACGGCGCCCCGGTGGTGTCGCCGCGGATCACGATGGCGCAGGCCGTGGCGCACTTCAAGACCGACAACCCGGCTCTGCACCCGTACGTGTCCGAGCCGGGTGTCGTGATCTCGCACCGTACTGACCTCCCGCTGGCGGTGTGGTACCCGGACCCGGCGACCGGCGAGTATGACTCGCAGGCGTTCCCGGATCTGCGGTTCACGTACTTCGCCGACGGCAAGGTGGCGACGCGGGCCGACGCGCGGGGTGTGGTGTTCCTGTACAGCTACGACGACGACGGGAACCTAACGCGCGTGCGCGTGGATGACACGGGCCTGCCGATCCTGGGGCTGGTGACCAGCGACGAGTCTCGCCCGCACAACCGCATCGAGTTTGACCACGACGAGCGCGGCGCCATGACCCGGGCGACGACCTACCGCCAGGACGGCCTGGACGCCCCGCCCGGCGGGACGGTCCAGACCGAGTCGGAGTTCGCGTACGACGTCTGGGGGGCGCTGCTGTACGAGGCGCAGTCCCGCGAGGGATCCGTGGACGCTTCGACGCCGACGGTCTCGTACGCGTGGGAGGTGGACACGCTGGCCTCGGGGGATGACTCGGGGAACTTCGCCCGCCTGTCCTCGATCACCTACCCGGACCGGGGATCGATGGGGACGTGGGGGGGCTCGGGGCCGGTCCCGGGGCGGACGGTGACGTACGGCTACGGCGCGTCCGGCTCGGTTGATGATCTGCTCAGCCGTGTGCGGACGCTGACGGCCAGCGGGGGGCCGGCGGGCGGCGAGATCGGGCACGTGGCGACGTACAGCTACCACGGGCGATCACGCCTGATCGGGACGCTGCTGGGCTCGGTGGAGTGCGCCCCGGGGACGCTGATCGAGGCACTGCGCGACACGCGGTCGCTCGACGCGTTCGGCCGCGTGCGGACGCACGAGATAGCGAGCTTCGACGACAGCTCGACGTGCGCGAGCCCGGTGTACGGGCAGATCCACCGGTACGAGCACGGGTACGACGAGGGGGGCTCCCGGCGTCACACGCGTGTGACGCAGCGAGATATCGGGGCGTCGTCGCGGGACAACGTCCACTCGGCGGTATACACGCTGGACCCGCTGGGGCGGCTGCTCGACGCCGAGGTGGGGGCGCTCGACACGAGCACGTACGAGACGACGCTGCCGGCGTTCCGGCGTGAGCGTTTCGGGTACGGGCTGGACAGCGTGGGGAATCGTATCGGCGCCGGATCGGCCTACGGGTTCGAGCACGCGCTGGACCCGGACGGTCTGTCGGGGTGGCAGCAGATCGTGGCGCAGCGTGACGACACGGTCAACGCGCGGAACGAGGTCACCGCGATCACGGGGGTGGGCGAGCCGACGGTCACGCTCACGCGTGACGAGATCGGTTCGCTGTCGTCCGACAGCGACGGGCTGCAGGGGTACTACGACGCGTGGGGGCGTCTGGGGGTGTGGTCGCACGTTGATTTCGCGGCGAGCCCGCCGTCGGTCAACGCGGGGTTCTACCAGTACGACGCCCTGGGGCGCCTGTGCAAGCGATCGGCGCCGTGGCCGACGCAGCCGAGCCTGTCGCGGGTTGAGACGTACTACCACGACGGCGTCCGCCGGATCCAGGCGGTCTTCACGGACCCGGTCCACGCGGAGACGCCGTGGGCCGACCCGTTCGGCACACCGCCGCCAGCTCAAACGCCGCAGACGCGGATGGAGCGTGAATACATCTGGGCCGCGCACGAGACGGCCGGGGTGAACGAGCTGCACGTGGCGATCGACTGGTTCGACCGTGAGGCGTGGCCGATCCAGGATGTTCATAACCAGACGGTGATGGGGTACACGGACGCCGTCGGCGATCTTGTCGAGCAGCGTGTGTACACGCCGTTCGGGCAAATCCTCAATGCGGACAAGACGGCGCTGGCGAACCCGGGCGGGCTGTACAACGACTTCCGCCTGCGGCTGGGGCACCACGGCCTGTTCGCCGACCGGCTCGACGCGGACACGACGCAGCCGGTGCTGCGGCACGCGGATGCGCGTGTGATCTGCCTGACGGACAACCGGGTGTACGAGCCGCTGCGCGGGAGCTGGATGCAGCGGGATCCGAATGGGACTGGGGCGTTGACGCTGGATACGCTGCAGCGCGGAGGGTCTCTCTTCAGTCCAGCCCTGTCATCGCATAATGTTCATACGAACTACGCCGATGGGCTGAACATCTTCGCCGCATATCAAGGCAATGCGGTTGCCTCGTCCGACCCAACCGGCCTGCTCAGTTACCTGTCCGTACAAGCGGGCGGGACAGGCGCCGCGGCTCTTGGCATCGGGGGAACCGCGCTCCAGGGCGCCGGGGCGATCATGCTCGCAAAGGACATCGTTCGCGCTACACAGGGCGAGCAGAGCTGGCTGGCGATTGCGGCCGATGTAATCCTCACAGTTAGCGGCGGGAAACTGCTTGATCTTGCGGTCGATGGTATACGCGCATTGCGCGCCGCGCGGAGCGCTCGGCGGGCTACGCCGAGCACGGCGACAGGCCCTGCAAATAGGGCCTTTGCAACTGCTGTTGAAGAGTCGGTTCGAAAGATCTATGGTGGTAAGGAAACAGTGCTCCGAACATCCCGAGGCGGCAGGAAGATCGACAGTTTATCACCGGATGGTTTGGCGATTGAAGTCAAGACGGGATATCAATCCCTTGCAAAAGTTAAGGAGCAAGTTCTCAAAGATATTGAGCTGTTAAAGGCTGGTCGGGAAGTTCGACGTGTCGAGTGGCATTTCTTTCAAGGCCGAACTCAGAACTTCGGGGCCGATGACGCCTTGCTTAACATGCTTCGGGAAAATGGGATTGTGGTGCGAATGCTTGATACAATCCCGACACCATGACGTATTCAGAATTTCGACCGCCGTTCAGGCGGGATTTGCAGTTCATCGCGGAGTGGCCTCGAGTGGAGGCTGAGCGGTTATTCACTTGGTTAATGGATGTCAAACAAGAACGCGTTGCTCATTTGCTTCGACATTTTGGCCAGGCGAACTCTGCTGTTGACGACACGCTTCGCTATGTAGGGAACTCTTGCGTGGAAATAGCTGAATTGGGGGGGTACAGCCAAAAAGCAATCGGTACTGTTGGATTATCTGTTTCTTATGAATTGATATCAATATGCATTGATACGTGTTTGTATATTGCTGAGAGTATCGCGAATCAAATCGACGAGGTCGAGTGGCGGCTGATGGATGATCTTCCGGATGACAATGGCAGCCCGCCATACGCGTTGTATCAGCATCCCGTGTTGACTGGATTTCCAGGAATTGTTGACTACTCGCCGTTGAGTAGTGGGCGTGTCATGGCGCACGCTATCTATTGGGATCATGATCGTGATCGCGCGGCACGTCAGTATCTAAATCTATTGAATATGTTTAAATAATTTAATGCAAATAGGTGTCTGAAGGACGCGGGATTCGGCGTTGGATACGAGCACGTACGAGACGACGCTGGCGGGGAGCCGGCGCGAGCGTTTCGGGTACGGGCTGGACAGCGTGGGCAGTCGTGTCGGCGCCGGGATGGCGTACAGGTACGAGCATCTGGTGGACCCGGACGGGCTGTCGGGCTGGCTGCAGATCGCGGGTCGGTACGACCGCGCGGTCAACGCGCGGAACGAGATTGCGGAGGAGGACAGTCCGGGGCAGTCGCTGATCACGCTCACCCGAGACGAGATCGGGTCGGTCACCATGGAATCCGGCGGCGCCGAAACGCGGACGCAGGCCTACGACGCGTGGGGCCGGCTGGCGTTGTGGAGCTACTACGACCCGGGCGCGGGCGGCGGCCCGCACTTCGGCCAGTACAACTACGACGCCCTGGGGAGGCTGTACAAACGCAACGCCCCGTGGCCGACGCAGCCGAGCCTGTCACGCGTCGAGACGTACTACCACGACGGCGTCCGCCGAATCCAGGAGGTCTTCACGGATCCTGTCCACGGGGAGACGCCGTGGGCCGACCCGTTTGGCACACCGCCGCCAGCTCAAACGCCGCAGACGCGGATGGAGCGTGAATACATCTGGGCCGCGCACGAGACGGCCGGGGTGAACGAGCTGCACGTGGCGATCGACTGGTTCGACCGCGAGGCGTGGGCGATCCAGGACGCACACAACCAGACGGTGATGGGGTACGCCGACGCGGCGGGCGATCTGGTGGAGCAGCGTGTGTACACGCCGTTCGGGCAGGTGCTCAACGCGGACAAGACAGCGCTGGCCAACCCGGGTGGTTTGTACAACGACTTCCGGCTGCGGCTGGGGCACCACGGCCTGTTCGCCGACCGGCTGGACGCGGACACGACTCAGCCGGTGCTGCGCCACGCGGATGCGCGTGTGATCTGCCTGACGGACAACCGGGTGTACGAGCCGCTGCGCGGGAGCTGGATGCAGCGGGATCCGTTTGCAACGGGCATTCTCAGTGCGACCAACATGGGCTGGGGAGGCGTTACATCGGGATCAGGGCTTGATGCGTTTAACACCGGTTTCCATTACACGGACGGACTGAATCCGTTCCCGGGGGTGCGTGGCAACGCCGTGGAGTTCACTGATCCGGCGGGTCTGTTTGCGCTGATCGATGTGTCGGTGACCAGCGCCGGGCGCGCGGCGGGCAAGGGGTATCAGGCGTACGACACGGTCGATGGGATCGTGGGCATGGCCAAGGCGCTCCAGTCGGGGATGGGAGCGCAGCAGATGCTGCTGATGATCGCGGCGGATGTGGTGTTCGACAAGGCGGGTGGGAAGCTGTTCGACAAATCTCTGACGAAGTTCCGCTCGCTGCAGCGTCAGATGAGCAAGAACGGGCCGCGCGGCAAGAAGATGCCGCGCGACATCGAGGCCGGACCGGCGGATTCGTTTGTGTACATTGGTATGGACACTAAGTCTAGCGAAGCAGTCTATGTGGGGATTACAAATGACCTAAAACGCCGCAGGCGCGAGCACGGCGGAAAGTACCGACTTGTTCCAGTAGCTGGGCCGATTCCGAGACAGGCGGCGCGTGTCTTGGAGCAGGCATTGATCGCGGGACGCGGCTTAACATCGCTGGACAACAAGCGGAACGAGATCAGCCCGTCGCATGACTGGTACGAGGGCGCAATGGACTGGGCGCTGGACTACATGAGCCAGATCCCCTAGATTGGATCATGAACCTGGAGAAGCTCAAGCCGTCACGGAAGAAGCCGCGCGCCGGCGATATCTTCGCGATCAAGCCGGTCGGCCACCCGTACTATTTCGGTCGCGTTATTCGGGATGACGCGCTCCCTCTGGGGCCTGATGGTGGACCGTGTTTGTTATTATATGTTTATGATGCTCATTCAACGAAGATTGATTCAATTCCAGTGTTGTCGAAGAATGAGCTAATCATAGCTCCTGTTTTCTCGAATCTGTTGGGATGGCGAAAGGGGTATTTTCAAACGATTCAATCATCGCCGTTGGGTGAAGACGATGCTTTGGAGTTGCATTGCTTCCGGCAGCCATTCTTGAGCCCAACGGGGTTGATTGACGAGTACTTCAATCCTCTTCCAGAAGGTACTCCCGCAGTTGACTTGGCTGGGCTCGACAATTACAGGACTATCGACATCATGGTAAGCAAGTCGCTTGGCTTATCACTGGAGACCGCTGGCGAGGAGTAGTACTTTATTGCAGTAGGAGGATGCCTCCCTGTTCTCGCGATTTAGCGTTCGGCCGTCTTGACGCTTTACTTAACGCACGGAACGAGGTCACCACGATCACGGGGGTGGGCGAGCCGACGGTCACGCTCACGCGTGACGAGATCGGGTCGCTGACGTCCGACAGCGACGGGCTGCAGGGGTATTACGACGCGTGGGGGCGTCTGGGGGTGTGGTCGCACGTTGATTTCGCGGCGAGCCCGCCGTCGGTCAACGCGGGGTTCTACCAGTACGACGGGCTGGGTCGTCTGTGCAGGCGATCGGCGCCGTGGCCGACGCAGGCGTCGCTGTCGCGTGTGGAAACCTATTACCACGACGGCGTCCGCCGGATCCAGGAGGTGTTCACGGATCCTGTTCATGCGGAGACGCCGTGGGCGGACCCGTACGGCACGCCGCCGCCGGCGCAAACACCGCAGACGCGGATGGAGCGCGAGTACATCTGGGCCGCGCACGAGACGGCCGGGGTGAACGAGCTGCACGTGGCGATCGACTGGTTCGATCGAGAAGCGTGGGCGATCCAGGACGTTCATAACCAGACAGTGATGGGGTACACGGACGCCGTCGGCGATCTTGTCGAGCAGCGTGTGTACACGCCGTTCGGGCAAATCCTCAGTGCGGACAAGACGCCGCTGGCGAACCCGAGCGGGGTGTACAACGACTTCCGGCTGCGGCTGGGGCACCACGGCCTGTTCGCCGACCGGCTCGACGCGGACACGACGCAGCCGGTGCTGCGGCACGCCGACGCGCGGGTGATCTGCCTGACGAACACCCGGGTGTACGTGCCGACGCGCGGGAGCTGGATGCAGCGGGATCCGTATGAGACCGCCCAAGTGATGCTGACAAATCCGTACCACAGCGGCATGAGCATGATGCCAGGGCTGCGCGTCGCGAACATCCGCCAGAACTACATCGACGGGGCAAACATTTACAACGCGTTCGGATCGAACCCGAACGAGCACCCGGATCCGCTTGGCCTTTTCCTGCTACCAGACGTTTCCAGCGCGGCGGGTCTGAGCACGGATCTCAACCAGGAGATGGGTGAGTTCGGGCTCGGGCTTGTCGATCAGCTCAGTGACGTTCTCAATGGCTGGTCCGTTGGTCACTCGGCGGCGATTGACATTGCGACCGAGACCGGGGGCGAGCTCGAGGACGGGATGTTCTTTTCAGCGGGCGGACTCGCAGCGATCGGCGCCGGGGGGCGCCGCCTGCCGGGCCACCACATCCTGCCACTGGCGATGGGGGGAATCAATAAGGCGGTGAACGTGCTCCAGGACCCGGGCGGCAAACTCCCGGGACACCCGCAGCCGCTGCACAAGTGGATGAACCAAGAACTCCGGGGCAGGGGTCTGCCAGCGCTCGGTGGGCGAGGGAACACTGGTGAAAAATGGCGACAGGAAGTGCGTCGAATGATCAGAAAGGATCCGGCAGTAGCGGACAAAGTTCGAGACGCGTTGCGTACAACGGCGCGAAGGTACGACAGGGCGTATCCCGGGTACAATCTGGTGCGTGAGACGAACCGGGTCCTCAGAGCGAGCTGGACACCACGATGGCTGAAGGCAGCGGGCAGAAGAAGGTAGACGGGAAAGCAACCTATCTCGAGGATGGTGAGGCTCTGTACGTCGTCTGGTCGAGACTCGGCCTGGCTCCGGAGATCGATCCCGGCTGGTACGAGGAGTTTGCCCCGGAGGGTATGTGCCCAGGATGCGATTGCATTGCGCCAGCCTATGCGCCAACTCCTGTGAACATTGTGCTCAATACAGTGCCAACAGGGATCTCACTGTCGGATGGATTTCTAAAGATCTTTTACTGGCCGTTCCTACAAAAAATGCTTCCACACATGAGCAATTATGTACTTGGATCTGTGAGCATTAACTCGGGTTCAGGTGTAGTACAATGTTCAGAGTACCGAACTTGCTACCCGTTGCCAGGGACTGAGATCATCTACCATGGGAATGGGATGCCTGATGAGCGTTGCGCGGCATGCTCTCGATGGCTCTACCAGTGGGTTGACGGCATTGTGATCGCTCGAGAATCGATACCAAAACAATCCGTTGTTCAGGACATATTCTGGAACCTCTGGCTTCGCCCGTCATTGGTAAGGGAGATCGACTGGACAGAGTTGCCTGATGCATTTCTCGAAGAAGTGCGTCTGACTCAAGAATAGCGATCCACTCATTCTGGCGCGTTGAGGCGGCTGTGCAAGCGCAGCGCCCCGTGGCCGACGCAGGCGTCGCTGTCGCGTGTGGAAACCTATTACCACGACGGCGTCCGCCGGATCCAGGAGGTCTTCACGGATCCTGTCCACGCGGAGACGCCGTGGGCGGACCCGTTCGGGACGCCGCCGCCGGCTCAAACGCCGCAGACGCGGATGGAGCGGGAATACATCTGGGCCGCGCACGAGATGGCCGGTGTCAACGAGCTGCACGTGGCGATCGGCTGGTTCGACCGCGAGGCGTGGCCGATCCAGGACGCGCACAACACTTCACTCACGGGGCACACGGACGCCGTGGGGCTCGCCGGCTACTCATCGCCAGGTTTGGTTGGGAGTGGGAACTGGACCGTGTACCATACACCCGGCACGGGGTACCGGATCGAGCAGCGGTACAGGCGGAAGTCGCCAGGCGTCCAGCCCATCTCCTTGTGGATATGTATGAGCAGTTCCCGCTGTCGCAAGTAAGCCGGGGAAGACCAGCGCGTGGGTAACTCACCAAGAGGCCGGAGGGTCTCGATGAAGTCGGCTCGGTCGAACTGGTGCGCGAGAAGATCGGGCGCCCCGGGGTTGCCCGTCCGAGCAATCACGAGCTCGGGGTTGGACCCCTGCCAAAGCTCCCGGTGGACGTACACATCGCAGATCATGTGCCGGCTCGGGTTGTGCGGGATGAACGCATAGCGCGCGCGCGGATGTTCAGGGCTTGCGAAACGCGGATCAGCGCCGCGGTGCAGCGATGCGAAGAACAGATCATCCTCACCCGGGAGTTCGTCTGGCAACGCCCGGAGGACGTACAGGATGCGTCGGCCTTCCGGGATTGCTTCGATCGGTGGCGGTGGGGAACTCGAAAACTCGCGGAGCATGGTGATCTGCCCGTCTTCTGAGACGGCTCCGCCGCGCAGCTGCTCGAGGTAATCGTGCACATCAGCGTCCTCGGCGTCGAGCATCTCGCGGCTGCCGAGCACGAGCGGCAGCTCGGGTCTGTGGCGACGGAGCCCGTGATACCCGTGGACGACGAGCTCATCGACAAGATCGGGATCCCGCCCCGGGAATGCGAAGCACAGGAGGACTGACGCGCGAGCTTCAACACCGAGAAGATGCGCCATCCCTTTGAAGATACTCTGCTTCGCAGTTCGCTCGATCTTCTCGCGTGCGTCCTGCCCGAAGCGGGCGGCGTGCGTGTCGAGATTCGCCTTGTTCCCTCCGAGACGCGTGATGAGAGCCTCATACGCGTCCGTCGCCGTCTCGGCATCGCTCACTCGTGTCTCAGAGGCGTGATGACGTCGCGCGGTACTGATGACCGTTCGAAGTGCGCTCGGCGATGGCAGGCGCTGGAGCGACACGACCGCGTCCGGCTCTCGGATCGCCTGGAAGAGGCGGATTGCCAGGGTGGATTCCACCCCCCAGAGGTTGGCAAGATCCGTTGGGCGTGCGATGTCCGCGCAGTCGGGCGCGAACAGGGCGCCCCAGGCGCTCTGGGTCTGAGCGCCGATCTGCTCCAGCAGTGCCCCCCCGGCCTGCGCCGACGCTCCCTGTGTTGATCCTCCAGCAGACATGCAGTCCCCACTTCAAGTACGGCAGATGATTGGGAATCCCACCGTGAATCCCTCCCGCCACCCGGAGGCGCGAAGGACTGGCGCCTGGCATCGTAGGAGAAGGTGCTGGTGAGTGCGAGTAAAAAGCATTGCAGGTGCAAGGAATAATCCTTGATTCTACAATCCTCCCCCGGTACCGTGCGTTCACAACGCTGATCGGGGGCGCCGGTCGCTCTCCTGCGGCTTGCGTCAGAGGACGTAGACCCACCCACAGACGAAAAGAGGACCTCGACATGGATCGCACGATCAGAAGAGGCTTGCTGGTCATCACCGCGGGGCTCGCGGCGGGATCGACGCCGGCGCAGGGCGATGATCTTCTCCTCGCGGTGATCGAGTTCGACGCTCTCCCGACCGGCGTGCGCCAGTTGGACCCGAAGACGGGCGCAGTTCAGCGCGACTTTGTCGTCCCGGACTTCCCGAATAATGGCATGCTGCTGCCCGTCGAAGCGATCGCGCCGGGACCCAATCGCTCGGTGCTGCTCGGGCAGCCGGGCGGGGACGGGGTGATCTCACAATACGACGAGAACGGCGCCTTCATCGGGGTCTATCTCGGCGGCACGCCGGACCCGAACCCTGTTGACAACATCCGCGGGATGGCCGTGTCGGTGGACGGATTCCTCTATACGTCCGACTGGGACGACACGGACGACATCCACCGCTTTACGCTGGCAAGCGCTGCGCCTGCAGGGGACGGCGGCGATCCGCTCGGCACGTTTATCTCCGGCTCACAGGCGGAGCCCGGGCTCGATCGCCCTCAGGCGATCGAGATTCTCGCCGACGGGGACCTGCTCGTGGGTGATATCGACCGTCAACGCCTCGTGCGTTTCGACGCACAGACCGGCGCTCTCATCGGTGATTTCTCGGCCGTCGCCATGACCGGCTCGATCACCGACATCGATCTCCAGCCCGACGGCACGGTCATCACGTCCGAAGACGGGAGCGGCGACCGGATCCGAGTGTTCTCCGCGACCGGGACGCTCCTTGAAGTGTTTACGTTTACCGATCCCGATGGCGTTCACCGTCTCCCCTCGGGCGAGTACCTCGTCACCAGCAGTTCGGCGTTCGGGCAGGGCAGGGGGCTGTTCCGGGTTTCGGCGGCGGGCGCCATTCTTGAAACGATCGATGACACCAGGAGCTACGGCGCCATCGAACTTGTCTCCCTCATCGATGGCGGGTGCAACGAGGCGGACCTGGCCGTTCCCTTTGGGACGCACGACTTTGATGATGTGCTCGCGTTTCTGACAGCATTCGGGGCGATGGAGCCAGCGGCGGACCTGGCGCTGCCATCCGCCGTGTTTGACTTTGACGATGTCCTCGCGTTTCTGGTGGCATTCGGCGCCGGCTGCCCGTAGCTAGATGAAGTAAGCCCTCGTGGGTCGGAGGCTTTAGACGTGAATGACCGAACGAGTTTCGAGCGAACGAAGAGAGGTGATGTCATGCCCTTGCGATACACACTGAGAGCGTTGTTCCTGGTCGGATTGGGCGCTGTGCCGAGCAATGCACTGGCGGGAGGGGGAAACGCGTCCGAGCTGCTCCTCGGGCAGGCGCCACTCATCTTTTCACAGGGGCATCTGAACGCCGCCCTGCGTGACGGGACGATCGCCACGACCGATGAGATCTATCTCTGGGTCCCGGCGGTCGATGTCAACGGCGATGTTGATCTTGGTGTCACCGGCCAGTTCTTCCTCATCTGGGACAGCGGCAGCACCGGTGGCTCACCGAACAATGTCGCCCTCGGCGGGAACGACGACGAGGACAACGAGATGCGCGGGCTGCACTTCGATCCGGCGGACGGGGGGTCGTTCCTCATTAGCTATGACGACACCACCACCACGGGCTTCACCGCCGAGACCGCCATCCCCGACGGCAACCTGATCCGCGTCAGCCCCGCCGGTCCGTTCTCCAACGGCCAGATGCAGGACTTCTTGCTCGCCACCGAGCTGCAAGAAGGCGTGAACGGCGTTTCCGGAGATTTCTCCGACGGCGATCTGTACGGGTTCGGCGTGGCGCCGGACGGGACCTTCTACTGGGCGTCGGGCTCGGCTTCGCTCGAGACCACGACCGGCGGGACGATCAACAAGGCCTCCAACGAGTTCGTGCACACGGAAGGCTTCGCCTCGCCTGTTGGCTCACCCCGGAACATCGGCGACACGCTGTTCTATGGCAGCAACGTGTCCCCGCCAGGATTCGTGTTCCCGACGTTTATCAACGGGCAGGGACGAGCGGTGGAGGTGCTCGCCGACGGCGGTGTGCTCATCGGGGTGAGCGACACGTACAACTACCCCAACGACGCGGACACGGGCATCGACATCCTGCTCGATCGGTGGGATGTCGGGCTGATCGACCCCGTGACGTTCGACATCACCCTCGTGTACCCCGGTGAGCTGTTCTTCCAGACGATCGATACCACGAGCGCGGAGATGCTCGACCTCGATGTGCTCGACACGCAAGAGGAGCTGCAGGCGTTTCGGGCCATGATCGGCGCTGATTCCGATCCGGGCATGGCGCTGCAGGCGTTCATCATTGAAGCCGGCGGCTGCAACACGGCGGATCTGGCCGAGCCGTTCGGCTCGCTCGATTTCTCCGATGTCGTCGCGTTCCTCACGGCCTTCGGCTCGATGGACGCCGCCGCGGACCTGGCGCCACCGATCGGTGTGTTCGATTTCTCCGATGTTGTCGCGTTCCTCGGCGCGTTCGGGGTAGGCTGCCCGTAACCCAGAAGCCCTCGGAGGTCCGGATGCGAGGCCGCGTTTGGCTTGGAATCATGCTGGCAGCGATGTCCGCGGCGCACACCCTTGCCTGCGATGACATCCTCGCGTCCGACGCGAACCGTGTCTACGACGGCCCCGTTCCGGGTGACCAGCTCGGGCGATCGGTTGTCGTGATCGGCGACGTCAACGAGGACGGCATGGCTGACTACGCGATCGGCTCCCGCGGGAACGACCCCGATGAGACCAGTGCCGGGCGGGTGATCGTTTATTCCGGCGCTGACGGGTCGGTCATTGCGACGCTCGATGGCGAATCGCCGAGCGATCATTTCGGCGAGGCGCTTGCGCCGGCGGGTGACGTGAACAGCGACGGGAAGGCCGATCTGATCGTGGGCGCGTGGGCCAACGGGGCCGGCGGGTCCACGGCCGGTCGGGCGTACGTCTTCTCCGCCGCCCAGGGTTCGCCGTTGTACACATTCACCGGGCTGTCTCCTGGCGATACGCTGGGCGACTCGGTCAATGGCGCTGGCGACGTCAACAACGACGGGCACGACGACCTGATCATCGGCGCCCCGACCCGCGATGTGGGGGTCTCGAACACCGGGCAGGTGACAGTTCTTTCCGGGCTCGATGGCTCCGTCATCTGGACCGTCAACGGGCAGAACGAGAACGACCGTCTTGGGGTGAGCGTCGCGGGGATCGGCGACATCAACGCCGACGGGCACGACGACTTCGCCGCGGGCGCCCACCTGTTCGACGACGGGAACGGCATCCTCGACAACCGTGGGCGTGTCTACGTCTACTCAGGCAAGACAGGGACGCTGCTCTACACCAAGACCGGCCAGGGCTCGGGCGACAACTTCGGCTGGGAGGTCTCACCCGCGGGCGATGTGAACGGAGACGGCGACCCGGACTTCGTGGTCGGCGCTCCGCTCAACGACGCCCTCGGCAGCAACACCGGACGCGTGTACGTCTACTCGGGACCGACCGGCGAGTTGCTGCACATGTTCACGGGTGAGGCCGCCGTCGACAAGCTCGGCCTGTCCGTTGGTGGCGCGGGCGACGTGGACGGTGACGGGTTCGACGATGTGCTCGCCGGCGCCTGGTGGAACGACGCCGACACCGGCGCCAGCGGCGATAATCGTGGGCGGGCCTACATCTACTCCGGGCGGAACGGCGGCGTGCTCAACTCGTTCACCGGCGAGGCCAGCCTCGATCACCTCGGGCGCCCGATCTCTGGTGGGCGAGATATCAACGGCGACGGCGTGCCGGACATCATCGTCGGCGCCCGCGACAACGACGCGAACGGCGCCGAAGCGGGGCGCGCCTACGTCTTCTTCCTGGACCCGGGGTGCCTGGCGGATCTGGCCGAGCCTGCCGGCGTGCTGGATTTCTCGGATGTCGTGGCATTCCTGGTCGCGTTCGCAGAAGCGGCTCCGGAGGCCGATCTCGCGCTGCCGATCGGCACGCATGATTTCTCCGATATCGTCGCGTACCTCGGCGCTTTCGCGGCTGGTTGCCCGTAGACGCTGGACTGGCAATTCCCTTAAGGGGCAGGCATGAACAGTGTTCTCAGACACCCGGGCGGTATCGCGATGCTTGTGATAGGTCACGTTGCGACCGGCGGCGCCGCCCTTGCCAGTCAGATGAGTTCTGGGGAACAGCACGACGCGGAACTCGTCACGCCGGCCTCACCGAGCCTGAGACAATCCGCCGACACGCACGCGGTTCCGGCGCCGCATTCGATGCGTGCCGGAACGATCGAGATCACCCGGATCGCCGAGACGGGGGACGAGCCGCCGGGGCGATCGGGGGCGACGTTCACGCAGCTGCGCTGGCCCTCCATCGGCGATTCGGGCGCCGTGGCGTTCAAGGGCGACTACACGGGCGTCTCGTCGGGCAACGAAGGGGTTTACCGGTTCCAGGGCGGTCTCCTTGAGCGCGTCCTTGACGATGGATTTGACTTCACGCCCCCGGGTCAGAGCGGCGCCTCGTCGTTCACCGGCTTCGGACCGCCCGTGGTGAACCACGCCGGGCACGTGGCGTTCCAGGGCGGGCTCAGCTTCGCCGACGGGAACCAGGGGCTCTACGTCTGGCGGGGTTCTGGCGTCGAGAGGCAGTTCGACAACAATCCGCTCGTTCCCGTCCCGGGTCAGCCCGCAGGGTCTGCCTGGTCCACGTTCCCCTTCACTGCGGGGATCATCCCGTTTCTGTCGGGCAATGGGCGAAGCGCGACCATCGCGCGCTACCGCGACGCGGGGTTCGTTGAGCACGAGGGCGTTTACATCGCGGACCCGGCGTCCGGCGCGGTCTTGGTCGCCGACGAGTCCAGCGCGCCCCCGGGTCAGGCCGCGGCCCTGTTCTCGTTGTTCAATCCGTTCATGGCGATGAACGGCCCAGGCGACCTCGTGTTTATCGGAAACTACGCCGGCGGTATCGGGTCGAGCGGGATCTACCGGTACGACTCGTCAGCCGGGATGCTGAACCGTCTCGCCGACGGCTCCACGATGCCGTCGGGCCAGCCCGTCTCGGCCAGGTTCCTTTCATTCGATCAGTTCCCGTCGATGAACGACGCGGGTCAGGTCGCCTTCACAGCCGTCTACTCCGGGGGCTCCGGGTTTCGTGGGGTCTACCGCGCGGAGCCGGACGGCACACTCACGACCATCGCCGACACCTCCGGCGCCTTCCCGGTTCCCGGCCATCCCGCGGCGACCTTCTCGCTGTTCGGCCCGCCCGTGATGAACGAACACGGCGATGTCGCCTTCCTCGCCGAGTTCGGGTCGGGACCCGATGATGTCGGCGTCTTTCTCGCAACAGAGAGAGGGACGGTGCGGGTGTTCGATCTCGCGGATGGGGTTCCCGGTCAACCCGGGGCCTCGTTCACACTGATGGGGTCGATCGCGCTCAACGCGTCCGCCCAGATCGCGGTCGCCGTGCGCTATTCGGGTGTCGCCGACGCGGGCGACGAGGGACTGTACATGTGGGATGGGTCGTCGCTCGAGCGCGTGATCGATGAATCTCAGGATCTCTTCGGTCGTCGCCCGACCAACCTCGACCTGATGCTCGGCACCGGCGGATCGGGGGGACAGGACGGCAAGATCTCAGCGCTCAACGACGCGGGACAGCTCGTGTTCCGCGCCACATTCGAGGGCGGCGATACGGGCATCTACCTCGTCT
The DNA here is from genome assembly GCA_029260375.1 of Phycisphaerales bacterium. Classification (GTDB taxonomy): domain Bacteria; phylum Planctomycetota; class Phycisphaerae; order Phycisphaerales; family UBA1924; genus JAJRXR01. The sequence goes on along the minus strand of JAJDDI010000052.1, from coordinate 85,260 downwards.
CGCCCGATGTGACGAGCTGCGACGACGACGGCTGGATGCTGACCGTGCCGGTCTCCTTCCCGGGAAACGCGCCGGACACCAACGGGCGCGGGGCGGTGGCGGCCGAGTACCGGATCGGCCACCACGAGGTGACCAACACGCAGTACGTCGAGTTCCTCAACGCAATCGCGGCCGACGACCCGAACGGCGTGTACGACGAGGTCATGACCACGAGCCTGCGCGGCGGGATCGTGCGGACGGGGAGCCCGGGCGCGTACGGGTACGCCGTGAAACCGGGCTTCGCCGACAAGCCGGCCGTCGGGTATTCCTGGCTCGGGGCCGCCCGTTTCTGCAACTGGATGCACAACGCACGACCCTCGGGAAGTCAAGATCCCTCCACCACCGAAGACGGCGCGTACGACATGTCGCTGGGGCCTGAGGACATCGTCAGAAAGCCCGACGCCCGCTGGTTCCTGCCCTCGCACGACGAGTGGTACAAGGCCGCTTACTTCGACCCTTTCAGCGCCGGGGCGGACGCCCAGGGCTCGCAGGATTTCTGGCTCTACCCCACGCGCTCAGACGACGCGCCAACGCAGGCCGAATCTGACGAGAACGGTGATGTGATCAATCCCGGTCCGAACGTGGCCAACTTCGAGCGCGGCGTGGACTGGAACGGCACGGACTGCGATAACCCCTCAAAGCCTTGCGGCAATCTCTCGACCGTCGGCAGCGCCGGCGCCGTCAGCCCCTGGGGCTGTTTCGACATGGGCGGCAACGCCAACGAGTGGACCGATACGCCCGGCAACACGATCCCCGCAGATCCTCCCTCACGCCCGGACCCGCTCCCGACACGCGTCGCCCGCGGCGGTGACTTCGCCAACCCGCTCCCGCTGCTGCGAAGCTCGCTCGACATCGACGTCAATCTCCAGGCCGCCGCCGCCAACTTTGGCATCCGTGTCGCAACCCGCTCGTGCGAGCCGGGACCGTGCGCTGCCGCGGATCTCGCCCCGCCATACGCCGTCTTGAACTTCGATGACGTGCTCGCGTTCCTCGGGGCGTTCAGCACAGGCGATCCGTCCGCAGATCAGGCTTTGCCTGCGGCGACGTTGAACTTCGATGACGTGCTCGCGTTCCTTACGAGTTTCGCAGCGGGATGCGAGTAGCGGGCGGATTTCCAGATTAAGAGGTGGGCGAACCGGGATATGTCGAACAGTCTCTCGCGCCGCCGCCGGGCGGCGTGTGTCATTCACAGTAGTGGGGGTCTGTCAGCGGATCGGTCTGGGCGCACTCCGATCTTCCACCCCAGAAGGAGGTGTTGGAAGCGAGTGGAAATCGACCGAGGCGGTGACATCCGACTGAGCGCCGTGGCAAACGGCGGGTTTGCGAGCCTTGCTGTTCTTCTTACTACGCATCGAGCTCGCCCGCTACTGCCCGAGGCTGTATCGAACGGCGAGGCGAAGTGCCTGGCTGTTTCTATCGCTATCCGTCGTGTCCGCCCGCTACGGCACCGAGAACTTCGGGACGTTTCCGGTTGAGCGGCTCTACTCGCCTACGGCACTGGTCTCAGGGCGAGAAGCGGGTCTGAGCGAGCCGTCCTCCATCTCGTACACCGTATCGAAGACGTCAAGCGCACGATGGTCATGGGTCACGACGATCACGCCGGTGCCGCGATCGTGGGCAACGTTGCGGAACAGCTCCATGACCTGCCGCCCGCGCACACCGTCCAGAGCAGCGGTAGGCTCGTCGGCGAGGATGAGGCTGGGCTGGTTCGCCAGCGCCCTGGCGATAGTCACGCGTTGCTGCTCGCCGCCGGAGAGTTGCGTCGGCATGTTGCGGGCCCGAGGGCCCACGCCAAGCTCGTCGAGCAGTTCCATGGCGCGGCGGCGGGCTTGAGACGCGGGCCGCCCGATCAGTTCGCCCACGATCTGCACATTGTCAACCGCGTTGAGGAACGGGATCAGGTTGGATTTCTGGAAGACAAAGCCGATATTCTCGCGGCGGAATCGACGCAGATCGCCGAGTGATCGCGGGCCGTCCTGCATCAGCCGCCCGCCGATGGAGACCCGCCCCCGCGTGGGAGGGTTGATCAGCCCGACGCACAGGAGAAACGTGGATTTGCCCGCACCGCTGGGCCCGAGCAGGGCCACGACCTCGCCGCGGCGCACCCGCATGGTCGCGTCGCGCATCGCGACGACCTCGGTGTGGCCGCTGCCGTACACCTTGGTCAGACCGTTTGTTTCGAGCGCCAGTGGTCCGTCCATGCCTCGCGTGCCCTCCTCGGTGACGTATCAGCCGATCGCCTCGTTCGGCGCGACGCGCATCGCCTTCCAGATACCCAGCAAGCTCGCAAATACCGAGATCACGACCACGATCCCTGCAACGCGGATCAGGTCGTCGTTGGTGACCAGCACGCGCCGCGGGAACATCGGGAAGAGCCTCAGCCCGATGATGTACCCCACACCGAAAGCCAGTACGCCCATGATGAGTGATTGCTGGAGGATCAGACCGACGATGGTTCGGTTGGGAGCGCCGATCAGCTTGAGGAGTGCGATGGGGTGGAGCTTGTCGAGCGTGAGCGTGTAGATGATGAGGGCCATGATCACCGCGGAGATCACCGTCAGCAAGACGCGGAAGAGCAGGATCTGCCGGCGGGCGCGGTCCACGCTCCCCTTGAGGAGCAGTTCCTCCTGCTGGGCTTGGGTGTAGGTGGTCACGTCACTCCAGCCGCCCATGAGCGTCTGCACCTCGTTCGCGTCGGCCCCGGGCGCGAGCCTGGCGATCACCGCGCTGATCGCCGGGCCCGGGAGCGCGGCGATGTTGCCCGACACGCTCGAGGCGCGCTCCAAAACAGAAGGCTGCGTCCGGCCGAAGTCGATCTCCCCCGCACGCCCTCGCCGGGCTTGCCGCTCCAACCGAACGGACTCGCCCGGTTCATCGAACTGGATGGCCTGGGCATCGCGGCTGGTGAAGCACGCGATGCCGTCGCCGCCCGATGTCACCAGCCACCGTGTTATCCCGACGACCGTGTAGGTCTCCTTGCCGAGGCTGATCTTCTCGCCGATCGCCAACCCCAACGACTCATCGGCGATCATCTCGAAGTGGTTCTGGGCGAGCGGGCGGCCGGCAATCAGCGGCAACCCCTGGCCCTTGTCGATGGGCCAGCCCAGCCCGAGGATGCCCATGCGCAGCGGCTTGCCCCGGTGCTCACGCTGGATCGTGTGGAATACGAACTCCCGGGCTTCCTGCACGCCCGGGACGGTGGCCACGCGGTCCACCAGGCTCCGGGGCAGGCGCGAGACCTCAGCGAATGGACCACGGGTGTCGTGCTGCACAACCCAGAGATCGGCGCCAACGCCGCGCGTCACGACCAGCGCATCATCCACGAGCCCGCGGTAGATGCCGCCCATGCCCATCACGACCATGAGCAGCATCCCAACACCAATCGTCGTCAGTGTAAAGCGGCCAAGGCTGTGCCGGATATCACGGACAGCGAGGTTCATTTCGTGGCGATCCTCCGCCCTTCTCGGAGTTTCCCGCTGCCTGACGCGGCCGGGCTCACGACGATCTCACCGGGCGCAAGCCCGCTCGTGATTTCTACCTCATCACGCCCATGCAAGCCCACGTCAACCGCTCGCCAGCGAGCCTTGCCATCATCGTTCACCAAGACGCCGGTCCTGCCGTTGCGCTGTAGCACGAGGCCCGCAGGGAGAACAGTTACATCCTCTCTCCGATCCACGCCGATATATACCTCGGCCCGCTGCCCGAGTGCCCAGGTGTCGGGCAGCCGATCGACGCGCACATCCACGACGATCTCGCGAGTCTCGCGGTCGGCCTCCCGCCCAAGGCGCGCCACGACGCCGCGGTACTCGACCTCAGGCTCGGACCGAAAGACCACACGAGCGGGCTGCCCCTCGGCGAGGCGAGAGAGCTCTGTCTCATCCACCCACGCCGTAATCCACATCTCATCAAGCGAGGCGAGGCGCAGCACCGACGAACCCGCCGTCACAACATCCCCGGCGTCGCGGTCACGCCGCACCACCAACGCATCGAACGGCGCCTCAATGGTGGTGTCGTGCAGGCGGACCCGCTGGTAGTCGAGCAAACGCTCGGCTGTTGTCAGCGCCCTCTGCCCCTCGACGAGCGCCGCCACGGCACGCGCCAGTTCCGCATCGGCGATGGCCAACGCTTCGGCGGTCTTGGCGAGTTCCTGCTGTGAGGAGGCATTGGCGGCGGCGGCCTGCTCCTGCCGCTGGTGGGTCAAGGCCGCTTGTGAACGCACTGCCTCGGCCCGTTGCTGCTCGGCCCTCAGTCTGTCGATCGCTGCGGCCGCGGCCGCCACATCCGCTTCGGCGACACCCACCTGTTGCTTGTAGTCGGCATCCTCGAGGTAGATGAGCGTGTCACCCGCCTTGACCCGATCCCCCTGATCCGCCGTCACCCGTGCGATCAGGCCAGCCATCTTCGGGCCGACTGTCGCGCCGACCCGAGCCTCAAGCGTTCCGGTGCCCAACACCTCAGCATTGACCGTTCCGATGGCGACCTGGTGTGTTGTGACCGTCACCGGCGAGAGCATCGCCCACCATGTACCCGCCGCAGCTACGGCGAGCACAACGACGAGCTGTACCACCAGCCGTGCCCGCCGCGCGTGGCGTCGCCACCACCGGGCAGGCTGTTCGTTCATCTCGGAATCGGGAGCTTTCGTCGGATTGCTCATGGCGTGAATCTTAGCGCGCTTCGCTACACTTGAACACCCGCGAGCGCGATCGACACCAACTTCAGCACGCCTTGATGGTCCCGTCAATCCCGAGACTGTCGCGGAGAGTGGGTGCGGCGCCGGGACGACGGCTCCCTGTCCTTTGAGATCGACAGCGCCCTCGGCGCCAATCTATTCAGCATGCCCCATGAGCACACAGGGCGCACCGGTACCGCGGGCGTTCGTTTGGGTGATCGGTGTCGGCCGCGTCGTCGCTGCGTCTGGCGCCGGGGTCGCGGGCAAGCGAGCGTTTGAGGCCGCGGCGGCGATGTCGGAACGGACGATCATCTCTCGAACTCTTCCGGCTACTCTCGCTCAGGCTGGACAAGGAATCCGGCCTCCGCGCAGTTAGGCCACGGTATTCCCGGCGACACCTTTCAAGAGTTCATCCACGACCTGCGATGCCGTGTACGACGTGGCGGACGGACTCAAGAACCTGGCAATATCGGCGACGTCATCGCCAGAGGTCACCAGCGGCAACTCGGCCTGCTCGCCGTTGGCGCCTCGGAGCTGGCCCAGACCGATATTGGCCATCAGACCGTTGCACAAACACTGGCGGCCGTTCGTATCTGCCTCATTGCCGCCCTTGGCGACGTAGTCCTTCACGGGCTCGGCGGGACAGCGCCACCCCAGCGTCCCGTCGGGCTTCTTGTACGCATGGCGGAGGTAGCCGAGGTCGCAGATCCGTGCGGTCCGCGGTGGTGTCGCGGGGTCGGCGATAGTTCCAGCCAGCGGCGCCACTTTGAAGGGGAAGCCTGTGGGTGAGGCCACCGGGTCGGTGAAGATACGTGCCATCCCCGCGCGGCTGAGCGAGAGCACCTGGTCTTTGAGCCCAGGGTCCAGTCCTGACTCCTCGCAGTAGGCAAACGCGGTTCCGACCTGCACGCCCGTTGCGCCCAGAGCGATCGCCTCGGCGACTCGCTCCGCGCTGGTGAACGAGCCCGCGAGCCAGAATGGGAGCCCGATCGCCCGGATGGCATCCAGCTTGGGGAGATCTCGTTCGCCGTATATCGGTTCACCCTCAGCGCTGAGTTGCATCGGCCCGCGTGGTGGGGCGTTGTGTCCCCCGGCCGTCGGCCCCTCGATGATGAATCCGTCTACCCGGCCACTCGATTTCTTCGCCAGCATGCTTGCCAACGTCGCGGATGAGACGATCGCAAAAAAATCAGGTCTGCGCAAGCCCGTTGGGCTCGCGATGCCCTCGGGCCAAACTGTCGCGGGATCGAAGCGGGTGATGAACTTGTCGTCAGGGTCGGCGCCGTGGACATCCAGCACGAGCTCCACCGGCTCGCCCCTGGAGAGGCGATCGAGCGCGCCCGGGATCGCGCGGGGGATACCCGCGCCCATCAGCACCACCGCCACGCCGGCGAGCATGGCGCCGTAGAGCGAGGGAAGCGTGGGCGCCTGAATCTTCTCGAGCAGGTTGATGCCCACCGGCGAATCGTGCCCTTCTCTGGCGAGGAAGACTTCGGCGAAGTTGCTCGCGACCAAGAGCTCGACGGCCGTCTGGGACGGGGCCTCCGAAGGCAAGGGCTTGGACTTGAACGGCACGTGAGCGGGCTTTCCGCCGGGCACGAAGTACCGTTTGAGAATCCTGGCCGCGACACCGGGAATGGGGAAGTTCTCGAGAGCCCGGCGCATGTGCCCACCGATGTCACCCGACTGGAGGCGCCGAACCATGACGACGTCGATGGCCGTGCCGGAGATCACCCCGAGCTGACCCACGGTCGAGACCGCCCTGGCCAAACGCCAGCCCGAGACGCCCACGCCCATGCCGCCCTGAATGATGACTGGGCGGCGATCCGAGTTGTGGAGTTGTTTCACCGATTCTTGCTCCTGGTATGTCTAACTGCGTTCAGTTCCGAGCCCGTTCGAAGCCACGTGCTCCAGAGGATCCTTGAAAGCATGCTCGCGGCCGGCGCTCGAAACCCGCGGTGACCTACGGCCCCGACGGCGCCGCTCCGACAGGTGATTCGCGATTGCTCGGCGACAGCGAGCCCTCCAACGCCGCCGCACGATGGAGATGTTCGGCGCCCTCATCGCCGTGCCCGATCTCAGAGAGCAGGCGTCCCAGCTGACGGTGCGCCGATACGAAGTCCGGGTCGGCCAGTAGGGCGGCTTCAAAGAACTGCTCGGCCTCATGGCGCTCACCAAGGTCTCGGAGCATCGCCCCCAGATCGGTCCAGATGGCAGGATTGTCCCGGGTCAGCTCCGCGGCCTGGCGAAACAGGCGAGCAGCATCCTGGGGGCTCCCGAGGCGGGCTTCAAGGAGGCCGAGGTTCACGAGCACCTGCGAGTTGTGGGGATCGATGTCAACCACGGCTCTGAGGCATTCCGCGGCGCCCTCGATATCGGCGGACATCATCCGGAGTTCACCCAGGGCGAGGAGCGGCGCTCCATCGCGAGGTTGCTCGCGGCTCGCCGCCTCGAAGGCGGCCGCCGCCGAGGCCGGGTCATTCTCTGCAACAGCGATCGCCCCCAGACTCATCCACGCGGAACCCCGGTAGTGCGCGAAACGCGCCCGGTCCTTCGTAGAATGCTCTCTTGCTTGTGTCACCTCGTGCAGCACGGACGACGCCAGGTCCGCTCTACCTCGGCGCATGAACGAGGCAGCGAGGTCGAGCCGGGCGTCGTAGTTCTCAGGGAATCGCTCGTACGCGAAACGCCAGCTTGATTCTGCGGCCCCGATGTCACCGCTCGCCCAACACGCCGAAGCCATGCGAGTGTGATGCCCAGGAGCGGTTATCAGGCCCCACCGCTCGCACAACTCGAGATGCCGGCGGGCTTCACGGGCGAGCCGTTCAACTCTATCGGCGTCGTCACCACGTTGGTAGAGCGTTGTTGCTCTGTCGAGCGCATGCTGGCCCATCAACTCGTGATATCTGATAAACGCCGAGTGCCCCACGAACCCGCCAGCGCCGATAGCCAAGACACCGAACACCACGCCCGCGCGAGTGATGCGACCCTTGAGCTTGAGTTGAAACTGGTTGAACCGGACATTCTGATTGCGAGGCAGGCGCAGCGCCAGTACCGAGAGGTAGGCAAGAATACCGCCGATTGCAAGCGTTAGAAGAAACGGAACTGCCCCGTAGAGTCCGCGGAAAACCGCGAGGGACCCGAGGAATACCGCCGCCATGAGCATGTCTTCGAATAGCGTGAAGTCGTATGGGAGGTTCCGTCGGCCCGGGCGCAGAGAACGAAGGAGAGACGGGCGGGTCCAGCCGAAAGACAGCGCTTGCTCAGGGCAGGCGCTCACACAGTCAAGATCCTTCAGACAGGCAGGATCCACGACCGAGCCGTGGAGCGCAATCTCTGAATGGACGCGGACGTGGGACTCGCAGACCCCCGTGCATACGCCGCAACTCGTGCACTTGTCCGGATCGACTTTGATGCGTCCGGGGGCCAGGCGGTCCATGATCCCAAAGATGACACCGTACGGGCAGGCGTAGAGGCAGAAGGAGCGAGTCCCGAGGACGTACACGATCGCGAACCCGCACACACCAAAGGTGATGAGGGCGACGAGCGGATCGGGGAGGTTTCGCCAGAAGTCGTCGGTGACAAACGACGCCCAGCCGCCCGCGTCATCGCGAAGGTGGAAGGCGGGCATCGCCCGGCCTTCTGCGATCCGGCTCACCTGTGGCCAGACAAACATATAAAGCATCGCGCCCGGGGCAACGAGCAAGAGAACCCGCGATCGCACGGCTTTGGCACGGATCCGAAGCTTCGCCAGCACCCAGGCGGACAGGTCCTGAAGCGCCAATATATGGCATCCCCAAGAGCAGAAGAAACGACCGAACACCCCGACGGAGAGAACCGCGAGTGCCATCAACGTGAACCCGGCGGTAACGATTCCCAGCTCCAGCGTATGCATCACCTCGTTGAACTCGAGCGGCGCGAGAGTCTTGCCGCTGATACGCCAGTGCGCGATGTGGGCGGCGGCCAGGACGTGGACGCCCAGGAGAGTTGCGGCCCGGCGGCGCGCGAAGCGGTTGCGCCGTGGTGGTTCGGAGCTCGGGGGCTTCACCTGGGGAAGCGGGACTCGCCTCGGGCCGGGGTCTTCGGCGCGGCGATTCATGCTCGAGCCCCGGCCGTGGACTGGTTGAGGTGTTCGAGGTCGGCGCGGGCTGTCGCGGGGATGGACGATGAACAAGCGCACACGCTGGGGCTCGGCGCAGATCCCGCGTGCCCCGGCGCTCCGGGCCTGTATCGACCGATGCCCAGCATGACCGCGGAGAGGTGTGCGGCCCAGACGGCCAACCCCAACCACTCCAGCAGACCGCTGATCCCCACCAGCAGGAAGGCTCCCGCGTGCCAATCGGTCAGGATCTGCAAGAAAACCCGCAGCAGGCATCCGGCGTTGATGAGCACGAAGGGCGTCCACAGCGCGGGCAGTCTCTCACGATCGATGTCGCGCAGCGTCGGCACAACCTTCGAGCTCATGCCCACGATCATCATCGAGACGAACCCCACCGTGATCGCGTGGCGGACGGCCCCGTGGTACGCGTGGCTGAATGGCAGCCCGCTGATGATCTGGTAGAGAGGCAACAGCAGCAGCATCGTCAGGGAAACGAAGAGCCACGCGAACGCGACTCGGACGAACTTCCCGCTGCGGTTACGATCCCAGGGCTCGGGGATTGGTCGCCACAACCGCCACGGCACAACGAGCAAGCCGGCGCCGATCGGTAGCGCGAGCCAGGGCAGCAACATCCCCGCAGCGATAGACTGAACGCCGGTGAGCCGGAAAGCCAGGAACACGGCGATCTCGAGGACGACGCCTGCGATCAGGATGGCGAGCGCCCACCAGCCCCGCCGATCGCTCACCTCGGGGACCCCGAAGAACACCGGGAACATGCGCAGAGCGACACCGAAGATCATGAGCATCGCCATGCCGTGAATCTGAAGATCGCGTAGCGGGGCCTGAAAAGTCCCGATCTGTGCCAGCAGCGAATCCCGGTCGGCGGCGCTCATGAGCATGGCGCTGTGCCATCCGCTGTAGATCGCCTGTATCAGCATGAACGCCATCGCGGCGAAGATGAACCCGACATACGGCTTGAGGGGTTGGCGGCTTCGGCGGAACGCGAGCGAGATCTGCGTGACGAATACTCCGACCGATCCGACCTGAATCACGACCCCGGCGGTGTGCACCGGCGGCGCCCAGGGATCCGCCCCGAACAGCATCGCGGTGCTGCGTGATGCGATCCCCAAGAGCGTCGCCAGCCACACGGCGAGCGCCAATCTCGGGGCCGGCAGGCCGACCCGCCACATACGTGGAAAGGCCTGGTACGCGAATCCCATAATAAACAAGCCAACCCAGCCCATCACCTGTGCTTGACCGTGCGCATTGACCTCCCGCACGCGAACACCCGTAAAGGAGCCCGCGGCCCCGATCTTCCAGAGCAGCAGAACACCCCAGGCGGCGCCGGCGGTCAGCACGACCGCCATGCCCGCGAGGAAGAACGGGCGGTAGATGGCATCGGTGAGACGGGGGCGCGGATCACCATCGGGCTGACGACGGGCGCGATCGCGGCTTCCGGGGTGGTCGGATATCGCCCGGATCTGCCCGGTCAGGTTCTGCGGCGCGACACAATGAACTCGCGCGAAGCGGGCGTCGGTCTCGGGCGGGCAGGTGGCCACGCGGAGCCCATAGCGATTCAGAATGGCCCGCGTCTGAGGGGTGGCTCGAAAGCAACCGGGCGGCAACATCCCGGGATTGTTCCGAAGGCCGCTCACGCATTGCCACCTGCGGGCGACCCTCCGGTGCTGGTCCTCGTTGGTGGCCCCGAGCGTGACCCGCTGCGCGAGCGCGAGCGCTCGACCTGGCTCGTGCATTCCTGAAGACCCGACAGTTGCTCGGAGCTCGCCCCGTCCTGCACACGGTTGAAGAGCACGCGTTCCTCCCAGCGGATGTGGCCCTCCAGCAGGCGCCCCATGTCCGATACGGACGCGGGGTCCGGGTCCACGCTCTTGCGGAGCGTCCGCGCGTGCTCAACCGCTCGCTCGATGCTGGCGTGTTCCTCGAGAAGTCGGCGGCGGTCTTCGGCCAGAGAGATCAGCGGCAGCAGGAGGCGTTCCTCATCCTGGAAGTGTGGTGCGATCTCGGTGGTCCACGCGTCGATGAAATCGGCGAGTGCCTTGTGGCGTGCGACCCGGCCTTTCTGTGCCGCTTTCATGAGCCGGTGGGCGTGGACGAGCCCTACATAGTGGTCGCGGCTCAGCGGAGCCAGGGCGGCGTGTCGCTTGATCGGTGGGTGCGGGTGTTCGTTCATGACCATCCCCTTACGGTAGATCACGGCCTGAACCGGGTTTACAGCACGACGAGAGCGCATTGCAGACGTTGGTCGGGAACGCCCCGTGTTGGGCGAGCTCCGCGATCGTGGTCCGGGCGAAGTCGCGCTCGAGACTCGCCAGGGACTCGTCCATGCGCTGATGCAGCGGACAGAGCGACGCCGCGTGCTCGGGAAGATCAAGGGGGCAAGAACGGATCCGTTCGATCGGATCGATCGCCGAGATGACTTCGAGCACGCTCAGTGTTCCCGGGTCCCGATCCAGGGTGAATCCCCCCGCGCTCCCGCGCTGGGCCGAGACGATCCCGGCCTTCGCGAGCGCCTGGAGCACCTTGATGAGATACCCGGGGGCCGCGCGTGTCGCGTCCGCAATCGTCTGGTGTTTGTAAGGCCCCGGCGGTTGATGCGCGAGCCAGACCGTCGCTCGAAGGGCGTACTCGGTCGCGTCGTTAAAGAGCCTCATGGCGGCAAATCTCCCTGTCCTTTGACGCTGATAGTATCTCGGGGGTACAATCAAAGCAAGTGTGCATGAATGCCTTGTATACAGAAAGGTCCCCACGATGTCCACAATCAAGCATGGTAAATCCGTTGGAGAACTTGTCCGCGATAACCCCGCTCGGGCTCGTGTCTTTGAGTCGGTGGGGATCGACTACTGCTGTGGGGGGAAGACGCCACTCGGAAACGCGTGCCGAGAGAAGGGGCTGGACCTCTCGGTGATCATGGAGCGGTTGCGCGAATGTGATCTCGGTGGCACGGATGGAGATGCAAGCCCCGCCGGGATGAGCCTCACGGCGCTTGCCGACAAGATCGAGCAGTCGCATCACGCCTACCTGAGGGCCGAGTTGCCGCGGCTTGTGCTGCTGTCCAACAAGGTCGCGTCGGCCCACGGGGAGCGTGACCCGCGGCTGCTGCGGGTGCGAGATGTCGTCGCCTCGTTCGCCTCGGATATGAGCGCTCACATGCTCAAGGAGGAGCGGATCCTATTTCCGATGATCCGTGCGTTGGATTCGGGCACGGGGCAATCGCTGTCCCACTGCGGATCCGTCGCCGACCCGATCCGGCAGATGGAAGCGGAGCACGAGGGCAGCGGCGAAGACCTTGCGAGCATGCGGGAGCTCACCGACGGATTCGTGGCGCCCGCGGGCGCTTGCAACACATACCTGGCAATGCTCGATGCGCTCGCCGGGCTCGAGCGTGACACGCACGAGCACGTGCACAAGGAGAACAGCATCCTGTTTCCGCGCGCGATCGAACTCGAGTTGGCGGGCGCCAAAGGTGAGAGCGTCTGATGCCGGTGTCATTGGGCACACAGGGTCAACCGGGATTCGACACCCCGTTCGCGTTGATGAGCGACTGTCATCGGCGTATCGAGGGGTTTCTCGCTGTCATCCGGCGCGCTCTGGAGCGGTGTTCCACCGGGCCACTCGACGACGAGGCGGGGGCGGCGCTGCGGGCGGCGCAGCGGTACTTCCGCGAGGCGGCGCCGCGGCACACGGAAGACGAAGAGGAGTCGCTCTTCCCGCGTCTTCGCGCGGTCGGGGGTGAGTCTCTGGGCGGGCTGCTCCGTGAGGCGGAGCGGTTGGAGCGGGAGCATGACGAGGCGGAGCGGTTGTACGCGGCGATCGATGAACGCATCGATGCCTGGCTGCTCGAGGGGCGCCTGCGCAAGGGTGAAGGGGAGTTCATCTTGAGAGACCTCGATGCACTCGATCGCCTGTATGCGCGTCACATCGCCTTCGAGGACGAGACGCTGTTCCCTGCCGCGGAGGGCGCCCTGGACGCTTCGCAGATTCGAGAGATCGGGCAGGAGATGGCCGCCCGGCGCGGACTACGTGCCAGTCGGGAAGGGTGACCGATGAAGAACAAGGAACATGAGGAGGGAACTGCATTGAGCGATCGGAGCTGGGCCGAGCCCTACAAGATCAAGATGGTCGAGCACCTGCGCATGACAACGCCTGAGCAGCGGGAGCGGGCCATCGGCGAGGCGGGGTACAACACGTTTCTGCTCCGGAGCAGCGACGTCTACATCGATCTCCTCACCGATTCGGGGACGAGCGCCATGAGCGACCGTCAGTGGGCGGGGATGTTGCTTGGCGACGAGGCCTACGCCGGGTCGAGCAACTTCTACCACCTCGAGGAGACCGTCCGCGAGTTCTACGGATACAAACACTTCATCCCCACGCACCAGGGTCGCGGCGCAGAGCACCTGCTCTCGCGGCTGTGCATTCGCCCGGGCGACAGCGTGCCGGGGAACATGTACTTTACGACGACACGTCACCACCAGGAGGCGGTGGGTGGGGTGTTCGTTGATGTCATCATTGATGAGGCGCACGACCCCGAGAGCGAGCACCCGTTCAAGGGCAACGTGGACCTGGGCAAGATGCGCAGCCTCATCGACAGGGTTGGGGCGGATCGGATCCCGTACCTGTCGCTGGAGACCAATGTGAACATGGCTGGGGGTCAGCCCTGCTCGATGGAGAACATTCGGAGCGTGTGCGCCCTGTGCCACGAGCACGGCATCCCGGTCCAGCTCGATGCGACGCGCGCGGTTGAGAACGCCTACTTCATCAAGCTCAGGGAGCCGGGCTTCGCCGGTCGCTCGGTCGCCTCCATCCTCCGCGAGATGTGCTCGCACACCGACGGGTGCACCATCTCCGCCAAGAAGGACTCGCTCGTCAATATCGGTGGCTTCCTCGCTGTCAATGACGATGACCTCGCCGAGCGGGCCCGCAATCTCGTTGTGGTGTACGAGGGCCTGCATACGTACGGCGGGCTGGCCGGGCGCGACATGGAGGCGATGGCGATCGGCATCGCGGAATCCGTGCAGGAGGACCACATTCGGGCCAGGATCGGGCAGGTGCACTACCTGGGTCAGAAGCTCATGGACGCGGGAGTGCCGGTCGTGCGTCCGCTGGGCGGGCACGGCGTCTTCATCGACGCGGCGCGGTTCCTGCCGCATCTCCCCCCGGAGCAGTTCCCCGCCCAGAGCCTTACCGCGGCCCTCTACGTCGATTCGGGCGTGCGCTCGATGGAGCGTGGCGTGGTGTCCGCGGGCCGAGACCCGAAAACCTGCGAGAACCTCCTTCCCTCGCTCGAGCTCATCCGCCTGACGATCCCCCGGCGCGTGTACACCCAGGCGCACATGGATGTCGTAGCCGAGTCCGTCATTGAGTTGTTCAAGCGTCCCGAGCACATCAGCGGCCTGCGCATGGTCTACGAACCCGAGCACCTGCGGTTCTTCCAGGCCCGTTTCCAGCCGGTCGTTCCCGCATCAGTGGTTGCGACTGGAGCGGACGCACAGAGTATCGGGGGACGTCAGGAGGACGAGCAATGAAACCAGTTGCATCAGATCGGGGCACGGGGCGTGCTCCGTCCGGGTCGGCATCGATCGGGGTGACCTGCCCGCACGCCTCGGGTATTGGCGCCGCGGCGCAGCCCAAGCAATCGACCGGTGTGGACGCTAGTTGTAACAACATGGAACGGGCGGTGTGCGCCGCGGGACCGGACGCGATCCTGCCGGCGCCGGAGGTCGCGCGATGGACCATCGACAGCGTTGGCAGGTTGATGCGGGCCAGGGGCGCAGCGGCGGGGTGTGACTGACCGCGGCGGGCGCCGTGGAAGCGAAGCGTGATCCAGGTCTACCAGTGAGGTCGCAGCATGTCAGTTTGTCTGCCGAGTTCCGGCATCACCATCAGACCGGGGATCGACCTGTGCCAGTCGGACTTGCCGCTCGATTGGTACCAGCCCGAGTTCCGGTCATACGCCGAGGAATACCTCGCCCTGCCGGATCGCAAGCCCGAGACCGTCCTGCCCTGGCTCGATCGGTACGTCAAGCCCGCCGTCAGTCACTTCGGCGACTCATTGCTCCTGATGGCCCACTACTACATGGGCGGCGAGATCGTCAAGCTCGTCGAACGCTACGGCGGCTCGATAGGGGACAGCTATTCCCTCGCACTGCTCGGCGAACGGTCCCCGCGGGCATCGATCATCGTCCAATCGGCCGTTCACTTCATGGCCGAGGCCGTAGCCATCCTCGCCCAACCGCACCAGGAAGTCTGGATCACCAATCCCAAGGCGGGATGCACGATGGAGATGATGGCCAAGGAGGACGCCGTTGCCCCCATCATCGACCAGCTCTCCGAGCGGTACGGCGACGAGTTCGTTGTGGTCGCGTACATGAACACCTCCGGGCGCATCAAAGCGATGGCGGGCCGATCCGGCGGGGCGACATGCACGAGTTCGAACGCCGCCCTGGTGCTCGACTGGGCCCGCAAGCGATCCGAGAGAGTCCTCTTCGTGCCGGATAGGCGTCTGGGCGAGAACGCCGCTGATCGGATCGGGATCTCCCCCGATCGCGTTGCTATTTTGCCCGGGATCGGCCAAGCGGAGTCCCTGGCCGACGATTGGCGCCGCATCGACCGCGCCGAGCTGCTTCTGTGGGGCGCGTATTGCGGTGTGCATTCGGTTTTTCGACCCGAGCATGTCCGGTATTGGCACGATCGTGGCTGGACCGTGCTCGTGCATCCGGAGTCCTCGCTTGAGGTCGTGCGAGCGGCCGACGGATGCGGTAGCACGAGTTACTTGTGGGGAGCCGTGATGGGCGCCGAGCCCGGATCACGCTTCGCGATCGGCACAGAAGGGCATTTCGTCCGCAATCTGCGCGAGCAGGCGGCGCTGCACGAGATACGGGTCGAACACCTTGCCGCGGTGGACGAGCCGGGATTGCTGCGCGTGGCAGGATGCGGGTGCGCGACGATGAGCCGGAACGATCCGCCCCACCTGGCCGGGGTGCTCGACCTTCTGCGACGCGGCACGCCGCCCGACATCAATCGCGTTCTGCCCGGGGATGTCGTCAATGAAAGCACCGCGGCACGCGACCGGCTCGATACGGAAGAGCGGACGGAACTGGTGCGTCACGCTCGGGCCGCGATGCGGAGGATGATCGAGATCGTCGAGGGTGGCAGTCCGTGCTCCTCCGATGGGGTATGGCAGTGAGCTCCCCGGACCGCATCGGAATCCCTGCCCTGGGCGTCGCCGTGATCGGCGCCGGGGCCATGGGCCTGAGCCTGGCCGCGATGCTCGGGCGAGAGCTGCCGGTGACGATCGTCGTTCGTGATGCCGGTCAGGCGGCGGTCATGCGACGGAACGGCGCGGTCGTCAGAGGTCTGCTCCGGGGAGCCTCCCACCCGCGTATCGTGGCGAGTTGCAACATGCTCGTGCAGCATGCGCCTTACGATGCAGTATTTGTGGCGACCAAGACGACTGCAATCGGGGCCGTGGCCGATGAGTTGCGTCCGATTCTGCATGAGCTGGCCGGGCCCACAGCACGCCCCTGCATCGTGAGCTTTCAGAACGGGATTGAATCGGGGCGGGAGCTGATGGAGCGGCTCGCGTGCTCTCGGGTGCTCCGCATGGTGCTCAACTTCGGTGCGTCCCGGAAGACGGCCAACACCGCGGAGGTGATGCTCAACAGCCCGCCTCACTTCATCGGCAGCCCACATCCAGACGATCTGCCCGCGGCCCGTGCGCTGGCGGCGGTCCTCACCGGGAGCGGCCTGCAGACCTGTGCCACGGAGCAGATCGAGACGCACGTTTGGGAGAAGGGGGTTCTCAACGCCTCGATGAACCCGGTTGCAGCTCTGACGGATAGCTCCATCGGCGAGGTGCTTGATTCTCCCGCGCGGGCGATCGTGGACAGCCTCATGCGAGAGGGACTCGCCGTGGCCCATGCGGAGGGCGTCGGACTCGATCCCGCCATCGCCGAGCGGATGTGGGCTGTACTCGAATCGGCACGCAGGCACACGCCAAGCATGGTCGGCGATATCCGGAGCGGGCGGCAGAGTGAGATCGGTCAGCTTAACCGCCAGATCATCGCGCACGCCCTCCGCATCGGCGTGCCCGTTCCCTCGCACGAAATTATTGCATCGCTCATCGATTCGTTCGACTGGCGCGTTTTCTTGCGTCATGAAATGGACTGTGTACCCGGACCCACAGTTCATCGGCCCGGCTTCGTCGGCGCTCACGGCAGGACGCTTGACTCGTGACCACGCCCCCAAGCCAGCGGCCGATTCGATTCCCGCCCGCATTGGCCAGCCCACCCGTCGGAGCGGCCCCGGTTGTCGTGCGATGTGTCGCTGGCGAAGCAACGGCGCCGGGTCGATCGGGCACCGGCGCGACGCGCAAGCAATCAACATGATTGTCGATGCGCAACGCTACTTGGTCCCGGTCGATTCGCACCGGTTGCCGGAGGATTCCACGGATACACTCGTCATCGGAGCGGGTGTTGCGGGGCTGCGTGCGGCCATCGCGGCGGCCTCACACGGAAGAGTCATGCTGCTCGCGAAATCTTCGCGCTCGCAAACAAACACATTCCGAGCTCAAGGAGGGGTCGCCGTAGCCATCGGCCGTGGCGATTCTGCCGCTCGACACATCGCCGACACTCTGACCACAGGCGCGGGCTTGTGCAACCCGGATGTCGTGCGGCACATCGTAGAGACGGGTCCGCAGCGCCTGCAAGAGCTCATCGCCTGGGGGATGTGTGTCGATCGAGACAGTGATGACGGCATCGCATTGGGCCTGGAGGGGGGACACTCGCGGCGTCGTATCGTTCATGCGCATGGCGACGCCACCGGAAGGGCATTGATCGACTGCCTCATCGGGAAGGTGCGTTCCGACCCGTCGATTTCCGTCTACCGCTCTTGTTTCGTGCTCGATCTGCTGACGCCCGATGACCCTGAATTGTTGGGGCCCGTGCTCGGCGTCATCGTCCACGACCCGAATCAGGGGCTTCGCATCATCCGGGCTCGCGCGACAGTTCTCGCCTGCGGCGGGGCCTCGATGGCATATGAGGAGAGCACGAATACCTGTGGCGCGACTGGTGACGGCGTTGCCATGGCCTACCGGGCCGGCGCGCAGCTCAGCGACATGGCCTTTATCCAGTTTCACCCCACGACGCTCGATCTGCCGGGATCGCCGCGACACCTGATCAGCGAGGCTGTCCGGGGGGAGGGCGCTCATCTCGTGGACTGGCGTGGACGACGATTCATGGCCGACACGCACCCCTTGGCCGAGCTGGCTCCCAGAGACGTGGTGAGCAGGGCCATCGTGAGCGTGCAGTGCTCCGGCGATCGAGGGCGAGTGTTCCTCGACGCTCGCCATGTGCGACGCTTCGCGGCTCGGTTTCCTGGTATCACGGCGATGCTCGCGCGATATGGGCTGGATCCCACCATTGATCTTGTGCCCATCACACCTGCGGCACATTATCTGATCGGCGGCGTCGCGACAGATCTCGCCGGTCGTACGACTATTCCGGGTCTGTACGCCGCGGGCGAGGTCGCCTCCACCGGCCTCCACGGAGCGAATCGTCTGGCGAGCAACTCACTTCTCGAGGGGCTCGTCATGGGTGAGGCCGCCGGTCGCTCCGCGGGGGAGCAGCCGCGCAGAGAGTCCGAAGATCTACGGGCTCGTGGCGGAACCGATATTCCACCCCAGAATAAGTCTCCCCGAAACGCGGACGATTCACATGGGCGCCGCGGCGAGAGCGCCGACCCAAATCTGACTCTTCCCGCGCTTCGCTCGGCGATGTGGGACCACGTGGGCATCGTGCGTGAGGAGAAAGCACTGGCGGCAACGGCGGCGCGAATCAACGTTTGGCAAGCGAGATTGACGCATCGAACCGCGAAGCACGCACCGGGTTGGCAACTCCAGAACATCTTGCTCGTCGCGAGTGTGATTGTCCAGGCCGCGCTGTGGCGCCGTGAGTCGCGCGGGTGCCATTATCGGAGCGACACACTGAAGTCAGATACGGCGTTTGCCGTTCACGACACATGGCGTCGTTCCTTGTGACAATGATGAGGGTCTGTCAGCGGATCGGTCTGGGCGCCCTGCGATCTCCCCGCTCTGTGGTGGGCCAGGAGTCTGTGCGCCGCCTTCTCGGTGTCCGATGTGTCTAGGGACACGCAGCGGCAAAGCGCACTAAAGTGCGTGGGGCAAAGCGGTTAGCAATGTCCAGCCGCAGATGGCCGGACATTGATCCTGGGGAGGTCTTTCGATGGACCCGGAGCTGTCGGTGTGGGCGGTGGCGGATGGGGTCGCGACCCTGTTCATGTGCGCCGCAACGATCGGTTCCGTCTCTAGCCCGTTTGCATGGATTCGCCGGTGACAGGCCGAGTCCTGCCCTGGGGCTTGGGCACGGGGGACGGGACGACGTCGCAGACCCTTCGAGGCGTGCTAGGTTGGTGTTCGGTTCGCGCGGGTCGCAATCGGCGCTGCCAGATGGGTATTCACTACATCAGCGGCCCGGTTTTCAGTTGTGCTGCAGGAGGTTTGAGTTTCGCCTCGTTCGATTTCTCTGCGAGGAATCAGGCGCCTCTTGAGCCCGTATGCTGACCGAATACCCTGGTCCGCTCGGTTTCCGGCGTAAGAAGATGGGCCGCGCGTTGCAGGCTCATCTATCCACGGAGCTGGAGGCCTCGGAATGAAAATGGACAGGGTGCGATTCAGCCACAGCGAGTGAGTGAGGGCATGATTGATGGCTTCCAACTCCGGGAGGAGATCTACAGCGGCCGCAGGCGCACGGTTCACCGCGCGCTCCGCGAAGCGGACAACGCGTCGGTCATTATCAAGAGTGTTACTGTCGGCCTGTCCGTCGATGAAGAGGTCACAGAGCTCGAACGAGAGTTCAACATCCTCTCGACGCTCTCCATCGACGGCGTGATCCGAGCGCTCGAGCTCCGGTCCAACGCCGGTGGGGTTCACCTTCTGCTCGAGGACCATTGCGGCGAGACGCTCGCAGTGTACTCCTGCCGCGACAGTGTCGATATCGCTGCTCGCCTGGACATCGCGATCGAGCTCATCCGGATCATCGCGGCGGTCCACAGCCACGGCGTGCTCCACAAGGATATCAACCCGACGAACGTGCTCATCAATCCGGAGTGCGGCGCCGTCACGCTCATCGACTTCAGCATCTCGTCGCGCGACACGGAGGAGCGTCACCCGGTGTCTCACCCGACCGTGCTTGAGGGCACACTCGCGTACCTCGCGCCGGAGCAGACTGGGCGGATGAACCGACCGGTCGACTACCGGAGTGATTACTACTCACTCGGTGTGACGCTCTTCGAGCTGTTCACCGGCTCGCTACCGTTTACCGCGAGCGATCCGATGGAACTGGTCCACTGTCACCTCGCGGCGCCCGCTCCCTACGCAGGAGACGTCAACGGGGATCTGCCCGAGTCCATCTGCCGGGTCGTCCGGAAGCTGATGGAGAAGGCCCCCGAGGACCGGTACCAGAGCGCCGCGGGGATCCAGCACGACCTCCGCGCCTGTCGAGATCGCCTTCACGACGGGGACGGTTCCGAGCCGTTCCTCGCCGGCAGCGCGGACGTGCGGGACAGATTCCGCGTCGCCAAGAAGCTGTACGGACGCGGTGACGAGCTCGACGAGTTGCTGCGAGCGTTCGAGCGCGTTGGGCGTCAAGGCGCCGAGCTCGTGCTGGCCGCCGGGTACTCGGGCGTGGGTAAATCCGCCCTCGTCAACGCGTTGCACGTCCCCATCACACGCCGCCGGGGGCACTTCGTCTCTGGCAAGTTCGATCAGCTCCAGCGCACCGTCCCCTACAGCGCGGTCGTTTCCGCGCTTGCCGAGTTTTCCCGCCAGCTGCTCACTGAGCCAGAGGCGTCGCTTCAATCCTGGAGCCGACTGCTCCTCGAAGCGGTCGGGCCGAACGGACAACTGGTGATCGATGTGGTACCCGAGGTCGAGCTCATCATCGGACCTCAAGAGCCGCCGGCGGCAATCGGGGTCGAGGCCGCCCGGAACCGATTCCAAACCGTCCTGCGCGACTTTGTGCACGCGTTGTGCCGCCGAGACCATCCACTTGTCGTCTTCCTCGACGACCTCCAGTGGGCAGACCCGGCGTCGCTCGATCTCGTCAGATCCGTGCTGGCGGACGAAGACGCCGGGCGCCTGCTCATCATCGGGGCCTACCGCGAGAACGAGGTCGATGCGTCCCATCCGCTCGTCGGCATGATCGAGGCTCTCGGCTCTGACGGAGTCCCGGTCAACACCATCGCGCTCGGCCCGCTCGGGAGAGATGACGTCCGCCAGCTGCTCACCGATACCCTCAACAGAGACCCAGGAGACCTGGACGATCTCCTATCACTGGTGATCGACAAGACCGAAGGGAACCCGTTCTTCCTGCAGCAGTTTCTCGAGACGCTGCACCACAGCGGCGCCTTGGAGTTTGACGACGCCGAGAATCGATGGACCTGGGACCTGCCCGCGATCGAGCGGATGAACTTCACCGAGAACGTCGTCGACCTGATGGTGCGCCGACTCGAGCTCCTCCCCGGCAACACGCAGAACGCGCTCCGCCTCGCGGCGTGCATCGGGAACCAGTTCGACATCGGCACGCTGGGATTGCTTTCCGACGATGAACCCGACGAGTGCCTGGCGCCGGCGATCGAGCTCGGCCTGGTCATCTCGGGTGGCGCCGGAACGAGGTTGGGGGAAACCCGCGATGGCTCCGCCGCCCAGTCGCGTCTCCGCTTCTTGCACGACCGTGTGCAGCAGGCGGCGTACTCGCTGCTCAGTGAAGAACGTCGGCGCGAGGCGCATCTGCGCATTGGGCGTGCGCTCGTCTCTGAGCTCTCGCCGCAAGCCAGCGAGGAGCGGCTCTTCGAAGTGACCGATCATCTCAACCAGGCGATCGGGCTGATCCGCGCTGAGGACGAGCGCCACGCCCTCGCGCAGATGAATCTCCGTGCGGCCCGCAGGGCCATCTCGACCGCGGCCTATGAGGCGGCCCGGGCGTACGCCGTGGCCGGGCTCTCGTGCCTCTCCGCTGACGCCTGGCAGACTGACTATCAACTGACGCGCGACCTGAACCGGGCAGACGTTGACGCCGCCTATCTCCGGGGAGACTTCGAGCGATCCCAAGAGATCATCGAGACGATGCTCGCCAAGCTGCAATCGCCTACGGAAAGAGCGGAGCTGCACAACACGCTCATCATCCAACAGACCCTCAGCGGAGACTACGCCGGAGCACTGGAGACCGGCCTGCGTGGTCTGGCCATGCTCGGCATCGGGCTGCCCGGGGATGACCTGGACGACGCCCTTGAGAGAGAGCTGAGCGCGTACCGGGCGGCGATGAACGCCCGACGCCCGCAGGAACTCGCGACCGTCAGCGCAATGACCTCCCCGGAGATGCGGGTTGCGATGACACTCCTCGGCAGCCTGTGCCCGATGTGCTACATCGCGAACCCCGCGATGTGCCGCGTAACAGCCACCATGATGGTCAACATTTCGCTCAACCACGGTCACACAGCCGATTCGCCGGTCGGATACGCCTTCTTCGGGCTCATGCACAGCTCCGTCTTGCACGACTACGAGCGTGCCTACGAGTTTGGACAGTTGGCGATGGACCTTGCTGGCTCGCTCGGCAATGCCCAGCAGGTCTGCCGGACGGGCCATATATTTTGCGCCTTCATCAACCACTGGTCACAGCCGCTGCAGGACTTCCAGGTGATCAACAGCCGCGCGTTCCAGGTCGGCCTTCAGGCCGGTGAGCTCCAGTTCGCGGGATACCACCGGTACAACCGTTCGCTCTGTCAGTTCCATCAGGGACGCCGCCTGGGAGACCTGCTCCCGGATCTGGACGAGTGGGCGCGGTTCGGACGACGCACGCGCAACCAGCACGCGACGGACCCGATCTCGGCGGTCCAGCGCGTCGCGATGGACCTGAGCGGGCTGACGCCCGAGATCGCGTCGTTCGCGCCCGACGGCGGGGACGACTCGGCGTTCCTCGACGACGTCCTCTCCCGCAACGGCCAGCCCGCGCTGACCCACTACAACGTCATCAAGAGCCAAGCGCTCTACCTGTACGGGCGCCTGGACGAAGCGCGGGCGTGCGCCGCGCTGGCGGCGGACGGGATCTCGTTCGTCGCCGGGCACATGAGCGTCGCGGTGCAGGCGTTCTACGAGTCGCTCATCGATGTCGCCGCGGCAGGGGACGAATCCACACCTCATCTGCTCGAGCGGATCGAGCGCAACCAGACGAGCATGCGCCGGTGGGCCAAGAGTTGCCCGGAGAACTTCCTGCACAAGCTGCTGCTCGTGGAAGCCGAGGTGGCACGCCTCAAGGGCGATTCGTGGCGCGCCGCCGAGTTGTTCGACGAGGCCATCAGCGCAGCGCTCAGCTCTGGGTATCTTCAGGAAGAAGCGATCGCGCGCGAGCGGGCCGGGCTGTTCTGGCTCGGGCGAGGGTTCAGGAGGATCGCCGGCCTGTACCTCAGCGAAGCGCGGCACGGCTTCCAGCTGTGGGGCGCCACCAGGAAGGCTGATCTGCTCGCAACCCAGCACGCCGATCTCCTGGCGGGATCATCGACACCGTCGGACGCGGTGCGGGCCAGCAACGTCCCGTTCTTCACGCTTGTCAGCAGCACGGGCGCCGCCCTCGACTTCGCCGAGGTTATGAAGGCCACACGAACGATTTCCGGCGAGATCAGCCTGGATCGCCTGATCGAGCGGCTGCTGCGGATTGCCGTCGAGACCGCCGGCGCACAGTCAGGGCTGCTCTTGCTAGAAGGGGAGGGCGGGCTATTCATCGAGGCGTCGAGCGACGTCGAACTCGGGAGCAAGAGGCTCGCGGTTCCGGTCCCACTGGACTCGTCACACGAGGTCCCCTCCACGGTCGTGAACTACGTGACCAGGACTGGCGAGACGCTGACGCTCGCAGATGCGCAATCCGATCCTCGTTTCGCGGGCGACGACGCCATACGCCGGAACGGATCAAAGTCCGTTCTGTGCGTGCCGATCAGAATGCGTTCGGACACCATCGGTCTGCTGTATCTTGAACACCGCCTCGCGCCGAACACCTTCACGCCGGACCGTGTGCAGATCCTGGAAAGTCTCGCGGCCCAGGCCGCGATCTCGCTGCAGAACGCCCGCCTGTACGAGCAGCGACTCCGCGCCGAAGCGGATCTGCGTGACGCCCTCAACGAGCTGAATGTGCTCAAGAACCGACTCGAGGCCGAGAATGAGTACTTCCGCGAGGAAATAGGTACCCAGCACACCTTCGAGGACATCATCGGCGCGGCGCCCGGTATCAAGAAGGTCATGCACGCCATCGAGACCGTCGCTCCCACCGACGCGACCACCCTGATTTTCGGTGAGACCGGCACGGGTAAGGAACTCGTTGCCCGTGCCATCCACAGCCTGAGCGGGCGACGCGACCAGATGCTCGTGAGCGTCAACTGCGCCGCCCTCCCTTCGGGCCTTATCGAGAGCGAGTTCTTCGGGCACGAGAAAGGCGCTTTCACAGGTGCGATGAACCGCAGAACCGGGCGCTTCGAGCTCGCCTCGGGCGGTACGATCTTCCTCGATGAGATCGGCGAGCTTCCCCTCGAACTCCAGGCGAAACTCCTCCGGGTCCTGCAGGAGGGCGAGTTCGAACGCGTCGGAGGCGAACGCCCGATCAAGGTCGATGTACGTCTGGTTACTGCGACAAACCGTGATCTGGCGGGCGCCGTTGAGGCGGGCGAGTTCCGTGCCGATCTGTACTACCGTCTGAACGTGTTCCCGATCGAGATCCCGCCCCTGCGCGAGCGGAGGGACGATGTCCCCTTGCTCGTGCGCCATTTCGTCTTGCAGCTCGGCTCCAAGCTCGGACGAAGAATCGAGACCGTCCCCAAGCACGTGATGGATGCGCTCAAGGCCTATCCCTGGCCCGGCAACGTCCGTGAACTGCAGAACGTTCTCGAGCGGGCGGTGATCCTCAGCACCGGCCCGCGTCTTGAACTCGGCGACTGGATCCCCGATCCGGCCAAGGTCCCCGGCGTCTCACGCGTGCCCACCCTGCAGGAACTCGAACACGACCACATCCTCGCCGTGCTCAAGTCCTCCGGCTGGAAGGTCAGCGGAAAGAACGGCGCCGCCGAGATGCTCGGGATCAAGCCGACCACGCTTGAGGCGAGGATGAAACGCCTCGATATCCGGCGCCCGGGGCGGTGATCTGATTCACAACACGACCGCCGCGATCCCAACCTCGCCGTCCCGGTGGGGGGCCTGCGGAGATGTGTGCCAGTGCTGATCAGCCGGGATCTGTCAGAAACGGACACTGGCATCGGCTTTGCACATGCTCATCCGGGCTCCCGCACGGTTTCAACGTGGATCATCGCATGCTTCGAATCACAACATCCGAATGCGACCCCGGCGACGAGCTGCTCAGCGTCGAGGGGAACATCGCCGTGTCTGGCTGCGAGGAGCTGGAGCGGGCCTGCCGGGAGACCGCTTCCAGGGGCCTGCGGGTGCTGCTCGACCTGTCCGACGTCAGAATGATCGACTCGCACGGCGTGGAGCTGCTCAGGCGTCTCATCGCCAACGGCGCTCGCATCACGAACGACACGCCTCTCATCCGAGAGCTTCTGCGCGATTCGGACATCGTCTGAGGACTCGCCATACCAAAAACACGAAACGCCTCCCCTGAGTGATGGAGGAGGTTCGCTCTCGTGTGTCCGCAGCCCTCGGAATCCCATCGAGACGGGAAATCCCAACATGCCGTGAGGCTGCCTTGGGAGGACCCTCATGATCGGGAACTGGAGGAGCCACAACTGGGCCTCCTGGAGAGCGAGGCTTGGCAGGGGAGCTCTGGCACGCCTGTTGCCAATGGGGTCGGGTGTACGGGAACCCAGTCCGGGACACACGACCGCAGCACCCACGCGAGGAACCACCCCATGACACGCGACACATCACACCGCTCAACGCTCAGCGCCCTTGCAGTCACGGCAGCACTCAGCACCATCGCTGGCACGGCCGGACCGAGCGTCGGGGCCCCCCCCGGCGCTCGCGCCGACGCCATGGTCGAGAGCGCCCCCGTATACGGGAGAACCATGACGATTGAGGGCACGGAGGTCTTCTACCGCGAGGCCGGTTCCGACCGTCAGGATCCCGGCGAGCCCGTGATCGTCCTTCTCCATGGCTTCCCCACCAGCTCCCACATGTTCCGCGGCCTCATCCCGCTGCTTGCAGACGAGTACCGGGTAATCGCGCCCGATTACCCAGGCTACGGCCTCTCGGACGCCCCGCCCGCCGAGGAGTTCGAGTACACGTTCGACAACATCGCGGGCATGATGGAAGAGCTTCTCGACCGCGTCGGCGCCGAACGCTGGGTGCTCTACCTCCAGGACTACGGCGCGCCCGTCGGCTTCCGACTCGCGACAAAGCATCCGGACCGCGTCGCGGGTCTGATCATCCAGAACGGCAACGCCTATGAGGAGGGCCTGCCCGACGACTTCTGGGGCCCGTGGCGCGACTACTGGAAGAACCCGGACGACAAGGACGCGATCAACTACCTCGCGGGGCTGCTCACGCTCGACGCGACCAAGTGGCAGTACACCCACGGCACGCGCATCCCCGACGCCATCAGCCCGGACAACTGGCTCGTCGTTCAGCCGCTGCTCGACCGCCCGGGCAACGGCCAGGTGCAGCTCGAGCTCGCGTTCGACTACGGCAGCAACCCTCCGCGGTACCCCGCGTGGCAGGAGTACCTCCGAAAGAACCAGCCCCCGACGATCATCACCTGGGGTCGTCACGACAAGATCTTCCCCGCCTCCGGCGCCCTGCCCTACCTGCGTGACCTCCCCAACGCCGAGCTCCACCTGCTCGACACCGGGCACTTCGCATTGGACGAGGACGGCGACCTGATCGCCGCGCTGGTTCGGCGATGGCTCGAGCGTGAGGTCGTCGAGTCGGACGCAACCACAGCCACGCAGGCCGCCGCCGACGACACACCGTAGCGAACTCACCGCACGCCCTCTCTCCCCACTCCCCCGCGCGGCCGCGTCGAGAGGCCCGGTCGCGCGTTCCCAGGCATCCATCCCCGTCGGCGCCGGGCGCCCCTTCCACCGGGGCGGCCCGACGCCGGCACAAACCAGGAGATCGACATGCGAACCGCAACCTCAGGGCGAAGAACAATGATCGGGGTCAGCCTCGCGGCAGGCGCGTGTGCCGGCCTGGGCGTACTCATCGCGGCCGCTCCCTCGGCGGACGAAAGCGCCGCGGCCACCGCGCCCAGCAACCCGTACGCCTTCACGGAGGACGGCGAGCTGCGCCGCCCGCAGGACTACCGCACTTGGATCTACATGGGCTCCCCGCTGACACCCAACGACATGAACAACGGCTCCGCCGCGTTCCCTGAGTTCCACAACGTCTACCTCGACCCCGACAGCTACGAGCAGTACAAGCAGACCGGCGAGTTCCGCGACGGCGCCATCATCATGAAGGAACTCGTCAGCGTCGGTACCAAGTCCTCGTTCAGCGGCAAGGGCTATTTCCAGGGCGAGTTCCTGGGTGTCGAGGCCATGATCAAGAGCGAGGACCGTTTCCCCGACGAGCCAGGCAACTGGGGCTTCTTCCGATTCACCGACGAGAAGGCCGCCGCAGAGGGACGCCTGGGCAGCCTCCGGACGGTCGCGTCCGTGAACGCCACCGCCTCGTGCTCTGCCTGCCACACCGCCGCCGCCCACGACTACGTGTTCACCCAGCACTACCCGGTCCTGCGGGCCGCGAGGAACGCCAAGCGGAACCCAGAGAACGACTGAACCCAGCGCGGGCGCCCGGGGACGCGTCGGACGTCCCCGGGCCCTGAGTCCCACCCATGAACACCATCAACGAGATCCTGAGGGCGATGGACGATCCGCAGATGCGCCACAGCGCGATCGTGCACACGCCGATCGTGTTGTCGATGGTGGCGGCGTCGCTCGCGCTCGCTCTGACGCTCCTGCGTGGAGGCAACCGGACGCTACGCTGGCTCGTTCTCGTCTCGTTCACGACGCTCATGGTGTCGGCACTCGTCGCCGCGAGGAGCGGGCAAGACGCCCGAGCCGAGATCGGCGCCGCCCCGCTCGAGGCCCGGCGAGTCATCAGCAGGCACGAGGCGATGGGACAGTGGGTCTGGGTCTTCGCCGCGGGAGGAGTCCTCACCTCGCTCGGCGTGTTCGCGCCGAGGCCCGCCGTCGCCCGCGCCTCGCTCGCTCTACTCACGCCGATCGGCTGCGCGACCGCTGGGTGGGTCGCGCTCGTCGGACATCACGGCGGGACCGCGGTCTACGCGTTCGGCACGGGCACTCCCCGCCCGCTCACACAGGCGGACCTGACACCCCCGTCCGAGTCCGAGGGCTTCCCCCTCGACCCGCGCGCCGAGTTCTTTGCCTCCGAGGTTCACCCCATCCTCGCGACGAACTGCATGTCCTGCCACGGGCCCGGTGAGTTCGCCGCCTCAGGTCTCGACATGACCACCGTCGGTGCGATCCTCGGGGGCGGAAACCGCGGGTCCGTTGTCGTCCCAGGTGACGCCGAATCCAGCACCCTCTATCAGGCCGCGGCGTGGACGCACGACACCCTGCGCATGCCCGACGGGCGCGATCGACTCTCCGATGAGAACCTGAGCCGTATCAAGAGATGGATCGATAACGGCGCCGTCTGGTCGTCTCCCGACGGCGCCCCAGAATGAGCCTCATCCCAACCCGAAAGGCGCCCCGATGATCGCCGCAACCCAGAACCCAACAGCCCCACGCTCCCCGGCGCCCGGGCGGTTCGAGCACGCTTGCTTTCGCGAAGCGCTCGACGGATTGCGTCCGGAGGATCGCGGGATGGTCCTCCTCTGGGCCGAGGGACTGTCGCACCAGGACATCGCGGAGGTGATGCGTCTGCCACTGGGCGAGACCCGCCGCCGGATCGAGAACGCGCGCTCCGTCATTGCTCGATACCTCCTGGCCACGAACGACTTCACGAGGCCCGCGATCGAGGACTACCAGATCGAACCCGCCTGCGCCTAACTGGGGGGCGTCCCAGATACCCCGCATCAGACAGCCGTCACACGAGTTACACAGGAGAACCGACGTGAAATCCCTTGTCATCCCAACCGTTCTCGGGTCCATACTCGCCCTCGCCGCAGCGGGCGTCCTCGAAACCATCGATGAGCCCGGCGACCCGCCCAGCGCTCACCCCCGAGGCAAGGCCGACGCCCCGCTCCCCAGCCCAGAGATCGTGCTCGACCCCGAGCGCGTCGCCGTGGTTATCACTGACCCGCAGAACGACTTTCTCAGCCCCGACGGCGTGACCTGGGGCGTCGTCGGCAAGAGCGTTGTCGCGAACAACACCGTCGAGCACATCGGGCAGCTCTTCCGGGCCGCCCATGCGAATGCCGTCCCCGTCTTTGTCAGCCCGCATTATTACTATCCGCACGACCACGGGTGGAAGTTTGAGGGCGCGCTCGAGCTGGTCATGCACGACCTGGGCATGTTCGACCGCCCCAGCGCGCTGAGTCTCGACGGGTTCGAGGGCTCCGGCGCCGACTGGCTCGAGCCGTATAAGTCGTACATCAACGACGAGAACACGACCGTCACCAGCCCGCACAAGGTTTACGGACCCGAGACCAACGACCTCGTACTGCAGCTTCGCAAGCGCGGCATCGACCAGGTCATCCTCGGAGGCATGTCAGCGAATCTGTGCACCGAGTCGCACCTTCGCGAGCTGCTCGAACAAGGCTTCGAGGTCATCGTCGTCGCCGACGCGACCGCCGCCGCCCAGCTCCCGGGCTACGACGGGTACGAGGCCGCATACGTCAACTTCCGATTCCTTGCCAGCGCCGTCTGGTCCACGAATACAGCAGTCGAGCGCCTCGGCTCTCTCGCGGACGCCTCCGCGAGAGCCTCCGACTGAGCGCAAGGCCCATCGCACCGGCACACACCGATGTACGTCAACTCTCGAGAGCACCCTCAATCACAAGGAGAACAGCCATGCAGACCACGACCGAAATCAGCGCCCTCAACGCCGACCTCAACGAGATGACCCGTGCGGGCAAGATCATCGAAGCGCTCGAGGATTTCTACGCCGCCGATTGCTCGTTCCAGGAGGGAAACGAGGAGCCCCGCGTCGGGCGCGCCACCCAGCGCCGACACCTCGAGGCGTTCTTCTCTACGCTCAAGAGCTTCAACGGCGCCACCCTGCACTGCCAGGCGACCGAGGGCGACGTCTCGCTCAACGAGTGGACCTTCGACATGGACGGCCCGGACGGCCCGATCCTATGGAATGAGGTTCTTCGGCGCGTCTGGAAGGACGGCAAGGTCGTCAGCGAGCGCTACTACACCTCGAGCTGACGCGCGATTACCCGTCAGAGACGACGGAATCATCATCGCGGGGCGTCAGCGCAGGAGGCGCGGGCACCCCGCTACCCACAGAGGTCGCACACCCAACCCGGGCCAATCGCGACCGTCGTCCCTACCCGAACCGCAGAGTGGCCAACCGCCATGCCAGGCAAGAGCAGTTCGATGCCCACGAATCCAGCTGACAGTCAGCGCCAGCATAGCGTAAGGCAAGAGCAAGCTTGGTGGCCGCGTCTAAGCAGCAGAATGAGACGAACAACGTGAAGACGATACTCGAGATCCAGAGTAGTGCTCGCAGGACCCGCTCCATAACTCGCGAGCTCTCTGCCGTCTTCCTTCATGAGTGGTTGCAGAAGCAGCCTGATACAAAGATCATCACCCGTGACCTTACCGATGCCCCTCCGCCGTTTGTCACCGAAGATTGGATCGCCACCGTCTTTGGGGTCAAAGAGGAAGATCTGACCCCGGCCCAGATGGAGCTTCTTGCACCTTCCGATGAACTTATCGCAGAAGTTGTCCGGGCCGATGTCATCGTGATTGCCACGCCGATGTACAACTACGGAATGCCGGCGGCTCTCAAGGCATGGTTCGACCAAGTGATTCGCATAGGCAAGACCTTCACATTCGACCTTGCTAGAGGACAACAACCCATCGAACCCATCCTCAGCGGCAAGGCATTGGTAATCCTGAGTTCCCGAGGCGAAGGTCACTTTGGACCGGGCGGAGCGAATGAGTCCATGAACCACCTCGAGACTCACATTTCATCGTGCAGACATTTCCTCGGCGTTGAATCGGCGCCTCATCTGATTCACGTCGATTTTCAAGAGTTCGGCGATGACCGACATAAAGCGTCCAAGGAGAGGGCGTTCCAAGATATCCATCCCCTCGTCTCAGAACTTTCCCACGCGGGGGTAGAGGCTTGACCTATCTCACGTCGTCATCGTCTCAACCAACTACTACAACCGCGCCGCGCAACCGATGGCCGACTTCACTTGGGTCGAGTCCGCCCGCGCATGCAGGTGGGCCCTGAATCGGCCGGTGGAGACAGACTCCAACGGCATGAACCCGCGTCCGCGCAGCATCGCCATCGCGGCATCCAGGACAACGGGCGCTGCAACACGCACCGCCCAGAGTGATCGGAGAACGACAAGATGAATCAGAACCCCCAGAACGCAGCAGACCAAGGCATGATTAGTTCAGTGATCCAGCGTTACATCGTCGGAGCGCGATCGTCCGGGTACGAAACCATGGCGACAGCGTTCCACCAGCAAGCGACCATCTTCGGATACCTCGGCAATGATCTGGTCGCCGGCCCCATCAGCGCACTCTTTGACTGGCACCAAGAGAACGGACCCGCGACGGAGCTCCACGCCAAGATCGAACGCATCGACGTCGCGGGGTCGGTTGCCACGGCACGACTCGAACTTGATAACTGGACCGGGCATCGTTTCACCGACCTCCTCTCGCTGCTGAGAGTCGACGGCGAATGGAAGATCATGAACAAGGTCTTCCATCTGCACGAGATCGAATGAAGGTATCAGAGAAGAGGTGGGATCCGTTGAGATCGGAGTGCCGCGAACCACGGCCAGGAGGAGCCCCACAATGAACACGAATGCTGGTGATCACACTGGCCTTCGGGCCGTCGCCGCTACAGAGGCGTGCGACAGCAAATTGGACATCGGAGAGCGTCTCGCGGATTCGCCTGGTCCCGCAATGCACTATGCGAACGAGATTGACGGGCCCGAGACGCTCATCCTCCCAAACGGCGAATCTACCTGGGGCGATCTGGCCCGCCGACAGATCTTGGCAATCGTCGATGGCATCAGCAGGAAGATCATTGCCATGAGGGGGTACGCGAAGCGTCCAACGTCCGCAGATCTGTCGAAGCTGGTTGAGACTTCGATCGGGAGCAGCGGGGTGGGGCCGCGGTTCTTGATCACCGATCATGGCAGCCAGTTCCGAGGCCGGTTTCATGGCAGCGTCGAGTTGCTCGGCGTGACGCACATCCGCTGCCAGGTCCGGACATGGCAGCTCAACTCCAAGGTCGAGCGGGGTTTCAGGGATGTGAAGGGCTGGGCGGCGCGATCGGCGATGCCGTTGCGGGTCGGCGCTGTACAACGTCGCCTCAATGCGTACCGCGTGTGGCACAATCGCTTCCGCCCTCATACGGCCATGGTACCTTGACGCCCGCTGAAGCGGAACGGGGTCAATCGGCCCTGAAGCGCGTGAGCTGCCTGGTCGATCCGTGCCCGTCGGCGGCGAGGCCATCCCATGAGCCCCCGCGATTCTGGGCGAGGACATCACCACCCAGCGCATAGCGGCGCTGGACCGCGGCGGGGCTTACCCCGTTGCGTTCGAGCAGGACCTGGGCGTAGCCGGTGGGGTTGGCGGCGTCGATGAGGAAGCGGCGCTCGTTCGAGCCGATCGATTCCGAGACGCGGATTCCGCGCTCGTTGTAGACGTAATCGACGGTGATGTTGTTGGAGCCGCCGACGGATTCGTCGGCGCGGGTGTAGGTGCTGAGGCGGTCCTCGGGGCCGGGGGTGTAGGTGTGGGTCCACTCGAGCGTGCCAGCCTCGGTGACCGTTTGCTGGGTCATGAAGCCGTTGGTGTTGTAGGTGTAGGTGAGCGCGCGGCTCAAGAACGAACGCCCGGCCCAAGTGCCCCGATTCTCGCCCCAAGACGCCCATCTCCGGCGCCGTTGCCGAATCGCCCAAGGCTATCGAATCAAGAAAGCGGAGAGGGGGGGATTCGAACCCCCGATGACGGAAACCGCCATACCGGATTTCGAATCCGGCGCATTCAACCGCTCTGCCACCTCTCCGATGGGGCGCCATGGCGCCTCGCGGGGACCAGTCTACGCGCCGTTTCGCCCGCTGTCCCGCGTGCGGGTCAGGGCCGACTCCAGGGCGCTCAGGATCTCTTCGGGCTCGCTCATCCGACCCGCCCCGACCTCGCGGCACGCCTGCCATCCCTCGCCAGGCCCGACCATCTCAAACCCATCGTCCCGGAGCGTCTGCATGTTCCGCCGCGTCGAGGGCTGCGCCCACATCACCCGGTTCATCGACGGCGCCAGCAGCACCGGTGTCCGCCCCCGGTCGATCGCCGAGAGGATGAGCGAGACCACGTTGTTGGCCCGACCCGTCGCCAGGGCGCCCATGAAGTCCATCGTGCACGGGGCGACGACCGCGACCTGCGTCCGGTTCGCCAGCGCGATGTGCTGCGGGTCGTGGGCCTCGGTGTGCTGCCAGGCGCTGGTGTAGACCGCGCGCCCGGTGAGCGCCTGGAACGTCAGCGCCGCCACGAAGCGCGTGGCCGGCTCGGTCATCGCGACCGTCACCAAGGCGCCCCGCTGCGCAAGCGCGCTGACCACCGACGCGGTCTTGTACGCGGCGATTCCCCCGGTCACACCCACGAGAACATGGGCGCCGTCGAAGGCGTCACTCGGTTTCGCTGATTCGTGTGGGGCCATGGCTCGCCCGGGTGTCAGAGCAGCGGCTCGTCGCTCCTGGCGTTCTCGCTGGCGCTGCCATCGACGAACTCGAGCGTGATCTTGTCCTGCATGATCTCCTCGATCACCAGTTCCAGATCGGAGCGGCCGTTCCGCTCGACGAGGGGGCGCGAGCCGTCCATGAGCTGGCCCAGACGACGCTGGACCAGAGCGCACAGCTTGAACCGTCCGCCGACCTTGTTCACGATCTCATCGCTTTTCAGAGCCTCGATCATCTGCTACCCTCATTGCGTTCGGACACCCCCGCGGGCTCAGGCGAGCCTCGGTCGGTGTGTGTCCGTCGCGGGACAACTGTAGACCCGACGATCCCCCCAGGCGTATTGCCGGGCGAATTGTCGCTCTCAGGGCCCCCGAGCCCCCCTTTCGAATCACGGGAGCGCCAGCCCCACGCCAGCACTGAGGATCCCATGTCCACCGCCCAGACCCGGTTCGAGAACGGCGATCGCGTCCTGCACCCGGGCAAGCCCGAGTGGGGGGTCGGGCACGTCGCCCGGGCCAGCGCCGAGACCCACGAGGGCCAGCCCGTCCAGCGCCTGACCGTCCGCTTCGAGCGGGCCGGGGTTAAGACACTCTCCACGGCCCACGCGAAGCTCAGCCCGGCCCCCGACGAAGCGCCCCGACCGCTGGCCGACGCCCAGACCGGTGAGCCCGAGCCCCAGACGCCCCCGAGCACCGAGACGATGACCCGCCTCCCCGAGCCCGCCCGCGATCCGTTCGCCACGCCGATCGAACGCCTCCGCCAGACGCTCTCGCTCTACCGGTTCTCGAAGGAGGGCGGCGCCCTGCTGGACTGGGCGGCGATGCAGTCCGGGCTGGTTGACCCGCTCAGCCAGTTCAGCCGTCACGACCTGGAAGACCTGCACGACCGCTTCAGCCGGACACTCGACCAGCACCTGGGCGCGATGGTGATCGAGGTCAAGCGCGCCGTCGGCTCTGACCTTCGCGCGGCGGACATCCAGAAGGTCATCGCCGACGCGCCCCCCAGAGCCCGCGCCGCGCTCCAGCGCGTCGCCCGCTGGCGTTGATTCAACGCCACACGCCCCCCCAATCGGCACGGGGGCGTACCCGCCCGCGCTCCCCGTCTCAGCGGCGTTTGCCCCCAGATCGGTCTTGCGTGCGCACCGTGCGTGTCATTCTCGGACAGCCTGAGAATCCCGTGAAATCAAGTGTCATCGCGAGTCCCGCGCTGTACCTGTTCCCCATCAGGCCCGTTGCTGAGAGAGACATTGGCGGCCGTCCGCCACCATACAGACGAGGGAACGCATGAAAGAGCAAGAGTTTCAGACCAAGCTGGGAGAACTCATCCGCCAGATCGGCGAGCTTCCCGAGGGGCAGCGCCCCCAGTTCGAGAAGCTGGCCGCAGAGACCCGTCTCCGTCACGAGCGGATGAAGAAGACGATCGGCGAGCTGCAGGAGTCCCTCGACTACCTCCGCCTGAGCGTCAAGTACCTCGTGTTCGACCTCGAGGCGACCCGGCGTGAGAACAAGTACCTCCGATCACTGATCGAGTCACAGCAGGGCGCCGAGCCCGAGGACGAGGCCGATTCCTGACGCCCAAAGCAGGCCCCACGCCGGCGCCGATCAACCCCCGCGAGCCACCACCCCTGAGCGCCGAGGGTGCTACCCTCCCCCTGCCCCGGGTCCCGCCCGCGGGCGGCCGGAACGGTGCCCGAGTGGCTGAAGGGGCCGGATTGCTAATCCGGTGTACGGGGTAAACCCGTACCGAGGGTTCGAATCCCTCCCGTTCCGCTTCGTCCCACAATCCCCGCCACCGGCGGGGGTTTTTTGTGCGCCGGCGCGCTCGCTCGCGCGTCGCTGTGCGCCCCCGAAATCGCCTCGGACCGCTGCAGTTGCGCCCAGCAGGACGCCACGGCGCCGTCGGTCCCCGTCGCCCGCGGCCAGCCCGTC
This sequence comes from Phycisphaerales bacterium, assembly GCA_029260375.1. GTDB lineage: Bacteria > Planctomycetota > Phycisphaerae > Phycisphaerales > UBA1924 > JAJRXR01. The sequence continues at coordinate 49,665 of JAJDDI010000052.1, read as the reverse complement.
TCGGCCCGCTTAGTTCGGGAAGGGCGCCGACCGCCACCACCCGAGCGAGCGAGCCGCGCTCCGGACCCGAGAGCCCGGACCGCTGGGGGCCAGGGTTTCCTCCGCACGGACTCGGCGCCGATCACGATGCGCTCGCCCTCTCGGCGCAGCGCGTCTGGCGGGTTCGCCGCCGCCGGGCACGCCCGCGGATGGGCGCCCGCTCCCGTTGCACGAGGTTCTGTTTGACGGATCAAAAGCGGCACGCCGTGCCACTGACCTGTCTTCAGGTCAGTGCGTCCCGCTCACCCGGTACGCCTCCCCCGCACGGACGGGAGGACCGGTCCGTGGCACGAATCAGATCCGTCAAACAGGCCCTAGACTCCAAAGGAGTCCTCCGCGCGAAGGCCGCCGGGGCCTCACCGGGGCGTGAGAAGGGGCGAACGCGTGGACGCGGTCGAGTTCATCAAAAAGTGGTCCAAGACCCAGCTCTCCGAGCGGTCCGCCAGCAGCGAGCATTTCATCGACCTGTGCAATCTCGTGGGCGTCCAGACCCCCGCCGCCGTCGATCCCGTCGGCGACACCTTCACCTTCGAGAAGGGCGCCAAGGTCTCCGCCCCCGCCTCAGCCGGCTCCAAGGGCGAGCGCGGCTGGGCCGATGTCTGGTACCGGGGGCGCTTCGCCTGGGAGTACAAGCGCAAGGACAAGCACAAAACCCTCGAAGACGCCTACCGCCAGCTCCAGCAGTACCGCGAGGACCTGGAGAACCCGCCCCTGCTCATCGTCTGCGACATCACCCGCACCGAGATCCACACCAACTTCACCGGCTACAAGCCCGAGGTCCACACGATCCTGCTCGAAGAGCTGGGCGAGGCCAAGAACCTCGGCCTGCTCCGGCGCGTGTTCACCGAGCCCGAGAGCTTCCGCCCCACCGAGACCGTCGCCGCCATCACGGAGAAGATCGCCGCCCGCATCGGCACGATCGCCCAGGCGATCCGCGACCGGGGGCACGACCCGCACGACGCGGCCCACTTCCTCATGAAGGTCATGTTCTGCCTCTTCGCCGAGGACGTGCGCCTGCTCCCCAAAGACCTGTTCCAGTCCATCCTCTCAAACTCCGCCGACGATCCTGAACGCCTTGAGTCGCAGATGAACACGCTCTTCGCCGCCATGCGAACCGGCGGCGACTTCGGCGTTCAGCCGATCGCACACTTCAACGGCGGGCTCTTCGACGAGGCCCCAGCGATCCGGCTGACCGAGAAGGAGGCCGAGATCCTCCTCGACGCGTCGAAGCAGGACTGGTCCGCCGTCGAGCCCTCCATCTTCGGCACCCTCTTCGAACGATCCCTCGACCCGAGCAAGCGCGCCCAGATCGGCGCCCACTACACCAGCCGCGAAGACATCATGCTCGTCATCGAGCCCGTCATCGTCCGCCCCCTGCGCCGCGAGTGGGACGAGGCCCGCGAGCAGTGCGACGCCCTCGCCGAGCAGCGCGCCGAGGCCCAGCGGGACCAGCAGCGCGGCGCCCTCAAGAAGGGCGCCAAGAAACCCGCCACCTACACCAGACGCATCGAGAAGCTGCTGTTCGCGTTCCAGGACCGTCTCGCCGGCGTCCGCGTGCTCGACCCCGCCTGCGGCTCGGGCAACTTCCTCTACGTCGCCATCCAGCAGCTGCTCGCGCTGGAGAAGGAAGTCATCACCCACGCCGCCGACCTGGGCGCCGCGATGACGCCCCGCGTCCGCCCGACCCAGCTCGCCGGCATCGAGATCAGCCCCTACGCGGCGGAGCTGGCCCAGGTCGTCATCTGGATCGGCTACCTCCAGTGGATGCGCGACAACGGCTTCAACGCCCCGCGCGACCCGATCCTTGAGCCCATCGAGTCCATCGAGAACCGGGATGCGATCCTCGCGTGGACGGACGAAAACGGGAAGTCGATTGCGGAGTGGCGGGACGGTGCGGTGTGCTACGGCAAAGCCCCATGGCCGGAGGCGGACTTCATAGTTGGGAATCCTCCGTTTCTTGGTAGAGCCCATCTTCGAGAAGGACTTGGCGATAGCTACGTAGATGCACTCAAGAAAGTGTTCGGTGCTGATCTACCGATTGGTTCTGACTATTGCTGCTATTGGTTTGACCACGGGAGACGCGCCTGTCTCCGCAGTCATCATGCTTCTGTCGGTCTGCTCGCAACGCAGGGGATTCGGTCCGGATCCAGCCGGAGAGTCTTACAGCGAATTGCCACCGACGTGGGGATCATGGGTGCCCACTCTGACCTGCCGTGGTTTCTAGAGGGCGCTGCAGTTCGCATCTCGATCATATGGTTTGGTTTTCGGTCCAAGCGTGACGAACTTGTCCTCAACGGTGAGGTGGTAGAGCAGATTAATGCTGATCTGTCAACGGGTTTACAGTTCACATCTGCATGCAAGCTGCCTGAGAATAGACAAATGTGCTTCCGCGGGTCAGTTAGCAGTGGGCAATTTGATCTGCCTTGGCCAGACGCCAGAGACCTCTTGGCGAGCCCAACTCCCACTGGCGCATCAAATTTGGATGTTCTTCGCCCTTGGCGCAGTGGGAGCGACGTCTTAGGACGTTCGCGAGGCCGGTGGATCGTTGACTTCGGCGTTGATCGAGACATCGAATCGGCTGCGAGCTATGACGGACCATTTGCGTGGGTCGAAAAACAAGTCAAGGTAGTGAGAGATAGGCCAAAGCGCGGCAAGAAGAGTTATGCGCACTCGTCAAAGTATCCGTTCTGGCAGCTCTGGAATCCTCGCCCAGAGCTACGAGACGCAGTGGGTGAATGTACCACGGTCATCGTGACTCCTGCGCTTGCCAAACATCGAGTTTTTTGGTGCCTCCCAGCGGAGATTCACGTCAGTCAACAGCTATATGTCGTCGCTTCAGAGTCAGCTGCTCTGTTTGGCATACTACATGGCGCCATTCATGAGATTTGGACTCTCACACAGAACTCGCAGTTAGAGGACAGGCCACGATATAAGTCTGGGACCTGCTTCGAGACCTTCCCCCTCCCCTGGCCCCCCGGCGCCGAGCCCGCCGAGGGCGACCCGCAGCGCCCCCTCCACGACGCGATCGCCGACGCCGCCCGCGCGCTCGACACGCAGCGCGAGCGCTGGCTCAACCCGCCCGAGTGGGTCGAGCAGGTCGCCGCGGCGGTGGACGCGGCCGACGACTTCGCCGACGTCGCCCGAGTCAGCGGCGAGGAGGCCCGCCGCCTGATCCGCCAGAGCGCCATCGACGCGGCCGCCGCCAAGGACCCCCGCCTCAAGAAGCGCACGCTCACCAACCTCTACAACGAACGCCCCACCTGGCTCCGCCTGGCGCACAAGGCGCTCGACGAGGCGGTCCTGGGCGCGTACGCCGGGACCGACCCCGACGGCGCCTGGGACCCCGCCTGGGCCAAGGTCTTCGAGGAGACCGGCGCCGGCCAGCCCCTGCCCGAGACCGACGCCCAGCCCCACCCCCTGAGCGATCGCCGCGCCGAGGTCGAGCAGGCGATCCTGGGGGATCTGCTGCGGCTGAATCAGCAGCGCGCGGCGGGCACGCCCTGACCGTCCCCCGCGATCGCGCCCAGATCAGCCTCCGATGCGGCAAAGCGCGCCCATCAGGACGCCTGGACATGCTCGCCGGCTTCCACGTCGTGTCCAGAGGCAGCGCCCCTGCGCTTCATCAGACGCGTACGCTTGCCCAAAGGCCCCGGAGAGAACCCATGCCCCCGAAGACCTCCACCATGCTCCCGCTCGGCTCGGCGCTGCCCGGCTTCGACCTGCCCAACACCAACCCCGCCTTCGGCGCCGACCGCGTCCGCAGCGACGACCTCACGGGCGACGCGCTGGTCGTGATGGTTCTCTGCAACCACTGCCCATTTGTGATCCATATCCGCGAGCAGCTCGCGGCCATCGGGCGTGACTACGAGGGGCGGGCCTCGATCGTCGCCGTCTGCGCCAACGACGCGACCACCCACCCCGCCGACGCGCCCGACAAGATGGCCCAGGAGGCCACAGAGACCGGCTACCGGTTCCCCTACCTGCACGACGCCCGGCAGGAGCTCGTCGCGGACCTGGGCGCCGCGTGCACGCCCGATTTCTACGTGTTCGATCGCGACCGCAAGCTCGTCTACCGAGGCCAGCTCGACGCCTCCCGCCCGGGCAACACCGAGCCCGTCACGGGCGCCGACCTCCGCGCCGCGATCGACGCGGCCATCGCGGGCAACCCCCCGCTCAAGACCCAGCTCCCCAGCATCGGCTGCGGCATCAAGTGGACCCCCGGGCGCGAGCCCGCCTACGTCTCGGGCGCCTGAACCATGGCCACCCCCAGCAGACAACCAGCCACCCCCGCGCCCCGCAGGCGGTGGCTCGTCGCGCTGCTGGGCGTCGCGGTCGCCAGCGTCTGCGTGCTCGTCGGCTTCGGCATCGGCGCCTACATCATGCTCGTCCGCCAGGGGGTCATCAACCCCGGATGGACCGAGGCGAACATCGCCCTCTCCCAGCAGCGCGCCTCGTCGATCATCGCCGCCCTCGACCAGTACCACACCGACAGCGGCGTCTACCCCGACTCGCTCGAGGCGCTCCTCCACGACTCGCTCAAGACCATCCCCGTCCCCGTCGCGGGCGTGGACCACTGGTCCTACGCGAGCGTCAACGCGGGCCAGGACTTCGTGCTCCAGTTCTCCGCCAACCGCTTCGACGACCCGACCGCGTGGTACGAGAGCGCCCACCAGCAGTGGTTCCTCCAGGACGGCGAGGGCGTCGCCGCCGAGGACGACTAGGTTCTGTTCGACGGATCAAAGCGGCAGGCCGTGCCACTGACCTGTCCTCAGGTCAGTGCGTCCCGCCCAGCGCCGTAAAGGCCCGGCGCAGGCACAGACGCACGCCCTCGCTCGCGTTCCCCCGCTCTGCGTGGGGCGCCCCGATCCAGCAGCCCATGATCGCGTTGTCGAACGCCCCGCGAAAGATCTGCGACAGGGTGACCACGCCCAGGATCGCCTCGTCCGAGCGTCGGCGGGTCAGGCGCCGCTGGCAGCTCGCGGTGTTGCACGTCTCGAGCTGACGCCCGAACGCGCTCGGGCCGAACCAGCTCTTGCCCGCGGGGGGCCCGGGCTCCCAGGGCTGGTGCACGCCCGGCTCGCACGCTTGAGCGCGATCACCTCCGCCGCGTCGCCTTGCGGCGGGTGACGCAGGTATACCCGCCGCCCCCGCCCGAGGGCGCCATTGATTGTCTGTGGGCGCGGGCGAGACGGACTCACGCGATCACGCTCACGACGACGCGCCGGGTGTGCGCACGCCGCCGGTGCTCCCAGAGATAGACCCCCTGCCACGTCCCCAGCGTCAGACGCCCGCCGATGATCGGGACCGACAGCGACACCTGCGTCAGGATCGCCTTGATGTGGCTGGGCATGTCGTCGGGCCCCTCGCTCGTGTGGGTGTACAGCGGGTCGTTCTCGGGGACCAGGCGGCTGAGCCAGGCCTCGAGGTCGCGCCTCGCGCTCGGGTCGGCGTTCTCCTGGATCGTCAGGCTCGCCGAGGTGTGGCGCACGAAGACGGTGCACAGCCCCTCGAAAGCGCCCGATTCATCCACGGCCGTGCGCACGAGCCCGGTGATCTCGTGCAGGCCCTGCCCGGGGGTCTCGATCGTCAGCTCACGGACCATGCACGCAGTCTAAACCCGGCGTCAACGCCGGGGGGGCTCACTCGTCGTCGGTGTAGTAGACGCCGTCGTCGTCGCTGTCGCCGGACCAGTCGACGAAGTCGTCCTCAGGGGCGTCGTACGCCCGCCATCCGATCCACGCGCCGCCCGCGACGGGCAGGGCGGTGATCGTCAGCGCGACCAGCGCGCCGACCAGGGGGCGATCGATCCGGCGAGAGGCCAGGCGCCCGAGCGTCCCCGCGGGGACGCCGCCCAGCACGAGCGCAAACGCGAGGACCGGGACGGCGCCGCTGCCCAGCACGCGGGCCAGGGCGATGTACGCGACCAGCAGCACGCACACGAACGCCCACCCACCCCGGGCGAGGCTCACGCGTCCGAGCAGCCCCGCGCCGACGCTCGCCGCGACGAGCATCGCGACGACCCCGCCGATCTGGGGGGCGCTGCCCGCGAGCCCGGACCAGTACACCAGCCCCAGGATTCCCTGCGCGATGACCACCCCCTGGGCCGGGGCGACCCACGCGCGTTGGCTTGCGGGCGATTCCATCATCCAGGTCGCCAGCGCGGCGCCAAGCCCCGCCAGGGTGCACCACAGCGCGACATCCGCCGTATTCAGCGCGTGCGGGTGCAGCGCCGAGACCACCACCCACGACGCAGCCGCGCCCCCCGCGCCCCGCGCCGCCCACGCGATGGCGCGCACGGGCGACAACGCGTCGAGCAGCGCGCACGCCAGGGCGATCCCCCCGATCGCGAGCGCCCTGTTGACAACATTGGTGGGCCACAGCGAGCTGTCGAGCGTCCCCACCGCCCCGGCGGTCGCAAGAAACCCGAGCCCAAAGAGCACCGGCGCCCCCCATCGGAGGCGCCGGTGGCTGTCGATCCTGTTCTCTCGATCCTCACCGCGCAGCAGGCCCCACAGCAGGAGCAGCCCGACGCCGACGATCAGCCCGGGCAGCAGCCCGCCGAGCAGGGCGATGCGGAAGAGGTCGCTTTCCATGCGGACCGCCCGGCCCTATTTCCGGGGGCCTTCGACGGAAACGGTCACGCTCACGTCGTCGCCCAACCCCCCCTCGAAGCCGGACATGCCGAACGCCGAGCGTGAGATGGTGAACGTCGCCTCGAACGCGGCGATCGGCCCGTTGAAGTTGCCCGTGCCCAGGAACTCGAGCTCGGCCGTGATCGGGCGGGTCTCGCCCAGCAGGGTCAGGTCGCCGTCCATCTGGAACTTGCCGTCCTCGCCCTTGGTTATGGAGGTGCTCGCAAAGCTGGTCTTGGGGAACTGCCTGGCGTTGAAGAAGTCGGCGCTCTTGAGGTGGCTGTCGCGCTTGCGGTTGCCGGTGTTGATCTTGGCGGTCGCGATATCAAAGCTGAACGAGCCCGACTCGGGGGTCGCGGGGTCGAAGGACCACTGCCCGTCGATGTCGTCGAAGCGCCCGTAGAAGTTGCTCGTCTTGGCGTGCTGGATCTTGAACAGCACGGTCGAGTGGGCGCCGTCCACGCCGTAGGTCACGTCCTGGCGGGCAACGGCGCTGCGAACGGTGTCCGCGCTCGTCTCCATGATGTCGCTGGCGACACCCTCGGCCTGGGTCTTGATCTTGCCGAGCTGCGATGCGCTGGCGGCGGCGCCGACAGCGAGCACGAGGGCGGCGGTCGCGGCGATGGTTCTGGTTCTCATGGTCTGGTCTCCTCGTTGGGGGGCCTTCGGGTTGGTATGGGGTTGGCGCGCGGGCGCCAAGAGATGGACGCGTTGGTCTCCCGGGATTATTCCCCCGGGACGCCCCGGCCCTCACGCCGCCCGCGACGCGGAGCCCGGATCGGGCAAAAAGAAAGGACGGGGCCCTGGAGGACCCCGCCCTTCAAACTTAGGCGTCCGTCAATCGCGATCGATTAAGGGTACTGGTTGGTGGCCTCGGTCTCACGCACGGGCTCGCCCGTGAGCTGGTCCGAATCCATGGAGACACCGAAGCGGACCGACTCCTCACCCGTCGCCCGGACGGTGACCGTCCAGGTGGCACGCTGCTTGGCCTCGAGGCGGGGCAGCGGGGCGAAGGTCAGCGTGTTGCCACGGAGGGTGCCCGTGGTCGCGCCGGCCGAACTCACGTACTCCTGAGCACCGGGGATCGTGCAGACGATCAGAACGTTGGTGTCAAGCGCGAAGCCCTGGTTGGTCGCCGTGATGGTGTAGGTAGTGGTCTCGCCGATCTGGATCGGGTCAGGAGCGTCGACCACCTCGAGGAGGATAGCCGGGATGCCCTTGAACTCCGTGCACGCACGGGCGGTGACCGGCTCGGCGCAGCGGGCGCTGGCCGTGGCGGTGTTGCAGATCTCACCCGGCACGTTGGCCGACATGGTGATGGTCACGGTCTTGGAAGCTCCCGCGGCGAGGTCGCCCAGGTTCCAGTTGACCGCGCCGCCGTTGGCCACACCGCCGTCGGACGCACGCACGAAGGTGGCGCCGGCGGGGATGGTGTCACGGACGACGGTGTTGCGGGCAACGCCGTTGCCCGAGTTGGTGACCTTGATCTCGTAGGTCGCCGGGGCCGCGTTTCCAGACAGGAAGCGGGTCGCGGGACCGGTCTTCTCGATCTGGAGGGTGGGCTTGCTGACGACGGTGACGACCTCGTTGGAGGAGGCGGTCACGCCGCCCGAGCCGGAGGCCGTGGCGGTGTTGACGTAGCGACCGGCGCCGCCGGAGGCCTCGACGTTCATCGAGTACTTCTTGCTCTCACCCGCGGCCAGGGCACCCACGTTGAAGCGGACGTCGCTGGTGCCGTTGGCGGTCTTCAGGCCGCTGGGCAGCGTGTCGTTGACAACGACGTTGTCGATCGAGCCGGTACCGGTGTTGGTGACCTCGAAGACGTACTGGATGGTGTCACACGCGAGCACCTGGGCGGGGCCCGTCTTGGTGATGCGCAGCTCGGGCTGGACGACCGGGATGGTCGCGCACAGCTCGGAGTTGTAGCTGGCGGTGGCGCAGGAGCCGATGCTCCCGACGCTCGTCGCTGTCGCGTTGACGGTGATCGTGCGGACCTCACGCGGGCCCATCTCGCCCAGCGCCCAGGTCAGCACGCTGTTGCGCGGGCTGGTCTCGGGGGTGGAGGAGTTGAAACGCATGTTGGCGCCCATCGTCTCCTGGACAACGACGTCCTGGAGGGAGATGTTGGTCAGGTTGGTGACCACGATCTTGTAGTCGAACGGCTGGTTCAGACGGACCTCGCTGGGAACGCCCTTCTCGATGCCCAGAGCGCTGCTGCTCGGGTCACCCGTGGGGTAGGCCAGCCAGCTCCAGAGGTAGCCACCGCCACGCATGGACGGGAAGCTGCTGGTGCGGCGCGGTGTGGGAGCCGGCTCAGCGGTGGGGCTCGGCGCGGGCTCGTTCTGGGCCGCAGCGTTCCGCTCGTGCTGGGAAGCACGCTCTTCTTGCTGGGTGGATGAACAGCCGACAGTCATGGCCAGCAGCAGTGCGCTGGCGGTGGTAAGCATTCGACGCGTTCTCATTGTGCGTCTCCTCTCAGGTTTCTTGGTACGACGGATGTTTCTTGCGGTACAACGTACAAATGACAGCGTGCCCCCCGGGGACGGTCGGAATGCCCGCCCTCCAAGCACCGGACGCTTAGGGCGAACCCCTCGCATGGGTAGCGTAGGCGAACATCTCGAGTGTTGATCGCTTTTTCAGGCCCCAGAAAGGGCATTCGCGATCAGCATTCGGGGCGCCGGTGTCTTCTAGAAACTGTAAACGATTGGCATAAGCGAGCTTATGGATGCATAGGGCCTTATTCCCATTCTATCGTTGCCGGCGGCTTGCTTGAGATGTCGTAGACCACCCGGTTCACCCCACGAACCTCGTTGATGATCCGGTTCGAGATTCGCGCCAGCACGTCGTACGGGATGCGGGCCCAGTCCGCCGTCATGAAGTCCTGCGTCTCGACGGCTCGCAGCGCCACCACGCTCTCGTAGGTCCGCCCGTCGCCCATCACACCGACCGATCGCACGGGCAGCAGCACCGCGAAGACCTGGCTGGTCCGCCGGTACAGCTCGTTGGCGACGATCTCCTCAAGTAAGATCTCATCGCAATCACGCAGCAGGTCGAGCTTGTCGCGGGTGACCTCCCCCAGTATCCGCACCGCCAGCCCCGGACCGGGGAACGGGTGTCGCCAGACGATCTGGTCGGGCACGCCCAGCACCTCGCCCAGCTTGCGGACCTCGTCCTTGAACAGCTCTCGCATCGGCTCGACCAGCTCGAACCCGAGCTCCTTGGGCAACCCGCCCACGTTGTGGTGCAGCTTGATGTTCGCCGCGTTGCCCGCGTGCCCGTGCCCGGACTCGATGACATCCGGGTAGAGCGTGCCCTGGGCCAGGAAGTGCGCATCGGGCAGGTCGGCGCTCGAATCCCTGAATACGTCGATGAAGCTGGCGCCGATACGCCTGCGTTTCTCCTGCGGATCCTCGACGCCCGCCAGCTCGCCCAGGAACCGGTCCGTCGCGTCCACGACCCGCAGGTCGATCTGGAAGTGGTCACGGAAGGTCGTCTCGACCAGCCCGCGCTCGCTCTTGCGGAGCAGCCCGTTGTCCACAAAGACACAAGTAAGCTGGTCGCCGATCGCCTTGTGCAGAAGCACGGCCGTCACCGAGGAGTCCACCCCGCCCGAGAGCCCGCAGATCACCCGCTTGTCGCCCACCCGCCCGCGGATCTCCTCGCAGGACCGCTCGGCGAAGTCGCTCATGCGCCAGTTCCCGTCGGCGCCGCAGATCTCGTACAAGAAGTTCCGGATCAGATCGATCCCGTGGGGCGTGTGCGTGACCTCGGGGTGGAACTGCACCCCGATGAACGCCGACGCGGCCCCGGGCCTGGTGCTGACCGCCGCGTACGGGCACGAGGGCGTCGCCGCCAGCACGTCCAGACCCGCGCTCTTGAGGTCGGTCAGCTGGTCGCCGTGTGACATCCACACGCTCGTGTTCTGCGGCACGCCCAGGAACAACCCACCCGCGTTCTCGATGTGCAGCGCCGCGCGACCAAACTCCCGGTGCTCGCCCTGGGTGATCGTGGCGCCCAACGCCTGGCAGGCGAGCTGCATGCCGTAGCAGATCCCGAGCACCGGCACGCCCAGGTCGAGCACGCCCGGGTCCATGGCGGGGGCGCCATCGTCGTAGACGCTCGAGGGCCCGCCCGACAGGACGACGCCCTTGGGGTTCATCGCCGCGAGTTCGGCCCGTGGGATGTCGGGGCGCACCAGCGTGGAGAAGACACCCGCCTCGCGGACGCGCCGGCAGATGAGCTGGGCGGTCTGCCCGCCGAAGTCGAGGACTGGGACAATCTCGTCGTGTCGCATGTTCTGGCCCCGCTGGCCCTGGCGTCCTGCCAGGGGGAAGGGCAAGCGTAGACAGACGCCCCCGGACTGTCGGGGGCGTTGGTCTCGGACCGATGTAGGTCGGGAATACACGGTATTAGTAAGTGCAAACACGCCCTGGGGTTGGCGCGATCCCGCCGCATTCTCGGGGCGTCTCAGGAATAGACTTCCCGCCTATGCGCTCGCCAGTCCGGACACAACGACCGCTCGCCTGCATCGCCCTGGGGCTCGTGGCCCTGATGGGCGCGGGCTGCTTCCCGACGCTCGAGCCGGCGTTCGATTCCCCCGCCCCGGCCAAACGCCTGGACGCGATCGTGGACGCCGCGGCCCGGGATGACCGATCAACTGTCCCGCCGCTGATCGACATGCTCGACAGCGACGACCCGGCCGAGCGGATGCTTGCCATTCGTGCACTCGAGCGGATCTCGGGCGGGCAGACCTTTGGTTATCGGTACGCCGACCCGGAGTGGCGGCGTCGAGAAAGCATCAACCGGTGGGTCAAATGGGCCGAATCGGATACCGCGGGATCGCCCACGGGCCCGGAAACCCAGAGCGACCCGGGGCGGAGCCCACCCGGGACGGAAAGCGCGGCGTCATCCGCACAGATGCCGGCGATCCACGGCGACAACAGCCCCCGGGGCGTCATCGCCGAAGCCGATTCCGAAGAATGAAGACAATGAGTGACCGACCCCACATCCGCGTTGAGTTGTTGAGCAACCCGATCTATCTCTGCGGCGCCAGAGAGCTCGTCGGGTCCGTCGCCAAGCGCCTCGGCTTCGACGATCTGGACTGCTCGAAGATCGCCCTGGCGGTTGACGAGGCGTTGTGCAACGTGATCCGTCACGGGTACAACCGGCGGACCGACTGCCCGATCTGGATCAGCATCTGGCCCATTGAGAACGGCTCGGGAAAGCCCGCCGGGATCAAGATCGTGATCGAGGACGAGGCCAAGCAGGTCGAGCCGCTCAAGATGCGCGGACGCGAGCTGAGCGACATCCGCCCGGGAGGGCTCGGGGTGCACATCATCCGAGAGGTGATGGACGAGGCCCAGTACGAACGCCGCGAGGGCAAGGGCATGCGCCTGACCCTGATCAAGAAGGCCGACGTGGGGGAGTCGCCCGTCCGCCTGGCGAGCCGCACCGCCCAGTCCTCCGCGGCGCACAAGCGTCAGGCGACCGAGCGGTAGGCTATCCTCCACAGACCCCATGGCATCCGACGAGAACATCGCAGTCCTGGACGACCTCGCCGAGGGTGTGGTCGTCGTTCGCCCCACCGGTGACGTCGATATGAGCCGCTCGCCCGACCTGCGCATGGCCCTCCGCGCTGTGCACGAGGGGCGCCCGATGAAGCTGGTCGTCGATCTCGAGCAGGTCGGCTACATGGACAGCTCTGGCCTGGCGACGCTGGTCGAGTCCATGCGCACGGCCAAAGGCAACAAGACCAGCATGGTCCTGTGCGCCATGAACGACAAGGTCCGCGCGATCTTCGAGATCGCCCGCCTGCACCAGTTCTTCACCATCGTGGACTCGCTCGAGGACGCGATCAGCGCCTGAGGCCCAGGCCCCGCCCCGCCCGAGACGTGCGCCGATGACCAACCCCGCCGACAGGCCGAGCAGTTCCCCCGCGTTGCTGCTGCTCGCGCCCCTGGGCTACATCGGCATGCGCGCCCTGAACGTGTTCGAGCACATCGGCACGCTGCTGTTCCTCTTCTGGCAGGCCCACACCTGGGTCTGGCGCGCCGCGACCAACCGCAAGGTCCGCCTGGGTCGAACCGCGATTGTGACGCAGATCTGCCGCGTGGGCGTGCAGTCGATCTTCATCGTCTCGCTCGTGTCGTTCGCCGTGGGCCTGATCCTGGCGCTGCAGCTCTCGCCCCCGCTCGACGAGTTCGGGCAGAAGGCGCTGGTGGCCAACATCATCTCGGTCGCCGTGCTCCGCGAGCTGGGCCCGCTGATCGGGGCGATCGTGCTCACGGGCTTCGCCGGCGCCTCCATCGCCGCCGAGATCGGCACGATGGTCGTCTCCGAGGAGATCGAGGCGCTCGAGGCCCACGCGCTCAACCCGGTCCGCTTCCTGGTGGTGCCCCGGATCCTGGCCGCGACGGTCAGCATGACCGCTCTGGGCGTGCTCGCCTCGACCTGCGCGATCATCGCCGCGATCCTCATCTCTATGACCGCCTTGGGCATCCCCTTCGAAACCTTCTGGGCCAACATGACCGCCCAGGCGAAGCTCGTGGACTTCCTCACGGGCGTGGTCAAGGGCGGCGTCTTCGGCCTGCTCATCGGCGTCATCGCCTGTGGGAACGGGCTCAAGGTCTCCGGCGGCGCCGCGGGCGTCGGCCAGGCCACCACCAACACCGTTGTCGAGTGCGTCGTCGCGATCGTCATCGCCGACCTGATCTTCACCGCGATGTTCTTCGCCCTCGAGCTGTTCTGACCGCTACCGACGGTACCCGACCGGGTGCTCGCCCAGGGCGTACATCTCGCGCAGGATCGTCATCCCGAGAAACCCAGCCCCGGCCAGCGCGCCCATCACCGCCATCGCCTGAATCTGTCCCGCGCCCAGCAGCCACGCGCACGCGTAGAGCGCCAGCCACAGCGACCCGTAGCGTGAGACCTTTTCCGCCGCCCGCGGCCCGGCGCCCAGCGACCGCACGCGCCGCACCACCAACGCCGCGAAGCACCCGGCGAGCAGCGCTGGCCCGATCCACGCCGTGGGCGAGACCCACTCGGGCCAGAGCGTGCCCGTCCGCGACCACATCAGCGACCCCAGCACCGCGCTGACCCCGGCCCACCCCAGGACCGCGAACACAAACGCCCGGCGCGAGATCGGCGGGCTCCGGCGCGCCAGGCGGTGCGTCAGCCCCGCCAGCACCAGCGCGTGCGTCATCACCAGCCAAACCGGGACAAGAAACCGCGCGTGCACGTTCGGCGTGAGCATGTGCCCCGCGTAGATCACGCCCAGCAGCACCATCCCGATCGCCGGCACGAACTTGCCCAGCACGTTGAACAGCAGGATCGCCAGCGCCACCAGCAGCGTCAGCAGCACGGCCATCGTCCCGAACGCCGTCGCCCCCAGCACCGCGACGATCAGCGACCCCGCCACGCTCAGCACCACCGCCTCGGGCGAGATGCGTCCCTCGCCGATGGGGCGGTCGAGCTTCATCGCGCGATCGCGGTGCAGGTCGGTCACGTCGTTGAGGCTCGTGCCGAAGGCGAACAGGCCCAGGGCCCCGCCCGCCCCCGCCAGCAGCAGCAGCCACAGCGGGCGATCCTGCAGCGCTGACGCCGCCGCGGGCAGCTCGTAGACGCTGTGGGCCTTGGTCCACAGGATCAGGAACCACACGTTGGCGACCGCCGCGAACGCCGTCGTCACACGCGTCAGGCGGAGGATCGGGGCGAGCTGCTGCAGGGCACGTCGCATCGGGCGCCATCCTACGGCGCCCGGACGCAGGCCCTCCTACGATCGCGGTCCATGCCCGATACCCCACCAGACTCGCCGGACTCGTTGGCCCCGCCACCCCCCGTGGCGATCATCGTCAGCCGCTACAACGACTCGATCACCTCGAGCCTGCGCCAGGGCGCCCGCGAGGCGTACCTGGAGCGTTTCAACGCCCCCGGGTCGCTGGCGGTCATCGAGGCCCCGGGCGCGTTCGAGCTGCCCGCGATCGCGTCCGCGGCGTTGCAAACCGGGATGTACGCCGGCGCCGTCTGCCTGGGGTGCGTGATCAAGGGCGAGACGAGCCACGACGCGCACATCAACAGCGCCGTCGCCGAGGCGCTCGCCGGCCTGAGCGTGATGACGGGCCTACCCGTGGGCTTCGGGCTGCTCACCTGTCAGGACATCGCCCAGGCCCGGGCCCGCGCCGGGGGCGACAAGGGCAACAAGGGTCGCGAGACGATGCTCGCGGTGCTCGAGACGATCGACGCGATCCGCGCGATCGAGGACGCCGCCGACGCCGAGACCCCGGGACTCAACCACACGCTGGGCGCGCCCGCGCACGACAAGAGCGGGGACGCGACCTGATGGCCAGCCCCCGAGACATCCGCCGCCTCGCGCTGCTGGCGCTCTACCAGCTCGACGCCAGCCCCGAGACCGACGCCGCCCATCTCCGGTCCTCGATCGAGGACCTTGACTCGCTGGCCGAGGAGGGGCTCGTGCTCGTTGACGGCATCACCGGCGTCTCGTCCAAGAACCGCGACGAAGCCATCGACAAGGCCCGCGCCGCCTGGGACGCCCGAGCGGACGCCGACGCGGAGATGACGGCCCTCGCCCCTGACTGGCCCACGTCGCGTCAGGCCGCCGTGGACCGGGCGATTCTTCGACTCGCGTGGTACGAGATGACCAGCGCCTCGGCCCCGCCCAAGGCGATCGTCAACGAGGCGGTCGAGCTGGCCAAGCAGTTCTCGACCGACAAGTCCCCCGCCTTCGTCAACGCGCTGCTGGGCAAGGTGCTCAAACGCCTCCGGGGCGAGCCGGTCGAGCCCGATCCCGTGGTCCCGTCGCCGGACGTGCAGGAGGGCTGAGCTGTGGCGCTGTTCAAGACCGTCCTCGGCTCGCTCAAGAAGGGCCTCTCCCGGACACGCGACACCTTCGCCGGCGGGCTCCGCTCGATCCTCATCGGGCGCAAGCTCGACGACGCCCTCATCGACGAGCTCGAGGCGAGGCTGATTCAGTCGGACGTGGGCGTCGTCGCGACGCGCGAGCTGATCACCGGCATCCGCGCTGATCACAAGGCGGGCACACTCACCAAGGGCGAGGACGTTCTTGAATACCTCAAGGCCAGCCTCAAGGCCATGTGGCCCGAGGCCGACCGCGAGCTGATCCTCAGCGACACCGCGCCCAGCGTCATCCTCGTCACCGGCGTCAACGGCGTGGGCAAGACCACCAGCATCTCCAAGCTCTGCGCCGCCCTCCGCGCCGACAACAAGACCGTCCTGCTGGGCGCGTGCGACACCTTCCGCGCCGGCGCCGTCCGCCAACTCGAGATCTGGGGCGAGCGCCTCGGCGTCGAGGTCGTCAAGGGCCAGCAGGGGGGCGACCCCGCCGCCGTCGCGTTCGACGCCTGCGCCGCCGCCATAGCCCGGGGTGTGGACGTGCTGATCTTGGACACCGCCGGGCGCCTGCACACGCAGGACCCGCTCATGCGCCAGCTCGAAAAAATCCGCAAGGTCATCGAGAAGCAGATCCCCGGCGCTCCCCACGAGGTGCTTCTGGTTCTGGACGCCACCAGCGGCCAGAACGCGCTGCGCCAGGCCGAGGAGTTCAGCAAAAGCGCTGGCGTCACCGGCCTCTTCTTGGCCAAGCTCGACGGTTCCGCCCGCGGCGGCATCGTCGTCGCCATCCGCCAGAGCGTGGACATCCCCGTCAAGTTCGTCGGCGTCGGCGAGACCCCCGAGGACATCCAACCCTTCGACCCCGAGGCCTTTATCGAGGCGATGTTCGCGGAGTGAGTTCTGGGCACGCTTCACCGTGTCGCTTCGTCATCGTTCCCTGGCGCCGACGCATCCGGCGCCGGCATGCCGCCCGGATCGAGCACCGGGGCATCGGCCCGCGCGGGGCTTGAGCCGAAGACCACGCCCCCCGGCTTGATCTCCTGCCAGGGCGCCTTCGCGGTCAGTTCGCGGGCCGCCCTGACGCCCTCGCTGATCGCCCGAAGTTCAGCTTCGCGCGCGGGTGTCGTGGCCGGGTGGCGCCCCTTGCCGTGCTCCTCGTTGAACAGGTGCAGGGTCTGGGTCGGGAAGGCAAACTCGACGCCGAGCAGATCGGCCAGGCGGATCGTGTCGAGCATGAACCGCTGACGCTCGCGCAGCTCGACGGACCAGTCGGGCGTCTCGAAGAAGATATAGACGAGTACGTCGAGGCTGTGCGCCCCGAACTCGTTGAGCCAAACGTGGTAGTAGTCCTTCCGTGTGTACGGGTGCTGGCGGACGATCTCGCGCACGCCCTCGCAGAACGCCTCGATCTTCTCGGGCGGGGTCGAGTACGTGAGGTTGAGCGTCGTCTTGAACCGGCGGAACGAGCGTCTGCCGTAGTTGTCCACGTTGGCGCGCACGAGCGTGGCGTTGGGCACCGTGACGACGGAGTTGTAGAACGTCCGCACGCGCGTCGAACGGAAGCCCATCCACTCGACCGTGCCCTCGACGTCGCCCGTCACGATCCAGTCGCCGACCTCGAACGGGCGGTCCATGATGACAGCGACGGAGCCAAAGAAGTTCTCGATGGTGTCCTTGGCCGCGAACGCGACGGCCAGGCCACCGATGCCCAAGCCCGAGAGCACCGGGAAGACCGGCACGTCGAAGGCCTCGAGGCTGTAGATCAGGCCGACTGCGACGACGACGATCTTCACGCTCCGCTCGATGAGCGGGACGAGCAGGTCGTCGATCTTGGTGTCCGTCTTGGAGGCCTTCGACGCCAAGATCTCGGCGATCAGATCGACCACGCGCCACGCCGCCCACACGCTCGCGAAGCTCAGGATGACCTTCACCGCGGTCGTCAGCACGGTGTCCGCCACAACGCTGAGTCCGCCGACATCCAGCATGAAATACCAGAGCAGCCCGGCGGCGAGGAGCCCGAAGGGGCGGACCGCCCGGCGCAGCACGCCCCGGTCTGTCTTCTGCCCACGCCGTCGCTCGACGCGCCGCCAGCAGAGTTTGAGCACGCCCCGGACCGACAGGTCGAGCACAAGGCCGGCGAGGATGACCAGCAGGATGACGAGCCACTGCCAGTACTCGAGCGAGAACATATTGCCTCGCAGTGTCGCCGGGACCATCTGGCGGAGCTTCTGACCGAGCGTGGCAGCGACGTCCTCGTCGGCGCCAACTTTGATCTTTAGGGGCTCCCAGTCGCTCCAGTGCTCCCCGACAAGGCGCATGGTCTCCTCGGAGAAGCGCCACTCGCCGATCTGATCGCGGATAATCTCGATCCGGAATCCGGGAATCCGATCTGAAAGCCGAGCGTGTGAGACGATCCGATCATTCGGGAAGTAGATGAACTGTGCGTCGCTGACCGATGGCGGGAAGTGCCACTGGTCCACCTCACCGATCCGGTTGAGGATATTAAAAAGATTCGTCGCCAGCTCGCGCCGGCGCACATCACGATCGGATTCCGGGAACCGGCAGCACGCCACCGCCTCGTCGAGATCTTGCTCGTCTGACGAATCGACAAACCTATTCATCGCGAGCAGGTAGGTCCGCATCGTCTGCCAGGGTGTGGCGTACCGCTCATCCGGGGCGGGAACCACCTCGGAAGGCGCCGCTGTTTCAGCCGATCCACCCCCCTCCTGGGCGACGGCGCCGACCGGCGGCAGGGCGGCGAAAAGCAACGCAAGCAACACGATCCAGCTTCGCTTTGGGCCTGTCATGGCCCATGCTAGACCTTCCCGGTCCTCTGGCGATTGTTTCGCGATGGCCTTCCGTTGCCAGCCTGCAGCGTCCCCTCCCGCCTTGACAGGCGGCCCTGTGGCGGCTAATGTAGCCAAAGCTACAAGCCGGCCCGGGCGGGCCCTGAAGGAGCAGACCGTGCATCGAGGCCCTCTGTCTGCAATCGCCTCCGCAATGATCCTGGTCGCGATCGCGTGCCTGCCGGGGTGCGACGCCCCGGGCGAGCAGGCTGTCTCCAACGAATCGAGGTTCACCATCGTCGCGACCACCGGCATGGTGGGCGACACGGTCCGGGCCGTCGTCGGGGATCGGGGCGAGGTGACGTCGCTGATGGGCGCGGGCGTGGACCCGCACCTGTACAAGCCCACCCGCTCGGACATCGCCCAGCTGATGAACGCCGACGCGGTGTTCTACAACGGGCTGCTGCTCGAGGGGAAGATGACCGACGCGCTGATCCGGGCCGCGACGAGCGGGCGCCGGGTCCACGCGGTGACGGAGCTTCTCGATGAGTCCAAGCTCCTCGAGCCGCCCGAGTTCCAGGGGCACTTCGACCCGCACGTCTGGATGGACCCGAGGGCATGGGCCAGCACGGTCGTGGTCGTGCTCGACAAGCTCATCGAGCTCGACCCCGCGGGCGAGCAGTCGTACCGCGCCAACGCCGAGACGTACACAGAGCAGCTCCGAGAGCTGGACGAGTACGCCCAGCGTGTCCTGGCGACCGTGCCCGAGCACGCCCGCGTGCTCGTCACGGCCCACGACGCCTTCAACTACTTCGGGCGGCGCTACGCCTACCAGGTCGTGGGCATCCAGGGCATCTCCACCGAGTCCGAGGCCGGCGTCCGCGACATCCAGCGCCTCGTCGATCTGCTCGTGCAGCGCCAGATCGGCGCCGTCTTCATCGAATCGACGGTCTCGCGCCGCAATATCGAGTCCCTGATCGCCGGCGCCCGGGCCAGCGGGCAGAGTGTCGTCATCGGGGGCGAGCTGTTCTCCGACGCCATGGGCGCCCCGGGGACGTATGAGGGAACATACCTGGGCATGATCGACCACAACGTCACCACCATCACCCGCGCCCTCGGGGGCGAAGCGCCCGAAGGCGGGCGTCTTGGCAAGCTCGGGGGCGCCGCCCCGTGAGTCCCATCCCCGCGCACACCCGCTCGACCCCGCGCGACCTCTCGGCCCGCCCCGAGCACTCCCCCGATAGCCCGCTCTCGATCCACGCGCTCACCGTCGCTTACCAGCGCAAGCCCGTGCTCTGGGACGTCGAGTTCGAGGCGACCGCGTCCCGCCTGATCGCGATCGTCGGGCCCAACGGCGCCGGCAAGAGCACCCTCATCAAGGCCTGCCTGGGCCTCATCGCCCCCGCCGCGGGGCGCGTCGAGTTCTGGGGCGAGCCCTACCGACGCGTGCGCACACGGGTGGGCTACGTCCCCCAGCGCGAGAGCGTGGACTGGGACTTTCCCGTCAGCGCCCTCGACGTCGCCGCGATGGGCCGGTACGCACGCATCGGCTGGTGCAGGCCCGTCACGCGCGCGCACAAACGCGCCGCCCTGGACGCGCTCGACCGCGTCGGCATGGCGGACCTGAGCAAGCGACAGATCTCCCAGCTCTCGGGCGGGCAGCAGCAGCGCGTGTTCCTGGCCCGGGCCCTGGCCCAGGAGGCCGACCTCTACTTCATGGACGAGCCCTTCGCCGGCGTGGACGCCGCGACCGAGCGCGCCATCATCGACGTCCTGCGCACCCTGCGCAGCCAGGGCAAGACCGTCATCTGTGTGCACCACGACCTCCAGACCGTGCCCGAGTACTTCGACGAGGCGATGCTCCTGAACATGCGCGTCGTCGCGACCGGAGCCGTGGAGGACGTGTTCACCCGCGAGAACCTCGTCGCGACCTACGGCGGGCGTCTCACGCTTCTGGACGAGGCTTCCGAGGCCCTCGCCCGTGCGGCCCGGGGCGGCGCGTGAGCGCCGCCGCCCCCTCCATCACCGACGTCGCGTTCGAATCGCCCACGATCAACGAGATCATCCGCACGCTCACGCTCAGCGCCGGGTTCAACGCGCGGGTCGTCGTGCTCAGCGCGACCCTGCTGGGCATCAGCGCGGGCCTGGTCGGGTGCTTCGCGCTGCTGCGCAAGCGCGCCCTCATGGGCGACGCCCTGGCCCACGCCACCCTCCCGGGCATCGCGCTCGCCTTCATCATCGGCTCCGCCCTCGGGCTCGAGGCCCGGTCGCTGGCGGTGCTGCTTCCCGGCGCCGCCGTCGCGGGGGTCGCCGGCGTCCTCAGCGTCCACCTCCTGGTCCACCACACCCGCCTGCGTGAGGACGCGGCCATCGGCATCGTCCTCTCCGGGTTCTTCGGCCTCGGCGTCACCCTGCTCTCCTACATCCAGTCCATGAGTGTCGGCGACCAGGGCGGGCTGGCGACGTTTATCTACGGGCAGACCGCCGCCATGCTCCCGCGCGACGCGGCGCTCATGGGCTCGATCGCCGTGCTGACCATCCTCGCGAGCATCCTGCTGCACAAGGAGTTCGCGATCGTCGCGTTCAACGACGACTACGCGGGCGTGCAGGGCTGGCCCGTGTCCGTGCTGGACCTGCTGATGATGGGCCTGGTCGTGCTGGTCACCGTCGTGGGGCTGCAGGCGGTGGGGCTGCTGCTAATCGTGGCGCTGCTGATCGTCCCGCCCGCCGCCGCGGCGTTCTGGACGAGGCGCCTGCGCACGATGGTGGTTCTCTCGGGCTGCATCGGCGGCTTCAGCGGGTACCTGGGCGCCAGCGTCTCCTCGCTCACGCCCCGCATGCCCGCGGGCGCGGTCATCGTGCTGACCGGGGGCGCCGTCTTCCTGCTCTCGATGCTGTTGGCCCCGCAGCGCGGGCTCTTTGCCGAACGCGTCCACACCATCGCGCTGCGCCGGCGCGTCGCGCGTGAGCACTGGCTCCGCCGTTTGTACGAGGCCCACGACCTCGCCGGCGAGCGTGTGCCCGTCGCGACCCAGGAGCTCGCGTCGGGCGGTTTTGGTCTGGGCGCGCTGCTGGCCCGGACGGACCTGCGCCTGTCGGGCTTGATTGAAGTCGCGAACAAGGCCGCGCGCCTGACGGACCGGGGCGAGCGCCACGGCGCCCGCGTCACCCGGAACCATCGCCTGTGGGAGCAGTACCTGATCACCTACGCCGATATCGCCCCCTCCCACGTGGACCTCTCGGCGGACCTGGTCGAGCACGTGCTCCGCCCGGAGCTGATCGACGAGCTCGAAGCCGCCCTGCGCGCCCGCGAGGCCCTGCCCGAGCGTCTCCCCGATCACACGCAACGCGAATCCGGGGAGCACCTATGAGCCCGGGCATGGCGACGTTCATGGCGCTGGACCTGCCCGCGATGCTCGCCGGCACGCTCGCGGCCCTCGCGTGCGCGCTGCTGGGCAACTTCCTCGTCCTCCGCCGCCAGTCGCTCATGGGCGACGCGATCTCGCACGCGGTGCTCCCGGGGATCGTGCTGGGCTTTCTCATCGCCGGGTCGCGGGCGACGCTGCCGATCTTCCTGGGCGCGGGCGCCTCGGCGCTGGTGACGGTCCTGATGATCAGCGCCCTGCGCCGGGTCGCGCGGGTGGAGGCGGGAGCCGCGATGGGCGTCTCGTTCTCGATCATGTTCGCTCTGGGCGTGCTGCTGATCGAGCAGGCCGCGGCCAGGCACGTGGACCTCGACGCCGAGTGCGTGCTGTACGGCCAGCTCGAGTACGTCAACTGGTACCCACCTACCGACTGGGGCGAGTTCTGGACCCTCGCCACCTTGCGGGACGTCCCGCGCCAGGTCGTGGTGCTGCTGGGCGCCGTGGGCGTGGTCGGGCTGTTCATCGCCCTGTTCTTCAAGGAACTCCGCATCACCACGTTCGACCCCGCCCACGCCTCGGCCATCGGGATCAACTCGGGGTTCATGGGCGTGGTGCTGATGACCCTCGTCGCGGGCGCCACCGTCGCGGCGTTCGAGGCCGTCGGCTCGATCCTCGTCATCGCCATGCTCATCACACCCCCCGCGACGGCGCGCCTGCTGACCGATCGCTACGTGACGCAGATCCTGCTCAGCGCCGCGATCGCCGTGCTGATCGGGGTGGGGGGGTACCTCGCCGGCGCGTTTGGCCCGTCGCTTCTGGGGCTCGAGGGCGTCTCGCTCAACATCGCGGGCACGATGACGGTCCTGGCGGTTCTCATGCTCGTTCTCACGATCTTCCTTTCGCCCACGCACGGCGTGCTGGCCCGGGCCCGGCGCCGCGGACGCCTCGCGGTCCAGATCGCCCGCGACGACATCCTCGCGTTGCTCTACCGCCTGGAGGAGGTCCGCCCGGATCACGCCATGCTGGAAGCCAAGCTCAGCCAGGCGATGGGACAGACCCGCCAGACGCGCGGGGCGCTGCGCGAGCTCATCGCGCTGGGCCTGGTGCAGCGAGAGGGCGGGACGCTGGCCCTGCGCCACGCCGGACGGGCGCACGCGAGGGGCATCGTCCGCTCGCACCGCCTCTGGGAGACCTGGCTCGTGGAGGAGCTCGGGCTCCGCGCCGATCACGTACACCAGACCGCCGAGCGCCTGGAGCACCTGCGCGAGGGCGGGCGCCCGATCGAGCCCGACGTGCCCGACGGGGGGCTTGACCCGCACCAACGCCCGATCCCCGACCGCCACGAGCAGGGCCACTAACTGCGTTGCATCGTGGGCGTGGACTGACGTTCGATCAGCTCGCCGGCGAAGGTCTCGTGCCTTGCCTCGCTGGGCGGGGAATCCGCAGGCGCGTTGAGCCGCTCAAGGAGGAGGCCCGCCGCGGTCCGCCCGATCTGCTCGAGCGGCTGACGCACGCAGGTGAGCGAGGGCGTCGCCAGGCGTGCCATCTCGGTATCGCCCAGGCACACGATCGAGAGCTGACCGGGGGTGGGGACGCCCAGCCCGTTTGCGCCCTGGAGCAGCCGCATGGCGGTCGGCGTGTCCGACGCGATCACGCCCGCCGCGCCCCTCGCGGAGACCTCGCCCAGAGCCCGGGCCGTGTCGCCCTCGGACACGGTCTCGCAGATGAGGGGCGCGATGGCGTGCTCGTCGCACAGCGACTCGTAGGCCCCCCGCCGATCGGCGCCGACGATTCGTGTCGCCCCTGGCGCGTGGTCCGCCCCCGCCCGGGCGTACACGATCGACTCATGCCCGCGCTCGCGGAGATGCTCAAACGCCAGGCGGACACCCGTCCGCTCGTCGGTGCAGACCGTGTCGCCCACGCCGACGCTCCCGTCGATGGAGACACAGGACGCGCCCTGAGCGACAAGCGTGCTCAGCGCCTGGGCGTCGGTGGGGCGGACCGCGATCGCGCCGTCAACCCGCCACGAGGGCGCCCCGAACACGCTGGTTTCGGCGTCGAGAAACGAGGTGCACACATGCTTGCTCGCACCGGTGAGAACCCGCACCGCGGCCCGCACCGCGGCGTACACCTCCTCGTCGCGCGTCGATCCGAGGATCGCCACGAGGTTCGTCCGCTTGGCGGCGATGGTTCGAACCATCGGGTTGGGCTTGTAGTTCAGCTCGATCGCCGCATCGATCACCCGCTGACGCACCTCCGGGCGCACGCGGAAGTTCCGCGTGTACCCGTTCATCACACGGCTTGCGGTGGATTCAGCGACACCCGCGAGGCGCGCAACGGCAGCGAGCGTGACGCGCTGCGTAGGTCTCGAACGTCCCATCGGGATCCTTCGTTTGGGGAACTGCCCGTCACGCGTCGCCCACACTCCCCAGCCACGGCGCCGCGAGTTATGCCTGGGGTGTATGCCCCGGTTCTTCCGGGACTCTACCCCGATTCCCCGTTCACGGTCGGTGAAAAAGCGGAGATCGAGAGATATCACCGGTACGAACTAGCCTTTGCAGTTCGCACCGGACCTAATGTAGAAACCCAGGTGAGGGATTTCTGAGCGGAGAGATGGAAACCCTATCAAAATGCGTATATTGTCCCGGATCAAGACTCACGCCCGCGACCTTGCCTCCACGACCCGGATCGAGAGTTCAGGGGCGAGGATCCGAGGGTCGGGGGCTGGCGCGGGAACCGGAAAGTTTGGAGGCTGGATGCGCGGACGTGTGTGCAAAGGGTCGTGGCTCTCGCGTGGAACGCTCGCGGCGGTGACGCTGCTGACCGGCGCTGTCGCTCATGGGCAGCCCCAGGGTCCCCCCCCGGCCAACGTCGTCCTCGACGCGGTCCGAGTGGAGATCGTCGAGCAGCAGCGCGCTGCCACGGGTCAGGTGCTCACGCGCCGGCGCAGCAGCCTCGCCGCGGAGGAGGCGGGCCTGGTCAGCGAGCTCTCGCTCGAGGCGGGCGACGCCGTCGAGCGGGGCCAGATCGTCGCACGCCTCGATCCGACGTATGTCCAGATCGATCTGACGCGTGCCCGCGCCGAGGTCACCCTGGCCAAGGCCCGCATCGACCAGCGCCGCGCCGAGCTCAGCCAGTCGCAGCGTGACCTGTCGCGCATCGAGCAGCTCGACGCCCGAGGCTCGGCGTCGGAGTCCGAGCTCGACGACGGGGGGACCCGTGTCGCGGCGGACAACGCCACCCTCGCCCAGGCCATGGCGGATCTGGCGATCGCCGAGGCGGACGTCGCCCAGGCCGAGGCCCGTCTCGAGGACATGACCATCCGGGCCCCGTTCGCCGGTCGTGTGGTCCGAAAGGCGACGGAGGTCGGGCAGTGGGCGTCGCGGGGCGACGCGGTCGTCGAGATCGTTTCGATCCGCTCGCTCGAAGCCCGCGTTGATGTCCCCGAGAACGTGGTGGGGCGAGTGAGCGAACTGCTGGGCGCCGAGGGCGAGCTGGTGATCGACGTCCGCGTCCCGGCGCTCGGGGCGATCGTGCCCGGGCGGGTTATCGGGATCGTGCCCGAGGGAGATCGTCTCAGCCGTCTGTTCCCGGTTCGTCTGGAGATCGACAACTCCGACGAGCGTATGAGCCCGGGCATGAGCGTGGTCGCGATGATGCCCACCCGCGTCCGCGCCGAGACGACGACCGTGCACAAGGACGCCATCCTCCGAAACGACGCGGGCGAGTACGTGTACTTCGACGCCGGGGGGCAGGCGATGATCGCCCCGATCGAGCGGCTCTTCGCCGTGGGCGACCGTGTCGCGATCCGCCCGGGCATGGTCCAACCCGGGATGGACCTCGTGGTTGAGGGCAACGAGCGACTCTTCCCGACCCAGCCCCTGAACGTGCTCGGGCGATTGGGCGACATGAAGAGCGACCGTGCGGACCCGGGCGCTGCCCGCGCCAAGGAAGGCGACTGATCCATGGACATCGTTCGTTTCGCCATCGCCAAGCCGGTGAGCGTCACCGTCGGCGTGATCCTGATCGTCATGTTCGGGCTCATCGGTCTGGGCTCGATCCCCATCCAGCTCACACCCAACGTGGACCGCCCGATCATCACCATCGAGACCGCCTGGCCCGGACGCTCGCCCCAGGAGGTCGTTGACGAGATCACCAAGGAGCAGGAGGAGCGGCTCAAGAACGTCGCCAACCTCAAGAAGATGCGATCGAGCACGTCCGAGGGATCCAGCACGATCACCCTGGACTTCACCATCGACGCCGACATCTCCCGCGCCCTCCAGGAAGTCTCCGACGCCCTCCGACAGGTGCCCGCCTACCCCGACGACGTGACCGAGCCCGTCATCCGCGCCTCCGACGGCGAGATCGACAACGCCGTCGCCTGGCTCATCCTCGACCTGCCCGAGGACAAGATCGCCAAGCACCCGGGCTTTGATATCACCTCGCTGTTTGACGACCTCGACCAGGAGGTCAAGCCCTACCTCGAGCGCATCGACGGCGTCGCCCAGGTCAACATCTACGGCGGTCGCGAGCGCGAGGCCCGCGTCCTGATCGACCCCGTCGCCATCGCCCAGCGCGGGCTGACGCATGTGGATGTCGTCACCGCCCTGCGCGGCGAGAACCGCAACGTCTCCGCCGGCTCCATCGCCGAGGGCAAGCGGGACTACCGTGTCCGCCTCGTCGGGCAGTTCGACACCCCCGAGCAGATCCTCGAGGCCATCGTCGCCTACCGCGGCGGGCGCCCGGTCTACGTCAAGGACGTCGCCACGGTTGATGTCGGGTACCAGAAACGGCGCGGATTCGTCCGCTCCTTCGGGCACCCCTCCATCGCGATGCCCGTGATCCGCCAGTCGGGCGCCAACGTCGTGAAGGTCATGGAAGAGCTCCGTCCGCGCCTCGACGAGATCCGCGCCGACTTCCTGCCCAAGTTCGGCGGCGAAACCAGCGGCGGGCCTGTCGGCCCCGACCTGCGCCTCCGCCAGGTCTACGACGAGACCGTCTACATCAGCTCCGCCGTCGGGCTCGTCACCCAGAACCTCTACGTCGGTGGCCTGATCGCGGTCCTCGTGCTCATGCTCTTTCTCCGCTCGTTCACCTCTACCGCGATCATCGCGGTGGCGATCCCCATCTCCGTCATCGGCACGTTCCTCGTCCTGCTCGCGCTGGGGCGCACGCTCAACATCATCTCGCTCGCCGGGCTCGCGTTCGCCGTGGGCATGGTCGTGGACAACGCCATCGTCGTGCTGGAGAACATCTACCGGCGCATCCAGGGCGGCGAGGCCCCCAGGCGCGCCGCGTACCTGGGTGGACGCGAGGTCTGGGGCGCCATCCTCGCCTCCACCCTCACCACCGCGGCCGTCTTTGTCCCCGTGCTCACCATCCAGGAAGAAGCCGGACAGCTCTTCCGCGACATCTCGCTGGCGATCGTCGCCTCGGTCATGCTCTCGCTCATCGTCTCGGTCACGGTGATCCCCGCCGCCGCGGCGCGCTGGCTCCGCCCAAGAAAGAAGGAACAGCCCGCCTTTGTGCGGTTCTGGCAGGACCTCTTCGGCCTCGTGCCCGCGCTCAACGCGCTCAACCGCTGGATCGGGGTCGCGATGCTCTGGCTCATGACCGGCTGGCGCGGCTGGTCGCTCCGACCCGCGATCATCATCGTCATGACCGTCGCCAGCCTGGTCGGCGCCCTCCTGCTCGCGCCCCCGCTCGACTACCTTCCCGCCGGCAACCGCAACCTCGTCTTCGGCGGCCTGCTCATCCCCCCGGGCCTCTCGGTCGAGAAGAAGGAAGAGATCGCCCAACGCATCGAGGCCCAGATCCAGCCCTACCTGGCGGCGAGCCTGGACGACCCGGCCTCGGTCGCCGCCCTCCCAAGGATCACCCGCTTCGCCTTCGACGACCAGGGCGCCCCGCTCACCTTCGCCCCCGTCCCGATGGACAACTTCTTCATCGGCGCCTTCGGCACGGGCATGTTCGTCGGCGGCACCAGCGAGAACGATCTCGTCGTCCGTCCCGTCGGCCAGCTCCTGACCAACGCCATGAGCGGTATCCCCGACAGTTTCGGCGGCGCCGGCCAGTCCTCGCTCTTTGGCAACGGCACGGGCGGCGGCAACACCATCGATGTTGAGATCTCCGGGCCCGATCTGGCCCGCGTCAGCGCCGCGGCGCAGACCATCTTCCAGATCGCCGCGGGTCGCTACGGCTACGCCGACGTCCGCCCCAGCCCCGCCAACTTCAGCCTCCTCGAACAGGAACTCCAGGTCCGCCTCAACGAGCGCGGGCGTGAGCTGGGCCTCACCACCGAGGGCGTCGGTGTCGCCATCCGAGGCCTCTTCGACGGCGCCTTCGTCGGGGACTACAAGCACCTCGGACGCACCATCGATCTCGTCGTCCTCCCCGAGGGCGGGCGCCTCGAGTTCAAGGAACAGCTCGCGACCATCCCCATCGCCACGCCCGCCGGGCGGATTGTCCCCGTGGATACCGTCATCGAGTTCGTCCCCTCGCGCGCCTCGCAGGAGATCCAGCGCATCGAGGAGCTCGCCAGCGTGACGATTCAGGTGGACCCGCCCGACGACGCCCCCCTCGAAGAGACCATGACCTGGCTCCGCGACGAGGCCATCGCCCCCGCCCGCGCCGCCGGGCTCATCGACGCGACGATGCGCGTCCGCATGGAGGGCACCGCCGCCAAGCTCGACGAGGTGCGGGCATCTCTCTTCGGCCCGCCCACCCCGCCGCGGACCAGCACGAGCTGGTTCACACCGCTCAACATCCTCACGGGACTGCTCATGCTCGCGGGCCTGGGTGTCGCGGGGTACGCGCTGGTGCGCGCGATGGCCAGGGGCCAGTCCTCCATGGTCTACGCCGCCGCGGGCGCGCTGCTCCTGGCGCTGGTGCTCGCGGGTCTCGTCTTCGTGTTCGGCTCCAACCCGAGCCTCATGTCCGCCCGACTCGTGTGGGCGCTGCTCGTCACCTACCTGCTCATGGCCGCACTCTTCGAGAGCTTCATCTACCCCTTCGTCATCATGTTCACCATCCCCCTGGCAATCGTCGGCGGCTTCGCGGGCCTGGCCATCGTCCACTGGTGGTCGCTCCAGGACCCGACCAAGGCGCCCCAGCAGCTCGACGTGCTCACCATGCTCGGGTTCATCATCCTCATCGGCGTCGTCGTCAACAACGCCATCCTGCTCGTGCACCAGTCGCTCAACTTCATGCGAGGGCTCTTCGAGGAGGGCGAGGGCTCGGGCCCGATGGAGCCGCTTGAGGCCGTCGCCGCCGCGGTTCGCACGCGCATCCGCCCCATCTTCATGAGCGTCCTGACCTCCGTCGGCGGCATGCTCCCGCTCGTGCTCTTCCCGGGCGCCGGCTCGGAGATGTACCGCGGGCTGGGCTCGGTCGTGGTGGGGGGGCTGCTCGTCTCGACGATCTTCACGCTCGTGCTGGCGCCGCTGCTGCTCAGCCTGGTGCTGGAGATGGACGCCGGGCTGCGCCTCCTGCTTGGCCTGAGCGACCGATCCACCGATCCGCCCGACCCGATCCCCGCCCCCACCAGCGCGTCGCCCAAGGCCGCCTAAGCTCGGGGCATGATCAGATCAACGCTGGCATCGCTCTCGGTCGGTCTCGCGTGCGCCTCACTCCTGAGCGCGTGCGCCTCGTCGCGCACGCGCGACGCCGCCAGAACCACCGACGCGACCGCGCTGCTCGAGAGTCTCCCTCCCGAGCGGTACCTCGCCCTGGACGCCTCGAGCGCCGCGCCCACCACCCTCGACCAGATCGCCACCCGCTGTGCGCGCGCCGACGTCGTGCTCATCGGCGAGATGCACGGGCACCCCGCCGGACTCGCCTTTGCCTCGCACCTCTGGGACGCGATCCTCAAGCGAGCCCCCAACGCGGTGCTGAGCATGGAGTTCTTCGAGCGCGACCAGCAGGCCGCCATCGACGACTACCTGGGCGGCATCACCGGCGAGGACGCCTTCCGCAAGGCCGCCCGGCGCACCGAGGGCAACTACCCGCCCGGGCACCGCGCGATGGTCGAGCGGGCCAAGATCGGCGCCCGCCCAGTCATCGCGTCCAACGCCCCGCGCCGCTACGCCCGCCTGGCGCGCACGGCGGGCTTTGGCCGCATCGACTCGATGACCAGCGAGCAGCGCCGCCTCGTCGAGGCGCCCGGCGTGATCCCGGACTCGGCCTACCGCCAGCGCTTCCTCGATCTCATGTCGGGCATGGGCGGGCACGGGGGCGAGATGACTCCGGAAGAGTCACGCTCGATGGGCGAGGCGTTCTTCCGAGCCCAGGCCGTCTGGGACGAGACCATGGGCCAGTCCGTCGCCAACGCCATCCGTCACGGCACGCCCGTGGTCCACGTCGTCGGGCGATTCCACGTCGAACGCCCGCGCGAGGGCGGGGGGCTGACGCAAGAAATCCGCGACCGCCTCGGGGCGGACGCGGACATCGTGGTGGTCCTGATGGATGACGCCCTACCCGGCAGCCCGCCCGAAGACTGGGCGGATCTGGGCGACGTGGTCGTCCTCGTCGGCCCGGCGCCCCAGTAGGCGCTCGGGGGCCTTACTCGTCCTCGGTCTCGACGCTGCCCAGCGCGTCGCCCGTATCAAACTCGGGCGAGCTGGTCGCGACGCCGACATCGATCAGCTCGTTGTTGTCGACGCGGTCGAACCCGTCAAAGGAATCGGTCTCGCCGACCTGGAAGTTGCTGGGTCCGCGGAAGCCGCTGTCACCGGTCGCCGGGGCGATCGGCCCGCCCGCGGGGGCCTCGGGGATGGTACGGGTGATCTCGATCTCCTCCGGGTACTCGGGCCCGCTGCGCAGGGCCATGTCGATCCGGCGAGAGTTCGACGGCGGGACCGTGATCTGGCTCTTGAGGCGAGTCTGCTTGGTCTTCTGGTCGTAGATCGACCAGCGCATGATGTCAGGCGCGTAGGCGCTGCCCTCGCCCTTGTTCTCGTAGAACCGGATGGTCAGCTTCTTGCCGATGGGCACGTCCGCCGACCAGAACTCCTGGTTGTCGCGCGTGTCGATCAGCGTGATCGTGATGGGCTCGTAGGGCGTCGAGATGTACGTGAACTCGTCGAGCGAGCGCATCTTGCCCGAGGGGCGCATCTCAACGAGCGAGCATCCGCCAGCGGACAGGGCCAGGGCCACGCTCGCGGCGAGGGCGGCTGAAATCAGGCGGGTTCGGCTGAGCATGTCGGGTCTCTCCGGCTCGGGTCGCTTGCCGCGTCGCTCGCGGCCAGTCCAGTACGCGCCGCCCACCGCCCCGGTTCGCCGGGATCGTGGGCTGACGAAGGGGTTATCGGTAGACTCCGCGTATGCCTGAAGCGGACCCAGCCCCGGATTCTCAAAACCCGCCCCACGCCCCCCAGACTGCGCCGGATTTGCGCATCGGGCACGGGTACGACCTCCACCGCCTGGAGCACCTCGCCCCCGAGGGGCCGGGCAAGCCACTGATCATTGGCGGCGTTCCCCTGGAGCACGACCGGGGCGCCCTGGCCCATTCGGACGGCGACGTGCTCTACCACGCCATCACCGACGCCCTCCTGGGCGCCATCGCCCACCCGGACATCGGCCAGCTCTTCCCCAACTCGGACGACCGCGAGGCCGGGCGAGACTCCAGCGAGTACGTCCGCGAGGCCCGCCGCCTGATCAGCGAGACCGGGTTCCGCCCGATCAGCCTCGACGCCACGGTCGTTCTCGAACGCCCGAAGATCGGCCCGCACAAGGACGCCATGCGAGCCAACATCGCGGCGCTGCTGGGGATGGAGGTCGCCCGGGTCAACGTCAAGGGCAAGACCCACGAGGCCGTGGACGCCGTGGGCCAGGGCCTGGCGCTCGAGGCTCACTGCGTCGTCTTGCTCGCGCGCTGACGTGCCGTCATCCGCTCTCGCTCTTTGAGCAGCAGCGCGAGCGTTCGGTCTGTGATCCCGGGGAACATGACCGAGAGCCCCAGCGCCGTCCGCACGGGCAGGCTCGTCCACACCTCTCCCCCGCGTCCCTTGCGCAGGCGTTTGACGACCGCTTTCGCGACTCTCTCGGGCGACTGCATGAACAGCGTGCTCTTCTGGTCGGCGATTTTCAGGTCCCCGCCCAGCGCCGCGGCCGCGTCGAAGAACTCCGTCCTCGTGCCGATCGGGTGCACGCTCGACACCGCGATGCCCTTGTCGCGCAGCTCCAGGCGCATGGACCGGGCGAAGTGGTCCTGGCACGCCTTGGTCGCCGAGTAGGCCCCGTAGTACGAGATCGAGATCTTGGAGAGGCAGCTCGAGCAGAACAGCACGTGCCCCTGCCCCGCGCGCCGCATGTGCTCGAGCGCGGGCCTGGTGACGTTGAGCGAGCCGTGGAAGTTGACCTCGAAGATCTTGCGGAGATCTTCGTCGCTCATCTCGCTGGCGGGGATCTCGACGCCGTAGCCCGCGTTGGCGAAGACGCTGTAGATCGAGCCGAACGTGTTGACCGTTTCATCGATCAGTCGCCGCCCGGCCTCCGGGTCCTCGACACTCCCCGGGACGACGATCGCCCGCCCGCCATCGGCCCGGATCCGATCGGCGATCTGTTCGAGCTTGTCGGCCCGCCGGGCCATGATGGCCACGGGCATTCCGGCCTTGGCGCACAGAAAAGCCGATGCCGCCCCGATGCCGCTGCTGGCGCCGGTGATGGCGATCGGCTTGTTCTTGAGATCGATCACGCCCCAAAGCTCCTGTGGGGCAGCGATCAATCCTCGCTGGAGAAGACCTTCTCGGTCGTATCAACGGTCGCCTTGCCGGCGCCCTTCACGTCCTCGGCGGCGCCCTCGACGGTGTTGCACGCGCTGAGCACGGTCAGCCCGATGCACGCGGCGCCACAGGCCAGCACGATCGCGCCGAAGCGCCGAACATTCTCATTCTTCATCGCAGAGTCTCCTTGAGTTGCGGACACCCGGATTCTACCTCGGGTCGGCGGGGTCTGCCGGGTCCTGTCTCGCCCCCCGCTTGAGGCGGATGATCCAGGAGAGCTCCTCCGAGCGCGTCGCCCAGGCGAGGACGAGATAGATCCCGCCCCCGAGCGAGGTCGCCGCGATCAGGGCCCATGCCCCGCCCGCCCAGCTCGCCCGCTCGGGCCACAGCGTCAGCAGGAGCCCGACGCCGGCGCCCATCACCACGCTCAGCCCGGCGCAGCGCACAACGCTTCGCAGGGACTCGCGGTCGAAGCACGACGCGACCCCGAGGCGTTTCCGGGCGGCGCGGGCCAGCAACGCGCACTGGACGATCGCGGAGACCGACGTCGCCCACGCCAGCCCCGCCTCGCCCAGCGGCCAGATGAGCGCGGCGTTGAGCGTCAGGTTCAGCCCGACCGCGACGATGGCGATCCGCATCGGTGTGCTCGTGTCGTTCTTGGCGTAGAACGACCGCGTCCAGAGCTGGTTGAGCGAGTACGCCCAGACGCCCACGCTGTAGCCCAGCACCACCCACGCGGCACGGCGCACGCCGTCGTCGCTGAACCCGTCGCCCACGCCCGAGTACAGGGTCTTCACCAGATCCGTGCGCACCAGCGCCAGCCCAACCGACGCGGGCAGCGCGATGAACAGCGAGAGGCGGATCCCGCGGCGCAGCGCCGAGGCGAACCGCGCCGGATCGTTCGCCGCCCGGCTCAGCTCCGGGAACACCGCCGTCGCGACCGCGATCCCGAACACCCCCAGCGGGAACTGGTAGAGGCGCTGCGCGTAGTACAGCACGCTGTTGGAGGCCTCGTCGAGCGGGTAGGTCGCCCCCCCGATCTCGGGCCCGACCCAGAGGGGCCACATCGCGATGAGCGTGTCGATAAACGAGTTGAGCTGCAGCGTGCCCAGCCCGACCAGCGCCGGGATCATGCGCACGAGCATGGTCCGAACCCGCGCCCGCGTCTGGGCGCTGCCCGCGCTCCAGTCCACGCGCCCGCGCAGGCACGACCAGGACCAGAGCACCTGCAGCACGCCCGCGAGCACCGCGGACGCGCCGATGACGTAGCCCCACGTGCGCGCCGAGGCGCCGTCGATCAGCCAGTACGGCACGCACGCGCCGATGATGCACAGGTTCAGGATCATCGGCGCCATCGCCCACGGCGCGAACCGCCCGTGCGCCTGGAGCATCCCGCCCAGGATCGCCGCGACGCAGATCAACGGCATGAACGGGAGCGTGACCATGATCATCCGCAGCGACAGCGCGCGGTCGGCGTCGCCCGGGGCCAGCAGCAGCACCGCGAGCAGGACCAGCTCGATCGCGATCGTGAGCATGCCGGTTCCCAGGGCGAGCAGGGCGACGGTGCTGCGGGCGAACGCGCCGGCCTGGTCTCGGTCGGTCTCGTCGAGGCGGGTGTACTCGGGCAGGAACGCGGCCGAGAGCGCCCCCTCGCCGAAGAGGCGCCTGAACATGTTGGGGATCGCCAGGGCCGCGGCGAACGCCGATCCCACGGCGGTGTCGCCGAAGATCCGCACCGTCGCCAGATCCCGAACCAGCCCCAGCACCCGGCTGCCCAGCGTCAGGCCCGAGACCGTGCGCACGGCCCGGCCAATGGCCGCGTTGCGCTCGTCCGCACCGGTGCTGGGGGTCTGCTCGCTCACGCTGTCTTCCATCGGCTCGCCGGCGCGCCCCGCGTCAGGGGCGGCGCACCGCGGAGATCCCCAGGCACGCGCCAACGGCCAGCGAGACCCCCAGCAGGTTGGCCAGCGCATCGTCTACCGCCGCGACCCGACCCAGGATCGGGATGCTCTGCGAGACCTCGTCCAGCGGCGCGTAGACCGCCCCGATCGCGCCCGAGATCAGGATGTTTCGCCTCGCCAGGACGCGCCCGAAGAACCCGCTCGCGACGAGCAGCAGCGTCCACAGCCCGAACGCCCCCGCGTGGATGAACAGGTCCGGGCGCTCGATCGGGCCCTGGATGCTCAGCTTGGGCCAGTGCGTCGCGACGAGCAGGGCGAGCGCGTACAGCACGAACACGGCGCGCGCCGGTCGTTGACCCGAATGCTCCCGGCTGGATGAGGCTGGCGGGACTGGCGCGCTCACGCGGTCCGCTCGGTCGCGCCGATCGAGCCCTTGAGCACCGTGATCTCCGCCTCGGACAGCGGCGATGAATCATCACGCGCGTCGATCATCGTGTCCCACTCGCGGACGATGGCCTCGCCGAGCTTTTTGTAGTCGAGCGCGCCCGGCGCCCACGGGGCGTAGTCGAAGATCGTCTGCCCGAAGCTCGGGCACTCGGCCAGCTTGATGTTGCGCCGGATCGAGGGTCGGTACACCCGGGCGAAGCGCCAGGGCACGTCCTGCTCGCGCGAAGATGTGAAGAACCCCTCGAGATCGTCCACCACCTCGCGTGTGTGCGTCGTCTGGGTGTCGTGCATGCACAGCACGATGCCCGCGACGCTCAGGCTCGGGTTGAGCTGCCTGCGGACGATCTGCACCGTCTCGAGCAGCTTGCCCACGCCCTGCAGCGCCAGGAAGTGCGCCTGCATCGGGATGATCACCTCGCGGGCCGCGACAAGCGCGTTGAGCGTCAGCAGCCCCAGCGACGGTGGGCAGTCCAGCAGCACGAACTCGTGCCCACCCTGCGACGAAGACTCCAGTCGCCCCAGGGCGCTGCGCAGGCGTTCGTGACGCTGCGGCAGTGAGCCCAGCTCGGACTCGGCCGCGGCCATGTCCGTCTCGCTGGGGATCAGCGCGAGGTTGTCGCGGACCTCGATGAGCGCGTTCGTTGGGTCGTACGCCGGGTCGAGCAGCAGGTCGTAGGCGCTGCCCCGCCCCTGCCCGGACAGTTCCCCGGACTCCACGCCCAGGTGCAGCGTCGCGTGGGCCTGGGGGTCCAGATCGACGATGAGGGTCTTGCGTCCGGTCGCGGCGATCGCGGCGGCCAGGTTGACGCTGGTGGTCGTCTTGCCCACCCCGCCCTTCTGGTTCATCAGCGCGATGACCCGCGTCGGCCTGTCCGCCCTCCCTGGCATGCCCCGAGTATACGGGCAAATCCGGGGCTCACACGCTCGCGGTCTCGGGTTCGCTGGACGAGGCCTTCGCGGGCGCCGCATCCCCGTCCGAGCCTGCGGGCTCGCCGGAGGCCATCAGCCCCCGGGCCTGCTTCTCGATGTGGGCCTTGCGGGCGAT
Source organism: Phycisphaerales bacterium (assembly GCA_029260375.1). Taxonomy (GTDB): domain Bacteria; phylum Planctomycetota; class Phycisphaerae; order Phycisphaerales; family UBA1924; genus JAJRXR01. The sequence continues at coordinate 13,861 of JAJDDI010000052.1, read as the reverse complement.
CTTGATCGCGTAGACCGTGATGTACGAGATCGTGATCAGGGCCAGGGCGTACACGAACCGGGCCTTGGTCTCGCTGATCAGGATCCCCAGCAGGGCGAAGAGCGTTGCGAAGCCGTACAGCGTCAGCACGGCGCCCTTGACGCCCAGCGCCCGCTTGAGCATGTGGTGCAGGTGGTCCGAGTCCGGGTCGGACATTTTTTTGCCCGCCATTTTGCGGCGCACGATCGCCAGGATCGTGTCGATGATCGGCAGCGCGAAGATCACCAGCCCCGCCAGCACCAGGAACGTCTGCCCCAGGTCGCCCAGCGTCAGGATGATCACGATGGTCGTGAACCCGAGCAGCAGCGAGCCGCAGTCGCCCAGGAAGATGGTCGCCGGGTTGAAGTTGTGGGGCAGGAATCCCAGGCAGGCGCCCAGCAGGGCCATGCACAGGATGATCCGGGTGGTGTCCAGGCGCCCGTAGTCCACCATCGCCAGACCCAGCGCCACCACGAGCAGGCCCGCGGCGGTGATCGCGGTGGTGCCCGTGAGCAGCCCGTCGAGCCCGTCGATGAGGTTGGACGCGTTGCACGCGCCCAGGACAAAGACGGCGATGACCGCCGTGCCCGCCCAGTAGATCAGGTCCACCTCGAGGTGCGAGCCGATGAACGGCACGTTGGTGCCCAGATCGAAGACCCACGTCAGGTCCTGGTTGCCCACGAGCTTGCCGATCGTGGGGGCCAGGACGCCCTGGGCGACCTTGACGCCGACATCGCCGTACGCCAGCGCCGCGGCCGCGAAGAGCTGCCCGCCCACCTTCACGCGGGGCGGGATGCCCATCACGTCGTCGAGCAGCCCGACGAGCATGATGACCGTGATGCCCAGCAGGATCCACGGCGGGACGGGCAGGGGGAACCCGCCGCTCTCGAGGTGCTCGGTCTGGTGGAACGTGATGAGCCCGCCGAAGCGGGGATCCGTCGCGATGTAGCTGAACAGGATCGCGCCCATCAGGCCCAGGAAGACCGCCAGCCCACCCAGGTAGGCGATGGGCATGCGGTGCATTTTCCGTTCGTCGGGGTGGTCAACGACGCCGTTGGCGATGGCCATGCGCCGGATCAGCGGTGTGGTCAGCAGGGTGATCAGGAACGCGACGACACCCACGGCGAGGTAGCCCTGGAAGATCTCCAGGCGGGACCACTCGGGCTTGCCCGCGATGCCCGCCAGGTCCGCGAGCTCCTGCTGGCGTGCGGCGAGCGACTGGATCTGGGTCCCGAGCGACTCGATCCGGTTGGCGATGCCGTCAGGGACGATCTGGTTCGTGGCGTCGAGGATGGGAACGGCGCCGGTCATACGCCACCCTCCGAACCCAGCGAGGCACTCTGGCGGAGCGAGGCGGCGATATCGCGGATGGTCTGAATGAGCACGGTCGATGCGTCAAACCCGACCGCCTCGCGCACGCGCGTCAGATCGGGCCGGCGGTGTCGCAGGTCCTCAAAGCCGCCCGGGTACGCGTCGGAGTATGGCACGGTGATGATCGTAGACTCGCTCTTGAGCGTGTCGATCACAAGCTCGGCAAGCTCCATAATCGTGATGGGCGAGTCGGAACCGACGTTGAAGACCCGCCCCGCGGCGGTGGGCTCGCCCAGGAGTCTCGGGAGCAGCTCGGTGACGTCGCGCACATCGCAGAAGCAGCGTGACTGCGAGCCGTCGCCGTAGACGCGGAGTGGCTCGCCCGCGAGCGCGGCGCGCACGAAGCGGGGGACCACCATGCCGTAGTCGCCGAGCTGGCGCGGGCCGACGGTGTTGAAGAACCGGCACACCACCGCGGGCACACGCCCCTCCCGGGCGTACGCCAGGGCGAGATACTCGTCGATGGCCTTGGAGCAGGCGTAGCTCCAGCGGGTCACGCTGGTGGGGCCGTAGAGGACGTCGTCCTCCTCGCTGAACAGCTCCTTGCCCGGCTTGCCGTAGACCTCGGAGCTCGAGGCGATGAGGGTGGGGGTGTTCGAGGCGCTGGCGAAGCGGAGCAGCTGGGCCGTCAGATCGACGTTGGTCTCGATGGCCCGGACGGGCTCGTTCATGACCAGCTCGACCCCGACCGCCGCGGCCAGGTGGTAGATCTGGTCGAACCGCTCGGCGCGCAGCTCGTGCTCAAGCGCCAGCGAGAGATCCCGCCCGACGAACTCGATGCGATCCCGGACGGGGGCGAGGTTGGACTCGACGCCCGTCGAGAGGTCGTCAACCACGCAGACCCGGTCGCCCCGGGCGACGAGGCGTTCGACGAGATGCGAACCGATGAACCCGGCGCCCCCCGACACGAGGACACGCCCCGCATTGGCGGGGCGTGTCTCGGCGGTCTTGCGTGAGCGTGTTGGCACGCCGGTCTCTCTCTTCTCGTGCTGGACGCCGCCCGTGCGGCTCGGGCTTGACTAGCTGTTGTCGCCCGCCTTGAAGTCATCGGTTTGGTAGGCGTGTGAGGTGCGGATGTTCTTCCGCATGTACCCGCCCGCCGCGGAGCGGACGGCGTTGACCACCACGCCCAGCATCTCGCCCCGGGCGTCGTCGAGGTCATTGCGGAGGCGGGCAACCATGCCACGCTTCTCGTACAGGGCCCGGACGACCAGGATGCTCGCGTCCACGCGGTTGGCCAGCGAGACCGCGTCGCCCGACACGACCGCCGGGGAGACATCGATCAGCACCATGTCGTAGTCCGTGCTCGCCTCGGCCAGCAGCTCGGACATCTTCTCGGATCCCAGACGCTCGAACACCCGGTGCTCCTTGGAGCCCGCGGGCAGGATGTCCACCCGCTGCGTGTCGGTCTTGCGGGCGACCTTGCTCAGCGCCGCGGCGCCGGCGAGCACGTCGCTCAGGCCCGGGGCCTCGCCCTGCCCGAAGATCCGGTGCACGTTCGAACGCCGGAAGTTCGCGTCGATGATCAGCACGCGCTGCTCGGCCGCGGCGCACGCGAAGGCCAGGTTCGTTGTGACCGACGTCGCCCCGGACCCGGGCATGCCCGAGACCACCAGCAGCGACCGGTGACCGGCACGCTGCATCTTCTTGAGCAGCGGCGTGCGGATCTGGCGGAAGCTCTCGGCCAGGATCGACTTGGGCTCGTCGCGGAACACCGTCTCGATCGAGTCCGGGCTCAGCGGGTCCTCGCTCGCCACCGGGATCATCCCCAGCACGCGGGCGCGGGGGATCATCGCAACGTCCGCCGGGCTCTTGACACGCTGGTCGAGGACCTCGCGGACCACCACCAGCCCCGCCACCAGCGAGAACGCCAGCAGCACACCCGCGGGCACCATCACGAAGAGCTGCGGGAACGAGACGCGGTTGGGTCTACGCTCGGACTGGATAACGGTCACGCGCGGGCCGCGTTTGGCGATACCCGTCGCGGTCACGCTCCGGAGGTTGACCTCCAACTCGGTCCGGCTCGTGATGAGCTGGCTGATCCGCGCGTCGAGGTCGTCGATGTCAGAGAGGATGCGCGTCAGGTCCGTCATCTCCAGGCGCAGATCCTCCCGCTGGCGGAGCAGGTCGGACTCCTGCGCCGAGTACTGGGCGAGGGTCTGGCGGGAGCTGTCGAGCTCCCCGCTAAAGAGCTTGAGCAGCTCCTCCTCGCGGGTGTTCTGCAGTTCCTGCTCCGTCGCGGCGATCTGCGCCTCGATGTTCTTGTAGTTGCGGTGCCCGGGCATCACGCCCCGCTGCTGGAGCGAACGCCGAGCCGTCTTGAGCGCCTGCAGCTGGTTGGTCAGCGTCGCAACGTGAGCGTTCTGCTCGACGATCATCCGCTGCGTGTCCGTGTAGGTGATCCCGGCCTCGCTCTTGAGCATCTCCTCGAGGTGCGCCACGCGGACCTTGGTCGCCTCGATCGCCTGCGTCAGCAGCACGAGCTGCCCGACGACCAGGCTCAGATTCTGTGACGCCTCGGTCTGGTTCTGTTCGACCGCGTCCACACCCTCCTCGGTCACGATCCGCCCGCGACGCGCGTTGAGGTCGTTGATGTCCCGCTCGATGGCGTCGATCTGCTGCTTGATCGAGTCCTTGCGCTCTGTGAACTCGTCGTTGCTGGACTTGCGCAGCTCGAACAGATACGCGTCCTTGGCCAGCGACGCCAGCGCCATGGCCTCGGTCGCCGACGAAACGACCGCGGTCATCCGGATGTAGTTCGTCCCGGGCATGATCCGCGCCCGGATCGTGTCGGCCAGCTCCTCGACGGCATCGACCTTATCGACGACGCCCTTGTTCGTGACCGTCTTGGCCCAGTTGGGCGCCTCGGAGTTCAGGCGCGGGTCGAGCGCGATCCGCTCGAAAACCGGCTCCGAAATGATCCGCGAGACCTGAGAGAGCATGAAACGCTCCATCTCGTCCTCGTCGCCCGTGCCCTCGCGGATGGATGGATCATCTTCCGGCGGGAGGCACTCGTAGATCACCTCCGAGGTGTACTTCGGCGCCACCTTCTTGAGCACGAAGAACGAACCGAGCCCGATGATCACCCCGACGAAGATCGCCGCGATCCCGAGCCACATGTATTTCCGCGCGAGCTTGATCGGATCGATCGTCACGGCGGGGACCTGAGCGCTCGGCGCCGGGCCAGATGGGCCTGGGCGTCGGGCGCCCTGGGCATGGATTGGCGCGGGCTGGGCTGGGAGGCTGCTCATCGCTTGGCTCCGGCTGTCGTCTTGAGGCTGAACTTCATTCTGGGCACGTGTCGTATCGTCCTATGTCGGTCCTCAGGGACCCCGCGCTGAGTCGATCTCGGACTGAATCGAATCGATATCGGACTGGAAACGCTCCAGCCGGTCCCGACCGATGCTCGCGTCCGCGCGGATCTGCTCGAGGAGCACCGCGGCCTGCGGGATCTCGCCCAGCTCCGCGTGCACGTTGGCCAGGCGGATCGTCAGCGGGAGGCGAAGGTCGATCGACCGGGTCAGGCGGAGCGCGAGAAGCAGTGTCTGCTTCGCGTCTTTCAGGCTCCCCTGGCGGACCTGGATCGCCGCGAGCGTGTCGAGCACCTGGGCGTTCTGCCCCCGGGTCGCGTCCCGCGCCTGGAGCGCCAGGGGCATCGCCCGCTCCGGGTCGTCGAGCTTCTCGCTCACGAGGTACGCGAGGTTGTTGAGCATCTCCCAGTCGTCCGGGTAGGCCTCGAGCCCCTTGGTCCAGTACGCCTCGGCCCGCTCGTAGTCCCCATCGCCGTACGGCACGGACCCGGCGACGCGCGCCGACAGACGCGGGATGTGCGTCGTCCGCGCGTTGTCACGCAGTTCGAGGATGGTCGCCAGCGCCTGCTCCCGGGTCGCCGGGGTATCAAGCTGGCGCTGCGCGATGAAGAAACGGAGCCACTCCCGCCCGGGGGAGCCGGGCGCCTGCGTCCGCGCAATCTGCTGCAGGAACCCCACCAGATCGGCGTCGGGCTTCCCGTCGAACATCCTCGCGGTGTTGGTGTTCCACGTGTTGAGCAGGCCAGGGTCCGACTCGATGCGCAGCATCGCCTTCTCGAACGCAACGATCATCCGCTGCTCGGCGTCGGCCTCCTGGCCCGCGGCGTAATCAATAACCGCGCGGATTCCGATGATCTTCGGGTCCTCGCGGGCGTCGGCGCCGTTGGCGATCAGCTTGTCGAGCACGTCGCGGGCGTCGCGGATGCGTGGGGGCTCGGTGCGGAGAAGGGCGTCGATCAGGGCGCCGGCCACGGCCTCAGACCCGCTCCGCTCCCACGCGGACTTATAGAAGTAGGCCGCACGGGCCCACTCGCCCTGCTCGGCGAACAACGCCGCGACCTGGGCGCTGAGCTGCACGTCACCCTGGCGCCGTTCAATGATCTCCTGGGCGATGTCCTGCGCCTCGCCGTCCCGCCCGCGATCAACAAACTCGAGCAGCAGGCCCAGGAGCACCTCGTCCAGGCTCGGGTTCAGGCGGAGCGCCGAGCGGAGGTCGTCGATCGCTTCCTCGTCGCGTCCCTGGTCGTAGTAGAACGCCGCGCGAACGCGAAGGGTCCGCCAGTCGCTCGGGCTGAGCTTGAGCGCCTGGTCAAGGTCCGCCTGCACGTCCTGGGCCAGCTCCGAGCGGCGCATCTTCGTCCGCGCCCGCTGGATGTAGACCAGCGGCTCGGTCGGGTTCTCCGACACCGCCAGATCCAGCAGCTCGATCGCCCGACCGACGTTGCCGGTCGATCCCGCCAGCTCCGCCTGCTGCAGGCGGATGGTCGTGTCCTTTGACGCGATGCTCTCGACCTTCGCCAGCTCGCGCCGCGCCTCATCGAAACGGCTCAGACGCAGCAGCGCCTCGATCACCCGCTTCTGGAGGTAACGGTTCTCGTTATCGAGCCCGTCTGCGAGCATGCCCCGGTACAGCTTCAACGCGTCGTCCCACTGGTTCACCGCGGAGTAGACGTCGGCGAGCATCCGATCCGCCGCGCGGGTCTTGGGATCCTGCAGGGCCTGGGCCTCGATTAGCGCGTCGATCGCCACCTGGCGCCGTCCGCGCGAGAGCATGAACCGGGCGAGCGAGAGGTACACGTCCTCGCCCGCCTCGTCGCCTTCGGGTGAGAGCATGTACGAGACGTACACGCCGCGGGCCATCTCGACACCGTCACGCACCGTATCACCGACCTTGACGGTGATCTGCTCGGCGTACCAGCGGGCGTCGAGCTCGACGAGTTCGAGCGAATCGGCTTCCTCCCGGAGCCCGTCGAGCAGCGGGCGAGCCAGATCGAACTGCTTGCCGACGATGTAGAGCCGGGCCAGCTCGGTCCGGTTGGTCCGGTCCGCCGGGTCGAGCTCGAGCAGTTGACGCCGACGATCGATGGCGAACTGGATGCCCACCGGGCCACCGGCAACCGACTCGAGGCGGAGCCAGATGTCCATGAACTCCTTCGAGGTACGCCCGTATCGTTCCATCTCGCGGGCGCGCTGTAGCGCCATCTGGGTCTCGCGGATCGTGACCAGCGAGCGCAGGTACTCCAGGATCGACGTGAGGTCGTCCGGGCGGATCGCCAGAGCCTGCTCGTAGGCCGCCACGGCCTCCTCGTACTGCCCCAGCAGGATGTGCTGGCGAGCCAGCAGGCGGTACACACCCACGTCCGCCTGACCGTCGCCGATCGCGCGGCGCAGGATCCCGACCGCCTCGGCGCCCCGCCCGCGTGAGGACTCGAGGCGGGCAAGGAACGTGAGCCCCTTGACCCGGTCCGCGTTGACACGCTGGGCGATATGCGTCACCCGCTCTGCTTCGGTGTCGTCCTTGCGACGCAACGCGTCGATCAGACGCAGCTCGAGCACCGTCGGGTCCTCGGGCGCGATCTCGATCAGCCGCTTCAGGTCGGCCTCGGCCTTCTCGGGCTGGCCCGACGACGCGTGAACGCTGTAGATCCCGATCAGACGCGACATCTCCGGCGCGTCCGAGAGCTCGTACAGCCGGATGCGCGCGTCGGTCACGTTCTGGGCCAGGAGCGCCTCCTGCACGGTCCGCAGCGAAGCGTCGTCCGGGTGGACCTGCGCCGAACGATCGATCACCTTTCGCGCTTCGACCAGCTCGTTCTGCCCGAGGTGAAGCCCGGCCAGCTCACGCGCAATCCTTGGGTCGAACCCGAGCGGCTCGAAGCGTGACCGGAGATAGTCGATCGATGCCCGCGGGTCGCCGACCTCCAGCGCCGTACCCTGCAGCAGGCCGCGGGACTCGATGAGCGCCTCGATGACCGGGTCGTCGGCCTCGACCTCCCGCAGGAGCTGACGCACCTGGCGAAGCCCGGCCAGCGCGGTCTCGTTGGTCGGCGAGATTTCCAACGCGTCCTCGTACAGCGCCTTGGCCCCCTCGGGGTTGCTCAGGAGGATCTCGACCCTCGCCAGCAGCAGCATCGCGGGCAAACTCCGATCCTGGATCGCGAGCATCTGGTTCAGGCGTTCGCGTGCGACGCCGTTCTGTCCGAGCTGCACCGCGACCTGCGCCTCGCGCCAGAGCCCGTCGAAGTTCTGGTCCGAGGTGAGGCGGTTGAACTCCTGGAACTTGGCCAGCGCGCCCCGGTTGTCGTCCTTGGCCAGGGCGATCATGCCGTCGATCATCATCAGGCGGGCATTGCCCTCGGGCACGACCTGGGCAAAGCGCCGGCGGGCGTCCTCGGCGCTGGCCAGCGCCGCGGCGCGGGCGCTCTTGTTCGCTTCGGTGTCCTCGATCGAGGCCAGCTGCGTCAGGTACGCGATCGCCTCGTCCCCGATCGCGGTCTCCTGGTACGAGTACTGCAGGATGCCGGCCAGACTCATCGGGAGCGGCTTGAGCGACTGGATTTTGCGGAGCACCTCGACGCGCTCGGGCGTCTGGGACCGTGACTCGAGGACACGGCTCAGGAGCATCAGCGCCGAGGCGCTGGTCGGATCGGACTCCACAAGGGCGCGGGCCATGCCCTCGGTGCGTCGCAGGTTGGCGTCGGGATCGAGCGAGGCCTCCAGCCCCAGGAACCTGGAGATGAGCGTCTCCGTGCCGGGCGCTGCGGGGCGCTGCTCGACGAGGCCCGCGATCCTATCGAGCGCGGGCAGGAACTGGTCGGTGTTCTCGATGCGTCGGGTCTGCCCCGTCGCGGCGGTTTCCTGCATCAGGTCATGGCGCAGCTGCTCTATGTCCACCGTCAGGCGGGCCAGCAGACCATCCGCGTTCTCCGGGTTGGCGCGTGTAAAGTCGTTCACAATGCGCGAGGCCTCGTCGAGCGAGCGCTGCGAGTTCTCGAAGTCGCCGACGATCCGCCGATCCAGCGCCTCGCGCATGACGATCGCCAGGATGCCGCGGACCGACTCGGTGTCGTCGGGCACGACCTCAAGCGCCGCCCGGAGGTCCGACAACGCCTGGGCGCGCTGACCGTTATCGAGCGTGCCGCCCTCGCTGATGATCCGGCTGATGGTCAGGCCGCGATACCGCAGCAGACGCTTCCATTCCGTCTGATCCTCCGGCAGGTACTCGAAGACCCGGTAGGCGTTCTCGGCCTGCGCGAGCTGCGACTCCATGCTCGCCCGCGAGTACCTGGATCGCAGCGACTGCTGGCGGATCAGGCTCAGGTAGCGGTCGTGCGCCTCGACGTTGGCGCCGCCGTCCTTGACCTGGGCCATCGACAGCAGTACGGGAACGTACTTCTGGCCGTAGGCGCTCGAGTATTCCGTGCGCGTCTCGGGTGTCCACGACTCGAGCGCGTCGATCCACTTCTGCAGCCAGTCGGCGCGCGATCGGTCGTGCCCGTACGCCATGCCGTAGTTGATCTCGGCCTGCTGCGGGTTCCCCTCGGCCATCAGCTGGTCGCCCAGGCGCACGTAGTCCTCGCCGGACTTGCGCACGAAGGACACGTAGGCCACGAGCATCCCGCCCAGCAGCAGCACGACCCCCGCGACCAGAATCACCACAAACTTTTTGTTCACCTGCGAGGCCATCGTCGGTCCCTTCCTGTCTCGTCGCCCCGCGATCCGGGTGGCGCCGATGGTCGATTCGGTTCAGGGCTGTACGCCCGGTTTCGTCAGTCGTTCGCTTGTTCCCGCCGGGGGTTGTCCTCGGGGTACCGCCCCGTCTCCACCTCGACCCAGTCCGGCGAGCACCGCATCACCTCGGCCATGAGCCCGTCGAGCAACTCGGCCGATCGCTCCACCAGCTCCTCACCCGACGACGGGCTGGCGCTGGTGACCTGGATCTTGAGGTAGTACGCGTAGTCGCTTGTCAGGTCGAATGCCAGCGTCCGCACGTCGTTCGCGTTGGCGACCACGCCCCCGTTGGCGATAAAGAAGTAGCCCGCGAAGAGCTGCTCCTTGCCCGACTCGCCGAACGCGCTCACACGGATCGGGAGCGGTCGCTCCGGCGTCACGTCCCGTGGCAGGCGCACCCGCGTCCCGGGCGCGTCGGAATACTCGTACCCCAGCGTCCGCGTCGTGTACAGCGTGCCCGACTCGCCCCGGAGATTCTCGGGGACACTCTGGTCCGGCTGCCACAGCGACGTGTCCAGCGGCAGATCCATGACCCGCGATGAGCTCGCCTGCTGCAGCCCGCCGCCCACGAAGCAACGCTCCGGGACGTGCGGCACCGTATCGATCATCCCCGTGTAGTACGCCGCGTGCACATCGATCCGGAACGGCTTCCGCGGGTCCTTGGGGTCCGTCTCGACGTAGACTCGCGACACGTAGTTGTCCGTGCCCAGCACCTCGAGCACGTCGGCGTCCTCGATCTGGTCCCCGCCCTGGCGTTCCCAGCCCGGGACCCTCGTGGGCAGCTGCGAGAGCTGTCGTCCGCCGGGCGGGTGGATCTCGAGCTTGCGGAGGTGCAGGCGGTACTTGCTGATCGCGGCGCTGAAGCCCGCGGCGCCGGCGCCCATGACGCCCAGCGCCACGACGAACGCGGTGATGTGGCGCCCTCGTCGGTTCACGCGCTCACCTCCGACGCATCGCTGTAGATCCGGTTGAGCGCCCAGACGATCCCGAGGAACAGCAGCAGCGACGGGAAGAGCAGCAGGGTGCCGATGACCGTGTGCGCGTCGCCCGAGGCCAGGTCCGGGTTGACCAGCGAGACCAGACCGAGGACCGTCACGCGGAAGATGTTCATCAGCACCGCCACCGGCGCCGCCAGCAATAGCAGCGCCGTCCGCTGCCACCACTGCTTGCACGCGAGCAGCGCGACCGCCACGGCCAGGGCCAGGAACGCGACGACCATACGCATCCCGCTGCACGCCTCGGCGACGTTCATCGGGATCCGCTCGGTCCCGTGGATGATGTCCAGGCGGTTACCGTCGATCTGCACGGTGAACCAGTCAAACGGCGTGCCGATCAGGTTCAGCAGGATGTACGCGCCCTTGGAGGCGACCATCTGCAGCTTGAACGTGATCGAGAGCATGATCTGCTCGGAGATCGTCACCGCGAAAACGAGATACCCGATCGGAATGAACAGGTACTTCATCAGACGCGGGCCGGTCATCAGCAGCACCAGCCCGAACACGGTCAGGACGATCGCAAAGCCCTGGATCATGTGGTTGCGGATCGTGATCACGCCCGCGAAGTAGGTCACGATGCCCAGCAGAAACGGCGCGAGCCCGGGCCAGAAGACCTCCGCCCGGATCTGAGCAATCTCTTTGCGCGACTGCCAGATGATGTACAGGCTGATCAGCGGGATGACGTACGCGTGCCCCCAGTCCTCGATGGCGTTATACGAGTGCTGGTGCTGCTTGACGAACCACCGGTAGAACAGCCCAACAAACACGATCCCCAGGGCGCCGATCATCAGCGCGCCCGCGGGGGTGACGAGCCCGAGCACGCGCACATTCCCGCCCTGTTCGGCGGGGGTCTGGGCACGGGCTGTCGGGACGCTGCTCATCAGGCTCTCCGAGGTCGTATCGCCCTTGATCGGGGATTGAAGGCACTGACGCCAGCGGGATCGGGCGACACCGATCACGCCGACGAGTCTGGACCCCGACCGGTCCTACGCCGCCGCCGCGCCCGGGTTCAGTCCGGGACGCTGAATGTCTTGCCTGGGCTCCATCCCTCGCGCCGCTGCCCGAGACTCCGGCCCAGCAACCCCCGACTCTATGCCGACGAAAAAGGGGCCATCCGCTCTCGCGGAGGCCCCTGATCTTGCGGTGTGTCGATTTGGCCCGGGCCGCGGGGGGATCAGCGGATGTTGCTCGGCGGCGCCCCGAAGACATCGTTGCCGAAGTTCCGGTCCAGGAGGAAACCAAAGCCGTAGGTCGCACGCAGCCCGTTCCGGACGACCGCCAGCGGCGTCGCCCAGAAGTTCGTGCCCACGTTCACCCGGTCATTGGGCTTGAGGTAGATGTCGGGCTGGGTGCCCTCCGTGATGGCGCGCAGGTTGAGCATGATCGTCGCCTGGTAGTCGTTGCCCACCATCCGCGTCAGGTCCACCCGCTCGGGGATCGCCAGGCCGTTGAGCCCGCCCGCGGCGGTCAGGGCCCGAACCAGCGTCAGATCGCCCAGCGGCGGGAGCCCGTAGACACCCGGACGCACGACCTCGCCGTCGATGTAGACGTTGCCCTGGGGCGGCGCCGGCACCCGGACGATGTCGCCGGGGCGGACCACGATGTTGTACCGGGCGTCGCCAGCGACCAGAGGCTTGACGGGCACGCGGATCACCCGCTGCGTCATCAGGCTCGACGCCTGACGGAGGAACTCTGACTCGGCGCTCGGGTCGCTCTCCGAGGTGATGGGCGCCATCGAGTCCTGCGTCTGCGCCAGGACCCACTGCCCATTGACGAAGATCCAGCGGGTCGCCACGCCGTCGCTGCCCGCGACGCTGGTCTGCCTCGCCTGCGGCATCTCGGTCACGCCGCTCGGGCTCACCAGGTCGATGACCGGCTCACGCTCGGGCTGGGCGTTGCCGGGGAGCGCCGGGATGATCGAGGCGCCGGTGACGGTGTCGTCGGCGCTGATCACGACCGGGGCCGGCTCGGAGAGGTCGTCGATGATCTGCAGCAGGTCGTCGTCGGCATCCCGCGGGGTGACCTGGCCGCCCTCGGACCCGTTGTTCTGACCGCCGGTCTCGGGCGCTGAGCCCGCGGCGGCGCTGGTCAGCGGGACCTGGCGGATCACGTAGATGTTCTTGAGCCCCTCGTTCACGCCGCCCGCCGCCAGCAACGCCTCCAGCAGGCGGTAGTCCGCGGAGGGAACGAAGTACGGGCCGGGTCGGGCGACGGCGCCCATGATGCTGTACGACGACTGGCGCCGCTGCTGCACCACGACCGACACCAGCGGATCGGCCAGCAGGCCCTGTTCGACAATCCGGCTGGAGACCGCCTCGGTGACCTCCTGCTCCGTGAGCCCGCTCACCCAGACGCGTCCGAGCTGCGGGATCTCGACGTACCCGTTCTGGTCAACCACACGCGGGAGCAGCTCGGGCACACCCTCCGTGATCAGGTCGAAGACCGTCAGGTTCAGGATGTCGCCCGGGCCCACGCGATAGACCTCGGACTCGGGGATCAGGTCGTTGGTCGTGATCTCGCTCGTCTCGACGAGCTGGACGTCGGGGTCCTCAATCGTCGCGAGGTGGTCCAGGATCGGGACCTTGGTCGGCGTGTGCTCCCAGCGTCCCACGACGCTTGGGTCCATGTAGGAATCCCACTCGGAGCAGCCCCCGAGAAGGGACAGGCCCACGCCGCCCATGGTCAGCAGGGCCAATGCCCGCCTGCGGCTTCGCTCGCCCGTGGTCCGGGGGGTCGAGTTCAGATGCGTCACGGCCTGACTCCTCATTACTCATCTCTGCTGCCCGAGTGCTCACCCCGATCAGGGGGGGAGGTGGGCGGGTCCGTGCTTGTTTGCGGGCCTCTCAGGGACACCCGCTTGTCGCCGCTCATCGGCCGTTCCCGGACCCGGATTGAAAAACACGCCCGGATTCGCGTCACAGAACGCACATCTTCCGGAAGGCCTCTGTACGCATCGGCATTCCGGGCGTTCGTTCACCCTTTCAATCCGCCGGATCTTTCGGGCCGACAAGCACCTGTGAACCGGCGGGCCAAGAGCCTAGCATCGCCCGAAAGCCCATGACGACCCACCCCCAGACCACCCCGCCCCCCTCCCCGGGGGTCCTTGAGCGGACCCTGGCCCGCCACCCCCGCCCCCTGGGCGGCGACCCGGTGCGCAATACCCGCGCGGCAGTCTCCCTCACGGGCATGATCCTCAACAACCAGGACGACAGCCCCGAGCAGCTCCTGGTCAAGCGAAAGCCCCCGTGGCTCCGAGCCCGCGTCCCCGGCGGCGAGCGCTTCCACGAGACCCGACGCAACATCCAGGGGCACAAGCTCCACACCGTCTGCGAGGAGGCCGCCTGCCCCAACATGGGCGAGTGCTGGGCCCGCGGCGTCGCCACCATCATGATCCTGGGCGACACCTGCACCCGCAACTGCGGCTTCTGCAACGTC
>JAJDDI010000051.1 GCA_029260375.1 Phycisphaerales bacterium | reverse complement strand
GAGCAGGCTGGGACGGGCCTGGATGTAGTGCGGATCCTGCAGGGGCGTCGTGGCACTCTCGACGTGCACGCGCTCGCCACCGATCTCCTTCGCGACCGCTGCCCAGACGGGCTCGCAGGCGAGCACCCGAGGCTCGGCGTCGGCCGCAGCGGCGACGAGACCCAGAACCAGCACCAGGGCCGCTGTCGCGCGTGCCGTGAAACGGTCAGAAAGCGTGCGCGCCATGGGATCCCAGACTCATGATGTATTGGAGAAAGACGGCATCGTCTCCGCGGATCCCACCCATGTCGTGGTTCCATTGGAGACGAAGACGGCTGAACTCCGTATTGGAAAAATCGACCATCAGCGAGGCCCGTTGGGAGGCATCGCCTCGGAGCAGGCCGGGAAGATCGCTGCGGTTGTCGCTCCAGACATGGTCGTAGCGGAGCCCCGCGCGCCAGCGCGGCATGAACTGGTAGACGACCTGCCCGTAGAAGCCGTCCTGGTCCCCGCGATAAGCGTCCACGAAGTTCCCGGTCGGGGAGATCAGCTCGAGCGACCCGTCCTCCCAACGGTGCAGGTACTCGGCCTGCAGGATCACGTTCCGCTCTCGGTAGTTGCCGTCGGGCGCCCACTTCCAGACGAAGTCGGCGATCAGCATGTCGCTCGACCCGTCGAAGACGTACAGGTTGCCCGACGCGTCCGAGCTCTCGCGCCCGCGTGGGCGCGTGCGCAGCCAGGCCAAGCCCGCTTGCCAGGTGTGACTGTCTCCGACCTCGCCGCCCAGCTTGCCGAACACGGAGCCCGACCCGAAACCGTCGTGGGCGCCCCCGCCTCCCGGGAAGCCCTCACCGCGCAGGATCTCGGCGCCGAGCTGCAGATAGGTGTCGGTCGGCGCCACCCAGCTGAGCTGCACCCCGGTGTCGAGCAGCTGCGTGTTCAGCATGGCCTCATAGGCCAGCGGCGTATCCACGAAGTCCCAGGCATGGGAGTGCTTCGTGTTCAGGTAGCCGATCCCGGACAGGAACTTGCCCCCTTTCAGGGTGAAACCCTCGGGGAGAGCCAGGGTCTGGAGGTAGACTTCCTCGAGCTCGATCTCCGTCTCGGCGTTCTCCTGGTTGAGGGCGATCGAAGCGAAGCCGTAGAAGAGGTCGTCCACGTTTGCGCTGAAGTCGATCTCGGTCTCCGAGAGCGATAGCCCCTCGGGCCCGACGCCCGTCTCTTCCCCGATCAGGAAGCCTGGGATGTCGCGTTGACCCTCGGGCCGACCGAAGCCGGCGGCCCGACCCTGCAGGATGACGCTCATCGCCGGATTGAAAGCCGAGGACGAGGCCCGCGCCGCGGGCGGCGGAGAGGTCGGCCTTGCGGCCGCGCTCGCCTCGGCGGCCTCGACGCGCGCTTCGAGCGCACCGATGCGCTCCTCGTAGGTATCACGCATTGCTTCGAGCTCGCGCCGCAACGCTTCGACGTCAGCGTCACTGACAGCGAACGCACCTGCGGGGATGCACAGGGCAAGGAGCAGGGAAACGGATCGGGCCTGGGCACGGGTCATGGAACTCCCTCCAATCGGGTCGACGATGGGCTCCGCCACGCGGAGCTGCCGGCCTCGGTTTCGAGGTCCAGCTTCCCCACCCCTCCGCCGACCTCTTGGGGAGCGGGCCGCGATCAGGTGGAGATCGGGTCGCCGATCGCCGGGGGTGCCCGGGCCGAGGGGCCGGCGCGCAAGGCACTGCCTTGCCAACCAACGGGTTCGCCCGTTTCCCGAAGGACCGCGACCGCGGGGCTCCCGTCCGGCGTGCCGGGGCCCATCGCCAGGGGCTGGCCGGACACGGCGCACACCTTGCAGACGGAGGTCTCCGCGGGGGGATGGCCAACCCTGTGCATCGCACCGAGCGTCTGCGCCGTGATCAGGGCCAGACCGAGCCCGACCAGGACCAGGCGGAGCTTCCGGAGCCGGCTGCGGCGTGAGCTCATGTGGGGATCCGAGAGGATCGGGTCCATGGTGGGGTGGATGCTACGGGGACCGGGACCCCGCGCACAAGTCCCGTCCCGACTACAGGACCGGTGCCCTCGCCTCCCCCGCGCGGGCGCCCAGATTTCCGTAGCGGTGATGGTCCATGCACAGGCTCTGCTCGCGGAGATAGTGGAGCAGCTCGATCCGCCCGGCGGCGAGCACGGGGGCCGTGGCCAGGTGGACGCCGTGCGCTGCGGCAGCTCGTCGCACGCCCTCGGGCACCCGATCCGGCCCCGCGTAGCGCACCCGCTCGGCCTGGCCCTGGCCCAGCGCCGCCGCGAGCCCGTCGTCCGACTCCTCCACGAACTCGATGCGCGCAGCCCACGACTCGGTGAGATCGTGGAGCAGATCGACGGGCGGCCCCGGGACCCTCGCCGGGGCGCTCACGGTCACGCCGCAGCGCACGAAGCGCGCTGCGATCACCCGCGCGAAGAGGTCGAAGGCGCTGTCGTCGGGGTGGACCCGGATCCGAAGGCTCGCGACCGGAAGATGGCGGCGCAGGTTGTCCTGCCCGACCAGACGGAAGGAGTCGTGGTCCCGGCCGAACTCCTCGGCCATGGAGCGCGCGTAGCTGACTGCGGCGCTGCGCAAGCGCAGCTGTGCCGGAACCGCGAGGACGTTCAGCCGTTCGAGCTCGGAAAGCAGGGTTTCGACGCGCTCGTCGTCGAGGCGACCTCCGACGGCGCGACCGCCGACCTCGCGGAATCGCATCAGCGACGTCACGTAGCTCGGCCCACCCGCCTTGAGACCGGGCCCGATCGCGCTCTTCCCTATCCCCCCGAAGGGTTGCCGGAGGACGATCGCACCCGTGGTCGTGCGGTTGACGTAGAGGTTGCCCGCGCGCACGCGGCGGGCCCAGTGCTGCTGCTCGCGATCGTCGAGGCTCTGCAGGCCGGCGGTGAGGCCGTAACCGGTCTGGTGGACGAGGTCGATCGCGTCGTCGAGATCCTGTGCGCACATCACCCCCAGCACGGGCCCGAAGAGCTCGGTCGTGTGAGTGGCGTTCCCGGCCGAGACGCCCCACTTGATTCCGGGCGACCACAGGCAGGGATTGTCTCCGACCTGGCGCGGACGCAGGGCCCACGATTCCCCGACCTCGAGCTCTTCGAGCGCCCGCGCCAGGGCGCCGCGCGGCGGCCGGATCAGCGGCCCCACGCGGGTCTCGAGATCCCAGGCCGAGCCCACGCGGAGGCTGCGCGTGGCATCGATGAGTGCGTCGCGAAAGGCGGGGTCCTCGTGGACCTCCCGCTCGAGGATCAGCAGCGAGGTGGCCGAGCACTTCTGCCCCGCGTGGCCGAAGGCGGACTGCACGACGTGCTTGATCGCGAGGTCGCGATCCGACAATGCCGTCACGATCATCGCGTTCTTGCCC
>JAJDDI010000050.1 GCA_029260375.1 Phycisphaerales bacterium | reverse complement strand
CGGCCTTCGCGTCCATGCCGAGGACCTCACCCGCCATCCGCGCCCAGTCCGCCCAGCGGGCGTAGCAGTCCACGAGGTTCACGACCCGCTCGGCGTTCTCCGTGTCCTCCGCGGCCGTCAGTGTCGCGGCGACGACGTCATCGACGTGCACGAACTTGCCACCCCCGGCGCGGGTGAACTTCTGCCCCGCGGCGATCTTCTTGACGATCGGGAATCCCATCGAGCGTTTGAGCTTGGGGTCGATGCCGTACACGCCGCAGGGTCGGATGGCGCTGAACGCACGCCCGCTCTGCGCGTGCTCGCTCCAGAGGAACATCTCGACCGCTGCCTTGTACGCCCCGTACGCGTTGGGCGGGCGGCTCGGGTGGTCCTCGTCGATCTGGCCCCCCCACCGCTCACGCATGTCGTGGTGCACGCCGATGGTACTCATGAAGACGAACGGCTTGGGCGCCGAGGCCTTGAGCAGCCCGAGCGAGCCGTTCAAGTTCGACCGCACGTACTGATCGAACGGGATCTCGCCCTTCCACGACCAGGCCGTGGAGTTGTGGATGACCACGTCAACGCCCTCGAGCAGCGCGGGCCAGGCATTCTCGTCGTCCTGGTTCCCGACGACGAAGCGATCAACAACGGCCTCGATGTGGTCCCGCCTGCTCGTCTCGCGGACGAGGACGGTGACGGAGTGACCCTTGGCGTGCGCCGTCTTGGCGATCTCGGAGCCGATGAAGCCGGAGGCGCCGGTGAGTGCGATGTTCATGGGGGAGCCTATGCGGGCTGTTCCAGGCGCCACGCGGACCCACACTCCGGGCACACGCGGCAGGCGTCCTCCTCGGGCTGCAGGTCGCGGATCGTGAACCCGCACGAGCCGCAGAAGCCGTCGGCGACGTACGCCCGGACGAGGCGAGGCAGCATCAACCGCCTGAGTACGAGCATCATGACCAGCGGGCCAAGAATCCCGAGCGCGGCGCCGAGGGGGATGGTCCACATCGCGATGCCGTGACGCATCATCACCGGGACCAGGAACGGGACCGCCAGCGCGGGCAGCAGGAAGAACGGCATCGCCAGCAGTGTCGCGATGGCCGTCACCCGCTTGACCGGCGCCCCGCTCCGCGAGAACGAACGTTCGATCTCGCGCGCCCTGGCGCGGGTCAGCTCGTCGGAGTGCTTCCGCGCGGGACCCCAGCCCGCCGCCTTGGCGCGAACGGGTTGGCCCCGGTCGTCGAGGATGGGGGAGCGCGTGAGCTTGCGATCGGCGACCTCGCTCACCCGATCGGTCTCCGGTAGCAGACGACCTCGCACACTTTCTCGAACCCGATCGACTCGTGGGCGGCCTGGCTGCCGGTGTTGTGCATCTCCGCGTCGGAGGCGAACTCGGTGCAGCCCTTTGACCTGGCCCAGTTGATCCCAGCATCCACAAGCGCCCGCCCGATGCCGCGCCCACGGTGGCTTGCTTCAACGAACCACCCCTCGAGGAACCCCACCGGTGACGACTCGCACCCCTCGGCGTACTGGCGCAGCGACACCTCCGCGAGCCCGACGCAGTCCTCGCCGTCCTGGGCGACAAGGACCGCGTGTGGGAGGTTGTCGATCAGGCCGGTCTCGAAGAACCGTTCGATGTCCGTCTCAAACCCGGGGATCACCCAGTCGGCGCCGAGCTGCTCGCGCATGGCAAGCCAGGCGGAGGCGTCTTCGGGGGATGCGGGACGGATGCGCAGCGGCATGTGCACATGATAAGGGCCGGCAAGATGCCAGCCCCACCAAGAAGTCGGTTCAGGTCGGGCCTTAGTAGTTCGGCGTCGGCGCTCGGAAGTCATCCATGTTGATCGAGCGGAAGTACTCGATCGTCTTTTTCAGCCCTTCCTTGAGCTGGATGCTCGGCTCCCAGTTGTCCAGGTTCGCCTTGGCCAGGGAGATGTCCGGCTGACGCTGCGTCGGGTCGTCCGAAGGCAGTGGCTTGTGCACGAACCCCGCCCCGCCGCCGGCCAGCTCCACCACGTGCTCGGCGAGTTGCTTGATCGTGAACTCGTTGGGGTTGCCAAGGTTCACCGGGCCCACGAACGAGTCGGGGCCGTTCATCATGCGGATGATGCCCTCGACCAGGTCGTCGACGTAGCAGAACGAGCGGGTCTGTGAGCCATCACCGAAGATGGTGATCTCCTCGCCCTGGATCGCCTGGCGGATGAAGTTGGAGACGACGCGCCCGTCGAAGGGGTGCATGCGCGGGCCGTAGGTGTTGAAGATCCGGATGACGCGGATGTTCACGCCGTTGGAGCGGTGGTAGTCGAAGAACAGGGTCTCCGCGGCCCGCTTGCCCTCGTCGTAGCACGCGCGGGTGCCGATGGGGTTGACGTTGCCGCGGTAGCTCTCGGGCTGGGGGTGGACGTCCGGGTCGCCGTAGACCTCGCTGGTGGAGGCCTGCAGGACCTTGGCGTTGCAGCGCTTGGCCATGCCCAGGACGTTGATCGCGCCCATGACGGAGGTCTTCATGGTCTTGATGGGGTTGTACTGGTAGTGCCCTGGGGCGGCGGGGCAGGCGAGGTTGTAGATCTCGTCCACCTCGAGCCAGAACGGGTGCGTCACGTCGTGACGGATCAGCTCGAAGTTGCGGTGGTCGAGCAGGTGCTCGACGTTGAACTTCTGGCTCGTGAAGAAGTTGTCCAGGCAGATGACGTCGTGCCCCTGGGCGACGAGGCGCTCGCAGAGGTGGGACCCGACGAAGCCGGCGCCGCCGGTCACGAGGATGCGCTTGATGCTCACGGCCTGCTCACTCCGGGTCGGGGTCCGTCCTTGGGACCGGTGGGTTCGGGCGATCCTAGCTCCGCCCGTGGTCTGCCCGGAATATCGGGCGGATCCGGGGCGAACTCCACCCCGGTTGGGCGCCCGATCAGGCCCGCAGCGGGGCGGATTTCGCCGCCTCGTCCCGCAGCAGGGCGGCGTAGGCCCGGGTCGCCTCGCACGGGTCGTGGGCGGGCGTCCAGCCCAGGGCCTTCGTCGTGGCGCTGATGTCGGCGCAGGTGTAGTGCTGGTACGTGGGGACCATCGCCTCGGGCATGTCGATGTAGTCGGGTTCCAGGTCGGTTCCCAGCGCGGCGTTGATCGACTCGACGATCTGGTTGAACGTCGTGGTCTGTCCTGAGCCCGCGTTGTACACGCCCGGGGTGGGGTCGGGCTTGCTTCCGAGCCCCGCCGCGGCCAGGGTGCAGGCCACGACGTCATCGACAAAGACCTGGTCGCGGGCGTGCTCGCCGTGCTTGAAGATGCGTGGGCGATCGCCGCGGAGCATCTGCTGGGTGAGGTGGTAGGCCATGGAGGCCATCTTGCCCTTGCGGGCCTCGCCGGGGCCGAAGACGTTGAAGTAGCGCAGGCCAACGACGTGGGGCAGGGCGGTCCCGGCCTCCTCGCGCTCGCGGAAGAGCCTGAACACCTCGGCGTCCATCAGCCACTTGCTGAAGCCGTACACGTTGTTGGGCGAGCCCGCGGCCTCGACGGGGAAGGGCACGCGCTGTTCGCCCTGCGGGGGCGAGCCGTACGTCGCGCCGCTGGAGGCGTAGACCAGGGGCGTCTCGCTGGTGATGCACGCCGAGAGGATCTCGACCCAGGGCTCGGTGTTGGCCCGGAGCATGACCTGCTCGTCGAACTCGAGCGTGTCCGTGATCGCGCCCAGGTGGAAGACCGCCTTGGGCTCCAGGGCCTCGATTGCCTGGTCCCAGTCCAGGTCCGCGACGCTCTGGGGCGTGACCGAGCCCGTGAAGGCTGGCAGCCCGGCGCGTGCGAAGGCCTCGACGATGTTGGCGTAGGAGCCCTTGCGGAGGTCGTCGATCACGACGACGTGGGCGTCGGGCTCGCGCTTGACGAGGGCCGCGACGAGGTTTGCGCCGATGAAGCCGGCGCCCCCGGTGACGATGTAGACCGGCGTGCTGGGCATTGCAGATCGTAGGGCGGGGGAGGCGTCGCTTCAGCCGCCGGATTCCGCGGGCGGGAGACGCAGCTCCTGGCCCACACGCAGCGAGTGGATGTCCGTGAGCCGGTCGCGGTTGAGTTCGTACACCCGCGCGGCGTCGGCGCTCGAGCCCAGGTGAATCTGAGCGATACTCGAGAGCGTGTCGCCCGACCGCACGACGTACGTCCGCTCGGAGTTAGCGGGATCCGGATCGCCCTGGGGGGCGTGCGCGACGCCCTGGATGTTGCCGATCTCGTTGGGCAGGCGGATGACCTGGCCCGCCTTGAGACGCCCGGGGTCCTTGAGCGGGTTGGCGCGGGCGACGACCGTCCAGAGCGAGGCGTCGCCCCACTGCTCGCGGGCGATGGACTCGAACGTGTCGTTGGCCCGGATCGTGTACCGGCGGAAGCCCGGGGGGATCACCGTCGCCGGCTCGGGCTGCTCGCCCATCCAGACCGGGTCGCCCGCAGCGGGCACGGTTTCCTGTTGGACCGGCGCCGACTCGGGATAGGTCGTCCGTACAGGCGGAGCGTCCCCGCCGTAGGACACGCGGGGCGAGTTGGGAACCCAGAGCCAGTACACGGCGATCCAGAGCAGCACCAGCACGCTCAGCCCGACAAAGACTCTTGAGGCGCGTTCATCCATGACGTGCGGCTCCGTTCGACCCACCACAGGGATCGACCGGGTCGCGGGGCGCCTTGACCCCGCCGCGAATCAGTCTACCAAACCTGCCCTACACGATATCGGACGGCTCGTCGGGCTGGATCCGCTGCCCGCCCGCGTGCTTGCGTGACCAGACGAGCGGCGATGCGACCGCGATCGAGGAGTACGTACCGATGATCACACCCATGAGCAGGGCGAAGGCGAAGCCGTGGACACCAGGGCCGCCGAACATGTAGAGGATCAGCACCGCGATGAACGTCGTGCCCGACGTGACAATGGTCCGGCTGATCGTCTGGTTGATCGAGTCGTTGACGACCTGGCGCGAGGCGTAGGGCAGCTTGCCCCGGTTCTCGCGGATGCGGTCCATGATGATGATCGTGTCGTTGAGCGAGTAGCCGATGATGGTCAGCATCGCCGCGACGAGGTTCAGGTCGATCTTGAACGGCTCGATGCCGAGCTTGACCGCGACGGACTGCAGGGCCGGGTGATCGTAGATGATCTCGGCCATCGCGATCAGGCCGATGACGATCAGCACGTCGTGCGTCAGCGTCAGGATCGCCGCGACGGAGTAGCGCACGTTGCCAAACCGGACCCAGATGTAGATCAGAATCAGCACGAGGCTGAGGAAGACCGAGACGATCGCCTTGCCCTTGAAGTCCTGGGCGACGATGGAGCTGAAGCTCTGCACGCTGGCCAGCGAGGTCGTCTGCGTGAGCGCATCGCGCGTCAGGCGCCACTCCAGATCGCGGACCTCCGCGTTCCAGACCTGCTCGCTGTCGAAGACGTTGACGTCCTCGTCGTGCACAAGCACCACGGCGCTCTGCACGGCCTCGTCCGTGCCCCGGAGCACGATCAGGTCGCGCGTGCGTCCGAGCGTCTGCGAGAACCCCTGCTTGGCGCGCATCGCGTCCAGGCGGTCCACGATGCCGCTGGCGCTCGGGGTGGGCGAGAGGTTGTCGAGCAGGATGGCCACACCGCCCACGAACGGGCGGACGTTGTTGGTGATCTCCCCGCGCCCGAGCACGTCGCCAAGCTTGGCGCTGTCGATGGGGAAGACGGGCGCTTCGGACGAATCCTCGCTCTGCTGCCCGTCAAACTGGAGCGGGGCGCGCGAGTCGATGATGTCCTGCCCCTCGTCGCCGAACAGCCTGAAGATCGCCGCCTGGACCTCGTCCGTGTTTGTGGCGTACGTCTTGATCCGGAAGAAATCGGATGTCACGCCGTCCGACTGCGGGTTGAGCGGCATGACCTCCGCGTTGCGCAGGGGTCGGAGCGGGTTGTCGTCCGCGACCTTCTCGCCGATCTCCTTGACGGCTTCCTCGATCTGCTGACGGGTCCGGACGATGGGCTCGCCCGCGTCGTCGAGCGTGAGCGGCAGGTCGATCTGGATGCCGCCCCGGAACTCGGTGTCGAGCATCTTCTGGCCCTGCGTGACGATCATCGTCACACCCAGGGCCATGAACGCCACCGAGACGGTGATGAACACCCCACGCAGGCGCAGCCAGTCGATCCGGGGCTCGAGCAGGCGCTCGATCGCGGGGATCACCATCGGCAGCATGGTGAGCTTCCTGACCTTCAGGCGGTCGATGAACAGCGCGAAGATCAGGCGGGTAATAACCAGCGAGGAGAACATCGTCGCGATGACACCGATGCCCAGCGTGATCGCGAAGCCCTTGATCTCCTGCGTGCCCGTGTACGCGAGCACGAAGCAGACGATCAGGTTCGTGACGTTGCCGTCCACGATCGAGCTCAGCGCCCGCTGGTAGCCCAGGCGGACCGCGGTCTTGAGGTCCTGGCCCAGGCGCAGCTCCTCTCGGATGCGCTCGTAGATCAGCACGTTCGCGTCCACGGCCATACCGAACGTGAGGATGATGCCCGCGATACCCGGCAGCGAGAACGAGGCCCGTGCCAGCGCCATCGCGCCCAGGATCATGATCGCGTTGCACACGAGGCTGAAGACCGCCACCCCGCCGTAGATGAAGTAGTAGAACAGCATGAACGCGCTGACCGCGCCCAGCGCCCACACGCCCGCACGCATGCCCGCGCGGAGGTTGTCGGCGCCCAGGTCCGGGGCGATCTGGTTCACGCTCAGGGGCGTGGGCGAGAGCTTGGCCTGCAGCGAGCCGGCGGTGAGCACCCGCGTGATGTAGTCGATCTCCGCGGTCGTGAAGTCGCCCTGGATGATGCCGTTGGTCGAGATCCGCGAGTTGAGCACGGGCGGGGCGCCGTAGAGCTGCCCGTCGAGCAGGATGGCCATCTTGTTGCCGACGTTGGGGCCCGTCAGGTCGCCCAGGCGGCGTGCGCCCCGGTCGTCCATCTGGAACCCGATGGCGGGACGCCCGATCTGGTCCACGGTCTGGAACGCGCTTCGCACGCCCCAGACACCGTCGTTCTGCGTCAGGCGGGTGTTGCGCGTGTCCCAGAGCAGGATGTAGTACTTGCCCTCGTACTCCTCGCCCACGTACTGGCGGGACGCGAAGAACGCGGCCGGGTTCGCCTCGAGCGCCTGCCACTCCTGCAGCGTGTCGTACCAGCTCTCAATCCGGTTGATCTCGAACCAGCGGGCGTCGCGCGAGCGGACCGCCGAGGGCCCCTTCTCACGCAGCTCCTGACGCAGACGGCTCTCCTCCGGGTGGACGTTCTGCGAGCCCGATCCGCCCGGGTCGATCGAGATGCGGAAGCTCAGCACGCCCGACGATGCGACAAGACGCTTCAGGTCCTCCGGGTCGTCGAGCGACTTGCGGTTGGCGACGTACTCGTCGTACGCCTTCTCGATCTCATCGATCTGCGCCTCGAGCTCGGGGTGGTCGTCCAGGATGTCCTGCAGCGCCTGCTCGCGTGGGCTCGCGAGCTCGATGTACCTGTCCGTGACGGTGTCGTGTACCGTCTTCTTGTCGGTCGAGAGCAGCAGCGCCTCGCGGACCGAGTCGGGCGACAGGCTCGCGCCCAGCACCTCGTCGCGGGCCCGCTCGTACTCCAGCTCGGCGTCGGCGACCTTGCCCACCAGCTCGTCAATGACCTCGTCCGGCGAATCCGCCTGCTGGGCCTGCTCGAGCCCGACCCGGGCGCCCGTCGCGGCGTCGAAGCTCGCCGCCGCGGCGCCCATCAGCTCCCGGATGCGTTCGTTGCCCGCCGCGAGCCGCTCGATCTCCGCGCCCCGCTCGGCGCCGCGCATCCGCATTGTCCGCTCGAACTCGTCGGGCGTGATCTCGAACTCACGCAGCCCCTCGAGCTTGTCATCCACGGCCTGGCGTAGACGCAGCACGTCCTCGCCCGGCAGCGGCATCGTGATCTCGATCCGGTCCTGACCCTGCGCGATCATCTGAATCTCGAGCAGGCCCCGCGGGTCGATCCGGTCCTTGAGAACCTGGATCACCTGGTCGATCACGCTCGCGGCGTTCTCGCTCTTGTCAACCTTGACCGAGTACAGCAGCGTCACGCCGCCGCGCAGGTCCTTGCCCAGGCGCAGCTGCTTCTGCGGCGGGACGATCATCGCCGCGAAGAACACCAGCAGAGCGAGAACGAGGAAGCTGTTTCGAAGCACGTGTCTCATACGTCGGACACCTCTGGGAGGGGATCAGCGTGGTGGTGTGATTCAGGCGTTGCCGGTCTCAGCGGGCGACTCGCTCGCGGGCGAGCTGGCGCTGTGCAGGACCTTCTGGACCGCCGAGCGGGCGACTCGGATGCGTGTGTTGGAGGCCTCGTCAACGCGGAGCATGAGCTCGTCGCCCTTGACCTCCACGACCGACCCGATGATCCCGCCCACGGTCTGCACCCTGTCGTGCTTGCCCAGCGCGTTCATCATCGCGGCCCGCTTCTTCTTCTCTTTCCGCCCGCCGGTGATCTGCGTGAAGATGATCATCGCAAACAGCGCGAACATCCCGATCAAAAGGATGTTGGGGCCGAACGGCGAGGTTGACTTCGGGGCAGCGCCGCCCGAGCCCTCAGACGTGCTCGGGATGCTCTGGGCGTCCTCGCTGAGCAGCCCCCCCTCCTGGGCGAGGGTCAGCATCATCGGCGACTGGACGGTCGGGCGTGTGTTGGGCATTCTCGGGTTCCGGTCGGAGGATCGTTCGTGAGCCCCAACGATAGGTCGCGCTGTGGCCCGCTTCCGCATTGATCTTTATGTCTCGGACGCGAGAGGCCCCGATTTCGTGTCCCCCCCGGGCAGCAGGTCGCTCACACCGGGCCACTGCCGACCCATCGACGCCCAGTCATCGCTGGCGATGGCGCCCCGCAGGTCCTCCATCAGCCGCTGGAAGTGCCGCAGATTGTGCAGGCTCACCAGGATCGGCCCGAGCATCTCCTCGCTCGCAAACAGGTGCCGCAGGTACGCCCGGCTGAAGGGGCGCCCCTCGGATGTCTGCCAGCCGCAGGCCACCGGGTCGCAGGCCGGGCAGTCGCACCCCGCCTCGATCGGCCCCGGGTCACGGGCGAACCGGGCGTTCTTGAGGCGGATCTGACCCTCTCGGGTGAAGGCGTTGGCGTTGCGCCCGTTGCGGGTCGGCAGGACGCAGTCGAACATGTCCACGCCCGAGAGGGCCGCCGAAACGATGTCCCGCTCGTATCCCACGCCCATGAGGTATCTCGGCTTGCCCTCGGGCATCCGCGCCGCAGTAAACCGGGTGACGCGGGCGATGTCCTCGGGCGACTCCCCCACCGCGACGCCGCCGATGGCGTACCCGGGCAGGTCGATGTTGCAGACCATCTCCAGCGAGCGGGCCCGCCTCTCCAGGTCCGCCCCGCCCTGGACGATGCCGAAGAGCGACTGCTCGCCCGAGCGGGCGTGTGCGTCCTTGCAGCGCTGGAGCCAGCGGGCGGTCCGCTCGTTGGAGGTGTCGAGCCTGGCCTGGTGGTCATAGCCGGATTTCTTCTCCGAATCGCGCAGCGTCGCCTGGCGCAGACGGGTCTGGTTGATCGGCGCCGCGTCCGGATCGACCGAGGGCGGGCAGTCGTCAAAGGCCATGATGATGTCCGCGCCCAGCAGGTTCTGCGTGTGGATCGCGCTCTCGGGGGTCATGCGGATCGTCGAGCCATCGATGATCGACTTGAAGCTCACACCCTCGTCGTCGATCGCGTTGATGTCCGCCATCGAGTACGCCTGGTACCCGCCCGAGTCGGTCAGGAGCGGCCCTGGCCAGCCCATGAACGGGTGCAGCCCCCCCATCTCGTCCACCAGCTCGGCGCCCGGGCGCAGCAGAAGGTGGTACGTGTTGCCCAGAACGATCTGCGCCCCGGTCTGGGCAACCATCGACGGGTACACACCCTTGATCGTCGCCTTCGTACCCACGGGCATGAACGCGGGCGTATCGAACGCCCCGTGCAGCGTGGTCACCTTCCCCACCCGCGCGCCGGTGCTCGCCGATCGGCACAGAATTTCAAAGCTCAGCGGCTTGCCCATCAGGCCCAACACTATCCACGGCGGTCTTGTGTCGCCTTGCGGAGCGCCTTCTTCTCCGTGTCGCTCAGGCTGTGCAGCCCATGGGTATTGACCTTGTCGAGGATCCGATCGATCTCTTTGTCCGAGGCGCCGCCCCTGCGTTTCACGGGGCGCCCAGCCTTCGGACCCGCCTTGTTCGAGTTGCCGAAGACATCGAAAAAGTCGCGCAGCAGGTGGGGCCTGCGGATGAAGAAGTACCCGCCCAGCGCCCCGCCCACGTGGGCCGCGTCGCCCCCCTGGTTGGCGCCCTTGATCACCAGCAGGTTCGCCGCGGCGATCAGAAGGTACCCGTACGCGAACGTCTTCATCTTCATCGGGATCGGGGGGAAGAGCAGCCGCACCACCGTGTTGGGCGCGATGTACGCGCACGCGATGATGACCCCGAACACCCCCGCCGACGCGCCCACCAGCGGCGTGGACAGCCCGACCTTGAGCGACCCGGGCAGCGGGATGTGCGCCACGCCCAGGAGGTTGAGCAGGAGATACAGCAGCCCTCCGCAGATCCCGCACACGAGGTAGAACGCCAGGTAGCGGCTCGAGCCCAGGTACTGCTCGACGATGCCCCCGAAGATCCACAGCCCGAGCATGTTGAAGAAGATGTGCGTCATGCTCGCGTGCAGGAACTGGAACGTCACCAGACGCCAGACCTCCAGGCGGAGGAATCCCTTGGTGGTCGAGAAGTGCCCGTACGCCGTGAGCGGCGCCATGATCTGGAAGATCTCGCGCCCGACCGGTTCGCCCGTCTTTGGATCCACCAGACGACGCATGACCATCGCGCCGGTCCCGGTGCGGATCGCGTCCGCCGAGACGGGCTGGCCGCCCGTGGTCAGGTACTGATCCTCGGCAAGCGCGCCCTCGAGCGACTTGCCCGAGATCACCTCGTGCGCCACGCTCACGGGCACGCCCGAGTTCGTCATAAACCCGCCGATCACAAACACCGTGATGTTGATGATCAGCAGCCACGCGGTCACCGAGAGCAGGCGGAGGCGGCTCCCGACCCCCCCTCCCGGTGGCCGGCCCCTGCTGTAGTCACGTTCCGCGATGCCCATGGCCCTGGCGCCCTCTCCGTCTCGTTGCAAAGCCCGTTCCGGGCCCCCAGACCCTTCTTCGGAAGGCGCCCGCGATCGTCTCTACGTCTCTCGGCGATGGTGGGTCGCCCGCTTGAGCGTTCGCTTCTCGCGAGTGCTCAGGCTCCCCATCCCGTCCCGGCTGATCTTGGCCAGGATCCGGTCCACTTCCACCTGCTCACTCTGCGCCCTCGCCCGGTCCTTGGACTCCCGCTTGGCTTCGAGCTCGTCATCGTCCGGCCCGCTGGGGAACCCCAGCGGGTCGCCCGCGCCCGTGAACTGCAGGCGCCGGCGCTCGAAGAAGCAGGTGAACCCGCCGAAGATCGCGATCGCCAGAAGCATCGTCTCGTTGGCCACCACCGCGACGACCGCCAGCGCCACCGCGGCCACCAGCCCGACGGTCAGCGTCACCATCGTCGCCCGCGCCTCGCCCATGCGCCGCCACAGCAACGCCTGCACAACCCGCCCCGCGTCCATCGGGTACATCGGCACGAGCATGTTGAACGCGAGCAGGACCAGGTTGGCGTAGTGGAACGACCACAGCGCCGTCAGCCACCAGGGCTGCGACCCCACCCCGCCAACGTCCGTCGGCGGAACCAGCAACCCCGCCAATGTTGATCCGGGGTCGAACGGGTTGAAGAGCACACTGCCGATGTCCCGCGTCGCCAGCCACACCCCCAGCGATAGAGGGACGAGCAGAACCGCGTTGACCGCGGGACCGCCGAGCACGGTGATCAGGTTCGACCGCCAGTCATTCGGCGGGGCGCAGCTCGCCAGCCCGCCCAGGGGCCACATCATGATGTCGTCCGCCTCGCCCCCCACCTTCCGGCACGCGACGCAATGCCCGTACTCGTGCAGCAGCACCAGCACGAACAACGCCGCGAGCAGCCAGAGCATGAACGCCCGCCCGATCCCGTCGTGGGGCAGCGTGAAGATCAGGCGGGCCGCGAGGAAGATCACGAACAGCAGGTGGATGCGGACCCGTATCCCCCAGGCCCGGTAGAGCGTGAAGCCCCAGGCCAGGGGGTTCTCGCCGTCGCCGAAGACGCGGCGCATGGCCGAGCGGAAGCGATCGCCCGCGCCGGCGCCCGTTCCCTCTCCGTACTGGCGGTCTTCCCAACCCATCGTCTCGACCTCTCCCGCGAGCTCAGGCGCCCGCCGGGTTGTACCCGAACGCCTCAGAGAATGCCGCGATCCTCCGCCAGCAGCAGCGTCAGCATCGTCTTGGCGTCCGTCAGCCCTCCGTTGCGGACCGAATCCAGCGCCCGCTCGATTGTCCACGGATGAACGCTCAGTCGCTCATCCTCGTCCAGGTCCTGCCCGACGTGGGTCAGGTCGCGGGCCACGAACGCGTGCATCAGCTCGTCGGTGATCCCCGGGGTGGTGTGGAAGGACGCGATGGGTTCCAGGCTCCCCGCCTGGTAGCCCGTCTCCTCGCGCAGCTCTCGCCGGGCGGCCTCGATGGGCGCCTCGCCCGCCTCGATCCCCCCGGCCGGGAGCTCGTCCATGTGGGCGCCGATCGCGTGGCGTTCATTGCGGACAAACAGCACCCGAGGGCCGTCCTCAGTCTCGAGCAGCGCCAGGATCGTCGCGGCCCCTCGGTGGCGCACAACTTGCCGAGCGCGAATCATGCCGGACTCGTCCCGCAGCGTGAGTTCAACAAAGTCGAACGCCCCCCCATGTTTGATGGTCCTTTCGTCGATGATGTTCGAGTGAAACGCTTTGGGGTCGCTCATCAGAGCAACTGTAGCGAGGCCGGTCGAAGCCCGGCAGCAACGCTTGGCACAGCGTTCGCGGTATGTCCAGAAACCAGTTCGCGCAGGAGGCGGGACGGAGATCGTCCCGCCAGGAGTGGCCACTCTCGTCCTGCGGAGCGCTCGGGCCTCCGGCCCAGGGGATCTTGTCATGACAGCCATCAGAGGCGCCGCCCGCGCAATCAGCCCACTGCTCCAGCGTCCGAAGCTCACCCCAGTCCAGGTTCAGGGTGATCAGACCAAGAGCGCCAAGACGAACACCATCCCGGATTCCAAGGACCAGCCCGGGAACACCCCCAAGGTCGCCCGGTTCCGCTCGGCGACCGCCCAGCGGGTGGCCCCCCAGGCTCCCGACGTGGCGCCCCCGCCGCAGATCTCGACAGAGCCGCCCAAGACCGACCACGACATCGAGGTCCAGAAGGCGCTCCAAACGGCGTACGAAAAGTTCCAGGAGAGCGGGGGCGGTGAGCTCGCCGACCTTCAGCGGGCACTGTACGACTCGGTCTGGAGCCTGCTCAGCGACGCCGGAGTGAAGGACTCGCCCGCGGAGGCGGCGATGGCCATCACCGAGTATCTGGAGTCGCTCAGCCCCGCCACCGCGACGCCGGACATCTCCCGCGCCGCCAACGCCGGGCTCGCGTCCATCCATCTGGCCAACGGGCCCGAGGGTGACTCGCCCTCGACCACCAGCAACGGTAGACGGGTCCAACTCGACATCCGAGTCTGATCAGGACCGCAAGGTCCCGATCGTCCACGCCGGCGTGACGTCCCACCCCGTCACGCCGGTTCTTTGCGCTCACGCATCGGCGATCGGCGCCGAAATCAGCGGTTCCACGTCGCGGCGCCGTACACGCCCGCCTCGCCCAGCTCCTCGGCGATCCGGATCAGCTGGTTGTACTTCGCGTTGCGGTCGCTGCGGCACGGGGCGCCCGTCTTGATCTGCCCGCAGTTGGTCGCGACGGCCAGGTCCGCGATCGTCGCGTCCTCCGTCTCGCCCGAGCGGTGGCTCATCACGCACGACAGCCCGTTGCGCATCGCGTAGTTGACCGTGTCGAACGTCTCGGAAAGCGTCCCGATCTGGTTCACCTTCACGAGCACCGCGTTGGCCGATTTCTCCGCCACGCCCCGCTCGACGAACTTCTTGTTGGTGACGAACAGGTCGTCGCCCACAAGCTGGACCTTGTCGCCGAGCTTGGCGGTCAGCCGGGCCCACCCCTCCCAGTCGTTCTCCGCCAGCCCGTCCTCGATCGAACGGATCGGGTACTTGGCGCACCAGTCGCTCCAGAGCGCGATCAGGTCGTCCGAGCTCATGATCTCCTGCGACGAGCTGAAGAACTTGTAGCCCTGCCTGCCGTCCTTCTCCGCCTCGTTCCACAGCTCGCTCGTCGCCGGGTCCAACGCCACGAAGATCTGCTCGCCCCAAGAGTACCCCGCCTTGTCCACGGCTTCCTCGATGATTCTCAGCGCGTCCTCGTTGTCCTTGAGATCCGGCGCGAACCCGCCCTCGTCCCCCACCGCCGTGGACATCCCCCGCTTGGAGAGCACCTTCTTGAGCGTGTGGTAGATCTCGGTCCCGGCCCGCAGCGCCTCGCCGAAGTCGTCAAAGCCCCAGGGCTGGATCATGAACTCCTGGAAGTCCACGGTGTTGTCTGCGTGCTTGCCGCCGTTGAGGATATTGAGCATCGGAACGGGCAGCGTCTTGGCGCCCGATCCGCCCAGGTAGCGGTACAGCGGCAGGCCCGACGCCTCCGCCGCGGCCTGGGCCACGGCCATCGAGACGCCCAGTATCGCGTTGGCGCCAAGTTCCGATTTGTTGGGCGTGCCGTCGAGCTCGATGAGCGTGGAGTCGATCATCTCCTGCTCGCGGGCGTCGAAGCCCTCGATCGCGGGCGCCGCCCGCTCGATGACGTTCGAGACCGCCTGGGTGACGCCCTTGCCCATCCAGGCCTCACCGCCGTCGCGGAGTTCGACCGCCTCGTTCTCACCCGTCGAGGCGCCCGAGGGGACCGCGGCCCGCCCCGTGGCGCCGCAGGACAAGGCCACCTCCACCTCAACGGTCGGGTTGCCTCGGGAATCCAGGATCTGGCGGGCGTGCACGAGTTCGATGTCGAACATGGGTCAGTCTCGCTTCGGAGTGTCAGAATCGCCCCATCGGCCGAGCGCCGCGGGCTCGCGGGAGGATACGCTTGGAGACAGCCCCCAGACCGAAAGCAGGCGCCGCCAGCATGAGTTCCACGTCGAAACAGTTCTCCGCCCGCATCGACGCCCTCCGGGGCGATCTGGTCACGCAGGGCGCCCTCGTCCGAGAGATGGTCGAGCTCTCCTTCGACTCGATCTTCGCCCGAGACCTGGAGGTCGCCCGCAAGGTCCTCGTGTCCGACGACGAGGTGGATCGGATCGACCTGAAGGTCGAGCAGGACGCGGTCAACATCCTCTGCGACGTCTCGAGGGCGACCGACGGGCTCGGGGCGGACCGACTGCGCGAGCTGCTGGTCTGCGTGAAGGTGAACAACGAGCTGGAACGGATCGCCGACGCCGCTGGCGCCGTGGCCGAGCGGGTCATCGAGCTGGCCGACCGGACCACGCCCTTCCCCGAGTCAACCCGCGTCATCACCAACTCCGTGATCGGGATCGTCCGCGATGCCATCGGCGCGTTCGCCGGTTTCGATGCCGAGCGGGCCAAGGTCGTCCTCCGCTCGGAGGACGCGGTCATCAAGTTCTCCGAGAAAATCTTCCGCTCGTCCGAGCAGCGCGTCGCCGACGGGCGCATGGAGCCGGACGTCGCCTTCCACCTGCACCACATCGTTCACCAGTGCGAGCTGGTCGCGGACCACTGCACCAACATCGCCGAGCAGGTGATCTACGCCG
Source organism: Phycisphaerales bacterium (assembly GCA_029260375.1). Lineage (GTDB taxonomy): Bacteria > Planctomycetota > Phycisphaerae > Phycisphaerales > UBA1924 > JAJRXR01. The sequence continues at coordinate 29,256 of JAJDDI010000050.1, read as the reverse complement.
CGACGGGTGTCGTTGTCAGGCACGGCGGGAGCGGATGGGTCGAGCTCGATACGCCCAAGCCCAAACTCGACGGCGCCTGATCGTTCAAGATTGGCGCCCTACTTCGGGGCCTTGTAGAACGGCAGCGGCACGACCTTGCCCTCGAGCACCGCCCGCTCCGCGTCGACCTGCACACCCGAGCCCGGCTCCACGCGACCCGCCTGCACAAACCCCATCGCGATGGGCTTGCCGAGCGTCGGGCTCGCGCACCCGCTGGAGACCACGCCGATCGTCTCGTCCCCGCTCCTGATCGCCATCCCCTGGCGCGGCGTCCGCTTGCCTTCAAGCTCGATGCCCACCAGCGTCCGCTTCGGGCCCCCCGAGTCGCGCGTCGCGATCAACGCCTCCTGCCCGATGAACATTTCCCCGTCCTCCTCGGCGGTCTTGTCCAGGTGGATCGCAAAGTCCAGCCCGACCTCCAGCGCGTTGATGTCCTCGCCCAGCTCGTGCCCGTACAGCGGCATCCCCGCCTCCAGGCGGAGCGTGTCACGCGAGCCCAGGCCCGCGGGCTTGAGCACCGCGTTCGGGTCCTTCGGGTCCACGTCCTTCATCAGCAGCTTCATCGCCATCGGGACCATGTTGGCCGGCAGGATCACCTCCACCCCGTTCTCGCCCGTGTACCCAGTCCTCGAGACGATCAGCTTCATGATCATCAGATTCTTGACCGTGAACCGGTACCGCTTGAGCGTCGGGATCTCGCTGCTCACGCCCGCGATCAGGTCCATGACCTTCGGGCCCTGGACCGCGATCATCGCCGTCTTCTCGGTTCGGTCCTCGAGCTTGAGCTTCAGACTCCGCTCGCTGACGATCGCGTTCAGGCGCCCGACGATCTTCTCTCGGTTCGCGGCGTTGACCACGACGAGAAACTCGTCGTCATCCTGGCGCATCACGATCACGTCGTCGAGCACCCCGCCGCCCTCGTTGCACATCAGCGAGTACCGGCACTGCCCCTTGTCCATCGTGCCGATCCGGCGCGAGCACGCCCGCTCGAGCAGCCGCTTGGCGTGCAGCCCCTGGACCGAGAGGCGCCCCATGTGCGACACGTCGAACACGCTGCCCGAGCGGCGTGTCTGCTCGTGCTCCTCGCGGATCCCGGCGTAGCGGATGGGCATCTCCCACCCGGCGTACTCCACCATCTGGGCGCCGTGGTCGAGGTGAAACTGGTGCAGCGGGCTCTTGAGCACGGGAGTCTCCTTCAATCCTCCATTGCCGGAGGCGGAGGCTACCTTAGCCTTGCGAGCCCGAGTCCGCGTCCGTTCCGAGTGGCCAGGGCATGTTGTCCAGCAGACGCACGCTCCCCACGCGTCCCGCGACGACCGCCCGCCACGTGACGTCCCCGATCGCGGCGCCCTCGGGCGGGGGCATCAGCGTGCTCGCCTCGCGGATCGCCGCGTAATCGGGGATCACGCCCGCCACGTCGAGAACCCGGCGAAGCGCCGTCTCGCCCGCCCCGGGCGTCGCCTCACCCCCCGCCGCGACCAGCCCTCGGCTCAGCGCGAGCCCGCGCGCCCGATCTTCGTCGTTCAGGAACCGGTTGCGGCTGCTCATCGCCAGCCCATCCGGGTCGCGCTCCGTCGGCGCCGCGATGATCTCGGTCGGGGACCGCAGCATCCGCACCATCGCGGTCACGCTCTGGAGCTGCTGCCAGTCCTTCTCGCCGAAGACCGCCGCCCGCGCATCGGTCAGCTCAAACAGCCTCTGGCATACGAGGCAGACCCCCGCGAAGTGCCCGCGCCGGGCCGCGTCCTCGAGCCCGGGCTCGTACGCCACCTGCGGCATCACGGGGTCGCGCCTCGACTGCGGCGTCGGGTACACCGTCTCGACGCTCGGGGCGAAGACCGCGTCGGCGCCGACCCCGGCGCACATCGCGGCGTCCTGCTCGACCATCCGCGGGTACCGCTCGTAGTCGTACGCCTCGTCAAACTGCGTCGGGTTGACGAAGACACTCACGACGCAGCCGCCGGGCAGGTCCCGTGACCGGGCCGCCTCGACCCCCCGCCGGACCAGCTCCAGGTGGCCGGTGTGCAGCCCCCCCATCGTCGGGACGATCACGCACCCGCCCGGGGTCAGCTCCTCAGATTTCTGGGCAATGAGCATCGCCCCAAGCGTCGCCCGGAAGCGGCGTGAGTCAAGGGGGGAGTGGCTCAGCGTCGCGAGCTGATCGAGTCCACCCACTCGCGCAGGCGCCCCTCGTGGGGCATCGGCAGGAGCCGCAGCTCGACCCGGTACAGGCCGTCCGCCTCGTACTCACAGGCATGGACGAGCCCGTGCAGCGGCGCCGGACGGTGATCGATCAGGTGGATCATCACGATCAGGCGACGCCCGGGGTAGCACATCCGCCTGGACAGGAACACCAACCGGCCCCGCCCCAGCTCCATCGCTCGGGCCGACCAGACCGTCTCCGGACGCCCTCGGTCGTCGATCTCGGACGCGTCGATCTCGGCGATGAAGGGACGGCTGACTGATTCGGAGGTGTTCGTCTCCGGCGTTGTCTCCGCGGCTGCGGGCGCCGGGCCGGCCTGGGGCGCGGGCGTGTGCGGCGCGCCGGCTTCCACGCCAAGCATCCGCCCGGTCAGCGGCGGCGCCGTCGGATCGACCGCCGTCGGGCCAGCAGGCGGGGGGGAAGCGCTCGCCTGAAAGTCGATCATGGTGGCTTCGCCGCTCATACCCATCGCTCCTGCCGCCCCACTGACCGGGGCGTTTCCCTCGTCGGCGGAACGCGGCGCCGGGTTGTTCGGAGCCAACGCGGAGCCCCGATTCGGATCTTGCCCCATCGGACTCCGCCGCGGCACGCAACCAACCGCCCGCCGCCCGTCCGAGAAGATAAGGCGATCCGCCCGATACCATGCCGCATGAGCACGACCGCCGATCCCGCGCTGTGGGCCGAGAACCTCCGGTCGTTGGCGACGCGCGTGCTCGCCTCGGACCCGATCGACCCGGGAACCCATGAAGACGACAAGCGCGCGTTCCTCAGCGGGTTCCGTGACGAGATGATGGCGAGACCCAGCGTGGTCACGCCATTCCTGGCGGACCTGCTCTGCGTGTCCACGGCCCCGGCGCCCGCAGCGCAGGAGGCGGACGATGCGCTCTGGTGGCTGCTGCACGCGGGGAATCCGCTCCGGGGCGTCCGGATCCGATCGCAGGACGGCCCGCTGCTGCACGCCCCGGGCGACCAGACCGCGATCGAGGTGCGCACGCAGCGCGAGCTGTGCGCCCTGCACGCCCTGTCCGAGATTGCCGTCCGAACGGGCGACCCGGCCCTCTCCCGTCGCTGCCGCGACGCCGCGCTCTGGCACCTGCGAGAGCTCCAGCCCGACAACGCGACCAACCACCCATGGGCCATCCAGGTCTTCATCCGCCTGGCGAACGCGGCAGAGGGCGCCGACGAGCGCCACGCGGCGATGATTCACGCCCAGATGCAGCTGCACAGCTGCCAGGTGGCGATGGGGCGTCCGGACAGGCTGAGCGCCTGCATCCTGCTCCACGCGGCCCGCTCCCTCGAACGCACGCCGGTCGACGACTTCTAGACGCGCTGCTCGGTCGAGCTGGGCGAGTTGAGCCAGCGGCTCAGGTCAGGTTCTCGCTTCATCTGAGCCCAGCGGTCCGGGTCCAGACTCTCGTACCGGGCTCGGATCGCCGCGGCGACGAGCCCCATGAACAGGGGCTGGGGGCGGAGCGGGCGTCCCGTCAGTTCCGGGTGGAACTGGGCGCCGATGAAGTACGGGTGTGTGATGGACACGGGCTCGCCCTCGTCCTGCGCCGGCGCCGACGAGCGGAGCTCAAGGATCTGCATAATCGGCTGCTCGGGATGGCGCCCGGAGAAGACCATCCCGCGCGACTCAAGACGCTCGATGAACGTCGGATCGACCTCGTAGCGGTGCCTGAACCGCTCGCGCATGCTCGTGCGGCCCCCCGCAAGAAAGTGGGCGAGCGAGCCGGGCATGATCTTGACGTCCTGGGCGCCCAGACGCATCGTCCCGCCCAGGCCCTCGATTTTTTTCTGATCGGGCAGCTCCGAGATCACGGGTGTGTCGCACGACGGATCAAACTCGGTGCTCGACGCGTCGGTCAGCCCGAGCACGTTGCGGGCGAACTCGATCACCGCGACCTGGAACCCGAGGCAGATGCCAAGGTAGGGCACGCCATTCTCGCGGCAGTACTTCACGCACGCGATCTTGCCGTCCACCCCGCGCGAGCCGAACCCGCCGGGCACGATCACCCCGTCGAGCCCGCTGAGCTTCTCGGCCACGTTCTCTTCGCTGACCTCGGTCGTCTCGATCCACCGCTGGTTGACGTGACAATCCAGATGCACCGAGCAGTGCTCGACCGCCTTCTCGATCGACGCGTACGCGTCGCGCAGCTCGGCGTACTTGCCCGTAATCCCGATCGTCACCTCGCGGCTGCGCTCGCCAGTGAGCTTCCGCTCGAACTCCGCCCACGCGCGCCGGGCCTGGTCCTCGTGGCGCGTATCGACGCGGTCGTGCAGCGACAACACGCTGAGCACCTCGCGGTCGAGCCCCCCGCTCCGCATGTCGTCGGGGATCGTGTAGATGCTCTCCCGGTCGTGCATCGAGAACACCCGGCGCAGTGGCACGTTCGAGAACATCGCGATTTTTTCCATCACCTTCCGCTGCGCCGGGTTTGAGCTCCGGCACGCGATCAGGTGCGGCTGGATCCCCGCCTCGAGCAGCCGCTTGATGCCCAGCTGCGCCGCCTTGGACTTCTGCTCGCCCAGGGTCTTGGGCTCGATGACGTACGTCAGCGCCACGAAGCAGACCGAGCCCGGGCCCTCCTCGAACGCCAGCTCACGCAGGGCCTCGATGTAGAACCCGTTCTCGTAATCGCCCACGGTGCCGCCGACCTCGATGAACACGACGTCCGCCGGACCCGTCCCGTCCCCACGGATCGCCAGCTCGCGCAGCTTCCGCTTCACCTCGCCCGTCACGTGCGGGATCATCTGCACGTCCCGACCGAGGTACACGCCCTGGCGCTCGCGGTCGAGGATCTCAGAATAAATCCGTCCCGAGGTCACGAAGTTGCGCCGCGTCAGGTTCTGGTCGAGCATGCGCTCGTAGGTGCCCAGGTCCATGTCGCACTCGGTGCCGTCGTCCAGGACGAACACCTCGCCGTGCCGGTACGGGTTGAGGGTGCCCGCGTCGATGTTGAGGTAGCCCTCCATCTTGATCGGGGCGACCCGCAGGCCCTTGTCCTTGAGGACCTTGGCCATGCTCGACGCGAAGATGCCCTTGCCCAGGCCCGACATGACCGTCCCGAGCACCGCGACGTATTTGTGCTGCCCCTTGCGGTACCCGTCGGGGATCGGTGAGTAGAACTCGCTCGCCGACGGGGCCGCCCCGGCCGCCGCCAGCAGGTCCATCCCACCGGAATCCTCATCGGCGGGCGAGTCATCGGGGGTGGGGACTTCGATCGGTCGCCGCCCGCGTGGGCGACCCCCGATCAGGTCCAAAGACGCGGCGTCGAACTCATCGAGTGACTGGGGCATATCCAATCGTACCAGAACTCGCGCCGAGGACAAACCGACCTCGCCCGGGAACCGCCTGATCAGCCCTGGCCCGCCCGCCAGCGCCCGACAAACCCCCGGTACTGTTCGGGTGTGTCGATCCCCGCGTGCGACGACTCTCGGATCGCCACCGCGACCGGGTATCCGTGCTCCAGCCAGCGGAGCTGCTCGAGGCGTTCGCTCCGCTCACAGGGAGTTTCGTCCAGTTTGGAGTAGTGCTGCAAAGCGCTGACCCCGTACGCGTAGATCCCGATGTGCCGGTAGCGGGCGACCCCGCCCACGCCGTCTCGATCGAATGGGATCGCCGCCCGGCTGAAGTACAACGCCGGCGCCACCCGCGTCTGCTCGTTCGCCACGCCCAGAGCCACCTTCACCACGTTGGCGTTCGCGGCTTCCGATTCGTCTCGGATCGGGCTCGCGACAGTCCCGACCCACTGAAAGCGTTCCCCGCCCCCGGGCGTGACGTCGGCTGCCGTGTCGATCACCGTGGACGAGCCAAGCGCCTCGACCGCCCCGTCGATGGTCCCCGGCTCGATCTCCGGCTCATCTCCCTGCACGTTCACAACCAGATCCTGCCGCTTGAGCCCGAGGACCTCCGCCGCCTCCACCAGCCTGCTCGTCCCGTTCACATGCTCCGGGCTGGTCATCACCGCCTCGAACCCGCCCGCGCGGACCGCCCGGGCGATCTCCTCGCTGTCCGTCGCGACGACGACCCGGTCGATCAACTCCGCCCGGGCCGCCCGCTGGCAGACATGGACCACCAGGGGCGTGCCAGTCTCATCCAGGAGCGCCTTGCGCGGCAGCCTCGTGGAGCCGAGCCTGGCCGGGATGATCGCCACAGGGCCCGGGCGCCGCCCGACCACCCCTCAGCCCTCGCTCTTGAGGGCGGTGATGAGCGCCTTGATCGTCTCGCGCCGCTCGCGGATGTCCTTGAACCCGAAGCTCTGGATCGCGATGCCCGCCGCCAGCTTGTCGGCCTCCTCGGCCGCCGCGAGGTCCCGGTTCGACTCGCCCTTCTGGTGCAGCGCGGCCATCAGCCCGTAGCGGATCTCCATCCCGAGATCGCTCTTCTCGTCGGCCAGGCCGTCCAGGGCGCTGCGGTACGTCCCGATCGCCTCGTCGAGCCACCCGCCCAACTCGATGAACGAGTGCGCCATCGCCAGCAGGACATGACGCCGGATCTTGGCGTCCTCCTGGGCGAGTTGGAACTGCTCGATCGCCTCGTTGTGCTTGCCCTGCTGGGCGTAGCGCCGCCCCAGCTCGTACTTGATCGCCAGGTCCGTGGGGTACTTTTCGACGCGGAGGGCGTACTCACTGATCTCCAGGTCCAGCATCGCCTTCTGAGCCGCCGCGAGCTTGCCCCGCAGCTCGGCGTTGTCCGGGGCGCCTTCAAGCGCCTGGCGGGCCTTGGAGACCTCGCGCCGGGCGCGCCGGATCTGGATCTCGCCCGAGACCTGCCTGAACTTGAACTGCCCCGTGTCCTGGTAGGCCTTGGTGTACACCGCCATCGCCTTGAGCTCGTCCACGTTCTTCCCGCGCTCGCGCAGCGCCCGTCCGTACTTCTCGATCGCCCCCACGTCCTCCGGGCGTTCCTTGTAGTTCGCCTCCGCCTCGGCCACCAGACGGTCCTTCATGTCGCCCGTCTTGCTGATCTGCTCGGATTCCTGGAGCTGGCGCTGCTTGTCGGCGTCGCGGATGTTCTTGCGGAACCCGCCCTCCTCGCCGATATCGTCGAACCCGCCCTTGCTCATCGTCGCCTTGGCGCCCAGGTTTCGAACCCGGTTGGCCATCTCGCCGTCCGCCCGGTCCAGGATCAACGCCGAGTTTCCCGCCTGCACCGCCAGGTCGTACGCCTCGATCCGCTCAAACGCGTCCATCAGGCGGATATAGGTGTCCTTCTTCTGCCTCTTGGGGTCCGCGGCCGCCAGCTTGAACGCGTGCGTCGCGATGTACGTTGCCGCCTCCCGCAGCCCCAGCGCCGAGGCGTTCTCGGCCGCCTTGAGCGCCGCCCCGAGATCCGTCAGGCTCGTCCCGAAGTCGAACAGGCTCAGGACGTACTTGCCCTGCTTCCCCTTGGCGTTGATGCCCGCGCGGGCCTCCTTGAGTTCCTTCTTCTTCGCCTTCTCGTCCTGCTCGGAGCCGTTGACCGTCAGCGCCGAGGACAGGAAGCCCTCGAGCCCCTCCCGGCTCGTCGGGTCCTGGCGGAGCCCGTTGGCCCACAGCTGCATCGCGTAGGCGTAGTTGGACGAGTCGTGGGCCGCCTTGGCGTGCTTGAAGAACCCCCGTGCCTTCTCCGGGCTGAAGGCCATGCCCACGTCCTCGGTCGCCTTCGCGATGTAGTCGGGGCCTTCGTTCGCCTCGTCGTCGTTCGACTTGTTCCGGTTGAAGAATGCCAATCTGCGGGTCCTTCTGGGGCATCGCGGCGTGGGGCGGGGCGCCTCCGACGCGGGCTCGGGCGGGCGAGACTATAGGGGGAAGCGTGGGACCCCGTGCGGCCCGCCCGGGCTCAGCCGCAGACCGTCGCCGACGCTCACAACGACCATACGATGCTCGGATGACGATTGATCCGTCCACGCTCAGGATCCTGGAATACCCCGCCCCGGCGCTCCGCCGAAAGGCCGATCCCATCGACCCGACGCCCGAAGTCTCGGACGTCGCCCGGAGGATGATCGAGCTGATGCGCGAGGCCGACGGCATCGGACTGGCCGCCCCCCAGGTCGGTCTCTCCTGGCGGATGTTCATCTGCCACGTGCCCGAGGGCCCGGGTCGATCGCTGACCGACACGCCCCCCAGCGCCAGCAGCGGGCCCGAGGCCTACATCAACCCCGAACTCTCCGATCCCCAGGGCGCCTACGAGCCCTTCGAGGAGGGCTGCCTCTCCCTGCCCGACATCACCGGCGATGTCCTCCGCCCCCCCACGATCACGATCACCGCGACCGACCTCGCCGGGCAGCGCTTCACCCGCACCGCCACCGGCCTGCTCGCCCGCTGCTGGCAGCACGAGCTCGACCACCTCAACGGCGTGCTCATCCTCGACAAAATGACCCAGATCTGGCGCACCAAGAACCGCGCCCGTGTCCGCGACCTCGAGAAACGCGCCGGCCTCCGATAGCCGCGCCCAAGGATGGACTCTGTGCGCATGGATGTTGTCTTCTTCGGTTCCGGCGCCTTCGGCCTGCCCACGCTCGAACGCCTCGCGCGCGAGCACCGTGTCACCGCCGTTCTCACCCAGCCCGACCGCAAGGCCGGTCGCGGCGCGAAGCTCACCCCCACGCCCATCGGCGCCTGGGCCGGCGAACACCTGCCCGATGCCCCCTTGCTCAAGCCCGAGCGCGTGGGCGAGCCCGCGGTGATCGAGCAGGTCCGCGCGATCCCCGCCGACGCTTGGGTTGTCATCGCCTACGGCCAGAAGCTCCCGCCCGCGCTGCTCGAAGACCGCTTCGCGATCAACCTGCACGCCTCGCTGCTCCCCCGCTGGCGCGGCGCCGCCCCGATCAACTGGGCCATCCTCGCCGGCGACGCCCAGACAGGCAACTCCGTCATCACCCTCGCCGACCGCATGGACGCGGGCCTGGTTCTGGGCCAGTCCCGGCGCGACATCGAACCCTGCGTGACTGCAGGCGAACTCCACGACCTGCTCGCCCAGGACGGCCCGGAACTCGTGATGAAGGTCCTCGCGGATCATGCCGCGGGCTCGGTCCGCTCGACGCGGCAGGAGGAATCGCTCGTCACGCACGCCCGCAAGCTCTCCAAGGACGACGCGACGCTGGATTTCATCCAGAGCGCCGAGCAGTGCCGCAACCGGATCCACGGGCTCAACCCCTGGCCCGGGGTCCTGGTCGAATGCGAGGGCGACCCGCTCAAGCTCCTCGGCGCGGAAGCGGCCGAGCCTGATCCCGAATCAGAGGCGGCGCCCGGCCAGATCGTCGATCTTGATCAGGGCCTCGTCGCGTGCGGGGGCGGAACGATTCTCCGCCTTCTTGAGGTCCAGCCCGCGGGCAAGAGGGCCATGCCCTGGGCGGACTTCGCCCGCGGCCGATCGCTCTCGCCCGGCGCCAGGCTCATCGCCAGGAGCGACCCCGCGTGCTGACCCTCTGGGACATCCTCGAGCCAAGGTTCAAACGCAAGCGCAAGACGCCGCCGGTCGCGCCGCCCCGTCCGGCGATCCGATCCGCGCCGAGGCCCGCCAGACCCGAGCCCCGCCAGTCGCCCATGCGCGACCGCTACGACGAGATCGCCAAGCGCATGCTCCGCGAGCACAGCGTCCGCGTCCGCAAGTGGCGTTCGAGCATGTCGGGCGTCGCCTGGCAGGTCACCTACGCCGACGGCACGGTCTCCAACCTCATCGAGGCCCCCCGCCCGCGCGGCCCGATGTCCGCGGCGGTCTTCCTCCACGAGATCGGGCACCACGCCATCGGGCTGGGCGCCTACACCCCCCGCTGCCTCGAGGAATACCACGCGTGGCAGTTCTCGATCCAGACCATGCGGCGCGAAGGGCTCAACGTCACGCCGGCGGTCGAGAAGCGGATGCGGGAATCCCTCGAGTACGCCGTGTACAAGGCGCTGCGCCGCGGGCTCAAGCGCCTGCCCGACGAGCTCGAGCCCTACCTGCCCAAGGCCCAGGCGTGGTTGGCGGCTAGCGCTGCTCGCGCTCGATAACCGCGCCCCCGACCGCCCACCCGTGACGATCGTGCCCCGAGTCGTCGGGGAAGACGCCGTGCGCCTTCTCGTCGAAGTGCATCAGCAGCACGGTCTGGTCGTCGCGGGAGAATGCGTGAGCGGGCGCGAAGTCGCTGGTGTACCGGGCGACGTCCGAGACACGGACCTCGTCGATCTGCCCGGTGAAGTAGCTCGTCGGCGCCGCGTTGCGGTCAACGTCCGCCCCGATGTACATCGGCAGCGCGTTGAACGTGCGCGCCGCCTGCGCCCGGGCCTCGGACTGCAGGCGCCCGTTGACGAAGAACCTCGCCGTCTGCCCGTCGAACGTCAACGCCAGGTGCGTCCACTCATTCCACGCCCAGGGCTCGCTGGCGGGCAGCGTCAGGTACCCCGCCCGCGTGTGCAGGTACGCTGTGGGCAGCGTGCTGTCGTTGCCTGTTCCATCCGACCAGAAGATCCCGAACGCGGAGCTTTCCGTCTTGGACACGGCGCCGGCGCGTCCGGTCGGCGTCCGCCCCGTCGCCCAGAACTCGAGGGTGAGCTGCTCGCGCGGTTCGGGCAGATCGACCCGCACCGCCGAGCGTCCATTGAGGCGCAGCACCCCGTTGTCCGACGAGCTCGCCGCGCCCTTGGCGACCAGCCCCTCGACCCGTACCGGGATGTCCAGGCGGCGCATGATCGCCTGCTCCTGCTCGCCCGCCAGCGGGTATACCGCCCGCACCGAGACCTGCAGGGCCGGTCGCGCCTCGCTCAGCGCCGGCGCGGTTGCCTGGATCGGGACCGTGAGCGTCTGCCCCGCGCCCAGCACCCCCCGGAAGACCCGCTGTGACAGCCCCCACCCCTCGCTCGCGTCGATCGCGGCGCTGTAGGGCAGGTCCGTGTCCGGCGCCCCGCGCAGCGTGAGGGTCAGCTCGCTCCGTCGGCCCGGCTCGGGCGTGATGACCGCCTCGCCGGCCAGCGACGCCCATGGTGACCGGCGGAAGCCGGCCATCTCGTCCCACAGCAGCCCCGGGAAGTCCGAGGGCGAGCGGATCGACTTGACGGGGAAGATCGCCATCGAGTCGCCGTCGCGCCGGACGGTGACCTGGGCGATGTTGTGGAACGTCCCGGCCTCGTGGCTGTCCATCTGGTGCCCGCCGGTCACGCCCATCGTGTAGTAGCGGATGTTCCCGTTCACGCCGTCGTCGCGCAGATAATGAATATGCCCGGCGAACACCGTCACCGGGCGCCCGTCCGCCTGCAACACCGCCTCAACCTCGTCCCAGTTTGAGCCCGAGTAGCGCGGCGTCCACCGCGGGTGGTGCAGGAACACGTACAGCCGCTGGGCGTCGGTCGAAGCCAGGTCGTTCCGCAGCCATTCGAGCTGCTCGCGCGACATGTTCTGGTCCTCGCTGGGGTTGCTGAAGCTCATCGACTCGTCGCTGAACAGCACGCTCACGTGCGCCCACTTGTGGTCGAACGAGTAGTACAGCGGTCCGAAGTGCTTCTTGTACAGCGCGACGTGCCCCTCGGGCGTGTGCGGGCGCTCGTACACGTCGTGGTTGCCCGCGACGGGGTACCACGGGCGACCCAGGCGGTTCATGATCCCCTTGAACTCGTCCTTCTCCTTGAGCCAGGAGCGATCGTCGCTGTACCCCTCGATCATGTCGCCGACCATCATGACGAAGTCCGCGTCGAGCCACCCGGCCATCTCCACCGCGTCCTCAAGGACCTTGACCCCCGCGCGGGGTCCGCCGGTCCGATCGCCGAACACGACGAAGGAGAACATCTCGTCGGTTCCCGGCGCCGTAAGCGAAACATCCGACTCGGTTCCCTGGCGGACCGGGGCCCGCCCCTGGGCCATGGCCAGGCCCGGCGTGAGGGCGAGCGTGAGCAGGGCAAGACGTCGGCGGATACGCGGCATGGGGGGCACTCCTGGGTCGGGCCACAGGATAGCGGAGGCGGCGCGCAAGCATCCCGGGAAGGATTCGAACCTTCGACCTGCGGATTAGAAGTCCGCTGCTCTATCCAGCTGAGCTACCGGGACGGGATGGACGCGCGGGCGCCTCCGATCGGAGTCTATCGTCACGCTCGTTCCCGGCGCCTCCCGCAGACGTGAGAATACGCCTATGAGACCCCACCGCCTCCTCACGCTTATCCTCGCCTGCTCGATGCTCGGACCGGCGTTCTCACCGGCCGCCGCGGGCGAGACCCCTATCCGCGTGGCCACCTTTAACCTCGAAGATGTCCGCACGAGCGATCTCAAGAACCCCGATCACCCCCGCCTCAAGCGGGCGGCCGAGATCATCCAGCGCATCCGCCCCAACGTGATCCTGCTCAACGAGATCGCGTACGACACGCCCGAGGGCCCCGATGTCGAGGCGGGCAGCCAGCCAGGCCAGAACGCCCGCCACTTCGTCGAGCGGTTCCTGAGCGTGCCCCAGGCGCCGGGGCTCAAACCGATCACGTACAACGCGTTCATGGCCCGCCCCAACACGGGCTTCCCCAGCGGGCACGACCTGGACCACTCGGGCGCGGTGGTCAACACCTACCCGCCGCCCGAGGGCGCCAACGATGACGGATCGCCCGCGCGCCAGACCGACGAGGGGCGCGCCTTCGGCGGCGACGCCTGGGGTTTCGGGACCTTCCCAGGGCAGTACGCGATGGCCCTGCTCGTCGATCCCCGCCTCACCTTTGAGCGCGACCGCGTGCGGACCTTCCGCCTCTTCCCCTGGTCCTACATGCCCGGCGCTCTCCGTCCCATCGTGCCCGAGACGGGCGAGCCCTGGTACGGCGAGGACGTCGCCGACCGGATGCGACTCAGCTCCAAGAGCCACTGGGACGTGCCCGTCAGGCTGCCCGATGGGCAGGTGGTCCATTTCCTGTGCGCCCACCCGACGCCCCCCGCCTTCGACGGCCCGGAGGGACGAAACAAGCGGCGCAATCACGACGAGATCCGCTTCTGGGCGGACTACATCGAGGACGCGGGGTACATCATCGACGACGCCGGCAAGCCCGGGGGGCTGGCGCCCGAGCAACATTTTGTAATCCTGGGCGATCTCAACGCGGATCCCGACGAGGGAAGCTCGCTTTACAACCCGATCGGGCGCCTGCTGCTGGCCTCGAAGCGCGTCGCCCGGGCGCCCGCCCCGGTCAGCGAGGTCGAGATCGAAGGCCTCGACCCCGACGACACGTCCCGCTTCCGCCTCCGGGTGGACTACGTCCTGCCCTCACAGACCCTCCGCCCGATCCGGTCGGGGGTCTGGCGCCATGCCCCCAGCGGCGGCGAGTTCCCCAGTGACCACTTTCCGGTCTGGGCGGACCTGGGCGTGCCCGCGAACGGCGCTCCCTGACGCCCCGATCCGCCTAGACTCATTTCCTGCCTCGCGGGATCAGTTCCGGCTGGGCAAGACTGGGAGCCTCTCGTGAGCCAGAACTCCGGTTTTCTGATCACCAAGGTCGAGCCGCGGGAATCGGGCGCGAACCTGCGGGCTCTCATCGAGACCACCAAGCCCGGGATCACGCGCCTCGTCACGATCACCGCGCTTGTCGGCTTTGCCCTCTCGGCGCTCGTCCACGAGTCCCTGTCCGTCTGGACCCTGGCGATCACCGCGGGCGGAACGCTGCTGGGCACGGCCCTGAGCGCCTCGGGCGCTAACGCGCTCAACCAGTGGTACGAAGCCCCCCGCGACGCCCGGATGAAGCGCACCTGCGCCCGCCCGATCCCCGCGGGGCGAGTCCCCGCGACGACCATCCTCTGGCTTGGCGCTCTGCTCAGCCTCCTGGGCGCGCTCATCCTGTTTGTTGCGTGCGGCGCGATCCCCGCGGGCGTCTCGCTGATGTGCGTCATCACGTACGTCCTGTGGTACACCCCGATGAAGCCATCGAGCGCCTGGTCCACCCTGGTCGGCGCCATCCCGGGCGCCCTGCCGCCGCTGATCGGCTGGACCGCTGCGGCCCCGATGCAGGGCGCTGGCGCGCTCATCGAGCCCGGTGGGCTCGCCCTCGTCGCGCTCATGATGGTCTGGCAGATCCCCCACTTCATGGCCATCGCCTGGATGTACCGCGACGACTACGCCCGCGGCGGGATGCGCATGCTCCCGGTCATCGATCCCTCGGGCGTGCGCACCGCGTTTGTTGTGCTCCTGACCGCGGTGCTGCTCGTGGGCGCGACCATCGCGCCCGTCTTCGCGATGCCCGGCGTGCTCGGGTGGGTCTCGCTGGTCGTCGCGGGTGTCAGCGGGCTGGCGTTCCTGTGGCTGTGCATCCGGCTGGCCCGCGAGCGGACAACCAAGGCGGCCCGAAAGGTGTTTTTCGCCTCGATCATCCACCTGCCCGTGCTGCTGATCGTCATGGTCGGCGAGGCCTTTGTCCGCGTGATCCTGCTCTGAGATGAAATCGATCCTGATCTCCATCCTGGTCGCTGCGGTCCTCGCGGGCGCCGGAGCGCTGGTCATGGTTGGCCTGCTCTCCACCCCGACCCGGACCAAGAACATCGCTCCCGGCCAGCCGACCCCGGCGCCGAGCGACAACCCCTTCGCCGACTTCCAGATCCCCGAGTTCACGCTCACAAACCACCACGGCGAGACCGTCACCTCCGACGCGCTCGAGGGCGAGATCACCGTTCTCGACTTCTTCTTTACCACCTGCCCCGGGCCCTGCCCGGGGATGACCGCCCAGATGCAGCGCATCCAGACCGAGACCGCCGGCACGGGCGTCCGCCTGATGAGCATCTCCGTTGACGGCGACGACGACACGCCCGAGGTCCTGCTCAGCTACGCCAGCGAGGCCTCGGCGGACCTGGACCGCTGGACGTTCCTGACCGGTGACCCCGCGCTCGTCACCGAGATCGTGCAGGGCGGGCTCAAGTTCAAGGTCAGCCCCATCGACGACTCGCCCATCTTCGACGACAACGGGCAGCCCCGGATCGGGCCCAGCGGCACGCCCCTGGTCAACATTGTGCATCCGACGCGCCTGCTGCTCGTGGGTCCCGACCGGCGCCTGCTGGGCGTGTTCTCGTATAACAACCCGGCGCAGATCGACGAGCTGATCGCCCGGGCCAAGGCCGCGGCGGGCTAGGCGCCGCTCGCGATCGCCGCGCGAACGCGTTCGATCGATTCGTCGTCGTACAGGGCGTTCTTGCCGAACCCGGGCTGGGCGCCGGCCTGCTCGCCCTGCTCCTGCGCGTCGCTCAGGTTGCTCACGAGGATCATCGGCGGCTTTCGCCCGTCACGACCCGAGATCGACTCGATGAGTCCGACCCCCGAGTCGGAGGGGAACCGCCCGTCGAGCACGCGGTTGACGACAAGCAGCGCGGCGCTGTCCAGAATCGCTTCGAGCTCGCCTGCGGCGTTGACCATCTCGATCGCGTGTCCCGGCGCGGCCCGCCCGAGCATTGATTTGAGCATCCACGCGTCGGGGCCGCAGTGCCCCACGAGGACGACGGGGGTCGCGTCAGTCTGGTTCTCGCTCACAGCTCATCTCCAATCGGATCTCTCGGGCCAGCACACGCAGCGTAGCCCCTCCAAGATCGAAACTCCGCGGATCCGTGGTTTCATCCCGGATCGCGGAAGTTGCGTCACGGAGCGTCTCGGGCGAGACCGCCCGCGTGCCCAGGGCCGCCAGCAGCAACTCGCCAAGGACGAGCCCGGTCTCGGCGCGGAGCTTCTCGCGCGCCCAGACGCGCTCGCCGCCGATCACGCTTGCCCGCGCCAGGGTGGCCGCGGCCCGTTCTTCAACAACCCGCTGCGCGTCACGCAGCAGCTGGGCGCTCATCGAGGCCCGGCGGGCGCCCTCGGGCGCCAGACGGCGCAGCTCGGGTGTGACCCGGGCCCGCAACGCCGCCCGGAGGCGCGATTCATCCGAGTTGGTCGCGTCCTCGCGCCAGGCCCACCCGGCACTCTCGCAGACGCTCACCAGCTCGTCTCGCGTGACGCCCAGGCACGGGCGCAGCACGCACGCGACCTGCCCATCTGAATCCAGACGCGGCGAGATCGCCCCGAGCCCACGGGGCCCGGTGCCGCGGAGCAGGCGCATGAGCATCGTCTCGAGCACGTCGTCGGCGTGGTGGGCCGTGACGATCCAGCGGGCGCCGCAGCGTGGCGCCAACTCCCGCAGGGCGGCGTACCGGGCCTCGCGCGCGTTGGCCTCCAGGTTGCCCGATTTCTGCGAGACCCGTACCTCGTGCTCGACAACCTCCACGCCCAGGCGGTCCCCCAGCTCGCGGACCGCGTCCCGGTCCGCCACCGCCTGCTCCCGCGGGCGCAGGTCGTGAACGACATGCCCCAGCGTGGTCGGCGCCGGGGATGAGGCCAGCGCGATCGCCAGGGCGCACGAATCGACGCCCCCGGAGCAGGCGACCAGCGAGGGGCGATCCGCGTCCCTGACCGTCTTCCCACCCGAGAGCCGCCTCCAGGAGCGTCGGATCCTCTTCTGGATCGCCTCCGCGTCGGCTGTCTGGGGGGCGGGGCTCACGCGGGGATGGTAGAGTGGTCGGCGCACGGACCCGCGGAGGCGAATCGACGATGATCCAGGACGGACCAGGCGAGCCCATCTTTGTGCTCGAGCCAACCGAGACGCAGGGCGAGCAGGGCACGACCGGGGCTCAGACCGCGCCCGCGCCGACCACGATGTCCAAGTTCCTGCCCGGGGCCATGTTGGCCTTCGGTGTGCTCATTCTCGTGATGATCTCCATCCGCATGCTCAAGCGGAACCTGGCGCGGAACGCGGTCCGCAAGGAAGGGACGCCCCGGGAACGGATCGACCAGCTCCGGGCCCAGGCCCGCGCCATCTCGCCCGTCGATACGTACCAGGCGGAAGCCGAGGAGCTCACGCGCCGTCTCTCGGCGATCATGGACAACAAGGCGGCCCGCCTGGAGCTGCTCATCGAGGAGGCCGACGACCGCCTGGCCCGCCTTGATCGCGCGAGCATGGGCGCGGGTGTGCAGACGCGTCCGATGGAGCACGACGCCGGCGCCTTCCGCACACCCGCGCCGGAGCCGGCCCGGACCGCGCCGCCCGAGCGTCATGCGGATCCCACGCAGCGGCAGATCTACGAGCTGGCCGACTCCGGGCTGGGCCCGGTCGAGATCGCCCAGCGCCTGGACCAGCCGATCGGGCAGGTGGAGCTGATTCTCAACCTCCGGCGCCGCGGGGCTTAGCGGGTCGCCGCGTCCAGGCAGAGGATCTCGAACATCACGTGCGAGGCGAGCAGGGCGGTGACCCCCGCGGAATCGCGGTCGGGCAGCACCTCGACCACGTCCGCGCCGACGACGTTGGCGCCCTTGAGCAGGCGGATCGCGTCGAGGATCTGGGCGGAGGTGAACCCGCCGACACTGGGCGTGCCCGTGCCCGGGGCGAACGCCGGATCGACCACGTCGATGTCGAAGCTGACGTACGCCGGGTGGTCACCCTGGCGGGTGACGAAGTTGCGGAGCGTCTCGTCTCCCTCGTGGCTGATGTAGTCGTCGTAGGTGACGATGGTGACACCGTGCTTCTGGGCGTAGTCCAGGTCGCTCTTGGTGTTGAGCGGGCCCTTGATGCCGACCGAGACCATCCGGTGGGGGTTGATCAGCCCGTCCTCGATCGCCCGGATGAACGGCGACGCGTGCCCGTGCTTCTCACCCCAGACCGAATCAACCGTGTCCAGGTGCGAGTCGAAGTGCAGCAGCGCCAGCCCGCCCTCGGGGCGTCCCCGGCGCTCGAACGTCGCGCGGATGTTGGCCAGGGCAATGGAGTGGTCGCCGCCTACGGCCATCAGCTTCGTGTGCTTCGTGTCGCCCAGCGCGAGGGCGAACGCGCAGACCGCGTCGCTGGTCCCCTTGCACGAGTACGGCAGCACCGGCGCGTCGCCCGCGTCGGCCAGTGACAGTGTCTCGCACACGTCCACGTCGTGGGCCATCGAGTAGCGTTTGACGTACTGCGAGGCGTCGCGGATCGCGCGGGGGCCGAAGCGGGCGCCGGGGCGGTAGGTGACGCCGCCGTCGAACGGGACGCCGTAGATCGCCCAGTCCACGGGCAGGGACTCGCTGGGGACCAGCTCCAGCAGCGGGTAGCGGCAGAACGTGGGCACGCCGGCGAAGCGCGGGAACTGGCGGGTGTCGGCGAGGATCGTATTGGGCATGGGCAGAGTCTATGACGCGGGACGCGAGCGCACGCCGCACTCGGGGCAGGCGGGCTCGTCGCCCGCGAGGCGGTGCCCGCAGGCGACGCAGCGACCGACAACGCTCTTGCAGAGCCAGTCAATCATTCGACCACCCCCGAAGAGCAGGTACAGGCCGGCGCCCAGGGGCACGAGAGCCGTGAGTCCCTGAGCGATCGTGTAGCTGCTCATGTTCGTCCCCGTCAGCGGCGTGAACGCTTGATTGCGGGGGGTGTTGAACCATGCCACGAGGAGATTGGCGCCCAGGCCAGCCGCGCTCCGGAGCGCGAGTAGCGTAAAGAGGAGCCCGAGCCCCCGGACCAGCAGCGTGAACCACCCGCGTTCGTTCATGGGCGTCAGCCTACACGATCAGACGAGCCAGTCGGGCTCCAGCGACATGCCCGGAGCCAGCGTGCTTGCGTCGCCCGTCTCGATCATCCCCGCGATCGGGATGGCGGTGTAGTCCAGCGCGAACGCGCCCGCCGGGCGGTGGTTGCCAGACCAGCCCAGCCCCCCGAACGGGAGCTTGCTCGAGGCGCCCGCGGTGCCGCAGTTGACGTTGACGCACCCGGCCCGGGCCTCGCCCAGGAACCGGCATGTCTCGGCGGGGTCGCCAGAAAAGATCGACGCCGCGAGCCCGTAGCGCGTGGCGTTCGCCTGGGCGATCGCGTCGTCGAAGTCCTTCACCACGCTGATCCGCAGAAGCGGGCCGAAGAGCTCCTCGTCGCACCCGCAGTCGTCGGTGTCCAGATCGAACCGGGGCACGCGCACGACCGAGGGCGAGACGTACCACCCCGAGGCGTCGCCGCCGATCGGGTCCTCGACCCTGCGGGCGCCCAGAAGCACCTCGCCCCCGCTATCGGCCAGACGCTTCTCGAACGCGAAGACCGCGTCGCGGGCCTGCCCGTTGATGATCGGGCCCATGAAGACGGGCTCGTCGCTCATCGGGTCGCCGATCGTGATCGCCCTCGCGGCCTTCACGATCGCGGGGACGAGCTTGTCGGCGACCGCCTCGTGGATGATCGCGCGCCGTGTCGAGGTGCAGCGCTGCCCGGTGGTGTTGAACGCGCAGCGCACGATCTCGACCGCCGCCTGGTGCAGGTCGGCGCTGGGCATGACGACGGCCGGGTTGTTGCCGCCCATCTCCAGGGCGATGATCTTGCCCGGCTGGTCGAGGTTGGCCTCGAGGATCCGGCGCCCGACGGGCCAGGAGCCGGTGAAGAGCACGCCGTCGGCCTTGGGGCTCGACGCGAGTGTGGACGCGACGTCGGCGCCACCCTGGACGAGGTTGAACACGCCCGCGGGCGCTTCCGCGTCCTCCAAGGCCTGCTGGAACAGCTCCGCGAGGCGCTGCCCGACCGCGGGCGTCTTGTCGCTGGGCTTGAAGACGATGGTGTTGCCCGTGAGCAGGGCGGGGACGATGTGCCCGTTGGGCAGGTGGGCGGGGAAGTTGAACGGGCCGATGACGCTCATCACGCCGTGCGGGCGGAACCAGCACCTGCCGGACTTGGTGTCGTTGAGCGGGACGTCGTACGCGCTGACGCGCGAGCGCCCGGTGTTGGGACCTTCTTCGAGCGTGATATCAACCTTGGCCGCGAGCAGCGCCGCCTCGCCCCTGCATTCCCACATCGCCTTGCCCGTCTCGATCGCGATGAGGTGCGCGATCGCGTCCACATGCTCCTTCGCCAGTTCCTGGTACCGGCGCAGCACGCCCACACGCTTTTCAATGGGCCAGGCTGACCATGCGGGCAACGCCGCGCGGGCGCTGTCCAGGGCCTGCTCCGCGTGCGCGTGCACGGAACCCCCGCTCCAGACGACGTCGCCGGGCCTGGCGGGGTTCGTCGAGCGGATGGTCTTGCCCGGGATCGGGATCCACCTCCCCGCGATCAGGTCGGCGGGCGGGCGATTCAGGCTGGTCGGCGGTGTCACGGTCGAGCTCTCCGTCAGGCGGTCTTGTCTTTCTCGTCCTTGAGCGACTCGATGATCTCGTCAAGGCGGTCCTGCACAATCGTCGCGAGATCACCGATCGAGAGCGCCGCGAGGCGCTTGCCTCCGAGCCCGGACTCGCGCCGTCGGATCTCCTCGGGCATGTTGATCGTTGGGATCTCGGGCACGGGTCGGCGGTCCGGGACGAACCGCATCGGGCTGACCATGACCGGGTCCCCCTGGCCCACGCCCAGCGCCCGCACCGCCTCGGGTGGCAACTCGATCCCGCCAGAGCCGGCGAGCGAGGCGTTGACCCGCACGGCCACGAACCCGAACCGCTCGGTCTCGGCGCTCACCAGCAGATCCGTGGTCTCCGTCTCGGGGTGCGAGCCCGATACCTCGCGTGTCTCGCAGTGAAGGGCGGTGATGTCGCTCAGGCGCGTCTCCAGGTGCGGCCCGCCGTCGAACGGATCAACCCGGTGCGTGTCGGTGAATCCGACGTCTCGCAGCATCTCGGCCGCCGGCCTCGTGCTCGTGTTGACCAGCCCCATCGAGTTGAGCACCACGTCGTCCAGCAGCGAGAGGTTCACGAGCTTTGGCAGCAGCGCGTACATGAACTCGCGCTTGTCCTTGTGCGTGCTCAGGCGGTCCGCGTCGTCGTAGGTCATGTTGATGAACTTGCGGATGATGTGGCGCCAGAACGGTGTGCCGTCGTTGTATCGGTCGATCGGCGCCATCATCTCCGCGAGGAGTCGGTCGGAGAACCACTCCGGGTGGGCCTTGAGGTAATGGAACCGCGCGAAGCTCAGCAGCTTGCCCAGGCCCCGCCCCCGCAGCTCGTGGCGCATCACGTTCCCGCCCAGCTCCGTCGGGCTGGCGGTGTCCTGGAACAGGACGCAGTACACGTGCTCCATGCGCCCGGAGACGATCATCCGGTCGTCCTCGTCGGCCGGGTCCTTGGGGCCGTGGATGGTCTTCGAGAGCAGCGTGCTCTCACGCACGAGCTTGACGAGCTGGTACGAGAGGTTCGGGTGGTCGCGGGCGATCATGCCCCCGCGGATGGCCGAGGTCCCCCAGCAGAGGTTCTTGTCGCCCTCGAGCACGAGCATGTAGTTGTCGTGCGTCCGGTCGTGGTCGGGGGGGGGCGGGGCCCCGGTCGCGACGCGGCTAAACGAGCGGTCCGAGACCCGCAGGAGCTCCTCGATCGCGTCGCGGAACGGGGGCAGGTTGATGAAGTTGCCCGTGTGCGCCAGCGCGAGCAGCGCCTCGGTGTCGGTCGCGTTGGCCTGGCGGACTCGGAACATGCGCCTCTCCCTGGTCGTCCCCGATGCCTGCGATCAGCCGAACGCCTTGGCCAGCCCGCGCTCCACGCACTCGAACACGCGCGGCCAGTCCTCGAGCTTCATCACGCCCAGCGGGGGCAGCATCCGCAGGTGGTACGGCCCGTGCCCGCAGTAGAACAGCACCACGCCCTCGTCGAAGCACGTGCGGCAGGCCTTGGTCACCTTTGACTTGTCCCCGCCGAAGGGGGTCATGCGCATCATGCCGCCGGCGCCGCCCACGATGTCCCTGGCGCCCGGCTTGCCCGGGACCTGGGTCACCTCGGGGAACCACTCGGGGTGCTTGGACGCCATGGCGCGCACCTGCTTGCGGAAGGCGTCGCGGTGCTTGGCGATGACTCCGTCGTCGCCGTAGTAGTCGCCGTCACGCAGGCGCTCGAGCATGCGGTTGCCGACATCGAAGGCGGAGCCGGATCCGGTGAATGTGCCCGAGAGCAGACCGGGCTTGGGGGCGTACTGCTCGGTGAAGAGCGTGGCGCAGACCTGGGTCATCTTGCCCACGCAGAACACATCCACGAGATCGCCGACCTCGAGGGCCTCGTAGGCGAACATCCGCTCGGTCCGCCCGAACGTCTGGATCTCGTCGTCCCAGACCGCGATCGAGTTGGCCTTGCAGCACTCCATGAGCGCCCGGAAGTAGTCTTTCTTGGCGGTGTTGAACCCGCCCTCGCCCTGGATCAGCTCGAAGATGAAGCACGCGTGCTGGAGCGGGTACCGGTCGATGTACTGCTGCAGCTTGCGGACGCTCGCGTCGATGTACGCGCCGATGCCCACCGTCTCGGCCTCGATCTCGTCGAAGAAGGGCATGTAGTCCACCTGGGTCGAGAGCGGGATGCCCACGCGGGCGCCCGCGGAGTCGCCGATCTGCGCCATGGTGACCGTCCGTCCCATGAAGCAGTCCTCGAACGCGATGACGCGGCTCGCCGGGGCGTGCTTCTGGTAGCAGACCTTGAGCGCGTTCTCGTTGGCCAGGGCGCCCGTGGGCGAGATGAACGCCTGCGACAGGTTGCTGTTCCGCCCGGCCAGCTCGAGCAGTGTCTCGGAGAACTGGTACGGGCCCCAGTTGGACTGCAGGTTGCCGTGGTTGGTCACGTCGCTCAGGCCCGCGCCCAGCGCGGCACGGGTCAGATCCGGGTCGCTGTGCCCGAAGAAGTTGACCCCGATCCCGCAGATCATGTCCCACTTGACCGAGCCGTCCATGAGCTCGACGAGCGCCCCGTTGCCGGCGCCCGAGCCGATGTAGGGGTACAGCAGCCCGCGCCCGCGCGTCGCGCCCGCCCGCTTGAGAAAGGCGTCGTAGCTCTCGCTGAGCCCGTCGATCGGGGGGCGGGGTTCGGTGATCTGGGCGCTCTTGGCCCGCACCTCAGCGACGATCGCGTCGAGGGCCTGGTTGACGACCGGGCTCTGGGTGAGCTGTTGGCCGACGGACATCGCGTTGGTGGTGGTCGTCATGTGGAGTCTCCGTTCCCGTCAGTCGGCGCCGCGCTCGCAGAGGCGGGCGATGAGCAGGGCGAGCAGCTGACAACGCTCGACCAGGCTCGGCAGTTCGATCCATTCATCGGGCGTGTGCAGTCCCCCGCCCCGGACACCCAGGGTGTCGATCGTGGGCAGCCCGGCGCTCTGCATGATATTGCCGTCGCACACCCCGCCCGTGCTGGCAAACGGCAGCGATTGGCCCAGATCCTCGGCGGCCTGCCTCGCCGCGAGCGCCAGGCGCTGCGTCGCGGGGATCAGCGGCTTGGCGGGGCGGTTGAAGCAGGTGTGCACGATCGCCCTGGGCATCGCGTCGGGAGATGTGGCCAGAGTGCTGAGCATCGAGCCGATCTCATCGGCCGCTTCCGGGGTCGGGAAGCGTGCGTTGCCCCAGGCGCGGGCCCGATCGGGCACCGCGTTGGTCGCGACACCACCCTCGACGGGTCCGATACTCAGGATCCGCCCCCTCTCGGGCTCGGGCATGGCGCCCACCGCGGTGATCCGCTCGGCCAGCGCCGTCACGGCGGACACGCCCTCGGTGAACGACCGCCCCACGTGCGCCGCCCGCCCGCGGCACTCGATCATGAACTGCCCGGACCCGGATCGCTCGACCGCCAGCTCCCCGCCGGCCATCGCCGGCTCCAGCGCGAGCCCGAGGTCGTAGCGAGCGCTCTCGTCGGCGATGGCCCTGGCCGAGTGGAAGCTTCCCGTCTCCTCGTCGGAGTTCATCAAGAACCCCCACGACGCGGGGACGCCGATCTCGTGCAGGGCCTCGAGCGCCGCCATCGCGATGACGAGCCCGCCCTTCATGTCAACACAGCCAGGGCCGGTCGCGGTCTTGGCGTCCGGGGCGATGGTCAGCTCGCGGAATGGGCCGTTCGGGTCGTGGACCGTGTCGAGGTGCCCGGTGATGAGGACGGACTTGGGTGTCGTGTCCGGGCGCCGGCAGATGGCCGTGGGCGGGATGCTCGAGCCGGCGCCGCCGGGCAGCCATTCGGGCTTGGGGTCGCCCGGGACCAGCTCGGTCGCAGCCCCAAGCGCCTCGAGACGGGCAAGGAAGCGGGCCCGGGTCTCGTCGAGCGCGGGCGTGTTAAACCCGCCGGTGGGCGTTCCAACATGCAGGCGCAGGTCGTCGAGCAGCATCGAGCGCTTCGCCTCGATCGCCTCGCAGAGCCTGGTTTCGGTCGGTGTCAGCGCCACAGGCGACTGTAGGCTCCCGCCCCGTCTGGCCCCGCGTCAGCGGGTCCTCCGGGCTCAGTCCAGGCGGCCCATCTTCTTGAGCGTCCGCAGCTGTGTCGTCGCGACGGCGAAGGTCACCCACCGCCCGTCGTCGCCCATCGACTCGGCGCTGAACGCGGGGGGCAGCTCGCCCGTGAGGAACCGCTCCCAGTTCATCCGCACCGCGTACCGCCGGGGCTCGCTCAGGCGTCCGCGTGAGACCAGGGCGCTCATCCGCTGGTGTCCCTGGGCGATCGCGGCGTTGACGCCGATCACGCCCTCGTCGTCGAGCGTGCGGGTGAGCTGGCCGGCGCTCGCCTCAAGCAACTGCCCAACCGAGGCGCCCAGGTCGCGGCGTGAGATGTAAACGATCTCCCGCGCCTGCAGCGCCGTGGTCACAAGCCCCGTGGCGCGGCTCCAGCCCAGGCGCCGGCGTTGGTCGATCGAGGGGAACGCCGGCTCGCTCGCGAAGTCGCGCCCGAGCACGAGGCGAACGCGGCGCAGACCCGAGAGCACCGCGTACCCGGTCTCCTCCTCTGACCCCGTGTTCCAGCGCAGCACGAGCACGTTCTCGCCCGAGAGCAGCTTGGTCAGCTCCCGCTCGACCTCGACCGCGTGCGCGTGCGCCTCGCGCAGGTGCTCGCGGATTCTCTCCGCCGATTCCTGCGCCATCGCGTGACGCTCGTGCAGCAGCGAGCCCAGCTTGCCGACCCGCGCCGAACTCCAGGGCTGGTCGCCCTCGGCGTGCAACACCTCGCGGGCCAGGTCTGTCCGCTCGTCCATCCGATCCCTGGCGCTGGCCTCGGCGATCCGCCGGTCAATCTCGCACGAGACCATGCACAGCGTTGTATTGTGCAGGTCGTCGATCAGGGTCTGGACCCACTTCAGATCGACGCGCGGCCTGGGCTCGAACTCCTCGACACGCCAGAACGACCGATCAGCGCCGAACTCCACGGCGTACATCGGGGACACACGATCGTCGCCGGCGTACATCACCGTTGCGCCCGCGTCCAGGGCGAGCGAGCTCAGGTCGAGCATCCCCTGCTGGGCGGGTCCCCAGCCGACGCTCTGGACCGCCCACGCGCCGGTCGTGGGCGCCTCCCTGGTCGCGTGCCGGCTTGCGCAGCCGGGGAGCGTGAGGGCGAGGGCGACCAACGCGCCGGGCAGGAATCTGAGGTGCATCCGTGATCTCCTGAGTCGGGAAGGGCGTAGACCCGGCCCATCTATCGCCCCGAGGGGTCAATCTCCCCACACCAAGCGGCGCGCCCGTGCATCTCGCACTTGAAGAGGGCCTCCCGATCCCCACCCTCGCGCAGATGCTGCGCATAACGCGAGGACTCGGTGGCGATCGGGTCGTCAGGGGATCACCGAGAGGTCGAGCGCGATGAAGCACGCCCCCACGACCAGGCACGCGACGCATCCGAGCTTCACCCAGCCCGCGAGGCGGTCCACGTCCAGCGCGTCAGCGGGCTCGCCGATCAGCGCGGCGATCCGCTTCTGGCGCGTCCGGATCGATCCGTGCCGCCATGTGAACCGGTTCGGGTCGATCGCGTTGAGGCGGGCCACCCGGCGCAGCGCCCCGATCATCGCCGCCGCGGCCTCGGGCGAGATGCTCACGTCTTCTTTGCCGGGTCGCATCCCGCTCAGATGCTGGACCGCGAACGCGTCGGCCTGCCACTCGAACCTCCGGCTCACCAGACCCATCGCCACCAGCACGCCCAGCAGCGTCAGCCCGAGCACGATCACCACCGCGGACTCCTCCGCCATCGGCAGCTCGCCCGCGGGTGTTCCGAGCACGAGATTCACGCCCCACCCCAGCGGCGTGCCCAGCACCATCACGGCGCCCAGGACCGAGAGCGCCAGCCACAGCATGTGCCGCCGGCGAACATGCCCCACCTCGTGGGCCGCGACCGCCGCGACCTGCTCGGGCTCGAGCATCTCGAGCAGCGCGTCGGTGATCACCACGTACCGCAGGCGGGGCAGGATCCCGATGACCGCCCCGTTGACCATCGTCCCGCCCGTTCGCCACAGCAGCAGCTCACGCACACGCACCCGGTGCGCGTCGCAGGTCTCGCGGATCGCGTCGCGGATCTCCCCCTCGCCCAGCGGAACCGTGTCCCAGAGGCGGCACAGCACGGGGGGCATCAGGACCAGCACGATCAGCGCCCCGCCCATCTGCACGCCCGAGGCGATCGCGCTCTGGCCGTCCACACCCACGGCGTCGAGCGCGAACACCGACGCCTCGTTCCACGCGAGAATCGCGCCCAGGGGTACGAGCAGGAAGAGCACGTGCTGACGGGTCGAGAGCAGGACGAACCGCGTGCGCGACGGGAACGGGTGCACCGGCTCGCCGCGTTCAATCCGTGAGAGCAGCGCCGCCTCACGCAGGCGCCTGTCGATCGGGTACATCACAAAGTACGCGTAGCTCATTGCCAGCATGGGCGTGAGCAGCACGATCAGTTCGTCGATCAACACGGGGTTGCCGATCCACGACCGGACCAGGTCCAGCCACCCGAACACGAGGACCGCCGCCGCGTGCTGCACGAGCGCCGCGA
The DNA here is from genome assembly GCA_029260375.1 of Phycisphaerales bacterium. Taxonomy (GTDB): domain Bacteria; phylum Planctomycetota; class Phycisphaerae; order Phycisphaerales; family UBA1924; genus JAJRXR01. The sequence goes on along the minus strand of JAJDDI010000050.1, from coordinate 2,406 downwards.
TCATGAACATGCGCGTGGCGCGTTCGGTCCCCCGGACCGCCCGGTGGCTCCCCTCCCGGTCGATCCGACGCGCACAGCGCCAGACGTACACGTGGTACGCCCCACCCCACCCGATCAGCGGCACGATCGAGAGCACGACGATCTCGCTCGTGGTCAGCCGCCCCGCCAGCATGGGCGCGGACAGCGCCTCCCGCAGGTATACCGTCAGGAACGCGATGATCACGCCGACATGAATCATGATGCGCCAGCCGCCCGTCCCAGGAACGCCGGGACGATCAACGGGCCAGCGAGCCCAGGTCGATCAGCGTCCCGTTGGGTGTGTACAGATCCACGTTCATCCGATCGGCGTTCAGTGAGGTGAACACAAGGCAGGTCCGCCCCGATCGCGTGCAATACCGCAGATCCTCACCGCTGGGGCCCGCGAACTTTCCGTTCTTGGCGTTCTGGACGTGCATGTGGAAGTGCGCCAGCGACCGGTCCGAGTACCGGAGCATGTCGTCGCTGGCCACGAACCGCTTGTCGTCGCGTCGGTCGCTGGCCCGCGGACGGAAGAGGACCAGGCGGAACCCGTCGCCAGATCCCGGGTTCACGTCGCGGGCCTCGAGCGTCCCACCGTACTCGGTCTTCTTGTCGTCCCGGTCGGCCTTGGCGTACTGGAACAGGCGCGCCCGGACCTCGGTCTCCTGGAGCGCCTCGTCAACCACCAGCAGGGTCAGGGCGTCCGCCCAGTCCAGGCTCGGGCGCCAGTCTCGGTAGCGGTACGCCCCCACGCTCCGGTCCTCGCCCAGCTCGTTGGTCCTTCGGAACACCTCGCGCCGCCCGACGCTCTGGTCGAGTTCGGCGAGCAGCTGCTCACGCGAGGCATTGAGCCACTGCGGGCGGTGCTCGCCCGCCCAGCGGATCGCCTCCAGGTGGCGAAGCTCCAGCCCGTTGCGCCGCTCACCCGACAGGGACGCGACGTGCCCGGACGCCTGCGACCACCACGCGGAGTTCAGCTCGCGCTGCTGTTTGTCCTGGGCGCGCTGAAGCGAACGCATCCATTCGAGCTCCATCGCCGTCCGCGGGATCGTGCCCATCTCGTGCAGGCATCGGCGCAGGTCCGCGACCAGATTGCTCGTCTCCTCGTTGAGGCCGCTCCCCGCGTTCAGGTTTGTCGTGAGCAACGTCGTCCGCGCGGCGCCGTCCGGGTCCAGCCTGGAGAGCAGCTCCCACGCGTCCGCTCTGGCCCGCTCGGCCCAGCGAAACCCCTCTCCGCCGGGCGCCTCGCCCGGGTCGAGAAACACCTCAAAAACCACTTCCTCGATGTCACGCCCCGGGTGCAGATCTCGCAGCGCGGCCCGCTCCGTCCGGATCGAGTCGTCCACGTCCTCGATCGGGCGCGCGTAGCTCCGCACGAGCGCGGGCGTCAGGTCCGTCCACCCGTGCGAGCCCGCGGCCGAGGCCAGGATCGCCACGATCGAACGCTCCGTCTCACGAGGCAGCATCAGGCCCGCCAGACGGTGCGAGTCCTCGGTCCCCTCCGGGCTGGCGTCCTCCATGAGCAGGGCCACCAGGCGCTGGCGGATCGGCAGCGGCGTGGACTGCGACCACGCCAGGTCCTTGAACGCCTGGCGCGAGTCACCAAGATCGCGGGCGCCCCCCCGGACCTCGCCCCAGGCCGTCTCTGCGGCATCGAGCCGCTTCCGCTCGCTCAGGTCGGGATTCCGGAGGTCCAGGATGGGATCGCCGCTCGCCTGGTACTTGGGCTGGCTGCAGCCAGCCAGGGGCAGCACGAGGCAGAGGATGGCGGCGACGAATGATCGGGTGTGAACTTGGGGCATGGGGGCAAAGTGTATCGCTCGCAGATGACGCGGTGCTCGCGATCGCTCCGAAGCCCAGCGCATCACCTGTACGGGGACCGGTCGGATGCGTACTATGGATTCGGTCGAACGAAGAGCCTGGAGCGCCGCCGCGTGAGTGAGACAGATCTGCCAGCAGGACCCGAGGTCGAGGCCCAGGTCTCTCGGATCATCGAGATGATCCGCCCCGCCATCCAGGCCGACGGGGGCGATGTCGAGTTTGTCGGCATCGACCAGGACGGCACCGTGCGAATCCGTCTCCACGGGGCTTGTGTGGGCTGCCCATCGAGTTCGATGACGCTTAAACTGGGAATTGAGCGGAACTTGCGAGAGCATGTCCCGTCCGTCTCGGGCGTGCAGGCCGTCGACTAACGACCCAAACCACCAAGATCAGGATGAACTGTGGACGCCATGGGGGAAACCGGAGCCGCCGCGCTTTTGTTGGGCGGTCCGCGATGGTATCCTCCTGCCACACAAGGGCCTGGGAGGACTCCGGGCCTCGGAGACGGGAGTCGTCGAATGCTGGTTATCACAAGGCGAGAAGGTGAGGAGGTCGTCATCGGCGATC